>NZ_JBVIYZ010000038.1:0-32661 GCF_055592085.1 Streptomyces sp. NPDC041135
GCGGTGTGTTCCTAGACAGCTCCACCACATCGGAGGTCTTCGCCATGTTCAAGACCCCGGGTCTGTCAACAACGCTCGTGATCAATACACCTAGGACAGCTGGCCGCCGTAGTCGGGCAGCTTGAACGTCTTCTCGGCGTGGCCGCCGGAGAGGTCGGTGGCGCTGTTGCCGATGTTCGCGATGACCGTGTAGCCCTTGTTCTCGATGGCCACCCGCTGGGCGGTCTTGTAGGCGGCGACGTCCTTGAACAGGTCCAGGAAGCCGCGCACGTACAGGCCGGAGACGTCGTAGCCGTCGTGTTCGAGGTTCCACTCGGTGGGCGCGGAGACGATGCCCGGCCGGGCGGTGACGAAGAACAGCGCGACGCCGTGCTCCTGGGCGTACTCGGCGACGTCCAGCACGGGCCGGTTGGCGGGCTGCGGGAAATGGAAGCCGAAGTCGGTCTCCAGGGCGGTGTTGTCGACGTCGAGGACGATCGCCTGCTTCTCGCCCGGCCGGGCGGTGGCGATCCGGTCCCGCAGGTAGGGCAGGGCCTGGTCCATGACCGCCCGGCAGTCCTGCTGCCAGGTGGGGTAGTCGACCGCGGCGGCGGCCGCGGCCGGGGCCGTGGCGGCCGCTCCGGCGGTGTCCGTCGCCGCGTGGGCCGGGGCGGCGAGCGCGGCGAGCGCGGCCACGCAGACGGCGGTGACGGACGTGCGGCGCGCCCAGGGGCGGCTGTTCGTCGTGGGGGTCATCTGGGGTCCTCTCACGTCGTACGCGTGATCCGTACGCTGCCTGTGTCAGGGCATGGCCGTGTCAGGGGCATGCCAGCTCTGGGAGCATGCTCGTTGCTGAGGGTGGCGCGAGGGGAACCGTAGGGTTACCGAGGGGTAGGCGTACAGAGACGTGCGTCACACCATGCTGGTCGCCCGGGTGACGACCGGGGTGACCGGCAGCGGTGCCAAGGCCTCCGGGGGCAACTCGCCGGTGTCCGCGGCCAGGGAGATCTCCACGCGGCGCAGGTCCGGGAAGAGCACGGGCACCGCGGTCAGGTCCTCCTGGCCCGTGAACATGTACAGCCGCAGGGCGCGGACGCCGGGCAGCGGCGGCCCCGCCCAGTGGACGGCGTCCCAGACGAGCCGCAGCTCCTCCAGGGCGGCCAGCCGGGCGATCTCCTCGTGGTCCTCGGCGGACAGGGGCGTGTCCAGCAGGCCCAGGCTCAGCCGCCGCAGCGACCGCAGGCGGTGCAGTCCGCGCAGGCCGGTGTGGTGCAGGGCGTTCCTGGTGAACCGCAGGAAGCGCAGCGGTACGTCCCGCGGCAGGGCCTCGTCGAGGCTGCCGGCGGCCAGCAGCATGCCGATGTCGAGGTCGCGCAGGCCCGGCGAGCCGGCGAGCGGGGCCAGCGCCCCGGGGCGTTCCAGGGAGCGCATCCGGTTCAAGGACAGCCGGGTCACCGGCAGGCCGGCCAGCGGGCTGAGGTCGTCCACGCGCGGGCAGTTGCCGAGGACCAGGTGGCCGAGCCGGCGCAGCGGCGCCAGGGCCGCCAGGCCGTCCAGCAGCCCGTTGTCGCGCACGTGCAGCTCGACCACCCGGTCCGGGACCAGGGCGGCGGCCAGCTCGCCGGGGTCGACGTCGCCGACGACCTGCTGGGCCGGGCGCCCGCCCAGCTCGCGCAGGAAGCGCAGCTGCTCCACCGAGTGGGCGGTGAAGAACAGGTCTCCCTCGGGCAGCCGGGCGATGATCTCCCGCCCGTAGGGGCCGGTGGGGAACCGGTGCCAGGTCCAGGTCAGCTGGGCGCGCACGGTCACCGCCGGATGCTCCCGGAAGCGCGCCAGCACCGGCACCGCCGCGTCCGTGCCGACGAGCGACGCGGTGACGACCACCGCCCGGGCCTCGGCGTCGCTCAGCCCCTCGGGGCCCGGCAGCAGCTCCAGGACCGCCGGCCCCGCCGAGGCGAGCACACGGGCCTCCTGGGTGGTGCGGGGCGGGACCAGGGCCGCCGCGCTCTCCTGCACCGCCGCCCGCACGCCGGGGTCGAGCTGGGTGGCGTGCTCCAGGCAGGTCAGCGCGAGCAGCCGTACCCGGGTGCTCGCCGCGGCCGGCAACCGCCGCGCCGACTCCGTCAGATCGCCGAGCAGCCGGGCCCGTTCGCGCGGCCGGGCATGGGCGACGGCCATCCGGATCACGTCCGCCCACTGCTCGTCCGCCGCGCCCCGCACCAGCAGCCCGAAGTCGCCGTCCTCCACGGCCGCCCGGGCGCCCAGGTAGTCCTGGAAGGTCCGGTGCACGAACTCGACGGTGCCGGGCGCCGGTTCGCGCAGCAGGCCGCTGCGCAGCAGCAGATGGCCGAGGACGCCGCGGGCGTCACCCTGGGTCGCGGCGGCGGGCAGGGAGGGCAGGACGTCGGCGACGATCCGCTGCGCGCGCTCCAGGTCCAGCTCGGATTGGCCGTTGCGGATCAGCCAGTAGGCGAGCCGCTGGAGCAGCTGGATCTGCGGGAGTTCACCGAGGCGCACCTCATCGGACCCGGCCTCCGGGCCGGCCAGGGAGCCGGACTCGGACCTGCAAGCGGCGAACATGTCCCGCTCCAGGTCCCGGCGCACGAGCAGCATCGACAGGGCGGCGTCGTACAACTCCTGTCGGCCGTGCGGGAGATAGCCGCGCCGGTCGCGGTGCAGGGCGCAAATGAGCGCGCACATCAGGGGGTTGGTGGCGAGGCGAGCGAGGTCCGGCTTGGTGCGCAGGGCGTCGAGCAGGGTGCGCCGGTAGCCGTCGAGGCGCTCGTGCGCGTCCTCGGGGGCGCCGGCCCGGGCGGCGGTGTGCCAGCGGGTGACGAAGGCGGCCACGTCGCCGGGGTCCATCGGGGCCAGGGCCAGCTCCGTGAAGCCGTCGGAGGCGAGCCAGTCCTCCCGTACGGCGGAGGGGCGGGAGGTCACCAGCCACCGGTTGCCGGGATAGGCGTCCAGCAGGTCGCGCAGCCAGCGGCGGGTGCGCTCCCGCTCCCGCTCGGGGATCTCGTCGACGCCGTCGATCAGCAGCAGCGCGCGGCGCCCGCGCAGGACGCGGTCCGCCCAGCCGGCGGGCTGGGCGGCGTGGAACGGCACCCGGACGGCGTCCAGGAAGGCGTCCGGCGCGGGGAGGCCGCCCGGGCGGCGGACCAGGGTGCGCAGCGGCAGGACGAAGGGGATCAGGCCGCCGCGCTCGCCGCGGGCCGCGGTGACCGCGAGCCACTGCACCAGCGTGGTCTTGCCGGAGCCGGCGACGCCGCGCAGCAGCACGCGCGGGTGGTCGGCCAGCGCCTCCTCGGCCGGCCGGGGGACCGGTGCGGCCGGGGCGGCCGGGGGGAGGCCGTCCGCGCCGGTGGCCTCGGTGTCCTCGGTGCGGTCCACCGCCCGCAGGCTGAGGTAGGCGGCGTCCAGGGGCCAGCGGTCGGGGGAGTCGGCCAGGTCGATGCCGTAGATGGTGAGCCGGCCGTGCCGGGTGGCGGTGTGGTCGAGGTAGCGGCGCTCGAAGGCGGTGTCGGTGCCGTCCGGTGGCGGGGTGCGGGCGATCAGCGCGTCCACCTTGGCGATGAGTTCGCTCTGCCGCCGGGTCTGCTCCACGAGCGTGCGGGCGACGAAGGCCGAGCGCCGGGTGAAGAAGTCGAGGATGTGCAGGCAGGCGGTGGTCAGCAGGCTCGCGTGCAGGTGGGCGGCGTCGGCGGGGAGGTCCCGGGCCGGGTCGCCGGCGGCGGAGCGGAGGGCGGCGGCGAGGGCCTCGTGGCCCAGTTCGACGGCCTGTACGTCCGTGAGGGTGAGGTCGCCGAGGGCGTGCAGGGTGTCGGCCAGCGCGTGCACGAGCGGTTCGCGGGAGCCGGGGGCGACGGCGGGCTCGGCGGGGGAGCCGGCGGCCAGCGCGCGGTCCACCAGCGTGGTGGCGAGCCGGTCCAGGTCGCGGCGGGTGAGGCTGCGGTGCTCGCCCGTGAAGGAGACGAGGGCGGAGATGCGGACGGGCCGGTCCGCGAGGGCGGCGCCCGGGGCGGGGTCGGCGGTGAAGAGTTTCCTGATCAGGGGGGTCACGGCACTGGAAGCGAGCTTGGCGGCCGCCGTCACGGGTTCCACAGGACGCTCCCCTCGCTCGGCCGGCCGGTCCCGCGTACCGGCTCGCCGCCGTCCCGCGGCCGCTTTCCGGGCGGGCCCGCACAGCGGCCGGCCGGCTGCCCGTACCGCTCGCCCGCACGGGCCCCGCCGGCCACGGCCGGCGCGAGCCTCGTGCCGCACACCGCAGTGTCCATCCCCGCTCAACCCCCGTCGTCGCGTGACCGCAGGTCAGCGTAGCGCCGGTCACATTCCGGTGTCCGTGGATCACGGCGGCCGGTGACATGCCGCACAGGCGAAATGTCCGTTACTACACAAGATAGTGGGACATGGAACCCAGTCAAAAAGGGACGTTCACCCGTCAACCGTTCGGCAAAGACCGACGTCGCGGCCTGCCTCTCCGTGGCCCGCGGACCCTGTCAAGAGCCGGGCCGGGAGGTGCCCTCCTACTACCGGACGCCGTAGGAGGGCCGTTTGAGCCGGGGCGGCCGGGGCGGTTACCAAGGATGACGTCGCCCAGCGAACCCCGGTCCGCCGGGCGGCCCATCCCGTTCCCGAAGACACGAGGTTTCGATGTTCCAGCGCTTCACGTCCCGCTCTTCCCGTACGTCCGCGCTCCGCAGCCGCGTGGCCGTCCTGGCCGCCGGCCTGGGCGCCACGGCCGTGCTGGGGACCGGAGTCGCGAGCGCCGCAGCGCCGTCCGCCACCTCCTGGATCGACCCGGTGAAGAAGTACACCCTCTCGGCGAGCTTCGCCCAGGCCGGCAGCCACTGGGTCGCCAAGCACAGCGGTCAGGACTTCGCCGTGCCGACCGGTACCGAGGTCCTCGCGGCGCACGGCGGCACGGTCGCCAAGGCGGGCCCCAACGGCGCCGGTGACGGTCCCGCGTACGGCAACGCCATCGTCATCAAGCACGGCAACGGCACGTACTCGCAGTACGCGCACCTGTCCCGGATCGACGTCAAGGTCGGCCAGATCGTGAAGACCGGCCAGCACATCGCCCTCTCGGGCAGCACCGGCAACTCCACCGGCCCGCACCTGCACTTCGAGATCCGCACCACCCCGAACTACGGCTCCGCCGTCGACCCGGTCGCCTTCCTGCACGCCCACGGCGTCAAGGTCTGACCGCCTGCTCCGGTCTCATCCGGTCTCATCCGGACTCATTCGGCCTGATCCGGATGAAAGGCTCTAGCTCTCCCCGCGGGCGCGGTGGTGTGCCTGCGTGACGAGGTCCACGGCGACTTCGAGAACGGCCTCGCGCTTCTTCTCGAAGTCGCCTTCGACGTCCTGCATGACGAACATGCCCGCGTGCAGCGTGAAGAGGGCGCTGACGCAGCGCACCTGGTCGACCAGGGGTGCCTCCGGGTCGACGATGATGTCCCGCAGGCCGCGCATCCGGTCCTTGAAGGCGTCGCCGATGCGCAGGTCCCGCACGGTCGCCTGGTTCTCCTGCATGAAGCGGAACAGCGGTTCCGCGTCGACCAGCGTCCGGCTGTAGCGCCGTACGATCTCCTGCTTGGTCTCCAGGGTGTGCGGCTGCTCGCGGCCCCACTCGATCAGTTCCTGCATCGGCCGCGTCAGGTCCGCGAAGAGACTGACGATGATCTCTTCCTTGGTCTTGAAGTGGTAGTACAGGGCGGCCTTGGTCACGTCGAGGCGCTCGGCGATCTCGCGCAGCGAGGTCTTCTCGTAGCCGTGCTCGGTGAAGAGTTCGAGGGCCACGTCCTGGATGCGCTGGCGGGTGTTGCCGCGGCGTTGGTGCTTGGTGCCGTCCATGGTGCCGCCCATCCTCGTACTCCTCGTGACTCGCGCGATACGTGCCTGCCGCCCGTCCGAACTTACTTGACGCCCGGCTAGTTGACGGTCTAACTTCCCAGTGTAGTCAACTAGCCGGGCGGCAAGTAAGTACGGCCGCAGGGGGAGTGGAAGAGACGATGGCGGACACGGTGGCCGAGGCGGCACCCGCGACGGACGGCAAGCGGCCCAGGAGCGTGCGGGTGGTCCTGCTCGCCCTGATGATCGCGATGATGCTCGCGATGCTCGACAACATGATCGTGGGCACGGCGATGCCGACGATCGTCGGTGAGCTGGGAGGCCTGGAGCACCTCTCGTGGGTGGTGACCGGGTACACCCTGGCGACCGCCGCGGCGACCCCGCTCTGGGGCAAGCTCGGCGACATGTACGGGCGCAAGGGCGCCTTCCTGACCTCGATCGTGATCTTCCTGATCGGCTCCGCGCTCAGCGGCATGGCCCAGGACATGGGCCAGCTGATCGGGTTCCGGGCCGTGCAGGGACTCGGCGCCGGCGGTCTGATGGTCGGCGTCATGGCGATCATCGGCGACCTGATACCGCCCCGCGAGCGCGGCAAGTACCAGGGCATGATGGCCGGCGTCATGGCGCTGGCGATGATCGGCGGACCGCTGGTCGGCGGCACCATCACCGACAACTGGGGCTGGCGCTGGTCGTTCTACATCAACCTGCCGCTCGGCGCGGTCGCGCTGGTGCTGGTCAGCGTCGTGCTGCACCTGCCGAAGAAGCGGGCCGAGGCGAGCATCGACTACCTCGGCGCCGCGCTGCTCACCATCGGCATCACCTCGATCGTGCTGGTCACCACCTGGGGCGGCACCGAGTACGCCTGGTCCTCCGCGCGGATCATGGAGCTGATCGGCATCGGTGTCGTCGCGCTCATCGGGTTCGTGTTCTGGCAGACCAAGGCCGCCGAGCCGGTGCTGCCGCTGCACATCTTCCGCAGCCGCAACTTCACCCTGATGTCGCTCATCGGCTTCGTCACCGGCTTCGTGATGTTCGGCGCGACCCTCTTCCTGCCGCTCTACCAGCAGTCGGTGCAGGGCGCGTCCGCGACCAACTCCGGGCTGCTGCTCCTGCCGATGCTCGGCGCGATGCTGGTCACCTCGATGGTCGCCGGCCGGGTCACCACCAACAGCGGCCGCTACAAGGTCTTCCCGATCACCGGCGGCGCCCTGATGATCGTCGGCCTGTACCTGCTGTCGCTGATGGACACCGGCACGACCCGGCTGACCTCGGGCATCTACATGGCGGTGCTCGGCGCCGGCATGGGCTGCCTGATGCAGGTGACGATGCTGGTCGCGCAGAACAGCGTGCAGATGAAGGACATGGGTGTGGCGTCCTCCTCCACCACCCTGTTCCGTACGCTCGGCTCCTCCTTCGGTGTGGCCATCATGGGCGCGCTGTTCAACCACCGGGTCCAGGACGTCATGTCCGAGCGGGCCGGGGCGCTGGGCTCCAAGGTCACCCAGCAGTCCCCGCAGCTGGACGCGGCCAGCCTGGCCAAGCTGCCGGCGGCGGCGCGGGAGGCGTACCAGCACGCGGTGTCCTCCGGCACCCACGCGGCGTTCCTGCTCGGCGCGGTCATCGCGGTGATCGTGCTGGTGTCGGCGCTGTTCGTGAAGGAGGTTCCGCTCAAGGGCGGCCCCCAGGCGCCCGCGCAGGACGGCGACCCGGTACCGGCCCCGGTGATCGAGGCCGTCTGATCCGGCCCCTGTGCCCCGTCCGAAGGCCCCCGGCGGTGTCCGCCCCGGGGGCCTTCGCCGTACCCCGGCCCCCTCGCCCCGTCGCGGTGGGGCGGTCAGGCCCCCGAAGGCGGCAGCATCGGATAGCTGCCGGTGCTGGTCGGCGCGTGCTCCGGCAGCCACAGGACCGCCACCGCCCCCTCGGCCGGAAGGTGCGCGGGCGCCCCGGCGGGCCGTACGTTGCGGAAGGTGAGCCGGGCGCCGAGCACCCGGGCCTGGCCCGCGGCGATGGTCAGCCCCAGCCCGTGGCCCTGCCCGGCGCGGTCCCTGCTGCCGGTGCGGAAACGGCTCGGCCCCTCCGCCAGCAGCGCCTCGGGGAAGCCGGGCCCGTGGTCGCGTACCCGGATCACCCGGCCCTCGACGGTGACCTCGATCGGCGGCCTGCCGTGCCGGGCGGCGTTGGCGAGCAGGTTGAACAGCACCCGCTCCAGGCGCCGCGGGTCGGTGGTGACCTCCGACTCGTGCACCACCCGTACGGTGACGGCGGGGTCCTTGGCCGCCACGCGCCGGGCGACGAACTGGCCCAGCAGCAGGTCCTGCAACTCCGCCCGCTCCGAGGCGCCGTCGAGGCGGGCCACCTCCAGGACGTCCTCGACGAGGGTGCGCATCGCCTTGGCGCGGTCCAGCACCAGCTCGGTCGGCCGGCCCGGCGGGAGCAGCTCGGCGGCGGTCAGCAGCCCGGTCACCGGGGTGCGCAGCTCGTGCGCGATGTCGGCGGTGACCCGCCGCTCGGCCTCCAGCCGCTGCTGGAGCGCGTCGGCCATGGCGTCCACCGCGCGCGCCAGGTCGTCGGTCTCGTCCCGTACGACCCCGCCGATGGCCTCCCGCACCCGTACCTCGGTCTCGCCCTTGGCGACCTGGTTGGCCGCGGCCGCCGCCTTGCGCAGCCGCCGCGACAGCTGCCCGCCGATGAGCACGCCGAGCGCGCTGCCGCCGAGGACGACCGCGATGGACCCGATGACCAGGGCCTGGTCCAGGTCCTTCATCACGTCGGTGCTGCGGTCCGGGAAGGCGCTGTGCAGGGACAGCACGTGCCCGTCCTTGACCGGCACGGCCGCCCAGATGTCCGGCATGTTCCCGGGGTGGTCGCTGACGTAGGAGGCCCGGCGCCCGGCCTCGACCTTCTCCCGCAGCGCGGACGGCAGCTCCGGGTCGTCGATCTTGATGTTGGGGAAGTTGGGGCGCCCGGCCAGCTCGTAGTTGCGCTGGGCGATCTGCACCCGCTCGTTGGCCAGGTCGCGCGCGTTGTCCAGCATCGACACCCGCGCGGCGTTGTGCACGACCAGGCTGAGCGCGATCGCCACCAGCGCGCCCACCAGCGCGATGGCGGCGCTCAGCTTCCATCTGAGCCCGGTCCGCAGCCCCGCGCGCTCCACGCGCCGCACCGGACGCCGAAAGATCCCCCGCATGCCCCTGCCCCGCTCAGGCCTTCAACTTGTAGCCGAAGCCGCGGACCGTCTCGATCCGGTCCTGGCCGATCTTCGTGCGCAGCCGCTGCACATGGACGTCGACGACCCGGGTGTCCCCGCCCCACCCGTAGTCCCAGACGCGCTCCAGCAGCTTGTCGCGGGACAGGACCGTGCCCGGCGCCGAGGAGAACTCCAGCAGCAGCCGCATCTCGGTCGGGGTGAGCGCCACCGGCCGGCCGGCCCGGCGCACCTCCATGCCCTCGGTGTCGATCTCCAGGTCGCCGAAGGCCAGCGCGCCGCCGTTGACCGCCCCACCGGGCTCACCGGCCCGCGCGGCGCCGCCGGCGTGCCCGAAGCGGCGCAGGACCGCGCGGATGCGGGCGACCAGGACGGCCCCGTCGAACGGCTTGGTCACGTAGTCGTCGGCGCCCGCCTCCAGGCCCAGCACGACGTCGATGGAGTCCGCGCGGGCCGACAGCATGATCACCGGCACGGTCGACTCGTCCCGGATGCGCCGGCACAGGCTGACCCCGTCCAGGCCCGGGACCATGACGTCGAGCAGCGCGATGTCCGGGCGGTCGGCGCGGAACGCCGCCAGTCCGGACAGGCCGTCGGGCATGGCGGTGACCGCGAAGCCGTCCCGCTCCAGGGCGAGCTGGGTGGCCTCGCGGATGACGTCGTCGTCCTCGACGAACAGGACGTGGGTCTGGTCTGCCATCCCGGTGCTCTCAGTCCTCGTGGTGCGCGGCGCGGTCAGGTGGCCGGCGCGGCACTGGGGCCGCCGCCGACGGCGCTGCTGTAGTCGGTGTGGTGGAAGTCGCGCTGGACGAAGCGGCCGCCGGTCCAGCCATAGGTGATCACGTTCTCACCGGACGGGCTGCTCACCGGGTCGCCCTTCTCGTAGACCTGCTTGGTCACCGTCAGGTCGCCGCGGTCGATCTCCGCGTAGACCGGAGACTCCTCGCTGGTGAAGACGTTGCGGTACGAGCCGCTGCGGCGCTGGTACACGTACGACCCCACGCCGACCGCGTCGCCGCAGGTCAGTACGTTCACCACGATGTCCTCGGCCGAGCCGCCGGTGAGGCGGCCGTAGGAGACGTCCACCGGGTACTCGTCGCCGGAACAGGCCCGCAGGTCCTGCTTGACCGCCGCCGAGACCCGCGGGTCGCTCTTGACCAGCGCCACCGCGTCCACCCGCCGGTAGGAGCCGCTCGGGGCGGCCGCCGGGGTGGCGGCGGCACCCGCCACCGCGTCGGCGTGCGCCGGGCCCTCGTCACGGGCGCCGGTGCCTCCGGTGGCGCAGGCGGAGACGAACAGGGCGAGGGCGGCGAGCACGGCCGCCGCCGTGGTCGCCGCCTGGAAGGTCACCCGGGCCCGGGTGGACACCGCGCCGGTCAGGCCGCGCAACGCTCCCGCTCCTCACGCTCCAGCGCGCGTGCGTCCAGGTCGCGCGCCTCCAGCTCCTCGCGGAGCCGGGCGAGCGCCCGGTGCAGCGTGCTCTTGACCGTTCCGGCCGACATGCCGAGGGCGGCGGCCGTCTCCTCCGTGGACATCTGCTCCCAGTGTCGCAGCACCACGACACTGCGCTGCTTCGGTGCCAGCACCTTCATGACGTCCATCAGCAGGGCCCGGTCGGCGTGCTGTTCGGTGGCGTCCTCGACGGGTGCCTCCGGCAGCTGCTCGGTCGGGACCTCCTCCAGCTTGCGCGCCCGCCACCACTCGGTCCGCGTGTTGATCATGACCCGGCGCAGATAGGCGTCCGCCAGCCGCTTGTCGGCGATGCCGTCCCAGCGGCCGTACGTGCGCACCAGCGCCGTCTGCAGCAGGTCCTGGGCGTCGACCGGGTCCGGCACCAGCCGGCGCGCACTGCGCAGCAGCGCGTCCTGCCGCGTACGGACGTACTCCTCGAACTCGAGCACCTCGCCCTGCGCCATGATCGACCGCCTCCCGTTCCCCGTCGTCTTCCCCGAGGCCCGCTCCTGTGCCGCGTGCCGGGAACGAAGCTACGGAGGCGTTGTCACGGGGCTGTCCGAGGCAGCCTGCGGGAAGCAATCGGCTGTCCGTCGGTTGTGTAACGGACGGCGGTCCGGGGTAGGGGCGCGTCGTGATTCGCCCCGTTATGGGGGGATTAGGCGGCCGGGTGGTCCGGTGACACACCCGGGGGCGGCTGTGCGGCGGCCGTGCGTCAGCCGAGCGGCAGGCGGTACAGGCCGCCCGGCAGCGGCTCGACCAGACCGTCGGTGACGAGCCCGTCGAGCGCCCGGGCGCGCTGCACCGGCTCGTGCCACACCCGGTCGAGCACCGCCTGCGCCACGGGGGCGTGCGCTTCCCGCAGCACGGCGAGCAGCTTGCCGCGGACCTGGCGGTCTGTTCCGGCGTAGGTCTGGCCGCGGCGCGGCGGGCCGGCGTGCTCCGGTTTGCCGGCCAGGCGCCAGGCGCACAGGCCGGCGATCGGGCACCGGTCGCAGCGCTCGTTCTTCGCCGTGCACACCAGCGCGCCCAGCTCCATGGAGGCGGCCGCCCAGCGCGCGGCGGTGCCCTCGTCCTCGGGCAGCAGCTCGCGCGCCAGCCTGCGCTCGGCGGCCGTGGTGGCGTTCGGCGGGTACCGCACCCCGCCGACCGCCCGCGCCAGCACCCGGCGGACGTTGGTGTCCAGCACCGCGTGCCGCTGCCCGTAGGCGAAGGAGGCCACCGCGGCCGCCGTGTACTCGCCGATGCCGGGCAGCGCCAGCAGCTGCGCGTGGTCGGTCGGTACGTCGCCGCCGTGCCGTTCCGTTATGGCGACCGCCGCCCCGTGCAGGCGCAGGGCGCGGCGCGGGTAGCCGAGCCGGCCCCAGGCGCGGACCGCCTCCCCGGGCGCGTCGGCGGCGAGGTCGGCGGGGCGCGGCCAGCGGGCCAGCCAGTGCTCGTAGACGGGCAGGACCCGGTTGACGGGCGTCTGCTGGAGCATGAACTCGCTGACCATCACCCCCCACGGTCCCGCCTCCGGGCGGCGCCAGGGCAGGTCGCGGGCGTGCGTGTCGAACCAGGTGATCACGGGGGCGTGGAGCTTCTCAGTCATGGCCTTCCGATCCTGCCACGGGTTGCCGGGACGCCGGGCGGCGACACCGGGGACGGGCGGCCCCGTCATGGGCCCGCCGGCGCCGGCCGGGCCGGTGCGGGCGCCGGGCGAGGACGGGGTGGAGACGGGGGGTGTGGGGAGGCGCGGGGAGGCGCGGGGGGTGAAGGGAGGCGCCGCGGAGGGCAGTTGCGGAATGATGATCCGGAAAAGTTAGTTGCGGACGGCGGGTGGCGCGGGCAAGCGCGACGATCTCTCGTACAGTTTGCGGCGTGGGATCTCTGCGCAATCCGGTCGGGCCGCTTCCCTCCTCCATCTACTGGCGACGGAGGGTCGTTCTGCTGTCGGTGGTCGCCCTGGTGGCGCTGCTGGCCCTGTGGATCGTCGTCTCGGGCGGCGGGGGCGGCGGCAACGGCGCCGGCGGGGACAACGGCAAGAATCCCGCCTCCACGATCACACCGGGACCCTCCGAGTCGGGGTCGGCGATCAGCCAACACCCGGGCGGCCGCGACGAGTCGGGCGGCGGGGACGCCGGAGGTCCGGGCTCCGGCTCCGCCGGGGCGGGCGGGGCCGCGGGCGGCGGCTCGGGCTCGGGCACCGCGGCGGGTGGTGCCGGGGGTACCGGCGGCGGCTCGGGTTCCGGCACCGGTTCCGGCACCGGTGGTGTCGGTTCCGGCGACGCGCTGCCCGCCTCCTCGTCCCTGCCGAACTGCGCCTCCGGGCCGGTCACGTTGAGCCTGCGCAGCCTGCACAACACCTACTCGCCCGACCAGAAGCCGGCCTTCGAACTCACCGTGAAGAACACGGCGTCCGGTGACTGCAAGGTCGATCTCGGGCCGAAGGGCGCGGTGTTGTCGATCACGCCCGCCGACAGCAGCGACACCTACTGGTCGTCGGCCGACTGCCCGAAGGGCGCCGCGAGCCTGCTGTACCGGGTGCCGGGGGGCAGCAGCATCACCTACACCGTCACATGGGACCGCAGGCCGAGCGCCCCGCAGTGCGCGACGCCCCCGGCGGGCTCGGCCGGGGCGGGGACGTACCTGGTGGAGGCGAAGGCACCGGGCTTCGCCAAGGCGCAGACCTCGTTCGTGCTGTCGGCCGACTGAGACGGCCGCAGCGCCCCGGCGGCCGGACCGGCCCGACCGGCCCGCCGCGGGCGGCGCCGGACGGCGCCCGGCCGCGAACGGCTCAGACGTAGCGTTCCAGGATCGACGACTCCGCCAGCCGCGACAGGCCCTCGCGGACGCTCCGGGCCCGGGCCTCGCCGACGCCGTCGACCGTCTGCAGGTCGTCCACGCTCGCGGCGAGCAGCTTCTGCAGGCCGCCGAAGTGCTCCACCAGCCGGTCGATGATGGCGCGGGGCAGCCGCGGCACCTTCGCCAGCAGACGGAAGCCGCGCGGCGACACCGCGGAGTCCAGGGTCTCCGGGGAGCCCGTGTAGCCCAGCGCCCGCGCCACCGTGGGCATCTCCAGCAGTTCGGCGTGGGAGAGCGCGTCCAGCTCGGCCAGCGCCTCGTCGACCGTGCGGGAGCGCTTGGCGGTGGGCTCGGGGACGTAGTCCCGCACGACCAGTTCGCGCTCGGGCTCCACACCGGCGATCAACTCGTCCAGCTGAAGGGCGAGCAGACGGCCGTCGGTGCCCAGTTCGACCACGTATTCGGCGATTTCGGTGGCGATGCGGCGGACCATCTCCAGCCGCTGGGCGACGGCGGAGACGTCCCGGACCGTCACCAGGTCCTCGATCTCCAGCGCCGACAGCGTGCCCGCGACCTCGTCCAGGCGCAGCTTGTACCGCTCCAGGGTGGCCAGCGCCTGGTTGGCGCGGGACAGGATCGCCGCCGAGTCCTCCAGCACGCGCCGCTGCCCGTCGACGTACAGGGCGATCAGCCGCATCGACTGGGAGACGGAGACCACGGGGAAGCCGACCTGCTTGGAGACCCGGTCCGCGGTGCGGTGCCGGGTGCCGGTCTCCTCGGTGGGGATCGTGGGGTCGGGCAGCAGCTGCACACCGGCCCGGAGGATCTTCGACAGGTCCGAGGACAGCACGATGCCGCCGTCCAGCTTGCACAGCTCGCGCAGCCGGGTGGCGGTGAACTCCACGCCCAGCACGAAACCGCCGGTGCACATCGACTCGACCGTCTTGTCGGAGCCGAGCACGATCAGCCCGCCGGTGTTGCCGCGCAGCACCCGCTCGAGGCCGTCGCGCAGGGGCGTACCGGGAGCCACGGCGCTCAGGGAGGCGCGCATCAGGCCATCGGCGCCGGAACTCCCACCGGACTTTCCGGGAGCTGCTGCCCGGTCGTTGGCTGCCACTGCACTCCTCCGGTCGCGGGTTCTGGGGCGCCGCCGTCCCGCACTGCGTTCGTACGGATCCCCGCACTCTGTTCGTACGGACGGGCGAGACCAGGGCAAAGTCTACCGGCGGTCCTCCGCCTCCCGTGGGGCCTCTCGGCGACGGGAGCGCGGCAGCACCCTCAGCGCGTCCCCCATGTCGGCGACTTCCAGCACCTTCATGCCGGCCGGGACCTTGCCGGGATCACCCGGCACCAGCGCGTGCGTGAAGCCCAGCCGGTGCGCCTCGGCGAGCCTGCGCTGCACGCCCGTGACCCGTCTGACCTCGCCCGCGAGCCCCACCTCACCGATCGCGACCAGGTTCTTCGGCAGCGGGGTGTCGCTGGCCGCCGAGGCCAGGGCCAGCGCGATGGCCAGGTCGGCGGCGGGCTCCGACAGCTTCACGCCGCCGACCGTCGCGGAGTAGATGTCCCGCTTGCCCAGCGCGCTGATCCGGCCGCGCTGCTCCAGCACCGCGAGCATCATCGACACCCGGGAGGTCTCCAGACCGGAGGTGGTCCGGCGGGGCGAGGGGATCTGGGAGTCGACGGTCAGCGCCTGCACCTCCGCCACCAGAGGGCGGCGGCCCTCCAGGGTCACCGTCAGACAGGTGCCCGGGACCGGTTCGTCCCGTCTGGTAAGGAAGAGCCCGCTCGGGTCGGCGAGGCCCGTGATGCCCTCGTCGTGCAGCTCGAAGCAGCCGACCTCGTCGGTGGCGCCGTACCGGTTCTTGACGCCGCGGACCAGGCGCAGCCGCGCGTGCCGGTCGCCCTCGAAGTGCAGGACGACGTCCACCAGGTGCTCCAGCAGGCGGGGGCCCGCGATGGCGCCGTCCTTGGTGACGTGGCCCACCAGCAGCGTGGACATGCCGCGCTCCTTGGAGGCGCGGATCAGCGCCCCGGCCACCTCCCGCACCTGGGCCATGCCGCCGGGCGCCCCGTCGATCTCCGGTGAGGCGACCGTCTGCACCGAGTCGAGGATCAGCAGGGACGGCCGCACCGCGTCCAGGTGCCCGAGGACGGCCGCGAGGTCCGTCTCCGCGGCCAGGTAGAGGTGGTCGTCGATGGCCTTGATGCGGTCGGCGCGCATCCTGACCTGGCTCGCCGACTCCTCGCCGGTCACGTAGAGGGTGGGGTGCTCCGCGCTCGCCGACTTCGCCGCCACGTCCAGCAGCAGCGTGGACTTGCCCACACCCGGCTCCCCGGCCAGCAGCACGACCGCGCCCGGCACGAGCCCGCCGCCGAGCACCCGGTCCAGCTCCGGCACGCCGGTCGGGCGGGCGGTGGCCTGGCTGCCGTCGACCTGGCCGATGGGCAGCGCGGAGGTGGTGACGCGGCCCGGCGTCGTCGTGCGCACCGCGGGCGCGCCGTACTCCTCGACGGTCCCCCACGCCTGGCACTCGGGGCACCGGCCGAGCCACTTGGCCGTCTGCCAGCCGCACTCGGTGCAGCGGTAGGACGGACGGTCCTTGGTGGTCTTGGTACGGGCAGCCATGCGGAAACCGTAGCCCGTGCCACTGACAGCGCCCCGGCCGCGCCCGTTCCGCCGCTCCGTCCCGCGCCCGTACCGCCCGCCCCGGTCACGCGCCGCCGCGGCCCCGGCCGGGCCAGGTGACGGGGTGTGGGTGACCGGGTACCGGCCATCACCCGTCGGGATCGAGCCGCGGAATACGGGGTTCGTGTCCCCTATTGAGGGATCGTTTCACCCGTACGGATTAAAAGTGCTCAAGCCGCAAGAAGGTACGTTCCGCCGCCGCCTACGGTCGCACGGGTGATGAGCAGCAGTCCGCAGATCTCGACCCGCGCCACCGGCGCACACCGGGCGCAGCGTGAGGCGCGCGACCGAGCTGCCGCGCGCACGATCGCGCAGCGGCCGCCGGCGCGCTACGAGCCGTACCTGGACGGTCTGTTCACCTACTGCCTGTCGGTGCTGTGCGACCACGACGCGGCCACCGCCGCCCTGGGTGACGTCCTCGCGCTGGCCGAGCGGCGCGGGCAGCGCGTCCCGGAGGCGCCCGGGGACCGCCGGGCCTGGCTGTACGCGCTGGCCCGCTGGGCCTGTCTGCGCAAGCTCACCGAGGCCAAGCAGAAACGTCAGGCCACTCACGCGGCAGGCCGCGCCGGAGCCCCGCGGCGGCAGGCCGCCGAGCCGCCCGCCGCCACGGAGGCGCAGGAGCGGCGGCGCCGCGAACTCGCCCTGCTCGCCTGGCCGGAGGCGGCCGGTACCACCCCGGAGCAGCGTGAGGCGCTCGAACTCGCCGTCCGCCACCGGCTCGCCGCCCACGAGGTCGCCGCCGTGCTGGGCCTCGAACCGGCCGCCGCCCGGGAACTGCTCGCCTCCGCCGCCTGCGAGGTGGAGCGCACCCGCGCGGCCCTCGCCGTCGTCGAGACCGGCGGCTGCCCGAGCGTGTCGCACCTCACCGGCGACAGCCAGCTGGTGCTCTCCGCCGCCCTGCGCCGGGAACTGGTCCGGCACGTCGACGACTGCCCGCGCTGCCGCCGCACCGCCGAGCGCGCGGCCCCCGGCCGGTGGCCCGGCGTCATGGTCACGCCCGCCGAGCTGCCCGTCCTGGAGGCGCCCCGCGCGGACCTGCACGTCGCCCTGGCGCACCCCCCGCGCGCGCGGGGCACGGCCGTCCCGCGCTTCGACCGGCGCGGCTTCCCGATGGACCCCAAGGACCGCGCCGCCCGCCGGGACCGGCTGCGCGCGCGTGCGGTGACCACGACCGTCGTCGCCACCGTCGTCGCCGCGCCCGTCCTCGCCCTGTGGGCCGCCTACCGGGGCTCACCCGGGACCGAGGGCCAGGACGGCCCCGCCGCGACCGCGCGGGAGGCACACGGCGGCAGCCCCGACGGGGAGACGGCCGGCGGCTACCGCAACGCCGGGAACGCCGGCGCCCCCGGCCCCACCTCCTCCAAGGACGGCCGGCCGGACGTGTCCGTGGAGGTCGTCAGCGTCGCCGGAGCCGGCCACAAGGGCGCGGGACACCTCGACGTGGCGGCCGGCACCAGCGGCGACACCACGCTCGTCACGCTCACCGCCTCCGGGTCCGCACCGGTGCACTGGTCCGCCACCACCTCGGCGCCCTGGCTCTACCTCAGCCGCTCAGCGGGCACCCTGCGGCCCGGCGAGACCTTGACGGTGCGGGTGTACGTCGACCATCTGCGCGAGCCGTCCGGCCACTGGAGCGCCCGGGTGGCGATCTCCCCGGCCGGCGCCGTGGTCACCATCGACGGACACGGCAGCGCGCCCACCGGCCCCACCGCCCCGCCCCCGACCTCCGCCCCCGGCCCCCGGCCCACCGGCTCCACGCCCAGTGACCCGCCCTCCAGCGAGCCCCCCTCGCCGGCCGACCCCACACCGACCCCGACGCCCACCCCCTCCGACCCGGGCCCGTCCGCTCCCGGGGACGCCACACCGCCCCCGGCCGGCGACGGCACGCCCAGCCCGCCCGAGGGCCAGTGACGGCCGGCCGGCGCGGCAGCCGGACCACCCGGGCCCCCTGGGCCGTGCGGACCGCCCGGACCGCCCGGGGCGCGCGCTATCCGGCCGGGGTGGCCGGGTCCGCCGGGTGCGGCGCCACCAGCGGCAGCTGGGACGCCAGCCGCCGCTCGCACAGCTCGGCCAGGCGGTCGTAGCCGGCCTTGCCCATCAGCTCCGTCAGCTCGGCCCGGTAGGAGACGTACACCGGGTCCCCGGCCCCGTGCGCCGAGGTCGCCGACGTGCACCACCAGTGCAGGTCATGACCGCCAGGACCCCAGCCCCGGCGGTCGTACTCGCCGATGGAGACCTGGAGCACCCGTGTGTCGTCGGGCCGGTCGATCCAGTCGTAGGTGCGCCGGACCGGCAGCTGCCAGCAGACGTCCGGCTTGGTCTCCAGCGGCTCCCGGCCCTCCCGCAGGGCGAGGATGTGCAGCGAGCAGCCCGCGCCGCCGGGGAAGCCGGGCCGGTTCTGGAAGATGCACGAGCCCTCGTACGGGCGGGTCTGCCGCGAGCCCTCCTCGTCCTGCGCCACCCAGCCGCCGCGCAGGCCCTCGTCGTGGTGCTGCCAGATCTCCGGCGTGAGCCGGGCCACATGCCCGGCGACCCGCTTCTCGTCGTCCTCGTCGGAGAAGTGGGCGCCCAGCGTGCAGCACCCGTCGGCCGCGCGGCCCGCCTGGATGCCCTGGCAGCCGCTGCCGAAGATGCAGTTCCAGCGAGAGGTCAGCCAGGTCAGGTCGCACCGGAAGACCTGCTCGTCGTCCGCCGGATCGGGAAACTCCACCCACGCGCGGGCGAAGTCGAGCCCCTGCTCGTCGCTCACCGCCGCCGCCTGCGCGGGTGTGGCCGCCTTCGCGCGCGAAGAACCCTTGGCCGATTTGTCGGTCTTCGCCTTTTTCGTCTTTGGCACCCGTCCAGGGTAAGTCGCCCGCCGCCGCTCCGGGCACGGTCCCCGGCGCCGCGGGCAGTAGCGTTCCGCCCATGAGACTCGGTGTCCTGGACGTGGGAAGCAACACGGTGCACCTGCTGGTGGTGGACGCGCACCCCGGTGCGCGCCCGCTGCCCGCGCACTCGCACAAGGTGGAGCTGAGCCTGGCCCAACTCCTCGACGAGGACGGGGCGATCGGTGACGACGGCGTGGAGCGTCTGATCGGCGTCGTCCGCGAGGCGCTCCAGGCCGCCGAGGACAAGGGCGTCGAGGACCTGCTGCCGTTCGCCACCTCGGCCGTGCGCGAGGCCTCCAACGCCGATGACGTCCTCGCGCGCGTGCAGGCCGGCACCGGCGTGCGGCTCCAGGTCCTCAGCGGCGCCGAGGAGGCCCGGCTCACCTTCCTCGCCGCCCGCCGCTGGTTCGGCTGGTCCGCCGGGAAACTGCTGGTCCTGGACATCGGCGGCGGCTCCCTCGAGATCGCCTACGGCATCGACGAGGAACCCGACGCGGTCGCCTCGCTGCCGCTCGGCGCCGGCCGGCTCACCGCCGCCTGGCTGCCCGGCGACCCGCCCGGCAGCGACGAGATACGGGCGCTGCGCCGCCATGTACGCGCCCAGATCGCGCGGACGGTCGGCGAGTTCAGCCGCTTCGGCGCCCCCGACCACGTGGTCGCCACCTCCAAGACCTTCCGGCAGCTGGCCCGCATGGCCGGCGCGGCACGGTCCGCCGAGGGCCTCTACGTGCAGCGCGAGCTCAAGCGCGAGTCCCTGGAGGCCTGGGTGCCCCGACTGGCCGGCATGACCGCCGCCCAGCGCGCCGAACTCCCCGGGGTCTCCGATAGCCGCGCCGGCCAGCTCCTCGCGGGCGCGCTGGTCGCCGAGGGCGCGATGGACCTGTTCGGCGTGGACTGCGTGGAGATCTGCCCCTGGGCCCTGCGGGAGGGCGTGATCCTGCGGCGCCTGGACCACATGGGGACGGCGTAGGAACGGCGGCGGCGCCCCCTGGCCGCGCGCGCCCCACGACGGCCGCCCCCTGGCCGCGCGCGCCCCACGACGGCCGCACCCTCGCCGTGCGTGCCCTACGGCGACCGCACCCACGCCGAGACCGCGCGACCCGCGATGACCACTCCCTCGCCGGCGCCGCGCGCCCACGACGACCCCGACCAGGGGCAACGCACGCGTACCCGCCAACGCCCCGGCCCCGTCACGGCGTCGGGGCGGGCGGACCGCCCCCCGGACGGCCTGACATGAGCTATCCCACAATGGCGCATACGCACCCCGGCCCCGCCACTCCAGCCGACGTCACCCCGTAATCTGTCCCTCGTGGCCAAACCAAGGGACGTCACCGTCCGAGTTCCGGATGCGAAGGTCGCGCTGTCCACGGCCTCCGTCTACCCGGAGTCGACGGCGACGGCCTTCGAGATCGCCGCGCGCCTCGGGTACGACGGCGTCGAGGTCATGGTGTGGACCGACCCGGTCAGTCAGGACATCGAGGCCCTGCGCCGCCTCTCGGACTACCACCGGATGCCGATCCTGGCCGTCCACGCCCCCTGTCTGCTGATCACCCAGCGGGTGTGGTCCACCGATCCCTGGACCAAGCTCCAGCGCGCCCGGGCGGCCGCCGAAAAGCTCGGGGCGAGCACGGTCGTCGTGCACCCGCCGTTCCGCTGGCAGCGCCAGTACGCCCGCGACTTCGTCACCGGGATCTGGCGGATGGCGGACGAGACGGACGTGCGGTTCGCTGTCGAGAACATGTATCCCTGGCGCTACCGCGACCGCGAGATGCTCGCCTACGCCCCCGACTGGGACGTCACCAACGACGACTACCGGCACTTCACGATCGATCTCAGCCACACCGCGACCGCCCGCTCGGACGCCCTCGGCATGCTCGAGCGCATGGGCGACCGCCTCGGCCACGTGCACCTCGCCGACGGCCGGGGCTCGGCCAAGGACGAGCACCTGGTCCCCGGTCGCGGCACCCAGCCCTGCGCCGACGTGCTGGAGCGGCTCGCGGTCACCGGCTTCGACGGGCACGTCGTGATCGAGGTCAACACCCGGCGCGCGATGTCCGGTGCCGAGCGGGAGGCCGACCTCGCCGAGGCGCTGGCCTTCACCCGGCTGCACCTGGCCGCCACCGCGAAGGTGCCCCGGCGGTGACCGGTCCGGACGCCCCGTCCGACGCCGCGGCCGGTGGCCCGGGAGCCGGCCCGGCCGGTGGTTCCGGCGCCGTCCGGCGGAGCCGGGGGCGCCCGCGGCGCGACGCGGCGGCCGACACCCGCGCGCACATCCTGGCCGTGGCCCGGGAGGAGTTCTCCGAGCGCGGGTACGACAAGACGTCCGTCCGCGGCATCGCCAAGGCCGCCGGCGTGGACCCCGCCCTGGTCCACCACTACTTCGGCACCAAGGACCAGGTCTTCGAGGCGGCCGTCGCCATCGCCTTCGCGCCCGCGCTGGAGGCGCCCGAGGCGGTCGCCGACGGCCCCGCCGACGAGGTCGGGGAGCGGCTCACCCGCTTCGTCCTCGGCATCTGGGAGAACCCGGTGAGCAGGGCACCGCTGCTGGCGATCCTGCGCTCGGCGGTGAACAACGACAGCGCCGCCGCCGTCTTCCGCCGCCTGGTCGCCGCCCAGCTGCTGCGCCGGATCGCCGACCAGCTCGACCTGCCCGACGCCGAGCTGCGCGCCGAACTCGCCGCCGCCCAGCTGGTCGGGTGCGCGATGATGCGGTACGTGATCAAGCTGGAGCCGCTGGCGTCGGCGGACCTGGAGCAGATCGTCGCCCGCGTGGCGCCGGTGGTCCAGGGACACCTCACCGGCCCCTGACCGGTCCCTGACCAGCCCCTGACCGGCCCCTTCCCGGTGTGGAGCGGTGTCCGGAGCCGCTCCGGGCGACGAGACGGGCGTCCCGCATTCCGGACACCCCGTCCCGAACCCTGGATGACCGGCGTACGCTCGTAACCAGCGTCATGAGTCAGAAGTCTCTGACCGCGTCTTCCTGATCGCAGTCTCTGAAGGAGCGAGCGACGATGCCCGAGCTGAGGTCCCGCACAGTCACCCACGGCCGCAACATGGCGGGCGCCCGCGCCCTTATGCGCGCCTCCGGTGTACCCGGTGCGGACATCGGCCGGAAGCCGATCATCGCCGTCGCCAACTCCTTCACGGAGTTCGTGCCGGGCCACACCCACCTCCAGCCGGTCGGCCGGATCGTCAGCGAGGCCATCACCGAGGCCGGCGGCATCCCGCGCGAGTTCAACACCATCGCCGTGGACGACGGCATCGCGATGGGCCACGGCGGCATGCTGTACTCCCTGCCCTCCCGCGACCTCATCGCGGACTCGGTCGAGTACATGGTCGAGGCCCACTGCGCCGACGCCCTGGTCTGCATCTCCAACTGCGACAAGATCACCCCGGGCATGCTGATGGCCGCCCTGCGCCTGAACATCCCGACGGTCTTCGTCTCCGGCGGCCCGATGGAGTCCGGCCGCGCCACGCTCGTCGACGGCACCGTGCGCACGCTCGACCTGGTCGACGCGATCTCCGACGCGGTGAACGACAAGATCTCGGACGAGGACATCCTCCGCATCGAGGAGAACGCCTGTCCGACCTGCGGCTCCTGTTCCGGCATGTTCACCGCCAACTCGATGAACTGCCTGACCGAGGCCATCGGCCTCTCGCTGCCCGGCAACGGCTCGGTCCTGGCCACCCACACCGCGCGCAAGCGGCTGTACGTCGACGCGGCCCGCACGGTCATGGACATCACCCGCCGCTACTACGAGCAGGACGACGACACGGTCCTGCCGCGCAACGTCGCCACCTTCGCGGCCTTCGAGAACGCCATGGCCCTGGACATCGCGATGGGCGGCTCCACCAACACGATCCTGCACCTGCTGGCGGCGGCCGAGGAGGCGGGCGTGCCGTTCGGCCTGGAGCAGATCGACGCCGTCTCCCGCCGCGTCCCCTGCCTCGCCAAGGTCGCCCCGAACGTCGCGAAGGACCGCACGTACTACATGGAGGACGTGCACCGCGCCGGCGGCATCCCCGCCCTCCTGGGCGAGCTGCACCGCGCGGGCCTGCTCAACGAGGACGTGCACGCGGTGCACAGCCCCTCGCTGTCGGACTGGCTGAAGACCTGGGACGTCCGCGGCGGCTCCCCGTCCCCCGAGGCCGTCGAGCTGTGGCACGCGGCGCCCGGCTGCGTCCGCTCCGCCGAGGCGTTCTCCCAGTCCGAGCGCTGGGACTCGCTGGACGACGACGCCGCCGGCGGCTGCATCCGCAGCGCCGAGCACGCCTACTCCAAGGACGGCGGCCTCGCGGTCCTCAAGGGCAACCTGGCCGTCGACGGCTGCGTGGTGAAGACGGCAGGCGTCGACGAGTCCATCTGGACCTTCGAGGGCCCCGCGGTGGTCTGCGAGTCCCAGGAGGAGGCCGTCCAGCGGATCCTCACCCAGGAGGTCAAGGAGGGCGACGTCGTCGTCATCCGCTACGAGGGCCCCAAGGGCGGCCCTGGCATGCAGGAGATGCTGTACCCGACCTCGTACCTGAAGGGCCGGGGGCTCGGGAAGTCCTGCGCGCTGATCACCGACGGCCGCTTCTCCGGGGGCACCTCCGGTCTCTCCATCGGCCACGCCTCCCCCGAGGCGGCCTCCGGCGGCACGATCGCGCTGGTCCAGGACGGCGACCGCATCCGCATCGACATCCCGGGCCGCACGATCGAACTCCTCGTCGACGACGAGGAGCTGTCCCGCCGCGAGCAGGCCCTCGGCGGCGTGTACGCCCCGAAGAACCGCGAGCGCAAGGTCTCGGCGGCCCTGCGCGCCTACGCCGCGATGGCCACCAGCGCGGACCGGGGCGCGGTGCGCGACGTCAGCAAGCTGGGCTGACGCAGGCCGCTCGAACGCCGGAAGGGGCCGCCACCCGTCACGGGTGGCGGCCCCTTCCGGCGTCTCGGACGCCGTCCGGCCTCATCGCTGTCACCAGGCAGACGGATCGGCTCCGGCCACGGCGAAGACGGTGCCGTCCGGCGCGGTGGCGTAGACGCGGCCGTGGGAGAGCAGCGGCGGCGGCAGCACGGCGGTGACCTCGTCCGCGTCGGGTCCCAGCCGGGGCGGGGTCTGCCCCAGCAGGTCCCCGTGCCGGGCGTCGACGGCGAGCAGCCGCCCGTCCGGCGCGCTGACGTACACGTGGTCGCCGTCGGTGACCGGCGCCGAGCCGCGGCTCACGGCCGTCTCGAGACTCCACAGCCGTTCGCCGGCCGCCAGGTCGACGGCCTCCAGCGCGCCGCCCGCGGCCAGCAGGTAGACGACGTCGCCGTGGGCGGTGGCCTGTGGGGCCAGCCGCGGGACGGACAGCGCCACCCGGCGCGTGGTCCGCGCGGCGGGGTCGTAGCGCACCACGGCCGTGGTCTGCCCGGTGCCGGCGTCGGCGGACAGCAGGAACAGCGCGCCGTCCTGGCCGCCGACCGGCTTCAGCGACCCCTCGAACCGGGCCCGCCACCGTTCGGCGCCGGTGGCCGGGTCCAGGGCGGTGACCCGCGTCCGCGTCCCGTCCCGACCGGTCGTGGTGGCGTACACCGCCGGGTCGCCGGCGAACGAGGTCACGAACGGGGTGCTCGTACCGTCCGGTGGCCGGCTCCACTCGGTACGGCCCGACGCGCTGTCCAGGCCGGTGAGCGACCCGTCGGCGCCGGTGACCACCAGCGTGCCGCCGACGAGGACCGCGCCCCGGTGCGCCGGTGGCCGCCACGACCGGCGGACCGCGCCCGAGGCGGCGTCCAGTGCCTCGACCCGGTCACCGTCGCCCGCCGGCAGGCGCAGCAGCCCGCCCGACAGGGCGGGCGTGGCACCGCCGCCGCGGGCGCCGCCGACCGTGCGGCGCCACAGCAGGCGGCCGTCCGCCGCGTCGAGGGCGAAGGCCGTCCCCGCGCGCACGCACAGCAGCCGCCCCGCCCCCTGGACGCACCGAGGGGTCCCGGAGCCCGGGCCGGCCGGCTTCGCCTGCCACGCGTCGAACCCGGCGGCGGTGTCGCGGGTACGGACCCCGCCCGGTTCCCGGCCGTCGCCGTGCCCCGGCCACGCCACCGAGGCGAACACCCCGGCGGCGGCCAGCGCCAGCGCCCCGGCCGCGAGGACCACCCGCGCGCGGGGCCGGCGCCGGACCGCGCGCACCGGCCCGGACCCGCCGGACCCGGTCCCCGGGTCAGCCACCGCCGAGGAGTCCCAGGAGTCGCCCGGGCCGCCCGCCGCCCCGGACGGCCAGGAGGACGCGTCCCGGGGCCCTGGTGACCCGCCTTGGGCCGCACCCGGCTCACGCCGGGCCGTGTCGCCCGCGCCCGTCCGCTGCACCGGTATGAACGCCTGCGTGTCGTAGGAGGCCGCCACCGAGCGCAGTTCCCGCATCAGCTCGTCCGGGGAGGGCCGGTCCTCCGGCTCCTTGGCCAGGCAGCGCAGTACCAGCGGCGCGAGGCCGTCCGGCACCCCGGTGAGGTCCGGCTCGTCGTGCACGACCTGGTACGCGACGACGTACGGGCTGTCGGAGTCGAACGGTCCCCGCCCGGTCGCCGCGTGCACCATCACGGACCCCAGCGCGAAGACGTCGGCGGCGGGCCCGACCTCCCGCGGCCGGCGGAACTGCTCGGGTGCCATGAACGGCGGGGTGCCGATCAACTTGCCGGTCTCGGTGCGCAGTTCGCTGTCCGTCGGCCGGGAGATGCCGAAGTCGATGACCCTCGGGCCGTCCTCAGCGAGCAGCACGTTGCTCGGCTTCAGGTCCCGGTGCACGACGCCGACCCGGTGGATGTCGCGCAGCGCCTCGGCGAGCCCGGCCATCAGCCGCCGCAACTGGGCAGGTTCCATCGGCCCGTTCCGCTTCACCTCTTCGGACAGCGTGGGCCCGGGAATGAACAGCGTGGCCATCCAGGGCCGCGCCGCGTCCGGGTCGGCGTCCACCACGGGCGCGGTGAAGGCGCCGCTCACCCGGCGGGCGGCCGCCACCTCCTGCCGGAAACGCCCCCTGAACTCGGCGTCCCTGGCGAACTCGGCGTGTACGACCTTGACCGCCAGCGTCAGTCCCGAGGTGCTGCGGGCGAGGTGCACCACCCCCATGCCGCCCGAGCCCAGACAGGACTCCAGACGGTAGTGACCGGCGTACTCGGGAAGTTCCGCTTCCGGGCCCGCATCGGTGCTGCGCTGTGGCGCCATGGACCACCCCCGTGCTCTCCGTCCGCGCGCGCGACGCACGGAGCCTAGTCGATGACGCGTGCGGGACAGAGGCGGCTTGCTAGTGTCCGCGTGCGAATCACGCACGGGTGTCCAGTGGCGCGATTCCGCGTGTTTCGTGGCGTGATCCAGGGGAATGAACGGGACCCCATGGCAGTCATGGGGTCGAACGGGGGAGGTCTGTCATGTCTGTCGACGGTGTGCTGTCTGCCGGCCAGGTGGAAGCGGAAGAAGGGGAAGGGGCCGCGCGCGGCGGGGAGCCGGCGGCTCTGCTGTCCGAGACGGCCATCCGGACGTACGCGGTCGCCCCGGGCGTCCGGCTCAACGTCCGCAACGGCCCCGGCACCTCCTACGACGTCGTCCGCGTGCTGCCCGAGGGCACCCGCGTCCCGATCTTCTGCCAGACGCCGGGCACCACGGTGACGGGCCCGTACGGCACGTCGAAGATCTGGGACAACATCGACAACGGCGAGTACGTGTCCGACGCCTACGTGCACACGGGCAGCGACGGCTACGTCGCCTCCCGCTGCTCCTGAGCGAAGCCCCCGGGGCGCACCCGCCCGCGCGGCCGCGACAATGGGTCCCGTGAGCGACGAACCAGGCCCCCAGAACCCTCCCGCGGCCACCCCGGGCGCCGCCCCCGGCGGACCCCGCCCGGAACCCCTGCGGTTCTTCGGCACGTCCTGGGTGGACCGCGACCACGGGTACACGGGCCGCCGCGTCGGCGTGGCCGCCGGCTCCCTCGCCGCGGCCGTCGCCGCTTGCCTCATCCTGCGCTTCGCCTACGAGGGCCTGCGGATCGCGGACACCGGCGCCTTCGTGACCGTGCTGGTCATCGCCATGTTCGCGATCTGCAGCGCGCTCGCCTTCCGCACCACCTGGGACAACTTCGGCAAGCGCCCCGATCCCGACCGCCAGGCCCACCTGCGCGGCCTGCTCGCCATCGGCTTCGTCGGCTCCCTGTGCGCCTACTTCTTCCGCTCCCTCACCGAGGCCCCGGGGGAGAAGCTGCACCGCCAGGAGTACGAGCGGGCCCGCGAGGAGTACGAACGCCGCTCCACCCGCCGCACCGGCAACCCGTCGAGGAAGAAGCGCCGCGGGTAGCGGAGCGAGCGGGCGCCGCGGGGGTCGGAGGGGCTGAGCCGCAGCCCGTCGCCCCCGGCCGTAACCCGCTGTCCCCGGCCGTCGCCCGGCGAGCACCATGGCCGCATGACGACCACTCGCCCCTCCGCCGAGGCCCGGGCCCGCTCCTTCGACGCCGCCGCGGCCCAGTACGCCGCCAACCGCCCCTCCTACCCGCCCGCCCTCTTCGACGCGGTCGAGGAACTCGCCGGCCGGCCCCTCACCGGCGCCCGGGTCGTGGACGTCGGCGCCGGCACCGGCATCGCCACCACCTTGCTGCGGGCCCGCGGCGCCGACGTGCTCGCCGTCGAACCAGGTGCGGGTATGGCCGCCGAGTTCCGCCGCGCCCTGCCGGACGTGCCCGTCGTCCGGGGCAGCGGCGACGCCCTCCCGCTCGCCACCGGCTGCGCCGACGTCCTCACCTACGCCCAGGCCTGGCACTGGACCGACCCCGCCCGTTCCGTGCCGGAGGCGCTGCGGGTGCTGCGTCCCGGCGGGGCGCTGGCGCTGTGGTGGAACGTCGACGCCCTGGACGTCGGCTGGATCGCCGAGGCCTCCGCCCGCGCCGACCGCTTCTTCGCCGTGGACGCCGCCGCCGAGAAGGGGAAGGCCGCGCGGCGCACCGGCGTCGGCGACCCCTCCGGCCGCCTGCGCTTCGCCGGCCGTACGGTCCGCTGGAGCCGCCGCGTCCCGGTGGACACCCATCTCGCCAACCTCGGCAGCCACTCGGTGCTCCTGGTCGCCGGGGAGGAGCGCCGGACGGCCTTCCTCGACGCAGAGCGCTCCCACCTGCTGCGGGTCTTCCCGGACGGCATCGTCGAGGAGACCTACGACGTCAGCCTCCTCGTCGCCCGCACCCCCTGACCGGCCGGGCGGCCCGCACCGCAGCCCCTTGACGCGTCCCCGCCCCCGGAGGATTATTCCGCACATGATGAATAAACACCGGGGCGCGCACGAGCCGCCCGAGCCGGTCCCGCCGCACCAGGCATCCGCACCCCGCCCCTCCGGCCACCAGGCGTCCGCGGCCGTACACGCCGCCGGCCTCACCGTCGTCCGCGGCACGCGCACCGTCCTGCACGGCGTGGACCTCACCGTCCCGCGGGGCCGGATCACCGGCCTGCTCGGCCCCTCCGGATGCGGCAAGTCGACCCTGATGCGGGCGATCGTCGGCACCCAGGACAAGGTCACCGGCACCCTGGACGTCCTCGGCCGCCCCGCCGGTGACGCCCGCCTGCGCAGCCGCATCGGGTACGTCACCCAGGCCGCCTCCGTCTACGACGACCTGACCGTCCGCCAGAACCTGGAGTACTTCGCCGCGATCCTCGACCCGGGCCGCGCCGCCGCCGGGCGCCGCCGCGAGGACGTCACCCGGGCCATCGCCGACGTCGACCTCACCAGCCACGCCGACGCCGTCGCCGGCGCCCTCTCCGGCGGCCAGCGCAACCGCGCCTCCCTCGCCGTCGCCCTGCTCGGCACCCCCGAACTCCTCGTCCTGGACGAGCCCACGGTCGGCCTGGACCCCGTCCTGCGCCGCGACCTGTGGGACCTCTTCCACGACATCGCCGCCACCCGCGGCACCACCCTCCTCGTCTCCTCCCACGTCATGGACGAGGCCGAGCGCTGCCACCACCTGCTGCTCCTGCGCGAGGGCCGCGTCCTCGCCGACGACACCCCGGACTCCCTGCGCGCCCGTACCGGCGAACCCACCGTCGAAGCGGCCTTCCTGCACCTGGTGGACGAAGCGGCTGCGGCCGGCCGCACCAAGGAGACAGCCCGATGAGCGCCTCGACCGCCCGCACCACCGCCACGGCCGCCCGCGTCCTGCGCCAGCTGCGGCACGACCCGCGCACCATCGCGCTGCTGCTCGTGATCCCCTGCCTGATGCTGGTCCTGCTGCGCTACGTCTTCGACGGCAGCCCGCACACCTTCGACACCATCGGCGCCTCGCTGCTCGGCATCTTCCCGCTGATCACGATGTTCCTGGTCACGTCCATCGCCACCCTGCGCGAGCGCACCTCGGGCACCCTCGAACGCCTGCTCGCCATGCCGCTGGGCAAGGCCGACCTGATCGCCGGCTACGCCCTCGCCTTCGGCGCCCTGGCCGTCGTCCAGTCGGCGCTCGCCACCGGCCTCGCGGTGTGGCTGCTCGGCCTCGACGTCACCGGCTCACCCTGGCTGCTGCTCCTGGTCGCGCTGCTCGACGCCCTGCTCGGCACGGCCCTCGGCCTGTTCGTGTCGGCCTTCGCGGCGTCCGAGTTCCAGGCGGTCCAGTTCATGCCCGCCGTGATCTTCCCGCAGCTCCTGCTCTGCGGCCTCTTCGCCCCGCGCTCCACCATGCAGCCGGTCCTGGAGGCCGTCTCCGACGTCCTGCCCATGTCGTACGCCGTCGACGGCATGAACGAGGTCCTGCGGCACACGGACACGACGGCGACCTTCGTCCGCGACGTCCTCGTCGTCGCCGGATGCGCGCTGCTCGTCCTGGTCCTGGGAGCGGCCACGCTACGGCGGCGGACTCCCTGAGCCGACCTCCGGGTGAAGACCGGGCGGGCCCCCCTGAGTGACGCCGTTCCGGCTGCCGGACAGCTCCGCCGCCACCCTCGCCACCGGTGCGAGGATGCATCCCATGACCCAGAAAGTCGCAGTCCTCGGCACCGGGAAGATCGGCGAAGCCCTGCTCAGCGGAATGATCCGGGCCGGCTGGGCCCCCGCCGACCTCCTGGTCACCGCCCGCCGCCCCGAGCGGGCCGAAGAACTCCGCGCCCGCCACGGCGTCACCGCGGTCACCAACACCGAGGCCGCCAAGGCCGCCGACACCCTGATCCTCACGGTCAAGCCGCAGGACATGGGCACCCTCCTCGACGAACTCGCCCCGCACGTCCCCGCCGACCGCCTGGTCATCAGCGGGGCGGCCGGCATCCCCACCGCCTTCTTCGAGGAGCGCCTCGCCGCCGGCACCCCCGTCGTCCGCGTCATGACGAACACCCCCGCGCTCGTCGACGAGGCCATGTCCGTCATCTCGCCCGGCAGCCACGCCACCGCCGCGCACCTGGCCACCGCCGAGGAGATCTTCGGCGCCGTCGGCAAGACCCTGCGCGTCCCCGAGGCCCAGCAGGACGCCTGCACCGCCCTCTCCGGCTCCGGCCCCGCCTACTTCTTCTACCTGGTCGAGGCCATGACCGACGCCGGCATCCTGCTCGGCCTGCCGCGCGACAAGGCCCACGACCTCATCGTGCAGTCCGCGATCGGCGCCGCCGTGATGCTCCGCGACAGCGGCCAGCACCCCGTCAAGCTCCGGGAGAACGTCACCTCCCCGGCCGGCACCACCATCAACGCCATCCGCGAACTGGAGAACCACGGCGTACGCGCCGCCCTGATCGCCGCCCTGGAAGCGGCCCGCGACCGCAGCCGCGAACTCGCCTCCGGCACCAGCGGCTGACCCCTGCCCACGGGGGCGGCTCAGCCCGCCGCGGCCACGACGTCCTTCGTGGTCACCACCCGCGCGAAGCCGCCCCCGTGCAGGGACACCGCCGACGCCTGGGCCAGTTCCTCCGCGGTGCGCCGCCAGCCGAACGGCCCGATCAGGTCGAAGGTGTGCGTGGCGTCGTAGGCGACCAGCACGTCGTAGCCGAGGTTGCCGCCCATCCGGGCCGTCGTCTCCACGCACATGTTCGTCTGGATGCCGGCCAGCACCAGCTGCCCGACGCCCTGCCCCGTCAGCCAGGCGCCCAGGTCCGGTGCGCCGAGGAACGCCGAGTTCACCGTCTTCGTCACCAGCAGCTCGGCCCCCGCGCCCCGCCCGCGCCGCCGGGCCACGTACTCCTTCAGCTCGTTGCCGGGGTACCCCGCGCGCAGCGGCGACGCCGCGTTCACTGAGTCGTGCCGCACGAACACGACCGGCCGTCCCGTCTCCTGCCACACGTCGATCAGGGCGGCGATGTTGTCGTCCGCCTCCGGGTTGTTGCGCGGCCCCCAGAAGCCGGCTTCCTCGAAACCCCGCTGCACGTCGATGACCACGAGTGCCGCGTTCCCTGCCAGGGCGATGCCCGTCGCGTTGTCCATGCCATCGATCCTGCCGCCGCGACCGTGCCCGCCCCAGAACGGCAGAAGCCAGCGATCGATGGTTTACTGCCAACCGTGGCAGCCCCCTACCGCGTGGCCCTCGTCGCCTTCCCCGGCATCCGCGCCTTCGACGTCTCCGTCATCACCGAGGTCTGGGGCACCGACCGCACCGACCGCGGAGCCCCCGCCTTCCGGCTGCGCCGCGCCGCCGCCGACCCCACCACGCCCGTCCCGATGCGCGGCGGCCTGTCCCTGCTCCCCGACCGCGCCCTCACCTGGCTCGACCGTGCCGACCTGGTTCTGGTCCCCGGCCTCGACGACCTCGCCCCCGCACCGCCCGCCGTCCTGGACGCCCTGCGCCGCGCCCACGCCCGGGGCACCACCCTCGCCGCACTGTGCGGCGGCGCCTTCACCCTCGCGCAGGCCGGCCTCCTCGACGGCCGCCGCGCCATCACCCACTGGAACCTCGTCGGCCTCCTGCGCACCCGTCACCCCCGCGTCACCGTCGTCCCCGACGCCCTCTTCATCGAGGACGGCAACGTCTGGACCGCCGCGGGCACCGCCGCCGGGATCGACCTCTGCCTCCACCTGGTCCGCCGCTCGCACGGCGCCGAGGCCGCGGCCACCATCGCCCGCTCGATGGTCACCGCGCCCTTCCGCACCGGCAGCCAGGCCCAGTTCATCGAGCACCCCACCCCGCGCGCCGACCGCGACGCCGACACCCTGGCCGCCGTCCGCGAGCACGCCCTGCGCCGGCTGCACGAACCGCTCACCGTCGCCGGGCTCGCCGCCCACGCGGGCATGTCCCCCCGGTCCTTCGCCCGCCACTTCACCGCGGCCACCGGCACGACGCCGCTGCGCTGGCTCCTCGAGCAGCGCGTCGCCGCCGCGCAGCGGCTCCTGGAACGCACCGACCTGCCCATGCCCGAGGTGGCCCGCCGGGCCGGGTTCGGCAGCGAGGTCACCATGCGTCAGCACTTCGCGTCCCGCCTCGCCACCAGTCCCCGCGCCTACCGGGCGGCGTTCGGCACGGGCTGACGCCGTGCGTTCGGCACGGGCCGGCGCCGTCAGCAGGCGAGTTGACACGCCCCGGCCGTCTCCGTACTGTTCTCCGAGTTGTCCGACGTGAGCGCCGACCCCGGTCGGTCCCCGGACAGCCATTCCGCAGTACGAACCCACACTCGACGATCCGTCGTCATGTGCTTTGGCGCGCGTATTCGTGAAATGAGGAATCGGCGTTCGAAAGGACGCGGCCCCGATTAGCTCGGGCGCCGGGATTCCGCTAAAGTCTCACTCGTCGGAACGGCCCAACAGCCGGGAAGACAACCCGCCGACCGGGAATCGGACGCCGAAAGGGTCTGATAGAGTCGGAACCGCCGGAAAGGGAAACGCGAGAGCGGAAACCTGGAAAGCGCCGAGGAAATCGGGTCGAGAAAAGATCTGATAGAGTCG
>NZ_JBVIYZ010000039.1:0-29826 GCF_055592085.1 Streptomyces sp. NPDC041135
GTCGCCGACCTCTCAGGCGTCACCTTCTGCGACTCCTCAGGACTGGGCGCCCTCGTCGGCATCTGGCGCTGCGCCAAGGAAGCCGACGGCTCCCTTACCCTGGCGGCCATCCCCGACCGGCTGAGCCGCCTGCTCAGCGTCACCGGGATGGACACCTTCCTGCCCGCCTACTCCGGCGCCGACGCCGCGCTCGCCGCACGCCAGGGCAACCGCACCACCGCCTGAAACCCCTCGCTCGCCAGTCAATAGCTGGCTAGTGCCGTATCAGGCAACGTTCGCCCCGTCTTGAGTTGCCTCGTGCGCATTGTGGTGGGGTGGGCGAACTGGAAGGCTCCCACCGCGCACCACATCGGGCAGCGCCGCGCCCCGGCCGTGCGCGAGGACGTACTGCGCGATCCGGGACAGTTTGATGTTGGTGTGGTGGGAGACCTCTCGCAGCACGGTGACGCCGTCAGCGGGCTCGATCCGAACCCTCAGAACGCCGAAGTCGTCGCCTGTCGCCTGCCCGGAAATGCTCTGCAGCATCCCCGGCCCGCTGCCCGCACAACCCGTGAGCCCTCCGGCTTCCGGCTCCTGGGCTTACTGCGGCATGACGATGACACCGGCTGACTTCGAGGCGCAGAATCGGTATATGGGCTTGGCTCCGGCTTGCGCCGCTGGGTGACGACTGCCGTGGAGCGGCGGGTGTCTGTCCTGCTTCTTGGGGTCGCCTCTGCTGAGGGTCGCGACCGGTGAGGACGGGGCGGGCAGGGTGGCGCTGCGATGATCGGCGAGCTTGCTGATGACCAGCGGTGAAGGTCGGTCTGACTGCCGTTCGTTTCGGCTCGTCATGGGCCGGTCGTTGACCAGCACGCAAGACGCCCGACCGGGCGCCGAGACGAGAGGCGGGCGAGTCGATGGCAGAGGCAGTGTCCCCGGAAGTGCGGGCCGCTCAGCGGCGGATTGTCAGCACGATCACGTCCTCCGGCGTGCTGAACGGCGACGGCCTGGCGTTGTGGCGCGAGGCCGGGTGCGGTGAGTGGAACGCCACCGCCGCCGAGATCGGCCGGGATCTGGACCTGCTGGAAGTGCCGCACACGATCGTGACGGCTTTCCGCTTCCCGCTCGCCAGCTCCTACAGCAAGGCGATGCGGCGCGGGGAGGAGGTCCGCATCGCCCGCAACGACCTGACGTACCTGGTGCGGTGGAGGTCCTCGTTGAAGGAGACCATCGCCGACATCCCCGAGGACTGTCCGGGCTGGGCCTTCCACCTGTGCCAGCCGCGGGCCGAGGGCATGGCGGTGCTCAGCCTCGCATTGTCGGCGGACTGGCCCGCCTGGTCGAAGAAGCAGGCCCGCGTATCGGGTCTGGTCTGCGCGGAGTGCGATTTGGGACCTGCGCGAGGGCAAGAACGTGAACCGGCTGCCGTACGACATCCGGTTGCCGGAGAAGCGGAACGAGCGCCGTCTGGTGTGCGGGCGGTGCTACAACCACGGCCTGGACGAGCTTAAGCGTCTGGCCGCGCTCGCCGGGCAGCCGTCATGACCGCTGCGGCCACTGCGGGGCAGGCGGCGGACAGGATGCTGGTGGCCGAGCTGGTGAGGCTGCTGAACGACGCCGAGAACTACGTGATGGGCCCGACGGATCAGCGCATGGCCTATCTGGAGCGGCGGGCGAAGCTGCTGCATCGGCTCGTGGACGCCACGGGCGATGAGTCCTCGCGCTACCTCGCGCAGGACACCGAGGACCGTGCCACGGCCGCGCGAGCCGGAGCCGAGGCCCCTGGCCGCCGAGTGCGGCGACCCGCAGCCAGCGCCGCGCGAGCCGTGAAAGAAGGCCAGGCGCCCGGCCGGAGGTCCGTCACGTCCCTCCGTCCGGGCGCTTGGAGACTGCGGGGCCGTCAGGGCCGGGGCAGCGGCGAGCCGGGCGGTGTGGGTGCCGCAGGTGCTGCCCGCCGTAGTAGACGTGCAGAGTGAACGTCTTCGGCCAGATACACCACCGTGGCCACGGAGCTGTCGGCGAAGCGCAGGAGGGAGAACTGTCCTGTCAGGCCCGGATGGGCGCCCACGGTGTATGGGAGGACCTGCACCGTGATGTGCGGCTCGGTGCCGAGCGCGTTCAGGTGCTCCAGCTGTCCACGCATGACGTCCGGGCTGCCGACGACACGGCGCAGGGCCGATTCGTCCTGGGCGACCCACAGGCGCATCGGGCGGGCGGGATCGTCATTCCGGTGCTGCCGGCGCAGCCGCACCTTCAGGCGTGTGCCGGCCTCTTCGGCGGTGAGGAGGACCTCACCAGCAGGTCTCGGTAGTCCTGCCAGGAGAAGCTCTTCCGTGCCCCAGTAGCAGATGACGGGGCCGGTAGATCAGTCTGGCGGTCTCGCCGGGTTTGCAGCAGCAGCACAGCGCGGGTCCTGCGGCAGGATCTTCCTCGAACGCGAATAGCCGAGGCGGGTGCAGGCGCAGCGGGCCAGGGAGGTGAGGACGTCGGTGCCGGTCCTCGGCTCCGAGGCCCGCGATCTGGCACAACCACCACACCCACCAACCAGTCATCCGGTCACTGACCGGCTACGACCACTGACCTTGGTATCAATCGTCTGGAAGGCTGCGCATCATCGACATCAGCAGCCCGTGGGTCTCCTCGTCGGCTGCGACCACGAGCCCACGGCCCGCCTGGTCAATCGGGACACCGTCGATCCCGGTGACAACGCAGCCAGCAGCCCGGCACAGAGCGATACCGGCCGCGAAATGCACGCTCCCGGATAGGTCGCCGCCATCAGTGACATACGCGGCGCGCTTGCCGGCAGCCACCCAGGCCAGCGCCAGCGTCGTGGACACGACGCGCGGCCGGAAACGCTCGACGAACTCAGGGCAGGCCAGTAGATCCACGGCCCGGAATCCCGGCGCACTCTGAACGGCGGATCCAGGTTGACGTCCACCAATCGGGTAGACGGCGTGGGCCTCAGCAGTGCGTCGTCGACCCCGTCACGCCGCACCCAGGCGGTCTCCCGATCGGTGAAAAAGACCTCGCCGCTGAAGGGGTCGGCCACCGCCGCCGCCCCATCGCGCAGTGCCACGTTGACGGCCACCAGCATAGTGCCGACGGCGTAGTTCAGCGTGCCGCACAGGGGGTCCACCAACCACTGCCGCACAGCGTTGGCGGCACCCTGCTGCCCGCTTTCCTCACCGAGCACCGCATCACCGGGCCGTGCGGCACGGATGACGCCGAGGATCGCCTCCTCTGCCTCCACATCGGCGGCGGTGGCAAAGTCCCCGGCACCCTTGTCGATGCGACTGAGCCGCTGGCCGTACATGTCGCGGATCACGTCCGCGCCAGCCCGCGCCCCGGCTATCGCGACTGCAGCATCATCGGAGCTCGCGTATGAGTCGATCATGCCGTGGAGACTATCGAGGCGAAGCTATCGCCTCGGCGAACTTTCCCGGACAAAACACTAGCTAGCTAGGCGCCCCCGCCAGGGGCGATCAGCCCCGTCTCGTAGGCGAAGACGACGGCCTGGACGCGGTCGCGCAGGTCCAGCTTTGACACGATGCGGCCGACGTGGCTCTTGACCGTGGTCGGGCTGAGGAACAGCCGGGAGGCGAGTTCGGCATTACTGAGGCCCGTCGCGAGGAGGCGGAGCACCTCGAGCTCGCGTGGGGTCAGGCCGGACAGATCGCGGTGCGGGGCGATGGTCTGCGGTTCGTCGTGATGAGCGAAGCGCTCGATCAGCCGACGAGTGATCGTGGGCGCGAGGAGAGCGTCGCCGGTCTGCACCAGGTGCAAGGCGGAGACCAGATGTTCGGGGGTGACGTCCTTGAGCAGGAAGCCGCTGGCGCCGGCTGTGAGCGCGGCGTAGACGTAGTGGTCGAGGTCGTATGTGGTGAGGATGATGACCCGGGTTTCGGCCAGGCCAACGTCGCCGATGATGCGCCTGGTGGCCTCGATGCCGTCCATCTGCGGCATCCGGATGTCCATGAGGACGACGTCGGGTCGCGTACGGCGGACCGCTGCGACAGCCTCGGCCCCGTCGGCGGCCTCGGCCGCCACTTCGATGCCGTCCGCGGCCAGGATCATTCTGAAGCCGGTGCGTACGAGGGCTTGGTCGTCGGCGATGACGGCACGTAGCGGTGGCTGGTCTTTGTTCATACGGTGCTCCGCGGGAGGCGGGCGGTGACCCGGTAGCCGCCCGCGTTGGTTGGTCCGGCCGTCAGCTCGCCCTTGTAGACGGCCAACCGTTCGCGCAGCCCCATGTGGCCACGGCCATTGTTCTGCGTCGGCGGGGAATCCTTGGTGCCGCCGGTGTCCGTGATATCGATCTCCAGATAGGCGTCTGTGTAGCCGATGGCGACGGACGCCTGCGCGCCGCGCGCATGTTTGATCGTGTTGGTCAGTGCCTCCTGTACGACGCGGTATGCCGCGAGGTCCAGCCCCGGTGGCAGCGGATCCGGCGGGAGCGACACCGCGACGCTCACGGGCGTACCGGCGGCGCGTACTCGTGCGGCGAGCGCCTCGAGTTGTGAGAGCCCGGGTTGGGGCTCCAGGCCGTTGGGCCCCTCGTGGTCCGGGGCGGCCAGCAGGCCCATTACGTGACGGAGTTCGGCCATGGCGGCCCGACCGCCCGCCTCGACGGCCAGGAGTGCCTCCTTCGACTGCTCGGGCGCCATGTCCATCACTTTGCGGGCCGCGCCGGCCTGGATCACCATCACGCTCACATTGTGGGTTACGACGTCGTGCAGTTCGGCGGCGATGCGGGCACGCTCCTCCTCGACGGCGCGGCGCGTGGCCTCCTCCTGAGCGGCCTGCAGTTCTGTCATCCGGTCCCGGCTGGACGCCAGCCGCAGTTGCAGAAGGCGGACGAGGCTGGCCAGCATCCCGGCCACCAGGAGCACGAAGCCCGGGCTGGACCATCCGGGGAGCACGGGGTCCGCGTTGCGGAATGCGAAACCGGACAGCGCGGCGGCGATCACGAGGACGGCGATCGCCGTTATCCGGTAACGGCTGTATACGACGGCGCTGTAGGCGCCGATGACACAGGCCAGGACAGTGATCCAGGAGGCGGATCTGCCGATGGCCAGTGCTGCGCCCAGCACCACCAAGAACAAGGTCAGCGGATACCGGCGCCGGGCTGCCAGCGGCAGCGTCGACAGGACTACCAGGGCCCAGGGCACCGAGGAGGGTTCCTCCTCCACGGGCACCTGACCAGGGTCGGGCGGCGAGGGCGGGGCCGGGACCCCGGTCCCCACGACGACCGCAGGGGGGCTGCTGTTCACTGGCCCGTCGCCGGGATAGCGCACCGCCACGAACAGGGCAATGACGGTCAGTACCAACGCCAGCACCACATCGGCGCGCACCGCTCGCCGGGTCAGCGGAGCGGCCTTCGCCTCCGGGCTCAGCGCGTCGATGAGCTGCCGATGCCAACTACGCCGATCTTCCGTCGCCATCTGTGCATTGTGCTGCGCTCGCCGCCCGGCCCGCGTCCACCTGTCCGGCCGGGGCATTGCCCTATAGGCCTCCTTCTCAGGGATGACTCCACGGCCGAATCCTCCGCAGGAAGGACCTGATGTTGGTTCCGCGGCCGACGCGCCCCATATGCGGCCCCTCGTAGGTTCGCAGGACCGGCAAGGGCATGGGCCTCTCGCGACCGCAAGAACGGACAACTCATATGCATCAAGTGATCGAACTGGAGGGTGTGGCGAAGCGCTACGACAGTGCTGGCGCGCCGGCGCTCGGACCGCTCACGCTCAGCGTCGCCAAGGGTGAGGCCCTTGCCGTTACGGGCCCTTCCGGCAGCGGCAAGTCCACGCTGCTGAACCTTGTCGCTGGCCTGGACAAGCCGACCGATGGCGCCGTGATCGTGGCGGGGCGACGGATCGACCAGTTGAGCGAGCATGCCCTCGCCAAGTTCCGTCGCGAGCACATCGGCATGGCCTTTCAGTTCTTCAATCTTCTCGACGACCTCACCGTCACCGACAACATTCAGCTCCCGGCCCAGCTGACCGGGTCCAGTCGACGCAAGGCCGCGGCCCGCGCGGGTGAGCTCATGGAAATGCTGGGCATCCTGAAGCATGCCCGCGCCTACCCGGGCCGATTGTCCGGAGGTGAACGGCAACGGGTCGCAGTCGCCCGGGCGTTGGTCAACCGGCCCGCGCTGCTGCTCGCCGACGAGCCCACTGGTGCGCTCGACACCGCCTCGGGCCACGGCGTCCGCAATCTGCTGATGGATCTGCACCGCGCCGGGCAGACCATCGTGCTGGTGACACATGACCTGACGCTGGCGGAGGCGTGCGCGAGCCGCACTGTTCACCTGGTCGACGGTCACGTCGCCCTCGACTCTTACGCGCAGGCCGTCCGATGAGCCTGTTCGGTACCGGCGCGCTGGGCCGGGTCGTACGTTCCGGCGTCGACCGACGGCGGGTGCAGACCGTGGTGATCGCCGTGGCCACGATGATGGCCGTGGCCTCGGCCGTGGTCGCCGGGTCGCTGATGGTCGCCGCGGCCGCGCCCTTCGACAAGGCCTTCAAGAAGCAGCAGGGCTCGCACATCACCGCGCAGTTCGATCCGGCCAAGGCGAGTGCGGCGCAGCTGGCGAAGACCAGGAAGCTGCCCGGCGTCGCCGCGAGCGCGGGACCGTACCCGTCCACGGCGGTCCGCCCGGTGGACCGGTCGGGCTTCCAGCTGCCGACGCTGACCCTGGTAGGACGGCCCGGTCCTGACGGCGCCGTGGACCGGGTGGATCTAAAGGAGGGCCGGTGGGCGCAGAAGCCCGGCGGGATCGTACTCGACGCGTCGTTCGAGGGGCCCGCCATCGAGATCGGCACCCCCATGAGGACGTCGAACGCCAAGGACGCTCCGACCCTTTCGATCGTCGGCTTCGCCGTGTCGGCCAGCAAGACCGCCGACGCCTGGGCGGCCCCCGCGCAGGTCTACGCGCTGGGATCGAAGGGCAACCCGGTCTCGAGTCAGATGCTCTACCGCTTCGACTCCGCGAGCACGAAGCAGCAGATCCTCGCCGACCGGAAGAAGCTCGCCGCTTCCGTGGGGTCCGGAGCGCTCCTCGGGACCCAGTCCTGGCTGGACACCAAGCGCGCCGCTGATCAGGGTGCGGCGGCGACCGTCCCGTTCGTGATGGCTTTCGGCGCACTCGGCATCGTGATGTCGGTGATCATCGTCAGCAGCGTGATCAGCGGTGCGGTCGGCACCAGCCTGCGCAGGATCGGCATCCTCAAGGCCATCGGCTTCACTCCGCGCGAGGTCGTCCGCGCCTACGTGGCCCAGGCGCTGATCCCGGCCGTCGTCGGCATCGCCCTGGGTGTCGTCCTGGGCAACCTCCTGGCAGTGCCGCTGTTGTCCGACACCGAGTCGGTGTACGGCGGCGTCTCGCTCTCGGTGGCCTGGTGGGTAGATGTTGCCGTGCCGGCCGCCGCCCTGGTCGTCGTGGGGCTCGCGGCGCTGATTCCCGCGTTGCGGGCTGGAAGGCTGCGGACGGTCGAGGCCATCGCGGTCGGCCGGGCGCCGCGCACGGGGCGCGGTCGGTGGGCGCACCGGGTGATGGGGATGCTGCCGCTGCCGCGGCCGGTGACCTACGGTCTCGCCGCCCCCTTCACGCATCCGGTACGTACCCTCGCGATGCTGCTCGCGGTGGCCTTCGGCACTGCCGCGGCGACGTTCGCGGTGGGGCTGACCTCGTCCCTGAACGCGATCGGCGCCTCGCAGGACCCTGAGAACCGCGCCGCGGTCACGGTCAGCGCGGCGAGCACGTCCAAGAAGCCCAAGATGGCCGACCCGGAGAAGGTGCGGTCCGCCGTCACGTCGCAGCCGGGGATGGAGTCGTACTACGGCAAGGCCCAGATCGAGGTCGCCGTGGCTGGGGTCTCCGGCTCGATTCGGGCCAGCCTCTACGAGGGTGATTCGCGCTCCGGCAGCTACGAGATGCTCTCCGGGCACTGGATCACCGGTAAGGGGCAGATCGTGGTGCCCTCGCGCTTCCTGGAGAGGACCAGCACCAAGATCGGTGACACGGTGCGGGTGACATTCGAGAAGGAGACTGCGAACCTGCGGATCGTGGGCGAGTCCTTCGACACCTCGGGCAGCCAGCTGGAGGTCCACGCGGACATGGCCGACTTCGAGTCGGCCGAGCCCAGTACCTTCCTCGTCGAAACGAAGTCCGGCGTCTCCGCCGACGAGTACGCCCAGAAGGTCGCCGCGGTCGTACAGCCGCTGGGCGGCGACGCCACGACCAGCACCGAAGAGGGGCAGGACGGCGCCATCCTCATCATGGCCGCAATAGCGGCGATGCTCACCCTCATGCTGATCACCGTGGCCGGCCTCGGCGTACTCAACTCAGTGGTTCTCGACACCAGGGAACGCATCCACGACTTGGGCGTCTGTAAGGCGATCGGCATGACGCCGCGGCAGACCATGGGTCTCGTGCTCGCCTCGGTGGCCGTGATCGGCGTGATCGGCGGGCTGATCGGCGTGCCGGCGGGGTACGCGCTGCACAGCGTCGTCATGCCGGTGATGGGGAGTGCCGTGGGCACCAGCCTGCCGTCGCTTGTCCTCGAGGTGTACGGGCCTTTCCAGCTGCTCCTGCTGGGGCTCGGCGGGGTCGTGATCGCGATGCTGGGCGCGCTGATCCCGGCAGGCTGGGCCGCCAGGGCGCGTGCGGCCTCGGCGCTGCGCACCCAGTAGTGTCCGGCGGAGCGCGAGCTGCTAGGGATGATCCACCAGGTCCGCGGGGTCGTGCCGCCCGTACAGGCACAGGTGCAGATGCCCCAGTCCAGGCAGGTCCCCTTGAGAGAGACTCGGAAGGCTCGGACGGGGGCCGGCAGCGGGAAGCGGTGCGGGGTATCGGCGGCGAGACCGGGCGTGGGCCAGGAGCTCCGACCCGGTTTCGCCGCCGCCCAGATCCGGCCCCTGCTCATCCGCACAAGTCCCGAGACCTGTCCTCCGAACCAGGGGTAGGGCACCTCACAGACGCACGGCTACCTCGGCAGAAGTGAACGCCGCACCACGGCTCACTCGTCCTCATGCCTCCGCATACGAAGCACAGGTCTGGCTCTCGCGGAACGCGCGCGGGAAGCGCACATATGCCGTACGCGCCGTGTGCGCACAGTTCGTAGCGGGGCTCACGCTGGCTCGGAGATCAGCGCGGGCCCCACCGACCCCTTCGCGGGGGCCCACGCCCCACCCGCGGCATAGGCGCCGTCGATGACGAGGGCGGCGTCGAAGACGCTGTTGCTGGCGCGTGTACCGAGGCACTGCCCGGCGATGGCGGTCATGAGCCGGGCGTCCTCGGCCATCCGTTCCGGGCCGGCCTTGTCCATGCCGTACGCCACCAGACGGCCCTCCAGTCCGGTGCAAGCGGGGGTACGGAAGGCGGCGCCGTCGCGGAACGCCCCTCGGCCACGCTGCGCCAGGTACCGCCGTCCCAGGGCCGGCAGGGTGATGCCCGCGGCCAGCAGGCCACGGTCGTCCACCGCGGCGAGCATCGCGCCGTAGAGGGGGCTGCCCGCCGCATAGTTGCTCATGCCGTCCAAGGGGTCGACGATCCAGGTGACCGGGCCGGAAGCCGCCCGCACACCGCTCTCCTCCTCGATGATCGAGTCGGCGGGGAAGTCCCGGCCGAGCGCCGTGACGATCATCTCCCCGATGGCGTGGTCGGCTGCGGTGCTGATCTGGTTGCGGTCCTCGGCCTTGACCCCGACGACCTCGACGGCGCCGCCGGAACCGGCGTACCGCAGAGCCAGTTCGTCCGCCCGGTCCAGGATCCTGTCGAGCCAGGGCAGATAGTCGGTCACCACTCTCCCGTCGCCTTCGCCGTGAGCGCGACCGACCGGCCCCGGCACGCGTCCCGGTACGTGTCGAGGATCGGCGTTCCGGCGCGATGACGTCGGCGGGCAGGGCGTCGATGTCGAAGAACGCGGCTTCGGTGTTCTCGACCCGGTCGAGGACCACGGTGGCGCCGGCCGGCAAGGAGGTCACGTAGGCCGCGGTGCCGTTGTGGACCTCGTCGCCGTTCGCGTAGCGGTAGAAGTACTGCGGCCCGCCGGAGAACAGGCCGAGCATGACGAGTTCGCCGACGACGAGTCCCGTCTCCTCCAGCACCTTTCTGCGGGCGGTGTCCTCGAAGGACTCGCCGGGGTCCATCAGCCCGCCAGGCAGCCCCCACCCGCCCGTGTCTGCACGGGCCAGCAGCAACACCCTGCCCAGGTCGTCCGTCACGACCACCGACGAACCCGGGAAGCCGAACGCCTCGGGGTCGACCTGGACACCGAGGTCCTTGTAGGAGCTCCTGGGCACGCCGATCGAGTCCATCACCTGCTCGAGGCCGGTGCAGTCGTTGGCGTTGCCGCCCGATAAGACGAAGCCGAGAGGACGGCCGCGCCCGTCGCAGGCCAGGTGGACTTTCGTGCTCAGTCCACCACGGGATCGGCCAAGGGCGTGATCACCCCCTGCGTCCTTGTCGACCGCCCCCTTTTGCCGCCGGCGGCATGCTGGTGGGCCCGAACGATGGTGGAGTCGACCGACACCAGCCAGTCGATGTCCCCGGCCGCGTCCTTTTGCGCCTGGACGGCCCGCAGCATGCGCGAGAACGTCCCGTCCAGTGCCCACCTGCGAAAACGCGTGTACAAGGTCTGCCAAGAGCCATAACGTTCCGGCACATCACGCCAACGGGGCCGCCCCGCAGTCCCCGAACTCGGCAGCAACCGCGACAACACGGCCCCTCGGCATCCGAAAGCTCATGACCACGCACCATGACCAGAATGATCTCTCATCACCTGATCACCTTTGAAGACGATCTCTAGGCCCTCACCTGTCCCCCCCCAGGACTCATGAATGATCCAGGCTGAAGGCCAAGGATCGTGCCGTTCCCCGCGCCCCTGAAAGCCCTGCAGGCCCTGAAGGCGAAAAACTGGCGCAGCCGCGTTTTTCAGGGGCGCGGGGAACGGGGAACTGCGCGACCAGCCCCCACCCACCCGCAGGCGAACCACGCACCCGCGGCTCCCCTTACTCCCGAGGGAGTAATCCGCACCCCCCGCCATCCCAGGCAGTACCCGCAGGCTCCCCCTCCCGTCCGACGTAAACCCCTCCCCGTGCCGGAAGGCTGACAGCTGAAACGGTAGTCGTCGTAGCGAGGGAGATCTGCTCATGACGGTCGGGAAGACACCCACGAAGGGTGTGGGACGCAGGCGGGCCGTGCCCTGGGCGCTGCTCGGGCTATGGGTGGCCCTGCTCGTGCTGGTCGGCCCGTTCGCGGCGAAGCTCGCCGACGTGCAGCACGACCGGGCCACCGACTACCTGCCCTCCAGCGCCGACTCGACCCAAGTGGCCCGGATACAGGACGCACTGCCCGGGGGCGAGAGCACCGAGATGGTGATCGTGTATCACCGGGGCGCCGGGCTGAGCGCCGACGACCGGCGGGTGGCGGCCGGGCAGGTCGAGAAGATCGCCGAAGCGCATGAGCTGGTCGGCGGAGTGCCCAAGGGGATTGCGTCCGACGACGGTACGACCCTCATGTACCCCGTCGTCAGCAACGAGCCCGGGCACGACGAGAAGCTGCGGGACGCGCTCGTCGAGGACGTCCGGGGCATCGCCCGCGGCCAGGACGGGCTGAGTGTCGAGGTGGGCGGCACCGCAGCGCTCGGCACCGACGCCGGGAAGGTCTACGACTCACTCGGCGGGCCACTGCTCTACACCACCGTCGCCGTCGTCGCCCTCCTGCTGATCCTGATCTACCGCAGCCCGGTGCTGTGGCTCGTGCCGCTCGTGGTCGCCGGCATCGCCGACCTCATGTCGATGGGCGTCGCGTACGGGCTCAACCAGGCCTTCGGTACCACCGTCACGGGCCAGAGTTCCGCAGTGATGACGATCCTCGTGTTCGGCGCGGGCACCGACTACGCACTGCTGCTCGTCTCCCGCTACCGGGAGGAACTGCGGCGCATCGAGCGCCCGTACGAGGCCATGGTCGCCGCCCTGCGCGGCTGCGGGCCCGCTGTGCTCGCCTCCTCCGGCACCGTCGCCGCCGGTCTGCTGTGCCTGCTCGCCGCCGATCTCAACAGCAGCCGCGGCATGGGCCCGCTCGGCACGGTCGGTGTGTTGTGCGCGCTGATCGCGATGCTGACACTGCTCCCCGCCGTCCTCGTACTGCTCGGGCGGCGGGTGTTCTGGCCGCTCGTACCGGCCTACGGCAGCGAACCCACACAGCGGCGGAGCCTCTTCGCCGCGATGGGCGACTCCGCCGGACGCAGGCCGCTGACCGTGCTCGCGACCGGAGCCGTCCTGCTCGGCGCACTCGCCCTCGGCACGCTCAACCTGCCGGGACCGGTCAAGCAGGAGGACTCCTTCGTCACCAAGCCGGAGTCCGTCACCGCCATGGAGACCCTGGCCCGGGCCTACCCCGAGCGCGGCACCCAGCCCATCGACGTGATCACCCCGGCGGACCGCGTCGACCGGACCCTCGCGACGATCCGGGACACCCGGGGAGTCGGGAGCGCCGAGAAGGGCCGTACCGCAGACGGCTGGGCCGAGATCTCCGTCATCGCGAAGGACACACCCCAGTCGGCGGGAGAGACCGCCACCATCAAGTCCCTGCGCAGCAAGCTGAAGGGCTCGTACGTGGGCGGGGACAGCGCCGAGCAGATCGACCTGGAGGACACCAACAGCCGGGACACGAAGATCGTCGTACCCCTGGTCCTCGTCTCGGTGCTGCTCATCCTGTTCGTCCTGCTGCGCAGTCTCGTCGCGCCGCTCATCCTGGTGGCCGCCGTGGTCGCGGTCTGGGGCGCGGCCCTCGGGATCGGCGGGCTGGCCTTCGGGCCGGTCCTCGGCCTCAAGGGAACCGATCCGGGGCTCGGGCTGCTGTCCTTCGTGTTCCTCGTCGCCCTCGGCGTCGACTACGGCATCTTCCTCATGCACCGGATGCGGGAGGAGTCCCTGGCCGGCGCGGAACCGGCCGCCGCCGCGCTCACCGCCCTGCGGAGCACAGGCGCCGTCATCGCCTCGGCCGGCCTGGTCCTCGCTGCGACCTTCGCCGTGCTGATGAACATGGGGCTTGTGCAACTCGTCGAACTCGGCTTCGTGATCGCCGTGGGCGTACTCCTCGACACCTTCCTCGTACGGACGTATCTGGTGACCAGTGCCAGCGTCGCCCTGCGCCGGAAGATGTGGTGGCCGGGCGGCCTCTCCCGCGAACCCGCGCCCGGCGCCGGGCCGTCCGAACCGACCGAGCCGCCGCGGCAGCCGGAACAAGTCGGCGCGCCCTGACCTGCCGGGCTCACCCCAGCCGACCGGGTGCCTCTCCTGCTTTCTGCCGGAGGGGCGCCCCCATGACGGAAGATGGAGTCGTGCAAGATCGGGGAGCGACCTCAGCCGGGGACCAGGGAACCGCCGTCGTACGGGCTGACGCGCGGCCCCGCCGGATCGAGCGCGTCATGGCGGTCGTCAACCGGGACCCGCTCACCGCGCCGCACCGCACCCGCAACGACGCATTCCTCGCCGTGGGTGTCGCCGTACTGGCCGTCATCCTCGCGTTGCTCGTAGATGACGGACTCCCGCTCGGTCCGCCCGCCTGGGCCCTGCTGGCCGGCGCCCATGTGCCGCTCGTGTGGCGGCGCAGCCGTCCACTGCTCGTGCTGCTCGCGGTGGCGGCCTGCGTCACCCCGTACCACGTCCTCGACTACAACCACGCCGTACCGATCCCCGCGACCCTCCTGGCGCTCTACACGGTCGCGGCGACCGGCACGGTACGCCGCTCGCTGCTCACCGCTGTCGTCGTCCTCGGCCCGACACTGATCATCAACAGCTTCACCAACCCTGACGGGGCACTGGAGCTCCTGCGGATCTTCGGCTGGGTCATCGCGGTTCTGTTCTTCGGCGTCGACGCCCGTTTCTACCGCCAGTACGTCGCCTCCATCGTCGAGCGGGCCGAGCGGGCCGAACGGACCCGCGAGGAGGAGGCGCGGCGCCGGGTCGTCGAGGAGCGGCTGCGGATCGCCCGCGACCTGCACGACCTGCTCGCGCACAGCATCACCCTGATCGGTGTGCGGACGTCGGTGGCGGCCCACGTCCTCACCGCGGATCCGGACCGGCTCGACCGCGAGGCGGTCGCCCAGGTGCTCGACGACATCGCGGAGACCTGCCGGACGGCCCGGGGCGAGTTGCGTACGACACTGGAGGTGCTGCGGGCGAACGAGGTGAGCGGAAGTGTCGAAGGGGAAGGGGAGTGGGTGGCCGGAGCCGGAGCCAGCTCCGGATCGAGTTCCGGTTCCGGGCTCGGCTCACCGGACGGGCGCGGGCCGCTGCCCGGGCTCGACGGGCTGGGCGCGCTCGCGGAGGCGGCCAGGGTGGCCGGGGCCAAGGTCGAACTGTCCGTCCACGCGGACGGCCTACCGCCCTCGGTGGGCGCCGCCGCCTACCGGATCGTGCAGGAGGCGCTCACCAACGCCGTACGCCATGGGGGCCGCGACGACCTGACCGTCCGGGTGGGACTGCGGGCGGTGGAGGGGATCCTGCGGGTGACCGTCGCCGACGACGGGGCGGGGCAGGGGACGGGCCCCGGGGTGAGCAGCGCGGTGCGCAACGAGGTGGGGCACGGACAGGGAGCCGTCGGCGGCACGCCGGGGTTCGGGCTCGTCGGGATGCGTGAGCGGGCCCGTAGCGTGGGCGGCACACTGGACGCCGGACCGGGTCCCACCGTGGGCTTCGAAGTGACCGCCGAGCTGCCGCTGCCCCGGGAGGAACCCTCGTGACTGCCCCGATGCCGATCCGCGTACTGCTCGCCGACGACCAGACCCTCGTACGGGCCTCGTTCGCGATGCTCGTCGCGTCCGCCGGGGACATGGAGGTCGTCGCCGAGGCGGGCACCGGGCGGCAGGCCGTGGACCTCGCCCGTTCCGCGAGGGCCGACCTCGTCGTGATGGACATCCGCATGCCCGACCTGGACGGCATCGAGGCGACCCGGCTCATCGCCGCCGACGAGGACTTGGCGGGCGTGAAGATACTCGTCCTGACGACATACGACACCGACGAGCACATCGTCGATGCGCTGCGGGCCGGGGCGTCCGGCTTCCTGGTGAAAGACATCCGGCCGGCCGAACTCCTCGACGCCATCCGGACCGTGGCCGCCGGGGATTCCCTGCTCTCGCCAGGACCCACCTCGCGGCTCATCGCCCGTTTCCTGCGCGCACCCGACACGTCGATGTCAGCGGTGGGCGGCCCGGACGGGCTGTCCGAGCGGGAGCGGCAGGTGCTCACCCTGGTCGCGCGCGGGTTCAACAACACCGAGATCGCCGAAGCGCTGGGGCTCAGCCCGCTCACCGCGAAGACCCATGTCAGCCGGATCATGGGCAAGTTGGGGGCACGTGACCGGGCGCAGCTGGTGATAGTGGCGTACGAGTCGGGGCTCGTGATACCCGGGACGGTCTGAGCGCCGCCGCCAAGTCCCGTCCCTACGCGGAGAGTGCTCCTGACTTTGCCACAGTGGCCAGGCCGACTCGGGCAGGCTCTGTCCCGGCAGCCACGACGGCAAGGGCCAGGAGCGGGCCGAGGAAGGCGGAGGCGTCCGGGAGGCTGACCATGTCGAGGTCGAGGTCGATGTCGAAGACCACGTGCCGGGCCGCCTGGGCGGTCGCCTCGACGTTCGCGGCGTAGCAGGCCCGCGAGGGCCTGGCGACGGCGAGGGCCAGAAGGACGACGACACGCAGCCCGCCGCCGAAGCGGCTCTGCTCCATCTCTCCAGCCCGCGCGACGCCGCGACGATCGCGGCGTTCCTGCGCACCCGGGTCTACCGGCCGAAGTCGCTGGTGTGGCTGGAGGGCTACCAGGCCCTGATCCGCTGGCGGGCTGAGAACGAGATCACCGGCCTTTACGCCGTACCCTGTTACGTCGAGGTCGAGGTTGGCGTCATCAAAAAATTTCCTCCTGGGCGCTGGGTGCACCAGCAGCCGGAAGGCGCTGCCGGCCCGGGAGCTGGAGAAGCGGCGCAAGCTGGTGCTCGACGCACCGGAAGCCGGGATGGTCTGTAGCCCGGGGAGGAGGCGTGGGAGAACAAGCTGGCCGCGCTCCGGTCCTACCGGCGGGCCACCGGACACCTCGCACCGCGGCAGGACGTGACGCGCGGACCAGCTCGTCAAAAGCGCGCTTGTCAGTGAAAGCGGCGCAGGCAATGTTCCCCGAGACATGTCGATCAGCCCTCGGCCGTCGTCGCGTCGCAGGTTCCCTCGGCCGGGCAGAACCAGTTCAGCGCGGTGGCCAGCACCTCCAGCTCGTCGTCGCGGCCGTCGGAGTCGGGGCCGTACACGGCGACCGCGTAGATGTTGCCGTCGGAGGCCACGAACCGCTCGTCGTAGACGTGCCAGGTGCCGATGTCGGGCTCGCCCTTGATGCGGTCTGCCAAGTACTCCAGCCGTGATCCGGTGAACTCGCCGTCGTCCAGGCTCTGGAGATCGAGCTGCCGGAATCCGGCCGGCTTGGGCGTCTCGTCGGACAGGTACAGCTCGAAGGAGGCGTCCGGCGACTCCTCCGCCACCTGGTAGACCTGCAACCGGTGCTCGCTGTCCGCGCTGCGGTAGTTGACCACCGCGATGCCGTACGAGGAGGGCACCGTCGAGCGGGTCCACCCCTCGGGGGTCGCGATCCGGAAGCCCTCGTCGTCCTCGTGGGACTCGTAGCCCGCGGGGAGTTCGGGGACCGTCGCGGAGGGCGAGGCCGTGTCCTGGGTGGGCGAGCCGGTCGGGTCCGTCTGCCGGGAGGGCCCGGGTGTGGGGCTCCCGCTCGCGGCGGCCGCGTGGCCGCCCTTGCCGTTCTCGTCGTCCCCCTTGCCGACCACCAGGGTCAGCACCAGGCTCACCGCCACCCCCACGGCGGCCGCTCCGACCACCACGGACCAGACGAGCCGACGGCTCGGTCCGCCCTCGCGCGCGGGCTCCGACGGCTGGTCCACCGGCGGCCAGGAGGGTCCGGGGCCCGGCCACCGCGCCGCCGGTCCCGACGGCACGTCCCGGTCCGGGCCGCCCGCCGGTTCCGGGGGCACACCGCCGGTCGTGTCGGCCGCCGGTCCCGTCGGGGGCCAGGTGGCCGGACCGGCCGGCACAGACATCCCCGGCGCCGGACGGACGGTGTCGGCTCCGGCCGCGGTGTCGGTGTCGGACGCCGGGGCCACCGGTCGGCCGGTACCGGTGTCGGACGTCGGGGGCGTCGGCCACCCGGCACCGATGTCAGACGTCGGGGCCGCCGCGCCCGGCCCGTGCCAGGTGCCCGGGCCGCCGGCCTGGGGCCAGACGGCGGGCCCCGGGACTCCGGGCAGCCGCGGCGGGGCTGCTTCGGCCCCGCCCCGCGCGAACGTTCCCGCGGACCAGGACGCGCCGGGATTCCCCACGGGTTCCGCCTCGCCGGGCTGCGCCGCGGACCGGGGTCCTCCGGACTCACCCGCCGACCCCGGTCCGCCGGTCTCCTCAGCGACCTCCGCCCCCACCGGGCCTTCCGGGCCCCTCGGACCCACTGCCGTTCCGACACCCGCCGCGGCCCCCAGACCCGGGTCCGCTGGATCCTCCGCGCCCCGCGTGCCTCCCTCGTCCACCGGCTCGCCGGGCTGACCCGGCTGACCGGGCGTCCTGGGGTCAGCGGGGGGCCAGACGGGGGGCGAGAAGTGCGGCCGGGCCGGCGGCGGCGGGGTGACCCGGGCCGCCGGCCCGGGATTGTCGCCGTCCTCCCACCGCTGGGTCTCCTCGTTCCAGTACCGCGCTCCCCCGCTCATGGTGTCCCTCTCACATCCCCAGCAGGCCGGCCACGGCCCCGGCCGACGCGAGGACGCCGAGCAGGGCCTGGGAGTCGGCGAGCAGTTCCCGCAGGCGCTCGCGGCGGGTCGGGGCGGCCTGGCCGGTACGGGTGATCTCGTCCTCGGTCGCGGCGAGTTCGGCGTCCAGCGCGGTCGTCCGCTCGCCGGCGCGCACCCTCGTGAGGTCGGCGCGCAGCTCGCGTACCGCCCGGAGCAGTTCCTCGGCGGCCTCGTCGCGCCGCGGGGCCGTGCCGTGGTGGCTGACGGCCCGGGCGTGGCTGCCGATGGCGAACGTGCTCCTGGAGACATCGCCGCCGATGCTGACGTTCGGCTCATCCGTGGCCATCGGTGTCGGTTCCCTTCTGCGGCGCGCTGCCGCCGGTGGTGGAGGAGGCGGAGGCGTGACTGCCGACGGCGAAGGTGCTGCCGACGACGTTGCCCGCGACGTTCAGGTCGTTGCTGATGTTGACGATCTTCTGGACGAACTCGCCGGTCTGGTAGCCGGCGTCCTCCAAGGCCCTTTTGACGCCGTTGGCGATCCGGTCCTGCATGCCGCGGAGGTAGCGGACGACGTCCATCTCCTGGAAGAGGGACCCGACCGGCGCGGAGCCCAGCTCCCTCACCGACAGGCTCGGTCCGTCGGGCAGGGCGCCCGCGTAGCCGCCGGTGAGCAGCCGCCAGGCGTAGAGCAGGCCCCGGCCCAGGCTGATCAGGGCCTGCGCAGCGGACCCGGGCACCCGGGTGACGGCCCAGGCGGCCTTGCCGATCACGCTGTTGTGCCGGAAGCGGTGGGCCGTGCGGTCGGCGTCCTTGAAGTCCTCGCGCACCGGCAACAGGACGTGCGGGGCGATCTCCAGCATGAGCATGCGGCCCTGGGTGTGGATGCGCACGAACACCGTGACCACCAGCTCCTCCTCCCAGCCGCCGACCCGCACCCGCAGGAAGTGCCGGCGCTTCTCGGCGCCCTCCTCGACCGCGCGGGCCCGGTGGTCCTCGTACGCCTGCGGGTGGTACGGCGCCTCGTCACGCCGGCGCAGTCCCTCGGCGGGCAGGAACACGCACTCGTCGATCTCCAGCCAGCGCAGCCGGTCGCGGCCCAGGTGGCCGGCGTACTCGGCGGGCAGCCGCAGCTGTTCGACGAGCGGCCGGATCGCCTCAAGGACGACGCGATTGCCGAGCGGGCGTTGCTCCTTGTCCTCGTCGGGCCGCAGTTCGACCGCGAGGACCCAGGTGTCGTAGGCGGCGCCCGCGCCGCAGAAGGGGCGCGCCTCGTGGTACATGACCAGCGGCGCGTGCTGTTCGACGCGGATGCGGTCCTTGAGCCGCCGGAACCTGTGGCCCTCGTCCTGTTCCGCGGGGTCGGCAGCGGCGTCCGGGAAGCGCTGCGGGGACAGTTCGCCGGCCATCACCCGGGCGAACTGATTCCGCTGGGCCGCGACGCACGCCGCGATGACTCCGAACAGCACGAGCGTGGCCCACGCCTGCCCGATCCCGACGAGTTCGCTGATCCCGCCCGTGCCCGGGAACAGCAGGTCGGAGGGGGAGGGTGAGTCGCCGTACGCGTCGTAGGAGCCGTACGAGTCGGAGGAGTCGTAGGACGGGGTGTCGTCCGAGCCGACGCCGAACGCGGCGAGGAGGGTCAGCGTCAGGAACAGCCCGAAGATGATCCGGCCCCACCAGCGCAGGACGAAGGCGGCCAGCAGCCGGTACAGCGGCGGGTTCGCCTGGCGGCCGCGGACCCAGGAGGCGACGGCGAGCAGCAGGCTGGGGCCGAGGAAGCCGGCCATCAGGCCGCCGCTGAGCGGCAGTCCGATCACCCACAGGCCCAGGATCAGCCCGGCCCACATCAACTCCTGGCGCCGGGCCCGCAGGGCGTGCGCGAGGACGCGGGCCGCGTCGAAGCCGAGCGAGGGTGCCACGATCCGCTGCTCGTTGAGGTGGAGCTCCTGGATGACCCGGTCGCGGTAACCGGAGTCCAGGTAGGCGCCCGCGCACAGCAGCCGGGTCGCCTCGCTGGCGTGCGGCGGGGCGGGCGGTGGTGCCGGCGGAGCGCCCGCCGGTGTCGGTTGTGGTTGCTGCGGCACGTGTGCGGTGCTCACGCCACTCCCCCGATGCGTGGAAAGACCTCGCCAGCAGTGCAACTGGCAAACCATCAGCATAGGGGTCCGGCAGGGGCGGCGAAACCGGAATGCCAGGGGCGGTGGACGGGGTCCGGGACCGCCGCCCGGCCGCGGTCCGGCGCCGGGATCGGGAACGCGCGCGCACCACGGCGGACGGGCCCCGCTCCGGCCGAAACGATGCTGTTGGTCGGTTCGGGGCCTTGCGTGACGTCGGCCGGCAAGAACCGGTTGTGGTCCTGAAGGCCGACGTTGTCGTATGGGGTGAGTGCGGATGTCGGTGCAGCCGAAGGGATCTGGGGAGATCCCGGCGGAGACGGTGCGGGCGGCGCGGGCCGCGTTCCCGAAGGGGACCTCGCGATCCGGGTCCGTGACGAGCTGGACGCTGCCGACCGAGGGGCTGCTGCCCTCAAGCCGCAGATCTTCGGTGAACCGCCCGCTCGTATATTGGGCGGGTTCAACCAGTCGTTGCAGCACTGGGCTGTTGCAGCGAGCGTAGTTGCTCTTCGAAAACCTCGGCGGGTGTCCGCCAGCCCCTGGGCTGTCGACGACGTCGGCGTTCACCTGGACCACCTCCCCGCTCACCGACGAGTGGATGTCGTGTCGGGTGTCGACTGGTACCTGTCCTCTTCGCGCCACCGAGGCGCCGGTCGGCGCCGCGGGCCGGCCGTCGCCGTCCCGGTCAGCTCGCCGAAGTGACGGGCCTCTCGCCGAGGGTCGCTCGGACCGGACGCGCGGACGGGAAAGGGGCCGGGCGGCTCGCCGTGCGCGCGGACGGCTTGGTCAGGCAGGAGGTTCCACCGAGATGCCGTAGTAGCAGCGCTCGTCGGTACCGCTCCCGAGACCCGGGAGCCGGCCCGTCAGGCGTACGGCATGGCGATGCGGGGCGACCACGGGCGAGCCGCTGACCTCGTGGCCCATCTCCTGGCGACCGGACGGCTCACCGCCGCCGTCCCCACGCTCGCCCTGGTCGACGGTGAGGCCCTCCGTGTGGCCGCCGACGACCTGCTCGCCAGCCTCGGCCGGAACCTCGCGTGAACGGTCAGCCGCCTGCCCGTACCGCGGGCGGCCCAGGCGGCCGTGAACCCGTGGCCATGCAAACTCGGGGGCGGGAGCACCCTGGCGGGCCGACAGACGCAGTTTGCGGGGTCGGCCCCGCCTCAAACGGCGTATGCACTCCTGCTGCGGGCGACCGGTTGGATCACACCAGTCTGCGCGACGCCGAGGAGGACCCCGTGCGCCGCCGTGCGCTGCTTACCGCCACGGCGGCCGCCGGACCGGCCGCCCTGCTGTTGGGGCTGGACGACGCACTGGCCCGCAACCCCGCGTCGCCCCGCCCGGTGCCGGGCCGCTCGACGGCCGTCTAGCGGGCGTCCGTGCATGGCCCGCGCGTGGTGGGCCTGGCAACGGCCCGAACAGACCGCCCGTGCCTCCTCGACGCCTACCGGGCCGGCCCAGGCGCAGTCCGCGACCGGCCCGCCATCCGCCGCATCGTCACCGAACTCGCCGAGCGGCGACCGCGCACCAGCGGCGTACCCGAACTGCACACCGCCGTGACACGGACCGGCTGACGCTCTGCATCAAACGACCGAACCCTCCGCGCGGCCTACGGAAAGGCGGCGGGCGCTGTGCCTTCGTCGGTCCAGATCAAGGGAGCCGCTGGGCCTGAAGGCGGAGGCCTGACAAAGTCAGCTCCAGCGCGGCGAGAAACTGGTCCCTGTCGTCGTGCCCTGCGAATTCGTCGGCGATCTGCTGCACGAACGGGAATTCGGCGCTGTCGAGGGATCGCCACTGTTCGGCGAAGCGGTCGAGGTACGCGTCGCGGTCCAGATTGCCCTTGAGCACGTCCTGCGGGAGCTCCGCCCCCAGGTCGGCGGCCGTGCCGACGACAACGCTGGTGATGGCGGACACTGCGTGGAACCGCTGCCGCGGCGTGAGGTCGAGGCGGAGGGTCTGCTGGCCGAGCTTCTCGTACAGCCGCAGCGAGTTGCCCTGTACGTCGGTGTTGCGCATGAAGTACGCAGACAGCCAGGGCCGGTCGACGATCGCGTCGAAGAGCGAGATGGCCATCGCGCGGAGGTCGGCGATCGGGTCGTCGCTCTCTGGCTGCGCCTCCACGAGGGCCAGGACCTCGCCGATCGCGTGGTCGGTGGCGCGGTCGAGCAGTTCGTCCTTGTTCGAGACGTACCAGTAGATGGTGCCGACGCCAGTGCCGAGACGGGCGGCGAGCGCGCGGAACGTCAGTGCCGGTGCGCCGGCCTCGTCGAGCAGGGCCACGGCGGCGCCCAGGACGGCATCCAGCGAGTGCGAAGCACGCTTGCGCCCGCGGGGAGAGCCTTTGGTGGGAAGCGTGCGCGGGCCTGTCATGGCATCCATCCAATCACAGCTTGCCTCCACATCGAACAGCGTTCTACCATCGAACCTCGTTCCAACATCGAACGTCGTTCGTTACGGCGTTCGGAAAGGGGCCGGCCATGACCGCCATCACCGATTCCGCTCCACCTTCAAGCCGTACCTATCCGTCGCTGCGCGCGGCCTGGATCCCCCTGGCCGCGCTCTGCCTGGCCTTCTTCGTCGAGATGGTCGACAACACGCTGCTCTCGATCGCACTGCCCACCATCGGTCGCGACCTCGGCAGCGGTACGACCGCCCTGCAATGGGTCACCGGCGCTTACTCGCTGACCTTTGGCGGCCTCCTCCTCACAGCAGGGTCGCTCGCCGACCGGCTCGGGCGACGGCGCGTGCTGCTCGTCGGCCTCGCCGCGTTCGGGCTGCTCAGCCTCTGCGTCGTCGCCGTCAACTCCGCGGGGCAGCTCATCGCGCTGCGCGCCGGGCTCGGCATTGCCGCCGCAGCCATGGCGCCCATCACCAACTCCCTCGTCTTCCGGCTCTTCGACGACCAGGCGCTGCGCATGCGCGCGATGACCCTGATGATCGTCGTAGGAATGTCCGGCTTCGCGCTCGGCCCGCTACTGGGCGGCACAGCCCTCGCCCACGTGCGTTGGGAGTGGCTGCTCGTGGTCAACGCGCCGATCGCACTGGTCGCGGCCATCGGCGTGCGCCTCGGGGTGGCCGCCGACCGGCCCGAGGACCTGACCGAGGACCGGCTCGACTTGCCGGGCGCAGTCCTGAGCGTCCTCACCATTGGCCTGGCCTGCTACTCCCTGACCAGCGGCGTCGAGCACGGCTGGCTTTCCTCAGCTACCGTCACATCGATCCTGGGCGCCGTGGCCGCCGGCGTCGCGTTCGTGTGGCACGAGCGCCGAAGCGCCACGCCCATGCTTGACCTCAGAGTCTTCTCCAGCGGGACCGTCCGCGGCGCGGCCATCGCCCAGATCGGCACGTCCATCGCGATGGCCGGCGTGATGTTCGGGCTGATCCTCCACTTCCAGTACGCCTACGGCTGGAGCCCTGTGCGAGCGGGTCTCGCTAATCTGCCAATCATCGTGACCATGATCGTCGCGACACCGCTGTCGGAATGGCTCGGCAAGCAATTCGGACACCGGGTCGCCTGCCTGGTCGGCGCGGGATGTCTGGCCGCCGCCCTGGCCGGCCTCGCCTGGGGCGTCGACCACGGGTACGCCGCCATCGCCGCCTCCATGGTCGTGATGACGATCGGGCTGCGCACCGTCATGACGATCTGCGCGATCGCCCTGGTCGACGCGATGCCGGCCAACCGCACCTCGATCGGCACCGCCCTCAACGACACCGCCCAGGAGGTCGGAACCAGCGTCGGCACCGCCGTCGTCGGCACCCTGATCGCCGCACTGGTCACCACCCAACTGCCCGCAGGCGTGTGGAGCAGCGACCTCGTGCACTCCTTCTTCCACGGCGAGCGGATCACGTACGCCGTACTCGCGGTGATCGTAGGCCTGATTGCGACAGGCGGTGCACTCACGCTCACCGACTCCCACTCCGTCGAGGAACCAGCCTGAGCCATTGCGGCCAGGGCTGTGCAAACGACACGTGTGGCGGCCGGACGCCAGGGCGTCCGTTGGGCAGGGCGCGGAGCGCGCGGCGGACCGGCTCGGTGACGGGATGTCGGACCGAGAAGGGGAGGCATTCACGGGGCTGCGGTCGGCGCGGTTTTCGGGTTTGTTGGAGGTGGTGCGGGAGCGGGGCGGCAACGTGACTCAGACCCCGGGGGCTGCCGGACAGTAAGACCCAGGCCGCCAGCTCCTCCATGAACCCGCCACGGGCCGACAGCGCGCGCATGCACGGGCATGAGACATCGGCTGATCACTGCCGCCGCAGCACAGGCCGCGCCGTCATACCGCACCGTCTTCCGGCCCGAGGCAGGCCGGGCCCCTTTGGAACACTGCAATCCGTTTCGCTTATTTCATCCCGTTCAGACCGCGTTTGAGGTCTGCCACAGAGCCGCAGACCCGACCGCCGCGGAAGGGCCAGCGGGGCAATTCCTCTTGGTGATCGGTACGATCGGCGGGTTGGAGGGGATGTGATGTTGCAGGTTCTGTACAGCGGGGAAACGAAAGAGCTTGAGCTCTCCGGGACGCGTCAAGGACTGCTGGCGTTCGGGCAGCTGCTGCGGGGGAAGGCCGGAAGCTTTGATCTCTCGGAGAACCCGTGCCCCTCTCCCTACGAGAGGTCGCTGTCGGAGATCGCGTTTCGGGAGGATCCGGAGCGGGCCACCGTTTCGATCGTCACGGAAGCCCAGGTTCTGAGGATCAAGGGAGGGCGGGAAGCTCTCGACCTCCTCGCCGACAACCTTGAGGGCTTCGCCTCCGAGGCGGGCGCAAGCGATCATTGCCACGTCGACTCCCCGACATGCGACTACGTCGCGCCAGAGTCGGACCCGCTGGTGATCGCGTTCATGAAGTGAGCCACGAGCCTTCGACCGCACCGCGGTTGAGCCCGTGCGCCTCAGTGCGGGAGAGCGATCGTGGGCCTGGTCGGGTTGCCGGTCGGCCTCGGGTAAGGCGGCGGACCATGACGCCGATCATGGCCCATCGAATCATCGTCTCGGAGTGGGCCGGGCTGGTCTCGTAGTCCCGGGCGAGGCGCCGGTGGGCGGTAAGCCACGAGAAGGTGCGCTCTACCGCCCACCGCTTGGGCTGGACCTGGAAACCGCGCTGGTCAGGGGCCTTGCGGACAATCTCCAGATCGCGGCCGAGGATCTGTGCGACCCACTCGACCAAGCGGCCGGCGAAGCCCTGGTCGGCCCAGACCTTCCGGACACCGGGATGGTCGAGCCTGGTCCACAGCAACGGCCGCTTCGCGCCGTCGCGGTCCTGGACGCTCGCCGCGACGACATGGACGGCCAGCAGCAGTCCGAGGGTGTCGGTGACGATGAACCGCTTGCGGCCCTTCACCTTCTTGCCCGCGTCGAATCCCCTGGTCGAAGCGGGGACGGTGTCGGCGGTGCGGAGTCGGCGGTGCGGACGGACTGCGAGTCGATCAGGCCCGCGCTCCGCTCCGCGTCGCGGCCGTCGGCCTCGCGGACCTGGCCGCGCAGGGCGTCATGGATACGCTCCACGGTGCCGTCGTCGTGCCACCACGTGAAGTACCAGTACACCGTCGGCCACGGAGCGAAGCCCTTCGGCAGCTGCCGCCAGGCACACCCCGTCCGCACCACGTACAAGATCGCATCCACGATCCGCCGCCGCGGATGCTTCTCCCGCCGACCACCCTTCGGACCCACCCGCGCCGGCGGCAGCAACGGCTCCACCAGCGCCCACTGCTCATCAGTCAGGTCCGACGGATACCCACCCCCAACACCGCTCACAGAGGATTCAACGACCGCCTTGGCAACGGGAGACGGCAGATCTCAAACACGGTCTGACGGAATTCTTCCGTCGCGGCTCGAACTGCAGAAATGAGCAATGCGCTTTGCGGATGATAATAGATTGATAGGTTCGGCTCCGATATCACACATGGATCCACGTCAGGCGGTGTGGGGTTATTGGAAATCCATACATGTTCGGCGATAGCGGAATCGACCGAAACGGTGGAACCCGAAGGAAGGAGCCACTTCGGGGCGCCATATCCGGTCTGACGATTTACAGCGACATGCAGACAGCTATCACAGTTCCGCAACGCCTCGATTCCGTTCACACGATGACTGGACAGTGTGAACGTGGCAGAAATCTCACCCTTGTCTGCCGGATTGACGGCCGATCCGCCACCCTTGTCCACTTTCCCGCAAACCTCGTCGATGACTCGCCGAGCAACCGGCCATTCCGCAGAATGATACGTTACGCCATTGATGAATATATCCAGTATCAAATCTAAATCCTCGCAGACAAGGAGGGTCCGGCCGAGCGGTGACAGCCTAGGCACCCCGGGCACCAGCTGGCCCGCGGTCGGACATACATGGGCTGGCAAGTCCTCCCTTTGGACGGATCCCAGGCGACAGCCGTCCACCGTGGCAACGGCTTCGAGAGATCGTCACCCGGCTCACCATCCCACCTTCGATCCATTCTGTTAGGAGTTTCAAGAGCGCGTTCGGCGTCGCTCACGCAATGCGCTGCGCGTGCCCTGGACTGGCCACTACGGCACTGGTGTTGCACTGGGTGAACTGACGATGCCCGCTGAAGGGTCCGCATCGGCTCTCGCCGGCGTCGAGCACCGTTCTGGCGTGTCCATGCCTCCAGCGCCGCAGTCGCCCTATCCGACGCCCTTCCACCCCTGGGGCGCCTTGCCTCCCACGCCCACACCGGAGAAGAGCCGGGTCGGCCTCATGGCTTTGATCATCGGTGGGATCTTCCTCCTGATCGTCGCGCTTCTGGCGACGCTGGTACTGGTAGGAAAGAAGATCGAGAGCAGCTACCCGAGGGCCGATTACGCCCTGACCGTGCCGGGGACACTGCTCAGCGGCCGCTACAAGCTGACCACGGACGACTCCCCGACCTTGGGCCGGACGCTGGAGAGGAACCGGCGGCACAACTGGGACGCCGAGGCCGTCCACGGCGTCGTCGCGGTCTACCAGGCCGACCCGGGCGACGGCGACCGGGGACGGCTCATCGTGGACGGCATGTACGGCCGGTTCAGGAATACCGCCCGGGTGGGCGCCCGCGTGCTGGCGGGCAACAGCGCCCGTAGCACCCAAGCGAAGGTACTCGTGCCGCCGTAGGAGGTCACCCCGTCCGGCGCCCGCATCAGGGTCGACTGCGAGGTGCTGACACGGACCTGGGCCGACCGGTCGACGCTCACTTACCCGGTCTGTGTCTGGGCGGACGGCAACACCTGGGCCCGGGTGGCGGACATGACCTTCGCCACCACGATGAACATCGACCTGAAGACCGCCGCCAGGACCACTCTCCGGATCCGCTCCGAGATGATGAAGCCGATCAGGTAACCATTCCAGCCGCCCCGGCGGTCCCCTCCCTTGCTGCGCCCATCCGCATCGCCCACGCCCAACTCCGTCTCGCTCGCCCGCTCGTCGCCGACCTGCGCCACCCCTGGGAGCGGCCGACGGAACCGAACCAGCTCACCCCCGCCCGCGTCCGGCGCGGGTTGCGGAACCTGCACATGAAGGCTCCCTCACCAGCGCAGGCGCCGAAACTCACCCGCCCCGGACCGGGCCGGCCACCCGGCCGCAAGAACAATCAGCCCGCCGCCCGCTACGAGGTCGGCAGAGTCCTGACCACCGGCGAGGCATACGCCCGGCCCGCCCACCACAAGAAGGGGACCAAACTGAGAAGGACCGCTACGGAGATCTGAACGCACCGCTCAGTCACTGGGAACAGGTGTCTCCGCGAGAACGCCGACGCCGCGTACTCGCATCGCCGCGGTCAGAGCGAGCGGACTGATGCCCAGAGCCGAGGCGATCTCGGGGGCCATGTCGAACGCCCGCCACTTCCACTCCTCCTCGGCCTCACCGTTGCGCTCGCTTTCGTCCCAGGCGGGGGGCAGGCCGAGCCGCTCCCGCTCGGCCTGTTCCTGCACAAGGGGTTGTCCCAGCGTGAGGAGTCCGTCCTCGGCCTCACCGGTCTCGCAGTACCGCCGCACCACGACCCCGTGCTCCGCGATCAGCCAGGCCGAACCGTCGTTCTGTGTACCAAAGTAGTACGCCTGCGCGGCTCCGTAGCGGGAGCTGAGGTCGACACACAGACGTAGCACTTCGTCGCTTCTGTCGCTATCGCATGGATCGCACCACGGGCCGATCACCAGAGTCCATCCCTCAATCTCAGGACTCACGTACACCCGGGCCATTCCATCCGGATTGTCCTCGGCCTCTCCGTGTCCGTCCCCGTCGATGACAGCCTCGGCCTCGTCGAACGTCACGGGTACGGGTCGGGCAAGACTCAGACAGGCAATGACTCCCGCCTGATCCCCGGTCGGTACGGCGATCCAGTAAAGCCAGCACGTCGACAGCGGTCTTGGCTGGTCGCCCCTCGCATTTTCCACGACCACAGCCTGCCACTGCGGGTCCCACCTGTTCGACGCCGGATGTTGAACGACAAGTTCAGTCCCTGTCTTCGAATCCGTAGGTCAGAGCGTTTTCACAGCACAGCATGAGGGACCGGAGAGACCGAAGTTGCCAGTCGGCACCGACTGCCCTGAACTACGCGTCGATCGCGAAGCGGTAGACCGTGGACTGCACTCACCCTCGACGAGTAGGAGCAATCGTCAAGAGTTGTGGGTGAGGCCCTTCTGACCGACAGAGGTGAGCTCAGCTGCTGCGAGCCGAGCCTCCTCGCCAACCTCTAGGCGGTCCGGCCGCGTCCGTCCAGATGTTTGCGCAGGAAGGCGATCTCCGCCTCGACGACCTCCTCGTGAGCCGCCAGAAACGGGGCGTAATGCCGGCCCTCGACGTGCAGCACCTCCGCGTCGGGAGCCGCCACGGCGGCTCGCAGAGCAGGGCCGGGGAGCGTGCTCCGATCCTGGTCGCAGACCACCATGAGGAGGGGACACCGGATCCGGGAGGCTTGCAGGCCGGGTCGGTACCGGCCCATGTGGAGCGCAATCCGCGCCGCGACCGTCTGCTCCCAGCCCGAGTGACGCTGGCCGGGGTCCAGGGCGCGGCCTCCGTCCATCGCGTCGGGGGTGGTGAGCGCGGCGACGTCACCGCGTACGCCGGCCGCGGGGATCAGCAGCGGACGGCGTCCTACGAGACCGCCGAGCACGTCCGCGACCGCCAGACCCATGAGCCGCAGCACGGCCAGGGGCGTCATGGCGCGCAGCGCGTTGGGTGCGAGGGCGCGGCCGTCGACGACCGGCGACTGCGCGATCACCGACGCCAGACCCGCGTTCTCCGCCGCCACCTGAAGGATGTGGCCGGATCCGAGGGAGAAACTCCACAGGGAGACCCCTGCTGGGTCGACGTCGGGCAGCTCGCGCGCGAAGTCGATCGCGGCTCGCCAGTCGGCGCGCTGCTCGGCGAAGCGGACGACCTGGCGCGGGGTGCCGCCGCTCTCCCCGAAGCGGCGGTGGTCGAAGGCCAGGACGGCGAAGCCGGCGTCGTTGAAGCGCCGGGCGAAGAGGTTCGAGGCGGGCTCCTTCGTCACGGCGGTCCCGCCCGCCATGATCACGCAGCCACCGTTGACGCCTGGGTAGTGCCAAGCGGCGCACGTCGTGTCACCGCTGGTGAACCGTACTTTTTCGCGCGGGAGGACGGGGGACACGGGAACCTCTCGTTGTGGGTTCGGGTTGGGGGCGGTCGCCGGGTCGCGGGCGGCGACCCGGCGGCCTTCGGCCGTGGGCGGATCAGAAGGGGAACCAGTTGCGCGGATCGATGATCATCTGCGTCTCCCTCCGTTGCTCGGGTCCCCGTCGGGCATCCGGGGAACGGTGTGCAGCGCGTGCTCTTCATGCTGGTCCGGGTCCCGGCACAAGAGGCCGCATCCGACGCCGGGATGAGCGAAACTCGCCTTTATGGCCAACGTTCCGGCGGATTCCGTCCTTAGAGGTCATCTCATTTGGCTGAGTAGGCTGTCGGTTGTGGTGGGGATCGTTGAACGGCTGGTGCCGGACGAGTTGTGGGATCTGTTCCAGCGG
>NZ_JBVIYZ010000040.1:0-25101 GCF_055592085.1 Streptomyces sp. NPDC041135
TCCTTTGTACTCACCCTCTCGGGCTTTCCTCCGGGCTTCCCTTCGGTCTTGCGTTTCCGACTCTATCAGATCTTTTCTCGACCCGATTTCCTCGGTGCTTTCCAGGTTTCCGCTCTCGCGTTTCCCTTTCCGGCGGTTCCGACTTTATCAGAAGTTCTGAGTCGGAAGTTTCCACCCGGTCCGGGTGACCGGCTCCGGCACATGAAGTACCGGGGTTCCCGATCAGGTGGAGCCGTAAACCTACTGGAGCGGGGCGCCTCGATGCAAATCGAGGCGCCCCGCTCCAGGCGCACACGGACGACGGGGTCGTGCGCGAGGTCAGACCTCCACGACCACCGGGAGGATCATCGGCCTGCGCCGGTAGTTGTCCGAGACCCACTTGCCGAGGGTGCGGCGGATGAGCTGCTGCAGCTGGTGGGGCTCGACGACCCCGTCCTGGGCCGAGCGCTCCAGCACCTCGGTGACCTTCGGCAGGACGGCCGAGAACGCGGAGTCGTCGATGCCCGAGCCGCGGGCCTGGACGTGCGGGCCGCCGGTGATCTTGCCGGTGGAGGCGTCCACGACCACGAAGACCGAGATGATGCCCTCGTCGCCCAGGATCTTGCGGTCCTTCAGGGCCGGCTCGCCCACGTCACCGACCGAGAGGCCGTCGACGTAGACGTATCCGGCCTGGACCTTGCCGGAGATCTTGGCCTTGCCCTCGATCAGGTCCACCGCCACGCCGTCCTCGGCGATGACGATGCGGTCGTGCGGGACGCCGGTGAGGGCGCCCAGCTCGGCGTTGGCGCGCAGGTGGCGCCATTCGCCGTGGACCGGCATCAGGTTCTTCGGGCGGCAGATGTTGTAGAAGTACAGCAGCTCGCCCGCGGACGCGTGGCCGGAGACGTGCACCTTGGCGTTGCCCTTGTGCACGACGTGGGCGCCCCAGCGGGTCAGGCCGTTGATGACGCGGTAGACCGCGTTCTCGTTGCCCGGGATGAGGGACGAGGCGAGGATGACGGTGTCGCCGTCCACGATGCGGATCTGGTGATCGCGGTTAGCCATGCGGGACAGGGCCGCCATCGGCTCGCCCTGCGAACCGGTGCAGACCAGGACCACCTGGTGGTCGGGCAGGTCGTCCAGCGTGCGGACGTCCACCACGAGGCCCGGCGGCACCTTCAGGTAACCGAGGTCCCGGGCGATACCCATGTTGCGGACCATCGAGCGGCCGACGAAGGCGACCCGGCGGCCGTACTCGTGGGCGGCGTCGAGGATCTGCTGGATGCGGTGCACATGGCTGGCGAAGCTCGCCACGATGATCCGCTTGCGGGCGCCGGCGAAGACGGTGCGCAGCACGTTGGAGATGTCGCGCTCGGGCGGGACGAAGCCCGGGACCTCGGCGTTCGTGGAGTCCGAGAGGAGGAGGTCGATGCCCTCCTCGCTGAGGCGCGCGAAGGCGTGCAGGTCCGTGAGGCGGTTGTCCAGCGGGAGCTGGTCCATCTTGAAGTCGCCGGTGTGGACCACCATGCCCGCGGGGGTGCGGATGGCGACCGCGAGGGCGTCCGGGATGGAGTGGTTGACCGCGACGAACTCGCAGTCGAAGGGGCCGATGCGCTCGCGGTGCCCCTCGGCCACCTCGAGCGTGTAGGGGCGGATGCGGTGCTCCTGGAGCTTGGCCTCGATCAGGGCAAGGGTCAGCTTGGAGCCGATCAGCGGGATGTCCGGCTTCTCCTTCAGGAGGAAGGGGACGCCGCCGATGTGGTCCTCGTGGCCGTGGGTGAGGACGATGCCCTCGATGTCGTCGAGGCGGTCCCGTACGGACGTGAAGTCCGGCAGGATCAGGTCGATGCCGGGCTGTTCCTCCTCGGGGAACAGCACGCCGCAGTCGACGATCAGCAGACGGCCGCCGTACTCGAAGACCGTCATGTTCCGGCCGATCTCGCCGAGGCCGCCGAGCGGGGTGACGCGCAGGCCACCTTCGGCCAGCGGCGGGGGCGTACCGAGTTCAGGATGCGGATGGCTCAAAAGACTCTCCTCACCACACGCGCCACGTACCGGTGGGGCACGTGGCGCGCGTGACGTTCGTGCAGATGCAGTTGTCGTGGTGGATTGCGGGCACCGGTGGCCCGCCTATTCAGTTGTGAAGTTCTGGGGGTGCGGCACGGTGGGACGCCGCGGTGGTGCGAAGTCTGGTGTCAGAGCTGTACCCCGCCGGCAGCAAGATCGATCTTGAGCTGGGCGATCTCCTCGGGCGAGCACTCGACCATGGGCAGGCGCAGCGGCCCGGCCGGCAGGCCCAGGAGGCCGAGGGCGGCCTTGGTGGTCATGACGCCCTGGGTGCGGAACATGCCGGTGTAGACCGGGAGCAGCTGCTGGTGGATCTCCGTGGCCTTCTGGACGTCGCCGGAGGTGAAGGCGTCGATGAGGGCGCGCAGGTCCGGGGTGACCACGTGGCCGACGACCGAGACGAAGCCGACCGCGCCGACCGAGAGCAGCGGCAGGTTCAGCATGTCGTCGCCGGAATACCAGGCGAGCCCGGACTGCGCGATGGCCCAGCCGGCGCGGCCGAGGTCGCCCTTGGCGTCCTTGTTGGCGACGATCCGCGGGTGCTCGGCGAGGCGGACCAGGGTCTCCGTGCTGATCGGGACACCGCTGCGGCCGGGGATGTCGTAGAGCATGACCGGCAGACCGGTGGCGTCGGCCACGGCGGTGAAGTGCCGGTACAGGCCCTCCTGCGGGGGCTTGTTGTAGTACGGCGTGACGACCAGCAGGCCGTGTGCGCCGGCCTGCTCGGCGGCGCGGGCCAGTTCGATGCTGTGGCGGGTGTCGTTGGTGCCGACGCCGGCCACGACGTGGGCGCGGTCGCCGACCGCTTCCAGTACGGCTCGTACGAGGTCCGATTTCTCCGCGTCACTGGTGGTGGGCGACTCGCCGGTGGTGCCGTTGACGACCAGGCCGTCGTTGCCTGCGTCCACCAGGTGGGTGGCGAGCCGCTGCGCGCCGTCGAGGTCGAGTGCGCCGTCCGCCGTGAAGGGCGTGACCATGGCGGTGAGGACCCGCCCGAAGGGGGTCTGCGGAGTCGAGGTCGGAGCCATGGGTGACACGCTACTCGGTGCTCCGTCCCGGGTCTGCCCACGGGGGGCCGGGAAAGTCACGACAAAGGAGGAGCCCGGCACTGCCTGCTCGGGGGTTCAAGCAGTGCCGGGTCCGTTTCATCAGGCTAGATGAACTTCTCGAAATGCCGCAATACGGACACCTCGCGCGACTGATCCGCACATGTGTCCTCGCCAGGGGCCCCGGGAGGGTTACGGCGCCACGCGTCCGTTGGCGTTGAAGGCGGCGTGGGTGAGCGGCATCAGCCGGGCCCACTCGGCCTCCATCTTCTCGCCGACCATCTCGATCTCCCGCTGCGGGAAGGACGGCACCCGGGCCAGCTCGTGCTGGGTGCGCAGCCCGAGGAAGTGCATCAGGGAGCGGGCGTTGCAGGTGGCGTACATCGAGGAGAACAGACCGACGGGCAGCACCGAGCGGGCCACCTCGCGCGCGACTCCCTCGGCGAGCAGCTTCTGGTAGGCCGCGTACGCCTGCTCGTAGGACTCGCCGAGGGTGTCGCGCACCGTCTCGTGCTGGGCCGGGGTGCCCTCGACGAAGACGTACTTGCCGGGGCGGCCCTCCTGGACGAGCTTGCGGGAGGTGTCGGGGACGTAGAAGACGGGCTCCAGCTCCCGGTAGCGGCCGGACTCCTCGTTGTAGGACCAGCCCACGCGGTGCCGCATGAACTCGCGGAAGACGAAGATCGGGGCGCTGATGAAGAAGGTCATGCTGTTGTGCTCGAACGGGCTGCCGTGCCGGTCGCGCATCAGGTAGTTGATCAGGCCCTTGGACCGCTCCGGGTCCTTGTTCAGCTCGTCCAGGGACTGCTCGCCGAGGGTGGAGACACGGGCGGCGAAGAGGACGTCGGCGTCGGAGGCGCTGGACTTGACCAGCTCGACGGTGACGTCGCTGCGCAGGGTGAGCGGCGACTCGGGGGTGGTCACGGGGGTCCTTCCCATCACTTGCGTGGTTCGCGCCCACCTTACGGGGCACACGACCCTGCCCGGGCAGCACCTCGCTCCGTGGAGGACCCACCCATTTTTTCGGACATGGGCACCTTTTACGGCACTCGATCGTCTGTACTGGCGAGGCCTGTCATGTCGACCGGCCCTGGTTCCGGTCCCGAGAGGAGACGCACCGCGATGTTCCGTCGGCGTGAGCCCGTACCCTTCGCCTTCCTGGCCGAAGCCGACACCTTCCGCAGCAACGTCACTCCCCCGCCCCGCCCGCAGACGTCACTGAGCCAGAAGGCCGGGCGCTGGCTGCTGGGCCTGACCATCACCGGCGGACTGGTGGGCGCGCTGGTCGTGGGCATGCCCGCCCTGTCGACGCCTTCGGGCACGTCGGCCACGCAGTCGCAGCAGTCCCAGGCGTCCCAGGGGCACTGACCCTTCCGGACCCCCGAGGGTGGTGAGCGGGAACACAGGCGGATAGCCTCACCGGGCAGAGCCCCTGCGCGGAATGAGTGAGGACCAGCCGTGCCCCTGCCCTTCCTGACGGCCGACCGCACCTTCGACGCGGTGCCCGACAGCGCCCTGCCGTACGACGACCGCGACCGCTGGCGGCGCCCCTACCGGCCCGGTCCGTGGCGGGTGGGTGCGGCGGCCCTCGGGCTGCTGCTGGCGTCCTTCGTGCTGTTCGGCGCGGTGCTGATCGCCCTGACCGGCTCGCTGTCGTCCGCCGGCCTGATCCTCGGCATCGCGCTGGCGGTCATCGCCGGTGCGCTGCGGCTGCTGCGCATGGGGGTGTGGGTGAGCGCGCGCGGACTGCGCCAGGTCGGCTTCCTCATGACGCGCACGGTGCGCTGGCAGGCAGTCGCCTCGGTGCGCACGGCCCAGCAGCCGGTGCGCTGGCTGGGGCTGCCGCGCACGGTGCAGGGGCAGGCGCTGACGCTCATCAGGCAGGAACGTTCCGCCACGGACGCCGTCCCCCTGCTGACCACCCACGGACTGGACTTCGTGGGACGGCTGTCGGCCTTCGACCGGGCGGCCGACGCGGTGGAGGCCTGGGCGGCGGAGTACCGGCACGGCTGACGGCCGCGCACGGCGAGCCACGAGTCACGAGCCACGGCGAGGGGGCCGGCCCGCATCACGCGGACCGGCCCCCTCGGCGTCGTGACGCCCGGCGGCGCGAGCGGTTCAGGCGGCCTGGGTCCGTCGGCCGTCGTGCAGGGCGATGGCCCGCTGCATCGCCTTGCGGGCACGCGGGGTGTCGCGGGCGTCGTGGTAGGCGACGGCCAGGCGGAACCAGCTGCGCCAGTCGTCGGGCGCGGCCTCGGTCTCGGCCTTGCGCCTGGCGAAGACCTCGTCGGCCGAGTCACGGTCGATCCGGCCGCTCGGGGTGCGCTTCAGCTCGTCGACGGGCAGGCCGCCCTCGGCGTCGAGTTCGGCGGCCAGCTGGTTGGCCCGGCGCACGAACTGGGTGTTCTTCCACAGGAACCACAGGCCGATCAGCGGCAGCACCAGCACCGCGATCCCGAAGGTGACGGTCACGATCGTGCCCGACTGGATGAGCATGACACCGCGGCTGCCGACCAGGACGAAGTAGAAGACGAGGACGGCGGCCGTGACGGCGTAGGAGATCTTCGCGCGCATGTTCTGCCAGTCCCGTGTCAGCCCAGGTCCAGGAAGTGTTCCAGGCCGAACGTCAGGCCCGGGGTGGTGACCACGCGCCGCGCGCCGAGCAGGATGCCCGGCATGAAGCTGCTGTGGTGCAGGGAGTCGTGGCGGACGGTGAGAGTCTCGCCCTCGGCGCCGAGCAGCACCTCCTGGTGGGCCAGCAGGCCGCGCAGCCGGACGGAGTGCACCGGGACCCCGTCGACGCCGGCGCCCCGGGCACCGTCGAGCGCGGTGACCGTGGCGTCCGGCGCGGGGGCGCTGCCCGCCTCGGCGCGGGCCCGGGCGATGAGCTGGGCGGTGCGGGTGGCGGTGCCGCTGGGGGCGTCCACCTTGTTCGGGTGGTGCAGCTCGATGACCTCGACCGACTCGAAGTACGGCGCGGCGATCTGCGCGAACCTCATGGTCAGCACGGCGCCGATCGAGAAGTTCGGCGCGATGAGCACACCGGTCTCCGGCGACTGGGCGAGCCAGCCCGTCAGCTGCGCGAGGCGGTCGTCGGTCCAGCCCGTCGTGCCGACGACCGCGTGGATGCCGTGGCGGACGCAGAAGTCGAGGTTGCCCATGACCGAGGCAGGCGTGGTCAGCTCGACGGCGACCTGGGCGCCGGTCTCCGCCAGCGTCTCCAGGCGGTCACCCCGGCCGAGGGCGGCGACCAGCTCCATGTCCTCGGCGGCCTCGACCGCCCGCACCGCCTCGGACCCGATGCGGCCCTTGGCTCCGAGGACCGCCACGCGCAGCTTGCTCATGTGTTGCTTCCTTACGGGAGGTGGTTAGGCGACGGCCTCGTGCAGACGGGCCGCCTGCTTGTCCTTCAGCGGGCCGATGACCGACAGCGACGGGCGCTGCCCCAGGACGTCGCGGGCGACCGAGCGGACCTCGTCCGGGGTGACCGCCGCGATCCGGGCCAGCATGTCGTCGACCGACATCTGCTCGCCCCAGCACAGCTCGCTCTTGCCGATACGGTTCATCAGCGCGCCGGTGTCCTCCAGGCCCAGGACCGTGGAGCCCTGGAGCTGGCCGACGGCGCGGCCGATCTCGTCGTCGGACAGGCCGTTCTCGGCGACCTGGTCGAGTTCGTCCCGGCAGAGCTTCAGCACGTCGTGCACCTGGCTGGGACGGCAGCCGGCGTACACCCCGAACAGGCCGCAGTCGGCGAAGCCGGAGGTGTAGGAGTACACGCTGTAGGCCAGGCCGCGCTTCTCCCTGACCTCCTGGAAGAGACGGGAGGACATGCCGCCGCCGAGGGCGGTGTTCAGCACGCTCATCGCCCAGCGGCGGTCGTCCGTGCGGGGCAGGCCGGGCATGCCGAGGACGACGTGCGCCTGCTCGGTCTTGCGGCCGAGCAGTTCGACACGGCCGGCCGCGCGGATCGTCCGGCGGCCCTCGCGCGGGCCGATGGGCCGGGCGTCGGCGCTGCGGAACGCGCCCGCCTTCTCGAAGGCGGCGCGGACCTGGCGTACGACCTTGGCGTGGTCGACGTTGCCGGCGGCCGCGACGACGAGGTGGGTCGGGTCGTAGTGCTTCTTGTAGAAGCGGCGGATGCGGTCGGCGGTGAGGGCGTTGACCGTGTCGACCGTGCCGAGGACCGGGCGGCCGAGGGCGTTGTCACCGAACATGGTGTGCGCGAACAGGTCGTGCACGCAGTCGCCCGGGTCGTCCTCGGTCATGGCGATCTCTTCGAGGATCGCGCCGCGTTCGACGTCGACGTCCTCCTCGAGGATGAGCGAGCCGGTCAGCATGTCGCAGACGACGTCGATGGCGAGCGGCAGGTCGGTGTCGAGCACGCGCGCGTAGTAGCACGTGTACTCCTTCGCCGTGAACGCGTTCATCTCGCCGCCGACCGCGTCGACGGCGGAGGAGATGTCCAGCGCGGAGCGGCGCTCGGTGCCCTTGAACAGCAGGTGCTCGAGGTAGTGCGTGGCGCCGTTCAGTGCCGGGGTCTCGTCACGGGAGCCGACGTGCGCCCAGATGCCGAAGGTGGCGGAGCGCACCGAGGGCAGGGTCTCGGTGACGATGCGCAGGCCGCCCGGGAGCGTCGTGCGGCGCACCGTGCCGATGCCGTTGCTGCCCTTGATGAGGGTTTGGGTACGGGCGACGGCCCGCGCCTCCGAAGAGGTGCGGGCCGTCGCCTTGGAGCCACGGGACGTCACTGGTCGGCGTCGTCCTTCTTCGTCTCGGAACCGGCGCCGTCGGAGTCGGAGTCGGCCTCGCCCTCGATCACCGGGATGAGGGAGAGCTTGCCGCGGGAGTCGATCTCGGCGATCTCGACCTGGACCTTCTGGCCCACGCCGACGACGTCCTCGACGTTCTCCACGCGCTTGCCGCCGGCCAGCTTGCGGATCTGCGAGATGTGCAGCAGACCGTCCTTGCCGGGCAGCAGGGAGACGAACGCGCCGAAGGTGGTGGTCTTGACGACCGTACCCAGGTAGCGCTCGCCGACCTCGGGCATCGTCGGGTTGGCGATGCCGTTGATCGTGGCACGGGCGGCCTCGGCGGCCGGGCCGTCGGAGGCGCCGATGTAGATCGTGCCGTCGTCCTCGATGGTGATCTCGGCGCCGGTGTCCTCCTGGATCTGGTTGATCATCTTGCCCTTCGGGCCGATGACCTCACCGATCTTGTCCACCGGGATCTTGACGGTGATGATCCGCGGGGCGTTCGGGGACATCTCGTCGGGCCGGTCGATGGCCTCCATCATCACGTCGAGGATGTGGAGACGGGCGTCGCGGGCCTGCTTGAGGGCCGCGGCCAGCACGGAGGCGGGGATGCCGTCCAGCTTGGTGTCGAGCTGGAGGGCGGTCACGAACTCCTTGGTGCCGGCGACCTTGAAGTCCATGTCACCGAAGGCGTCCTCCGCACCGAGGATGTCGGTGAGGGCGACGTAGTGCGTCTCGCCGTTGATCTCCTGGGAGATCAGGCCCATGGCGATACCGGCGACGGGGGCCTTCAGCGGCACACCGGCGTTCAGCAGCGACATGGTGGAGGCGCAGACCGAGCCCATGGACGTCGAGCCGTTGGAGCCGAGGGCCTCGGACACCTGGCGGATCGCGTAGGGGAACTCCTCGCGCGTCGGCAGGACCGGCACGATCGCGCGCTCGGCGAGCGCGCCGTGGCCGATCTCGCGGCGCTTGGGGGAGCCCACGCGGCCGGTCTCGCCGACGGAGTACGGCGGGAAGTTGTAGTTGTGCATGTAGCGCTTGCGGGTCACCGGGGAGAGGGTGTCCAGCTGCTGCTCCATCCGGAGCATGTTCAGGGTGGTGACGCCCAGGATCTGGGTCTCGCCACGCTCGAACAGCGCCGAGCCGTGCACGCGCGGGATGGCCTCGACCTCGGCGGCGAGCGTACGGATGTCCGTGACGCCGCGGCCGTCGATGCGCTTCTTCTCCTTGATCACGCGCTCGCGGACCAGCTGCTTGGTCAGCGAGCGGTACGCGGCGGAGATCTCCTTCTCGCGGCCCTCGAACTCCGGCAGGAGCTTCTCGGCGGCCAGGGACTTCACGCGGTCCAGCTCGGCCTCGCGGTCCTGCTTGCCGGCGATGGTGAGCGCCTGCGCCAGCTCGGGGCGCACGGCGGCGGCCAGGGCCTCGAAGACGTCGTCCTGGTAGTCCAGGAAGATCGGGAACTCACCGGTGGGCTTGGCGGCCTTCGCGGCGAGGTCGGCCTGGGCCTTGCACAGCACCTTGATGAAGGGCTTCGCGGCGTCCAGACCAGCGGCGACGACCTCCTCGGTCGGCGCCTCGGCGCCGCCCGCGACCAGCTGGATGGTCTTCTCGGTGGCCTCGGCCTCGACCATCATGATGGCGACGTCGCCGTCCTCCAGGACGCGACCGGCGACCACCATGTCGAAGACGGCCGTCTCCAGCTCGGAGTGCGTCGGGAAGGCCACCCACTGGCCGTTGATCAGCGCGACGCGGACGCCGCCGATCGGGCCGGAGAAGGGCAGGCCGGCCAGCTGCGTGGACGCGGACGCGGCGTTGATCGCCACGACGTCGTACAGGTGGTCGGGGTTGAGGGCCATGATCGTGGCGACGACCTGGATCTCGTTGCGCAGGCCCTTCTTGAAGGACGGGCGCAGCGGGCGGTCGATGAGCCGGCAGGTGAGGACCGCGTCCTCGGAGGGGCGGCCCTCACGGCGGAAGAAGCTGCCGGGGATCTTGCCCGCGGCGTACATCCGCTCCTCGACGTCCACCGTCAGGGGGAAGAAGTCGAGCTGGTCCTTGGGGTTCTTGGAGGCGGAGGTGGCCGACAGCACCATGGTGTCGTCGTCCAGGTACGCCACGGCGGAGCCGGCGGCCTGCTTGGCCAGGCGGCCCGTCTCGAAGCGGATGGTGCGGGTGCCGAAGGAGCCGTTGTCGATGACGGCCTCGGCGTAGTGGGTCTCGTTCTCCACTAGCGTTTTCTCCATTGCATGTCGTCTTTTGTCCCGTGGCTGCCCGTGTGGCAGGGGGACTGGGGCGGAGAAGCGCGCCGTCTGGTGCGGGCCGGTCTTCGATCGAAGCACCCGGGGCTCACTTCCCCCCGGGGGCCACTACCGAGGACCGGCGGCGGCGCGGTGCGCTTCCCCTCGTTCTGTGTCGTTCGTATTGCGTTGTGTTCCCACACTACAAAGCGTGAGTGACAGTCCGCACGTTTCCGCACGTACGGCAAAGGGAGCGGCCCCCGCTCGTCACGGGGACCGCTCCCTTCAGGCGTCCTACTTGGCGCCGGCCGCACCGCGGCGGATGCCGAGGCGGTCGACCAGCGCACGGAAGCGCTGGATGTCCTTCTTCGCCAGGTACTGCAGCAGGCGACGGCGCTGACCGACGAGGATCAGCAGACCCCGGCGGGAGTGGTGGTCGTGCTTGTGGGTCTTGAGGTGCTCCGTCAGGTCGGAGATCCGACGGGAGAGCATGGCGACCTGGACCTCGGGGGAGCCGGTGTCGCCCTCCTTGGTACCGAACTCGGTGATGATCTGCTTCTTCGTAGCGGCGTCGAGCGACACGCGTACTCCTCATGGTCTGTGCTGCCACCGAGTGCCCCCGGTCTGCATCGCGGGGGAGCTTCCGTAACTCGGGAGGCGGGGATCCGCTGGGCGCGACCTCCAGCGCCGCAGGTCTCCTGCGGTCTCCGGGGGTGCGTACACGAACGGCCGTCACTCAGCGTACCAGTGCCCGGGGGCGGCTCCGCACGGGCCCTCGGGCCCCGCCCCGGACCAGGCGTTTCCCGCGCGGGGCGGTACGTCCGACCGGGTGGGCCCGGACGTCCGGGCCGGGCGGCAGGGGTGTTTCGGCCGTACGGGTGACGCGGCCCCTCAGCCCACCATCGAGCGTACGTCCGTCAGGACGCCCAGTACCGCCAGGCAGAGCGGGACCAGGACGAGCAGGACCGCGCCCTCGGTGAGGTCGAGGAAGCGTCCCCAGAAGGGCGACAGACCCTTGCGCGGCACGATGAGGCCGATCGCGGTGATCAGTACGGCCCCGGCGGCGACGGCCGCCGTCAGCCAGGCGGTGCGCAGGTCGAGGGCGTCGCGGTCGTGGTGCAGGAGCAGGTCGGCGAGGGCGTCGGCCGGCGGGTTCAGCGCGAGCGATCGGCGTCGGCGCCCTGCCATCGCCACGGGTCCGCCCGGACGGATGCCCGGGGTCTCCCGGCGGGCAAAACCTGCTGCGTTCCTGTGCGACGCGTGGCCGCAGCTTCGCCGTGCCGTACCACACGAGGGGCACCTCCAGCCACTCCAGTCACCTGACGTGGTGCGTCCAACCACGAAGCGCAGGCGGGCGAGTTGCACCGGCCAGTACTGTGACCCGGCGAAGCGTCGGTACATCGGGAAGGGGTCACTGCGGCATGGCCGAGACGGCTGAGGAGATCAAGGCGCGCAAGGAACGCGAGCGCGACGAGTTGTACGCGCTCGACATCTCCGGCGTCGAGTGGCAGTGCGCGCCGGGGACGAGCCCGGACGAGGAGCGCGTGGAGATCGCGCGGCTGCCCGGGGGCGCGGTGGCGATGCGCTCGTCGCTCGACAAGGACACGGTGCTGCGGTACACGAAGGCCGAGTGGGACGCGTTCGTCCTGGGCGCCAGGGACGGCGAGTTCGACCTGCGGTGAGGCGTACGCGTGAGGGGGTGGCCCGCCGAACGGGCCACCCCCTCACGCGTGTTCACCGGGTCTCACGGCAAGCGCGGGCTCACATCATGCGGAAGCGAGCCGCGTTGCCCTTGTCGGTGTCCTGGTAGCCCGCGACCGACTCCTCGCGGAGCTGGGCGATGCGCGCCAGGTCCTGGTTCATGCCGGCCATGTCGCGGGTCAGGCGGTCCTGGCTCTCGCGGTAGGCGATCTTCGCCTCGCCTTCCCAGTTGGAGGCGACGCGGTTGACCTCGGCCATGAGGTCGTCGAGCTTCTGGGTGAGCGTGGTGGAGGTCAGCCGGGTGTCGGCCGCCGCCTGCGTCACGGTGTCGTAATTGACCGCAGTGGTCATGGTGATGACTCCTGAAGTGAGAGTGGCGCGGAGGGCTGGTCGGTTCGGACGGCTCAGACGCCGAGGATGGCGCTCTGGCCGCCGGAGGCACCGCCGCCGGAGCCGCTGTCCATCTGACGGAAGGACCGCATGCGGTCCTCCTCCTCGCGCGAGAAGCCGTCGGCGCTCATCCGCATGATCTCCTCGAGCTTCGAGAGCTCGGCGCGCATGCTGCGCAGACGCTGGTTCAGGTCGTTCTGAACCCGGTCGTACTCCTTGCTCGCAGCACCCTGCCAGCCCGCCTGGACGCGGTCCACCACGCCGTTGAGGGAGGTGATGCGGGACTGGAGCTCGTCGGAGAAGTCCTGGATCCGGCCGGCGAGCTTGATCTGTTCGGCACTGGTTACGTTCAGGTCTTTCGACATCTTGCCCCTTCTTCCTTCGGTGGCTGCGACGGACCGGCCGTCGGGCCATCCGGTCGTGATGCGGACGGGAATCTTCTGATGCCGCCCCCGTGCTGGGTTCGCACTGCCGTGCCCCCAGCGGTCACTGTAGCCATTGACGGCGGCAGTTCCAACTGCAAAGGGAAGAGCCGATACTTGACCGATACGCGCGTCACCGGGCCTCCCTCCTGCGGCGGCTGTCGCGGATCACGGTGGCCGTCCCGGCGACCACGGCCACCAGGACACCTCCGATCCCCAACGCATAGGTGGCGAGCCGTTCGGAGCGCTCCTGGGGCGTCTCCGACAGCGTCAGCCGGGCCGGCTCGGGGGCCGGCGGTCTGGGCGGGCCCGGGTCGGGCACGGGCGAGGAGGCCGGCACCCCGGGGAGGTCGGTGAGCGCCCTGACCGGGTCGACCACGCCCCAACCGACGTGGTCGTCACGGCCGTTGATCGAGCGGACGGCGGTCTGCTCGATCCGGGTGACGATCTGGGCCGCGCTCCACTCCGGGTACTTGGCGCGGAGCAGGGCGGCGACCCCGGCGACGTAGGGGGCGGAGAAGCTGGTGCCGTTGTCGACGCAGTGTCCGCCGCCGGGGACCGTGGAGATCATGTCCACCCCGGGGGCGGCGACGCCGACGAACTCTCCGGACTGGGAGAAGGCCGCGCGTTCGTTGTTCCGGTCCGAGGAGGCGACGGCGAGCACCCCGTCGAAGGAGGCCGGATAGGTCTCCTTGACGTCGCCGCCGAGTCCGTCGTTGCCGGCCGAGGCGATGACCACGACGTTCCGGGCGAGGGCCCTGTCCACGGCCTGTTTCAGCTTCAGGGACGGCTTCACGGCGTCGGCGGTGTCCTGGGAGATGTTGATGATGTCGGCGTCCGCGGCGTCGACGGCGTAGGCGATCGCCCGGGCGAGGCTGTCGGTGTTCCCGTGGCCCTCGGCGTCGTTCTGCTGGATCGGGATGATCGTCGCGTCGGGGGCGAGGCCGGTGAAGCCGGTGCCCTCCGCCTCGCGGGCGGCGATGATGCCTGCGACCTTGGTGCCGTGGCCCACGGTGTCCGTGGTGCCGTTCTCCTTGCCGCGCTCGATCTTCACGCCGTCGGCGGTCTTGAGGTCCTTCGGCAGGAAGTTGCGGCCCGCCCCGACGTCCACCGCCGGCTTGAGCTGCTCGTTCCTGATGTCGACGCCGGTGTCGATGACCGCGACGCGTACGCCCTCGCCGGTGGACTGCTTCCACAACTCGTCCAGCAGGACGCGCTGCAACGCCCAGGGGCGGCCCGGGTACTTCTTCGACGGGAACGTGCACCGGGTCGCGTCGTCCGCGGTCGCGGGGTGCGCCGGCAGGGTGACCAGGAGAACGGCTGCCGCCGCCGCGGCCGTCAGCAGGCGGCGGGCGGCGGGCGCGGGGCGCTCCGTGTTCGTCGCCACCTTCACGAACCCTGCGGCTGGCTGGCGGCGCCGGTGGAGAGCCGGGGGCCGGTCGGCAGGAGGGCGGACCAGGACGCCGGTACGGGGCGGGGATCGACGTCCTTGTAGCCGAGCCGGTTCTGCGCCTGCTGAGCCTCCTGCCGCCGGGCCTCCCGGTCCTCCTTCCCGCCGGACTCGCCGATGCCGGAGCCGCCGCCCCGGCCGCTGTCGCTGTTGGACTGCATCGCGTAGCGCAGGCCGGTGTCGGTGACCAGGAAGAGGAAGCCCGCGCTGGTGGTGGAGCCCTTGAACTGGCGGAAGAACTGGCCCGATCCGGGCGTGACGTAGGCGCTGCTGGAGCCGGTGGGGAGCGTGGCGGGGAAGCTCGTGCCCGCCCAGGTGCTCAGGGTGGTCGCGCCGCTGTCGGCGTCAACGCCGCGCAGAACGTTGCACACGGTGTTGCGGCTGCCCTTCTTGACGTCCGGGGAGTTGACGGGTTCGGGCCTGCTGACCGGCCAGTCGCGCTCCTGGTTGAACGGGGCCCCCGGTTCGAGTTCGGCGGCGCTCACCGGCTGGGCGTGGCCCGCCTGCTTGAGGGGCACCAACTGCCTGCTGCTGAGCAGGAGTTTGGCGGTGAAGTCCGAGACGGGGGCGACCCTGCCCGGCAGGACGACGTAGCTCTGGGTCCGGGTTCCCGCCGTGGCGGTCAGGACCATGCCGACCCGGTTCGTCCGCTCGTCCAGGGCGCCGGGGGCGCCCGCCGGGGCTCCGGGGGCGCCGTCCACCGTCGGGAAGGTGATCGGGTCGCCGGTGTGGAGCGTGGCGAGCCAGGCGGCCGAGACCCGCTGGGGCCTGGGGTTCTGGGCGACCAGGGTGCGCAGGAGCAGTTCGTCCTTGCCCACGGGGTAGGCCTTGCCCGCGGCGTCCACGATGTAGCGGGCCCGGTCCGGGCCCTCGACGTACATCAGCTCGCCGCCGCGCAGCGCGTTCTTCCCCTCGGTCTTCTTCTTCTCGCGCTCGGCGAAGACGAAGGTCGCCTTCTGGATGGCCCTGCCGCCCTCGCCGGGCCGTTCGCAGACCGCCCAGCGCTTGGCCGCGCCCGCTTCCTCGGCGTCGGGCAGCCGGTCGGGGGCGTACGGGATGCCGAGGGTCGCCCCGTGCGGAATCCTGCCGTCGTCCAGGACGGACTCGTCGACGTTGACGACGGCGCCCTTGTCCGGGGAGAGCAGGAGCTTGGCGGAGGCCATGTTCAGCACGGGGTGCAGCTGCTTCTTGCCGTCGGTCTCCAGCACCACGTACCGGGTGGTGGACTTGCTGGCGATGATGACGTGTTCCTTGGGGGTGTCCCACTTCTGCGGCGCGACCGGCTTGAACATGCCCCAGGCTCCGAAGACGGCGAGGACCACGACGGCGACCACGGCTCCGGGCACGACCGCGCGCAGCGGCCGGGGGGCGCCTTCCTCGGAACCGGTGGGGTTGGGCTGCAGGAACTGTGCGATCAACCTCCGCTTCGCAAAGGTATAGGCGTTGAGCTCGTCCCGCCGTGATGCCATGTCGTCCGCTGCCCCTTCATCCCCAGTGAGCGCGCGGAGTCCCACACGCCCCGTCGGCCCCCGTTGCCGTGCCGCGCCCCTACTATGCCTGGCGGGGTCCGGCTCCCCGTGCTCAGGTAGGGTGACGTCCCGATCAACACCCGTGTAAAAAGCGGTGAATACGGACACGAGGGGGCAACGGGGCGATGGGTGCAGCCACGCGTGAGCGTACCGGGCGGGCCGGGCGGCGAGCCGCCGGGTCTTCCCGGAGGCAACGCAGCAACGAACCGCTCGTGACGGCGCCCGCGCAGCCCTCCGGCCCCGGCGCCCCGGCGTCGCGCAACGCACCCGCGGCGACGACCCTGCGGTCGATCTCGCGGTCGGACCGGGTGCGGCCGGTGCTGCGGCAGTTGGTGATCATCGAGACGGGTCTCGCGATCGCCGCCGTGGGCGCGGCGCTCGGCGGGCCGTGGCTGATCCCCTCGCTCGTGGTGCTGTGCCTGCTGGTCGCGCTCGCGGTGGTACGCCGACGGGGCCGCGCGCTCCAGGACTGGGCGTCGACCGCGCTCGGACTCCGCGCCCGCCGGCGGGCCGCCGCCGCCCCGCCGGCCGGGGACGCGGAGCCGATGCTGGCCCCGGTCGCGGAGAACGTGCCGGGCTTCGGCCCGCAGGTCTACGTGGACCGGGCGCACCGGACGGTGGGCATGCTCGGCGACGGCACGTTCCTGACCGCCGTGGTGCGGGTGCAGGCGAGCGGCGAGTCGCTGCGGCCCGCCTTCGGGGCCCGTTCGCTTCCGCTGTCGCTGCTGGGCGACGCCCTCCAGGTGGACGACATCGTCCTGGAGTCGGCGCAGTTGGTGCAGCAGGTGCGGTGCGCTCCGGCCCCCCACCTCCCGCAGCAGTCGGTGGCCCGGCTCTCGTACGCGCCGTTGCAGGACCGGACGGGTGCGCCGGCCCTGCGGATGACGTGGGTGGCGGTGAAGCTGAACCCGGAGCTGTGCCGTGAGGCCGTCGAGGCCCGGGGCGGCGGGCTGGAGGGGGCACAGCGCTGCCTGGTACGGGCCGCGGACCATGTGGCGAGCCGGATCACGGGCGCCGGTTTCCAGGCCGCGGTGCTCGACCAGGACGAGCTGAACTCCGCCGTGGCCACCTCCGCGTGCGCCAACCCCATTCTGTCGGGGCGGGCGGGCCGGCCGGACGCCGCACCGCAGCGGCGCACGACGGAGACCTCCCGGGTCTGGCGGTGCGACGACCGCTGGCACACCACGTACGCGGTGGACCGCTGGCCCCGGTTGGGGCGGGGCGCCACGCCGCTGCCGCAGCTGGTGGCGCTGCTCACCTCGGTGCCCGCGTACGCGACGACGTTCAGCCTGACGGTCCGGCGGGGGGTGCGCCAGGGTTCGACGCGGGTGGGCGGGCACATCCGGGTCACCGGCGGTTCGGACACCGAACTGGTCGGCGTCAGAAGGACGTTGGAGCAGGCGGCCCGGCACGCCAAGGTGGGTCTGGTACGGCTGGACCGCGAGCAGTTGCCCGGCGTGCTGGCCACGCTCCCGCTGGGAGGAGCAGAGTGAGCATCCGGACCCGGCCCCGACGCGGGCTGCGCGGCCCTCGTCACGCGGGGCACACGGTGGCCGCGGACCACCTCGGCGCGTTGTCCCTGCCGGTCGGCGACGACGGCGTGATCATCGGCAACGACGCCAACGACACACCTCAGTTGATCGGTTTCCACCGTCCGGTGCCGTACGACGTCACGCTCATCGGCGGACTGTGGACGGCCCAGGTCCTGGCGTTGCGGGCGGCGGGCACCGGAGCGCGGGTGGCGGTCGAGACCGGTCGCGTCCAGGCCTGGACGACGCTCGCCCAGGCGGCGGGCGCCGGGCTGGAGTGCGTCTCCCTGTACGACGTGGGCCGGGTGCCGCCGACCGGGGCGACCGTGGGCAGCCCCGTGGTCGTCGTGCGGGACTGCGGCATGCGTCCGCCGCGCGGCCGGGTGGTGTCCTCGCCCTGGCAGTCCGTTCTGACGCTGCTCCCCTATCTGAGCCCCGTCGCCCCGCGGTTGATGCGGTCCTCGGCGCTGGTCGGAGTCCAGCGGGTGTCGCCCGGCGAGGCCGAGCAGATCGGCCGCATCCTCGGGCTGGCCCGCGCCGAGTACGAGGCGCTGCCCACTCTGGCGGACGGTGTCACGCTGTGGGTGGCGGGGGGCGAACACCACTGGGTGATGACGAACCCGACGGACGCGGAGACCGGCCTGCTGGGCACGGCTCGCCGGATGGACTGAATCCCGTCCGTTCGCTCCCCACGCCCCCCTCCCGCCGGGGAACATGGACCACGCACAGTTTCCGTTCGATCGAAGGGACGCCGTCATGGGCACCCAGCAGGAAAAGGACGAGCTCTACGCTCTCGACATCTCCGACGTGACGTGGCTCAGCGCCCCGGGCACCGAGAAGGACGAGGAGCGGGTCGAGATCGCGCATCTGCCGGGTGGAGCCGTGGCCATGCGGTCCTCGCTCGATCCGGGCACCGTGCTGCGGTACACGGAGGCGGAATGGCGGGCCTTCGTCCTCGGGGCACGGGACGGGGAGTTCGACCTCAAGTAGGCCCGGCGCCGTGCGGTCGGCCGTTCCTCCTGGGCGGGTTTGACCCTGCTTGCCCGTCTCGTCGTTGCCGTTCCGTCGCACCCGCTTCACCGGCGTGTGACACCCGGGCGGCGGGGCGGGGTTCGCCGTGCGCCACGCCCTGCCTGAGTTCACCGGATGGCGATTAGGGTGGGTGGGACGCGGCAGATGAACCTGCGTGCAGGTGATGTGCGTCGCAAGGGGGAGAGCCGGGCGGACCGGCACATCGGGAACGGTCGCCCCCACCCACCACGGCACAAGGGTGCTCGACCACACCAGGAGGCAAAGTGAACAGCGATCGGGACGAGACCCGCGGCGGATGGGACCTGCCCGTCGACGAGTCGTCCGACGCGGATCCCGCCGAGATGACGGGTGAGTTCACCATCGACTACACCCCTCCCGCCTGGTACACGCAGAACGCGGCGGGGGACTCGTCGGGGGGAGCGGGCTCGCACCTGGCGCCCCCTCCGCCGCCGGTCGGGGCGCCGTTGTCGTCGCCCGGCCTGTCGGCGGCGCCCGGCGGCTTCGGCCCCGACCGGGCGCCCGCGCTGGCGGCGCCCGCCGAGGCCGCCCCCCTCTCCGGGTCCGCGACGCCCTCCGTCCCCCAGGACCCGGACTCCCCCGCGGCGTCGAGCGCTCCGGCCGCTTCGGTCGCAGGGGTCGGGGACAACGGCGCGTTCGGCGGCGGTGATGTGGAGAGCGGCGCGACGATGCGGTTCTCGCCCGGCGCCCTCCAGCGGGAGATCGCGGAGCGGGAAGCGGCCGCCGCCGGACCGGACTCCGCCGAGCGGCCGGATCCCACCGGTGGGCCGGGGGCCGTCGCCGTCCCCGGTGCGGACGCCGTCGCCGGTTCCGGCCCTGGCGCTGCCCCTGCTTCCGCTTCCCGCGTGAACGACTCGTCCGGTGCCGGAGACGAGAACGGCCAGGCCGAGGGCCTCGCCTCCGGCACGGACTCCGAGGCCGCGTCCCCTTCCGGTGCGGCCTCCGCCCCCTCCCCCGCCCCCGCCGCGCTCCCGGCCGCGGACTCCGCGGCCGACTCCCGTACGGAGGTGGACCCGGCGGGCGCCGAGGACAGCGGTACGCCCGGGACGGACGGCGCCGGGGCTCCGAGCGCCGGTGACGCCCCCGCCGTGGAGCCGCAGGACACCGCCCCCCAGAACGCGGCCCACCAGGACACCGCCTCCCAGGACGCCGCCCACCAGGACACCGCGCCCCGGAACGCCGCGCCTCAGGACGGGCCGCAGGCCGCTGCCGCGCCGGTGCCGTGGTCGCCGCCCGCGCAGGGCGGCGCGCTGCCGCCGTTGCCGCCCGCCTTCCAGCCGGCCGCTCCGTCGCCCTCCGCCCCGCAGCCCGCGGCGCAGTGGCCGGGTTCCGCCCCGGCCGACCAGCCGCCCGGCGGCTACGGCTTCCCCCAGGCGGCCCAGGCGCCTCAGGCGGCTCAGCCGCCGCACCAGCAGCCGTTCCCGGACCGGTCCGGTCCCGGTGCACCGCTCCCGGCGCAGGCTCCCCAGGGCGCGGGTGGTTACGGCTTCCCGCCACAGGGCGGCTACGGCTTCCCCCAGCCGGGCCAGCCGGGCCAGGACCAGCCGGTTCCCCCGCAGCAGGGCCGGCCCGGCCAGGCGCCCCACGCCCCGCAGCCGCACACGCCTCTCCCCGCCCAGGGCGCCGCCCTGCCGGTCCCCGTCGCCCCGCAGCAGTCGGCGCCGTACGGGCAGCAGCCCCCGGCGCAGGACTCGCAGCAGCCTCCGGCCCAGCCGCAGCAGCCCGTGGACCCGCGCGCGGGCGGCGGCTGGCCCACCCCCGTGGCGCACGACCAGCGCGAGCGGTCGGTGCCCGGCGCCCCTCTCGGGTACACGGCGGCCGTCGAACTCTCCTCCGACCGCCTCGTGCGGGGCAAGCAGAAGGCCAGGAGCAGCCGCAACCCCTCCGCCGCCTCCCGCTTCAAGCTGGGCGGGAAGAAGGAGGAGGCGGAGCGGCTGCGCAAGCTGGAGCTGATCCGCACCCCGGTGCTGTCCTGCTACCGGATCGCCGTCATCAGCCTCAAGGGCGGGGTCGGCAAGACCACCACGACGACCGCGCTGGGTTCGACGCTGGCCACCGAGCGGCAGGACAAGATCCTCGCCATCGACGCCAACCCGGACGCCGGCACGCTGGGCCGCCGGGTGCGCCGTGAGACCGGGGCGACCATCCGCGACCTGGTCCAGGCGATCCCGTACCTCAACTCGTACATGGACATCCGCCGGTTCACCTCGCAGGCGCCCTCCGGTCTGGAGATCATCGCCAACGACGTGGACCCGGCGGTCTCCACGACCTTCAACGACGAGGACTACCGGCGCGCGATCGACGTGCTCGGCAAGCAGTACCCGATCATCCTCACCGACTCGGGCACCGGGCTGCTGTACAGCGCGATGCGCGGGGTGCTGGACCTCGCCGACCAGTTGATCATCATCTCCACGCCCTCGGTCGACGGCGCGTCCAGCGCCTCGACGACGCTGGACTGGCTCTCCGCGCACGGTTACGCCGATCTGGTGCAGCGTTCGCTCACCGTCATCTCGGGCGTCCGCGAGACCGGCAAGATGATCAAGGTGGACGACATCGTCCAGCACTTCGAGACGCGTTGCCGCGGGGTCGTCGTCGTACCGTTCGACGAGCACCTGGCGGCGGGCGCCGAGGTCGACCTGGACATGATGCGGCCCAAGACGCGTGAGGCGTACTTCCACCTCTCGGCGCTGGTGGCCGAGGACTTCGCGCGGGCCCAGCAGCAGCAGGGGCTGTGGACGGCGGACGGCCAGAACCCGCCGCCGCAGTACGCCCCGCCGATGCCCGGCCGGCAGGGCTACCCGGCGGACGGGCAGTACGCCCCCGGTCAGCCGCAGCCCCAGCCCCACGGCCCGGCCCAGACGGGGCAGCCCTACGCAGGCCACCCGGGACAGCCCGGCCCGTCGGCCTACGGTCAACAGGTCCCCGAACAGCCCGGCCCGGCGGGGCAGCAGCAGCCCGGTCGGCTCCCCTACGCCCCCCAGCAGCCCGGCCCCGGACAGCCGTACCCGCCGCAGGCCCCCCAGCCGCAGCACCCGGGCCAGCCGCACCAGGCGCAGCAGCCCTACGGCGGAACGCCGCCGTACGGGGGATATCCGGCGGCCGGTCAGCCGGGGGCGCCCCAGTCCCCCTACCCGCCGCAGCCCGCCCCGGGCGGTCCCCAGCAGGGGTGGCCCCAGACGCCTCCCGCGCAGGCCGGACCCGGTGCGCCCGGGGGCGGGGCGCCGCAGCAGGGGCAGCCGCAGCAGCAGGCCGGGCAGGCCGACCCGGCAGCCCGGCCCGAGCCGCAGGGCCCGGTGCCGCCCGCCGGGTGGCAGCAGACGCCCCCGCAGCAGCAGACACCTCCGCAGCAGGGGTGACGGCGGGCCGCCGACAGGGCGGAAGTGGACTGGACCAATGAGGGCTCGCATCGCTCACGCGGTGCGAGCCCTTCCGTATTCCCGCAGCCCACACGCGGTTTGACAGACCGTTGACGAGGCTCGACCCCCGCTGATAGACCTTCGCTTCACCAACTGGCGATCCAGAGTTCTACCCGCCTTCTCCAGCGAGTGATGACGCGAGGTCCCCGTCCATGGTCACAAGAGTTCCCCCCCACTCCTTCCGGCCACGCCGACGTCTGCGCCTCCTGCTGGCCTCCGGCGCGGCCGCCCTGGCGCTCGCCGCCGGGTCCGTCGTCCCGGGCAACCCGCTCGCGCCCGCCCCCTCCGAGGCCCGCGCGGACGACGGGAGGACGACGCTCACGGTCGCCGTCGCGCAGAGCGTCGACTCGCTCAGCCCGTTCCTGGCGCAGCGGCTGGTCAGCACGAGCATCCTCCGGCTGATGTACGACTACCTCACCAACTACGACCCGAAGGACAACAAGGCGATCCCCGGTCTGGCCACCGCGTGGGAGCCCTCCGCCGACAAGCTGACCTGGACGTACACGATCCGCTCGGACTCGACGTGGTCCGACGGGCGGCAGGCCACCGCCGAGGACGCGGCCTGGACGTTCAACACGATGATGACCGACGAGGGCGCGGCGACGTCCAACGGCAGCTTCGTCGGCAACTTCGAGGAGGTGACCGCCCCCAGCAAGGACAAGCTGGTCATCAAGCTCAAGGAGCCGCAGGCCACGATGGCCGCGCTCGACGTGCCGATCGTCCCGAAGCACGTCTGGGAGAAGGTCGGCGACTTCTCGAAGTTCAACAACGACAAGGAGTTCCCCGTCGTGGGGAACGGTCCGTTCATCCTGACGGACTACAAGGTCGACAGCTATGTGAAGCTCAAGGCCAACAAGGACTTCTGGCGCGGTTCGCCCAAGTTCGACGAGCTGGTCTTCCGCTACTACAAGGACCAGGACGCCGCCGTCGCCGCCCTGCGCAAGGGCGAGGTCTCCTTCGTGGCGGGCAGCCCCAGCCTCACCCCGGCCCAGTCCGCATCGCTGGAGAAGGCCCCCGGCATCAAGGTGAACGACGCCCCGGGCCGCCGCTTCTTCGCACTCGCCGTCAACCCCGGGGCCCGTACCAAGGACGGGCAGAAGTTCGGGGACGGGCACCCGGCGCTCCTGGACCAGAAGGTGCGGCACGCGCTGTTCATGGCGGTCGACCGCAGGACCATCATCGACAAGGTCTTCCAGGGCCACGCCGTCGAGGGCGAGGGATACATCCCGCCGCGCTTCGGGGACTACTTCTGGAAGCCCTCCGAGGACCAGAAGCTCGCCTACGACCCGGCGAAGGCGTCGGCCCTGCTGGACGAGGCCGGGTACAAGAAGAACGGTGCGGGCAAGCGCGTCGGCAAGGACGGCGAGCCGCTCGTCTTCCGCATCCTCTGCCACGCCACCGACCCCAACGACAAGGCGATCGGCAAGTACCTCCAGGAGTGGTGGGGCGAGCAGGGCATCGGGCTGAAGGTCGACTGCCTCGACAACGTTTCCGACCCCTGGTACGCGGGTGAGTACGACCTCGCCTTCGACGGCTGGTCCGTCAACCCCGACCCCGACTTCGTCCTCTCCATCCACACCTGCGCCGCGCTGCCGGCCAAGGCGAAGGAGACGGCGGCGACGGACAACTTCATCTGCGACGAGCAGTACGACGAGCTGTACAAGAAGCAACTGGCGGAGTACGACCCCGCCAAGCGGGCGGATCTGGTGAAGCAACTGGAGTCGCGGCTGTACGACACCGGGTACATGAACGTCATGGCGTACCCCAATGCCGTCGAGGCGTACCGCACCGACCACATCGAGTCCATCACCACCATGCCGTCGGCCGCGGGCAACATCTACGGCCAGGACGGTTACTGGAGCTGGTGGTCGGCGGTCCCGGCCGCCGGCGCCTCCTCGTCCGGCTCCTCCGGCTCCGGCTCCTCCTCCACCGGGGTGCTCGTCGGGATCGGGATCGCCGTCGTCGTCCTCGCCGGTGGCGGACTCCTGTTCGCCATGCGTCGCCGCTCCACCGCGGAAGACCGTGAATAGTCCATGAGCCCAGAAAGCACCCCCGCCCTGGTGAAGGGCGCGGCGGGCGTGGAGAGCACCGCATCCGGCGGTCCGGCTCCGGCCGGGCCGTCGGCCCGCTCCCCGCGTTCCCGCTCCGCCGCCGGCTACGCCCGCTACGCGGCGGGCAAGCTCGGCGGGGCGGCCGTCTCCCTCTTCGCCGTCCTCGTCACCAGCTTCTTCCTCTTCCGGCTGATCCCCGGCGACCCGGTCAAGCAGATGACCGGCGGCCGTCAGGTCTCGACCGAGCAGATCGCGGCGATGCGCCGTGAGTTCGGCCTCGACCTGCCGCTGTGGCAGCAGTTCACGCAGTACTGCGGCAAGGCGCTGACCGGCGACTTCGGTACGTCGTACCAGTTCCGCGCCCCGGTCGTGGACAAGATCACCGAGGCGCTGCCCGCCACGCTGCTGCTGACCGGCACCGCCTTCGTGATCTACACCCTGCTCGGCATCTGGCTGGGCGCCCGCTCCGCCTGGCGTAACGGTTCTGCCGGGGACCGGGCCCATACGGCGCTGGCGCTGACGCTGTACTCGGTGCCCTCGTTCTGGCTCGGCCTGCTCCTCATCATCACCCTGTCGGTCGGTGTCGGCCCGATCCCGGGGCTCTTCCCCACCGGCGGTATGGAGTCCGGGAGCACCGAGGGCTTCGACCGGGTGCTGGACATCGCCCACCACATGGTGCTGCCCGTCGTCACCCTGGTCGCCGTGGAGTACGCGCGCACCCTGCTGGTGATGCGCTCCTCGCTGCTGGACGAGATGGGCAGCGACTACCTGACGACGGCCCGCGCCAAGGGGCTGCGGGACGACCTGGTCCGCCGGAAGCACGCCATGCCGAACGCGATGCTGCCGACGGTGACGCTGCTCTTCGTGAACCTCGGTACGACGGTGGCCGGCGCGATCCTGGTGGAGACCGTCTTCTCCTGGCCGGGCCTCGGCGGCCTCTTCTACCAGGCGTTGAGCGTGCCCGACCTGCCGTTGGTGCAGGCGCTGTTCTTCCTGTTCGCCTCCGGGGTGATCCTGATGAACACGCTCGCCGATGTGATCTATCCGCTGCTCGATCCCCGGGTGGGCCGATGACGACGTCGATGGAGAAGCCCTCCGAGCCGCGTGAGCCGGACCTCGGGAAACCTTCGGGCGGTCCGGGCGAGGGCGTCCCGGCGCAGAGCCCGCGCGCCCTGACCCGGGCCCGGCGGCGGCGGGCGGCAGCCCGCTTCTGGCGGCAGTACCGCACGCACCGCGCCGGTCTCGTCGGGCTCGGCGTACTCGCGGTGATCGCCCTGCTGGCGGTGACCGCCCCGCTGCTGGTGGGGGCCGACTCGCAGAGCGTGACCGACGCCCCGGGCGGCCCGATGGAGGCGCCCAGCGGTGAATTCCCGCTCGGCACCGACCAGTTCGGGCGCAGCCTGCTCGCCCTGATGCTGTGGGGCACCCGGGTCTCGCTGACCGTGGGGCTGCTCGCGGCGTTCCTGTCGGTGGCAGT
>NZ_JBVIYZ010000041.1:0-24781 GCF_055592085.1 Streptomyces sp. NPDC041135
TTCGCGATCTCCCACAGCCCGTCCGGAACAATCCAACTCCACGTATCCCGCCCCATACCGACGTCAACGACGCCTCACCACGTAGGACACGGTCTTAAGCTTCCGGCGAGTCGGGCAGTCTGTGGACCTGCCCGTTGCAGCACGACGTTAGGGGGCTGGGCAGCGCGGACTCGTTGCGCCAGCACTTGGTCCGGCGGGTCGGGCTGACCCCGACTGCTTACCGGCGATCCTTCACTCGCCTGTCAGAACACCAGGAGCCCGTCGTTCGGTGAGTTCAGCTCGCGGGGTCCGCACCGTGATCCTGACCAGGCTCTCGCCCGCTTCCACCGTCTCGGCCGACACCGACGACAGGTGCGGCAGTAGATCCGTCAACTCGACATCACACGCCCCCACCCTGCCCCAACGAGCCGCCTGGCCGAGCCGAAACCGCGCAACCGATCAACGCCTACGAGAATCTTGGAAGACCCGTTCCTTTGACAGACCCGGCGTCAGGCGAGGAAGCCGGTCAGGGTGGTAATGAACCAGTCGGGGTCTTCTTCGGCGACGAAATGTCCGGTGGTTGCGACGGCACCTCGCACATCATCCGCGTGGAGGGCGAGGGCCTCGGCAGTGTTGGTGCCGGAGCGCGTGCTGCCGACGGCCAGGACGGGCATGGGCAGCTTGCGCTGCGCGAGCAGGGCGCGGTTGTCGCGTCCGTCGTCGAGGAGGGTGCGGTAATGGGCGAAGCCTCCGCGCAGTCGCTCCCGGCCGGTGTATGCCTGGGCGTAGGTGGCCAGGTCGGCTTCGCTGAAGGTGCCGGGGTTGGACATGGCGGTGAACGTGGCGGTGAAGAACTCCAGTTCGTGGCCGTCGAAAAGCATCTCCGGTATGTGAGGGGTCATGAAGAAGCCGAAATGCCACATGCCGCCCTCCGCCACATTCATCGCTTCTTCCAGGCCGAAGCCGGGCAGCGGGGCGTCGATGAGGACCAGATGGGAGATGTCTTCGGGGTGGGAGGCGGCCCAGGCCAGGGCGATCATCGAGCCGATGTCGTGGCCGGCCACCGCGACGGGACCCGCCAGGTTCAGGGCGTCAAGGACGCCCCGCATGTCGTCGGCCTGGTTGGTCTTGGCGTAGCCCTCTGCGGGGCGGTCGCTGTCTCCGGTGCCGCGCAGGTCAGGGGCGACGACCGTATGGGTGCGGGCGAGCACCGGCATGACCCGGGCCCAAGCGCGGGAGGTCTGGGGCCAGCCGTGGAGGAGGACTAGGACGGGGCCGCTGCCTCCGACCGCGACCGAAAGGTGCGTGTCGTTGGTGGCGATGCGCTTGATGGTGAAGCCGTCGGGAAGCCAGTCAGCTGTGCTCACGGCACATTTCCTTTCATCGCTGGGATGTTCTGCGGATTGCTCTTTCGTGGGCGGTCGCACCCTGGCGGGCTGAGATCCGGGCGATGGCCTTGCCGATCCCCGAAGTGGCTCCAGTCACCAGCGCCGTGCGGCCCTGCAGAACTCGCTGCTGCTCATGCGATAGGTGTTCCGGATGGTCAGCGATCGCTGACCATACAAACTATGCATGAAAGATAGTCTGCTAGCAAGAACATCTGCTCGAAAGCGTACATGCTAAGCTGTGCGAATGAGTGCATCAACGTCCAACCAACCCGCTGGTGAGGCCGCCGAGCTGGCGCTGGACACGGACCTGGGCTGGGCGATACGCATGGTCTCCTCGGCGTTCCGCCGAGTCGCCACCGCATCCGTCGCCGACCTCCCCGGCGGCGCACGCGCCTACCTCGTCCTAGTCGCCCTCTCCGGCGGCGAACCGCCCTCCCAGCTGGCCCTCGCCAAAGCCGTGAGCCTCGACCGGACCGTGATGACCTACCTTCTCGACGACCTCGAAGCCCACGACCTGGTTACTCGCAAACCCGACCCCCGCGACCGCCGCGCCCGACAGGTCCTGCTCACCGACACCGGACGCACCCGCCTGAACGAGGTACGACAGAAGATCGCCACAGCCGAAGCGAAGCTGCTCGTAGACCTCGACGAACACGACAACCTTCAGCTGCGCACCCTGCTCGCCCGCGTCGCCCGCACCGCGCAGGCCGACACCACCGTGACCGACGCCGACTGCTGACACCAGCGTCCGCCGCTGGTAGCGCACGGTCAGACCGACCCGGCACTTTTGGGCAGGTCCGCGTTCTCGCAGTACTGTCGACCGGCTTGTGGGCGATCTCCGAGGCCTTCACCGGCAGGTGCTCTGTGCTGGCTCCTGGGGTTGCGGCCGGGACGTTCGGTTGGGACGCCGTGGTAGGGGCCGGTGCGGTGGCGGTGACGGCGCAGAGGGCGAGGGAGATCGCGGCGAGGCCGCGGGCAAGAACGTTGATCACGAGTAGTGGTGATAGTGCCCGGGTGCCGGCGGCGATGCCGGATGGGCGGATGAACCAGTCGCGTGAGTGAAGGACTTCACCGCGAGAACGCCCCCAGCCGTCCGTACATCGACCGAGACGTCCTCGCCCGGCAGATCGCCCGCGAGGAGGAGCAACGCCGCGCCCTGGCCGCCTCTCCGGACGGCTGGGACGCGGTGGGCGGGGGAGCACCGGCGTAGCGCTGGACGTGCGCCCGGAGGCTCAGGCGGGTGTGGGCGCGGGTGCCGGGCGCAGGGAGGCGAGCGGTGAGCGTCTGCCTTTTCCTGTGGTCGGCCTCCACCACGACAGTCCGGCCCGGTCTGGAGTGGCACCCGGGCGGGTGATTTTCAGGGCCTCGTCCGTCCCGACTTCAGGGGCCCCTGGTGGGGATTGGTGGTGGCTGTGTCGGGGCGCCCGGGCACGGATTGGCCCACTCTCCGCTGGTGACTGGCGGCAGTGCGGTGGGCGGGGATCGGGTCGGTCAGGTCGTGCGCGGCGCGTGGGTCGGTGCGTATGCCCTGCGACGGGTGGAAGTAACTCCCGTTTCGTGGGCTTGTCGGAGTGAGGTAAGGGCATCTGGTGGCCAGGAGGTTGATGACAATGGTTCCCCTGCTTCTGGTTCTTCTGCTGGCTCTGATCCTGTTCGGTGCGGGTTTCGCGCTGAAGGCGCTGTGGTGGATCGCGGTGATCGTGCTGGTCGTGTGGCTGCTGGGCTTCGTCGTGCGCACGGCGGACAGCGGCGGCCGCAAGGGTCGCTGGTACCGCTGGTAGACGACCAGCATCAGCACACCCGGCGCGAGGAATGCGCCACACGTGATAGGTGAGTGGGGCCCGGCCGAATACGGCCGGGCCCCACTCACGTAACACGGCGTCCTGGGGGAGCGGTGGGGAGAGATCGGGCGTATCGGACGCAGGGCAGGGTAGGTGAGTGGCGCAGCGGCCCCGCAGGCCCAGCAGTGGAACCCTGCACCTCCTGCCTGCGGGGCCGCTGCGCACCTCGGCCTCGCGAGCAAGGGGTGGCTCTCCTGGCCTGGCAGGCGAGCCCCTGTCCAAGCACCACAAGGCCGGCTCATTCGTCAGGTTAAGGTGTCGGTCGCCGGGTCTCGATGCGGGGCGCCTCAGGTGCGAGCCTCTGGTTCAATGCGTGCTCGTTGAGGTGGACGGAGCAGTGACATGATTGACCGAGATGCCCTCACCGGTCTGATCCGCTTCATTCCGCCGCCGGTCGGAGCGGGGGTGATGGTCGACTGGGATACTGTGCAAGAGGCCTGGGGGTTGGTGTTCCCTTCGGACTTCAAGAGGTTCCTCGCTTACTACGGTAAGTGCCTGTCGGGCCTGGATCTCGGTGTGCTGGTTCCTTCCACCGTGACTCCTGAGACGTGTGACGAGCCGGGCGCCCCGAAGGGGGGCATGGGGTTCATCACCGCGGACGCACGAGCCATCTGGGTGGATACCGAACCCACCGGTATGAATGCAGCAGCCGAGGATCTGGTGACCTGGGGAGCGGATGGCAGTGCCGACCTGTACTGCTGGCTCGCCCGCGGCAGACCCGAGGACTGGCCGGTCGTGCTCTTCAGTCACGGCGACGACACCTGGACGCGTTTCGACTGCGGCATGACGGCGTTCCAGGGTGTTGAGCGCAGATGGCCGGGTCGAGGCCATGAAGGGTTCCGCTCCGTGGGGCGCGGGCTTGCGCAGGTTCTGATGACATCGGCCGGCACAACGACCGTTCGCAGCCACACTGCACGCCTCACGGACGCACCGGAAGGCCATCGACGTGGTCGTCCGCACCGTCGTGGGTGATGTCATCCGTGCCGTCGGCCGCCTCGCAGGTGGCGCAGCGCGGCTTTGGCCGCGTGGTGGCCGCACATGCCGTGCACGCCGGCGCCCGGGGGAGTGGCCGCCGAGCACAGGAACACCCCGGGCACTCCGGTGCGGTACGGGTCGCGTGCCGGACGGGGGCGCAGGAGCAGTTGGGCGGGTGTGTTCGCGCCGGTGCGGATGTCCCCGCCCACGTGGTTGGCGTTCTTCTCCGACAGCCGCCTGGGGCCGAACGCGGACAGTCCCACCACCCGCTCCCGGAATCCAGGTGCGAAGCGCTCGATCTGCGCGAGCACGGCCGCCGTGCCGTCCCCGTCGTATCCGTGCGGCACATGGGCGTACGCGTACACGGGGTGCACACCGTCGCGGGAGCGTCCCGGATCGGCCAGGTACTGCTGGCCGACCAGGACGAACGGCCGGGACGGCATGCGGCCGTGCACGATCTGCGATTCCGCGTCCCGGATCTCCTCCAGGGTGCCGCCCAGATGCACGGTGCCCGCCCGCCCGCACACCGGGTCGCTCCAGGGGACGCCGCCCTCGACCGCCAGGTCCACCTTGAACGCGGCGGGACCGTGTCGCCAGCGCTCGTACGCCCGCCGCACCGGGGCCGGCATGCGGTCGCCCAGCAGGCGCGCGGCGGCCAGGGGCGCCAGGTCCAGCAGAGTGACGCAGGCGGGCGGAAGATCGGCCGCCGACGTGACGCGCACCCCGGTCACGACGGTGCCACCGAGTTCGCTCAGCAGCGACGCCGTGGCCTCGACGATGCTGCGTGAGCCACCCCGGGCGACGGGCCAGCCAAAGCGGTGCCCGGCCAGGACGTGCGCCAGGCCGATCGCGCTACTGAAGGGGAGGTCCAGCCGCGAGATGGTGTGCGCAGCGGCCCCGGCGAACAGGGCACGGGCACCCGCGGTGCGCCGGCGCCGGGCCAGGACCATGGCCGGGAGGGCCGCGGCCAGCCCGAAGCGGGCGTAGGACACCGGGTGGGCGGGCAGCCGGAGGGCCGGCGCGAGGATGTCCTCGGTGAGGCCCTCGAACGACCGGGCGGCCGGGGCGAACATCCGGTACCAGCTGGCTGCGTCCGGGCCGAGCCGGGCGGCGGTGCGTGCGACGTCCCGTTCCAGTACGGCGGCCGGGGCGTCATCCAGCGGGTGAGCGAGGTCAACCTCGGACCAGGCCCATCGCAGGCCGTGGCGTTCGAGGTCCAGGGACCGCAAGAACGGCGAGGCCGCACCCATGGGATGGACGGCCGCGCAGTGGTCGTGCAGGAGTCCGGGCACCGTCACCTCGCCGCTGCGGCACCCGCCGCCGATCTCGTCGTTGGCCTCGAGCACCGTGACCCGCACCCCCTCCAGGGCCAGCGTCACCGCTGCGGCCAGACCATTTGGACCCGCGCCCACGACGACCGCATCAGCCACCAGCCGCCACCCCGTTCCCTCCCCTTCGCCGACCAACACCGCGGCACAGTATCTCAGTTGGGTTGCGGCGCCGACCGCCCGACGCGGTCGCCGTGCGGAAGGGCAGCTCGCTCCCGAAGTCCCGCCGGCCTCCCACAGAGCCGGTTGCCGCCTCACGTCAGGCGGGGTTCCTTTGCGAGTAGTTCTGCGACCCGCTGGGCGGCCTCGTCAGCGCCATGCGGCGGTGGAACCACCTACGCGCCGAAGGCATGTCTTCTGGAGGCGATCAGTACGTTAGATGTGCGCCTGAGGTGCGCACCGGGTGCTCAGTGGCGCGGCGGCTACGGCAGCGTCACACGAAGGGGGACGACGACGCCCCGCCGATTGGTGTTCCGGCGGGGCGGTCGTGGGCAAGGTGTCGCTTTCGTCGGCGAGGTGCCGGTGGTTTCAGTCCACTGCGGGCGGCACGCGTGTGGCGTGGTGGTAATACATCCGCCAGTCTGCGGTTTGATCCCTCTTGCGCCAGATTGAACTGTGCCTGGTCCTGCGTTCGCCGAGCATGGTCTCGAAGGTTAGGTGCACCAGACCCGGCGCGAGCAGCACTCCGGAGATCTCCGAGGGCTCGTAGCGAGGACCATCTGCCGAACTGCCCGCGTGGTCAGCCAGTTCGGCGAGCATCTCCTCATACGTCCATCGCCGCCCCGACCCGCCGACCTCCACGAACTCCGGGTCGAGAAGCTGCGCGGCGCGTTCCCGCGAGGCTCGGACACGCGGATCCATGAGCTGCAACTCGCCCGCGATCGCCTGGTTCACATCGTCTGTTGCACCGTCCATGGACGTATCTTCACCGGACTCACGGTTTCTGTCGCAACCCATTGCGGGTGCGGGCCTGCGCTCAGCCGGCGGCGGCAATGGGGGCCGGGACGTCGTGGTGAGTAACGGCGTGCAGGGTCAGCCGTCCCGGAGGAAGGCTTCGGCCTGGTGGCGCAGGGACTCGGGGGCGGTGGACCAGGCCGGGGTGTGCATCATCTCGTGCAGCTTGACCTTCTTAACCTCGCGGGGGGCGTCCGTGCGCAGGCCGAGGTGGGGCCACAGCTGGTCGAGGTCCTCATAGGGAAGGTTCCACGAGACGCCGATGCCCGACTCGGCGGAGGCGGGCGGCGCGGGCACGACGTGGACCTCGTCGGCGGTGGCGGCGGGGGTGATCTCGACGAGGGTGAGGCCCAGCCGTTCGACGGCGTCACGGAGCAGCACCCGGTGGCCCTCGACGGTGTCGGCGGAGGGTGGCTCCCCGTCGAAGAACAGGGCGAGCACCCAGCCGGACTCGCCGAGGCGGGCGAGGTCCAGAACAAGGCGGGTGCCCGTGTCATCGGTGAAGGAGCGGTGCGCGACGCTCTTCGCCGCGCCGGGGCCATCGGTGCGGGGAGTCTCTTTGAGCCGGAGTGCGCCGATCAGCCCTTGTAGCCGGTCGGGGGAGAGCTCTCCGTGGGAGAGCACCCGGAGTGCGGGCCAGAGCATGTCGGAGTTCCCTTTCAAGTGTCCTCAAGCTACGGACGGGTGACGCCGGGACGCCGGTGTGCGCTCGGCCGACCATCAAGTTTCAAGCTATTCCTTTCAAGATCGCCCATCAAGGTGAGCGATTGTCGGCCGTGCGGCGCGAAGACGGCCTCGGCGTCCAGGACGCCCGGGGCGCGTGATCACCGGGTGCGGTCCAACTCATGACCGGCCGTGCGTTCCGGTGGCCATCTGTTCTGACCGCCTATACCGCGCTCCCCAGGCTCAGTCGTGATCGAATGCTTCGCCGCGGGTGCGCGTCATGGCGCTGGTCAACGCGGACAGCTCCAGGGCGCGCTGCTGGCCGCGAGGGTGGCGAAGGCGTGGGCTGAGGTGGACGGGGTGCATTCTGCTCGCCGTACGGCAGCCAGGTTTCCGACCGCTCGCCCTCCCCACTCGCCATACGGTCGCCGAGGGTGTACGCCACGCGCACTAATTACGTACGTTCCGCCGCCGTGCCGGCCACGCAGCGACCGCACAGCCGCCTGCTCTCGGCCGTTTTATAGGCGCTTTCCGGCATTCCGGCCGGCGACCATCGCAGGAGGCGGGATCATGGCGGTGCCGTTCCTTTCCGTGGAGGAGTGAACACGAGGGGCAAGCACGACAAACCGCCGGCGGACCCGAGTACTGGTAATCCACCGCCTGGCAACAGCGACGGACAGGTGCCCCCTCCTCCGCCCAGTGACGGCAAGCACAAGAAGTAGGCCCGTGATGGTGGGCACCGTATCCGACCTGGACGGACCGCAGCGGTCCCTGGCCGCTGCCATGGACCAGCGGGGCGACTGGCCCGAACGCTCCGCCTGGATCCGCGACGCCGTCGACGCCCTGCCCCGGCACCGGTTCGCCCCGCAACGCGTCTGGCGATGGGACGGGCACGCCTATATACCGGTCGACCACGGGCACGATCCGGCCGGCTGGGCGAACGAGGTGTATGCCGGGCCGGACGCGACGACCGTCACCCAGGTCACCGACGGACTGCCGACATCGAGCCTGTCCTGCCAGGCCGTGGTGGTCGACATGCTGGACTCACTCCTGCTCGAGCCCGGCCACCGAGTGCTGGAGCTGGGCACGGGCAACGGCTGGAACGCCGCCCTGCTGGACTGGCGAGCCGGCCCGGGCCTCACCGTCAGCGTGGAGACGGACCCCGATCTCGCCGAGACAGCACGCCGGGCACTGGCCGCAGCGGGCGTCAAAGTGGACGTGCAGGTCGGTGACGGCACCCAGGGTTGGGCGCTCAAGGCCCCCTACGACCGGGTCATCGCGACTTACGCCGTCGAGCGGATCCCGTGGGCCTGGGTTGAGCAGGTGAAACCGGGCGGACGGATCGTCACCCCGTGGGGCCGCCTGGGACACGTGGCGCTGACCGTCGCCGACGACGGCCGCTCCGCCACCGGATGGGTACAGGGACTGGCACAGTTCATGCCCGACCGCCGCACCCTGCACGCCGAACCCGGCTTCACCCAGGTACGCGCCGGCAGCGAGCCGGACCGGGAGCAGCCTTTCGTCCGCGACCTCGCCCCGCTCCGGGACAACGCGCACCTGCGGTTCGCGCTGCGCGTCGCTCTGCCCGATCTCAGGATCGACCTTGCGGAGGACGCTGACGGGCTCAACGCCTGGATCCACGATGCCCGGCAGTCCTGGGCCGTGCTCTCGGCCGTCGGCAGCGGCCGGACGATCGCCCTCCAGGGCGGCCCCCGCAGACTGGCCGACGAGCTGGAGGCAGCCTGGAAAGCGTGGCTGGAGCAGGGTGCGCCTGACCTGTACGACTTCGGGATGACCGTCACGGACAGCGGTACCGCCCAGTACATGTGGGTCAACGATTTCCACAGAGGGCTCCGCTGGCCGGTCACCTGAAGCACCCGTCCGCCCCTGTCGATGGGGACGGCCGCTCGGCGTGATCCTGTCCGTGTGTGAGGTGGAGAACCCAACAGCTGGTGCACTGCTCCCGTCCGCCGCAGTGCGCGCATCCTGCGCCGGATTTCCGGGAGTGTTTTACATGGTGAGCGGCTGTTGTTGCGGTTGTTCGAAGAGGCCGATGAGTGGGTCGATCTCTTCGATGTCGGTCCCGTGCTCCGGCATTCAGGTAGTCGTGAAGGCCTCGGGCGCAGTCCGCGTGGCTGCCGGTGAGTGTCGACTCCTGGATCCAGGACGGTGGAAGGAGGGCACTGACCTCTAGGCTTCCCCTTCATGTGCGGGATCGCGGGATACGTGCGGCCGGAGGACCGGCCTGGGCAACGACGGCATCAGCTGTCCTGCCGAATGCGGCTCTGCTGCTTGCGGCGCCGGCGCAGCTCGCGTTGGGCCTGGGCGCGGGCACACTCGCGGGTGCAGTACTTGACGCCGCTGGTGCGGTTCTGGCCGTACTCGGCACGGCCCCGCTGACGGACGAAGGCCCGCTGGCACGTCTCGTTCGCGCACTCACGGATCGTGGCGTTCTCCGCCATGTGGTTGTACAGCTGCAGGAACACCACAGACAGGATGGTGGGGTATCGATCGTTCAGGCCGCCGATACCAATGCTGAACGGCTTCAGCGCGGCATTCAGCTCGCTCCTCAGACTCGCGAGTCTCAGGTCGAGGACCAGCTCTCGCAGCTGGTCCAGATCACGCGGCCAGAGTTCTTCCGTGTGGGCGTTGTCAGCGCGCGTCTGTGCGAGCTGCTCCTCTGTGACCTCAGGCTCGACGAGGGCATCGAGTCCATCCTCAGACTGCAGAGCGAGCCAGGTGGCGATCGCTGCCTGTGCTTCGGAGACGAAGAGGGTGGCCAACTCGCCGTGGAGTGACCACGGTAGTCCGCTCGGGTGCTCCCGCTCAGCGAGGTCCTTCAGGCGCTCGTAGACGTCAGTGTCCCAGCTGCCGGTGGTGAGACTGCCGCCCAGCCCACCGTACGCGCGCATCATCGCAGCGATGGCATCGAGATCGCTCGCGTTGAGCTCCATGAATTCGCGCAGGTAGAAGTCCTCCGGCAGAGGAACCGTCCGCTCGGTGCCGAGCTGCTGAGGAAGCCAGAGGATCCATCCGTCCTCAGCCCAGGCCTCATCAAAGGGCGTCAGTTCCGGCGCGGGGACCGGGACTCCAGGCCAAAGCGTAGGACGAAACCGTGGGTCAACGTATGCCGCCATCGGGACACCCTATCCACTATCGTCGTAGCACGTAAAGGTGCTTCTTCGTATCACGCACATCCGCTTGGACGACCTGGAGGGGACCAATGGCGACCTGGACGGAACGCAAGGCAATAGGGGAACACCACGAACTGCACGTCGCACGAGCCCTTCAGGAACGAGGCTGGACTGTCCAACGATGCGGCCAAGGTACCTACTCGCCCACCATCCAAAACGCCCTGCGCACCACCCAGTCAACCCTGCGCCAGTTCCCCGACCTCATCGCAGCCCGTGGCACCGAGCTCGTCACCATCGACGCCAAAGACCGCATGCCCAGCACCGACACCGGCCGGTACGCCCTCAGCACCCGCACCATCCACGCCGGCCTGCTCTTCACCGCCAGCCACGCGCCAACCCCCCTCTTCTACGTACTCGGGGACATGCGCGTCCTCACCCCTGCCGAAGTCCTCCACTACACCGTTCACGCACTGCGCCACAGGAGCGGGGCCTACCACCTCGTCAGCAGCCGCCAAGCACACCACTTCGACGAGGTCTTCGGAGCCTCCACCCAGCCGGGCCTCAGATCGACGCACCAGCAGCGTGTAGGCGCGTGAGCTCACCCCTCAGCGAACCATTGCCGGTCAGCTGCAGGCCCTCGGCCTGAGCGCGACCCACCAGCTCGTCGATCAATTGATCATCCATGGCCTTCACCGACACAGCCTTCGTGGGCTCGGCGGTCTCGGACTCGGACACGTTCTTACCTGGGAAGTCCGGCCGTTGAGCCGACGGGCCGCCCGCGTTACTGCGGAAGAACGCCGGCGGGAGCGAGGTCAGGCCGCGCCCCGATGTGACGTCGGCTGCCTGGTCCGGGCCTTGCGCGGTGGCCGCCGACCGCATCGTGATGCACGCCAGTTGTTTCGCTGCTGGCGTCACCGGTCACGGTGAGTCAACACAGTGCGGGCGGCAGCAGCCTTGTCCTTCTCGTCGGTGAGGGCAAAAAGACTCATCAGCACACTGGCTGCCGTGATGTGCTCCAGCTGGTCCACGAGGGCTCGGTAGTACTGAGCGAGCGCGGCCCGCAGCGACGCGTCGCTGTCGGCGACGGCTTCCATACCCGTGCGCAGGCCCGTAAGAACGAACGGAAGTGAAGACGCCGTGACCCACGGCTGGGTGAGGATCTGCCAGATGAGGACCTGGAGGTTACGCCGCCGGTGTGAGGGGAGCGTGGTGGCGCGGTGAAGCCCCGCGTAGGCGGCGCTGAGCCAGTCCGCGGCCTCGTGCGGCAGGGAATTGATGACCCGGGAAGCGGCATCGAGAACGAAATCCGATGCCGCCTGCGCATCGGACCAGGCGGTGGGCCGCGAGATGGCGACGGCTACCGCCTTGGCTTGCCAGCCATCTGCATGCGCCGCGACGCGGTAGAGCTCGGCGGAGAACGGAATGTCCACGAAGTAGTTCCGCAGCAGCTCGGCCTGGACGACGAGGTTCTCCTCGGACGTCAGCATGCCGCCGCTCACACAGGCATCCAGCAGGGTCAAAGTCCCGAATGCGGCCACGCCCTGGGTCCGTGCCACAGTGCGCAGGACCCGGTCGTCGCACCACAGAACGAGGGAGTGCTCCTTGGCGTAGTCGACAGCTGTCAGCCATGCCGTGTCGCGCGCCCTGGTCAGCCGCGGCAGGCTGCGCAGCTCAGGCCGTGACACCCGAGGGGTGGACTGCATGATCTCCACCAGGCGCGCTGCGGTGGACCGGAGCGCTGCCAGCTCTTCGGGTGTGGAGAGCAGCACAGTGGCCTCGGTGCTGTGTTCGTCCCACGCCAGGGTCATGTCGGACCGAAGAGTGATGGACTCCCTGGCGCGCAGTGCGTCAGCCCACAGCTGGTCGGTCGTTGTGACTTCCTGCAGGTGACCGACGAGTTGTTCGGACACCCCCGGTTCCAGCTGGGCGAGTGTGGCGGCGGCACTGGTGTCCAGGACCACCCGCCCGCTGAGCGCTGCCTGTACCGCTTCCGTCTCTGCCGGGTGGACGGGGATGTCAGCGGCGTACACGACCGGCCGTCCGGCGGTGCGACGTATGCAGATTTCGGCGTAGGTCCGCCCTGCGGCCAGCGACAGCAGCCCAACGGGTAGTTCGCCACCTGCGACCTTTTCGCGAACCTCCTTGGTGTGTTCATGCGCGCTCCGCAGTTCTCCGGTGAGATTTTCCAAGGGATTGCCCGGCGGTCCTACCGAGACTGCACGGAAGACCATGCTGGCGGGGAAACGCTCTAGATAGCTTTCGGTAGCAGCCCGAAGCTGGTCTGCGTCCTGCTGTGGCAGCAGGCTCGCCGGTTTCGCTGCCCGCGAGTGCAGCGCGCCCAAGAGCAGGCCAAGGAGCTCCTCATCGTTCGGCCAGCGCTGCATCAAGGACAGGGCGCGGCCGGTGAAGTGCGCATCCTCGGAGAAAGCAGCGCCCAGACCGATCCACAACAGGGCCTCGTCCCGGCTGCGGGGCTCCAGGGGCGTGCCTTGCTCGGTCAGGGTCTGCCAGGCCTGCTCGGGCATGGCACGAGCCGCGTAGCACCGGACCAGCGCCCACCGGGCATCACTATCCAGCGGGTCGAGAGCGAGGAGCTGCAACGCGGCGTTCGTCGCCTTGTCCATGCGCCCGTCGGCCGACTCGACCTCGACGAGCAGGGCATACATGCGTCCGCTCGCCCCGCCCAGTCGGCCCCTGCCATCCGCAGTGCGGCTTCTGCGCATTCGCGGCCGGACGCGTATGCCCCGGACTGGCGGAAGAGTCCTGCGGCCATAGCCATCAGACGGACATCACGCCAGTGATCGGCACCGTTCCGCAGTGTCTGGGCCGCCAGCTGAATCTCACCACCGCGGTGGTAGCGCTGAGCCAGCTTGAGAACGATCAGTGGGCTCCGGGTGACGTTGGCACGCAGCACGGCCAGTCCGTCGCCGCCGGAACTGCCCCTGAGAGCCCGAGCCAGCAACTCGATCTCCGCGACCGCTTCAGGAAAAGAGGCAGCGAGGTGCTTCAGGTCCGGGAGGTCAGCACCCGCCTCGGCCAGACCCATGGCTGCGCCCAGCTGCTCCTGCTCAGATCGCGCGGCCTCCCACACCCGCAGCCACAGCCCCCTCACCTGAGTGTTCTCCGTATCACCGCCCCGGCGTACCTCTGCGATCAGCGCCGTGATGTGCGCCTTGGCGAACGCATCGGTCATTCCCTCCAGCAGTTCCTCCGCTTTCTGCTCCCGGCCGGAGAGAGCAGCAACGAGAGCGGTCTGCTCGTGCAGCCTGTCGTCGGCCGCCTCGCGGGGCAGGGCGTCACCCTCCGGCGATGGCTGGGTCAGGCGCCACGCCATCGCCAAGTCTCCACACAACACGGCCGCCTGCACGGCCAGAACGGCCGCCTCAGTGCTGTCCCCGTACCAGGCGCGACGGCTGTTCCTGGCCCGGACCGACACCGCCAGGGCCTCCTGAGCATCAGCCAGCCGGGCAGGAGTACGGCCGTGCACAGCGCGCTGCAACAGCGCCGCGGACAAGCGGACGGAGATGCAGGATCAGCGACGAGGACGGTCCCGCCGGTCCCGACCTGCCCCGCCGGCACAACGGTCTGATCGAGGTGGAAGGCGGCATCGCCACCGTCCATACCGGCATCCACACCGGCGACGCCGACCGGCATGCTCTGCTCCACCCGGACACCCCCGCGCACTGGACCACGCACCTCGCCAAACGCCACCGCATCCTGGCCCGCTCCCTGGCCGACCGCGGCCACACCCTCGCTACCAACCCGCCCGCCTGGGCCGCCCCCTGGGCCACCCCCGCTTGCCACCGCACCCAGGCGCCGCCACGCCTGGGCCACCACGGCCGCCCTGGTGGAACTGTGGCGCACCCGCCACGCCATCACCTCCGTGCCCGGACTGGGCCCGCGCCCCGACACCCCGCACGATGCCGCGCCGTGGGACGACCTGGACGCCCGCGTCCGGGCCCTGACCGGCCGGCGTCGCCCGCTGACCCTCCCGCCGCCCGACGCACCCGCCTCCGTCGTGATCGCCGCCGCCCTCAGCCACCTCGATGCGCCCCGCCCGCCGGGCCCCTGCCCGACCACCCGGCCCTGCGCGACCCCTTCGCCGTCGCACCCCTTACCTACGGCGCGCTCGACGCCCGCGCAGCGCGGCGCGCCTTGGCCGCCGTTCTCGCCGGCGAACGCCTGCCGGAGCCCTGGATGGAGGAGATCACCGCTCCCGGAGCCGACGGCGAGGACGAGGACGAGCAGCGCACCTACACCAAGCTGCTGACCGCCGTCAGCGACTACCGGCGCCGCCATCACCGGGCGGGCCCCGACATCCTGGGACCCCGCTCGGCGGGCCTGGACGGTGAGGAGTGGGACCACCTCACCGACGCCATCGCACGCGTCCAATGCCGCCTGGAACAGATGAGGGCCCGTGCCGTGGCCGAACGAGCCGCCCTCCTGCCTCCCACCTCGCCACTGCGCCAGGAGCAGGACCTGGACACCGGGCAGCCCGGACGGGGGCCACCGCGCCGATAACGCGCGGACCGCCTACGGTCATCAGCCGCCCAGTCCCGGGCAAAGAGGTCAGCTACGCTGCGCGAGGGGACACGACTTCACCAGGGGGCCAGAAGTGGGCGTAGGCGCGGACGGATCGAAGAAAAACCGCAAAGACCCGCTGCCCAGCGTCGCCCGCAAGCTGTGGGCGTTCTCCGGGAACGTATGCGCCTGGGGCGATCCGAACTGCACAACACGACTGGTCACCGACGAGGGCGCCTGGGTCGGAAAGGTCGCCCACATCATCGGCGCGGAACCCGGAAGCGCCCGTCACGAAGCCTGGGACGGCAACGACGTCGAGGACCTGCGCCCGAGAAATCAGCCGACTTCGAGCTGGCGCTGCGCCGCTTTTCCACCGACCGGGAGACACTGCGAAGTGTCTGCCGCGAGCTGGAGTCAGCACAGATGGTCTATCTCCACGCCGACGAATGGGACGAGGAGCGCGGGCAACTCTCCCTCATGTCCGGAGCGCTCGAAGGCCTGGACGAGATGTGGGAGGACCTGCGGACATTCTGCTCCGACGAAGAGATCGACCTCGCGGACATCCTCGTCGACCTGAACTTCGCCCTCCTGGACTGAGCCCAAGCCCTGCAGACGGCCACGCCCAGATGGCCAAGTCGACCGCCGCAGCACGCTGGGACACACCAGGTAATCCCAGACCCAGCCTCCGGGCCGATGCTGTCGACGAACGGCAGCTGGATGCTCCACCGGCAACCGGCTGGCACGTACTACACCTACAAGCCAACCCCATTACTACGAACGGACGGCCCTGCGTGACGACCGCGCACCCTGTAACCCCTATCGAGCGCGTCCCGGGGCGGGCCTGGACGGTCCGCCTCACCGGCTACGCCGACCGCTCCGCCACCGTCTCCTGCAGCAACACGGCCTGCAAGATGCCTGCGAGGTCCAAGGACCTGGTGGCCCTGCGCAGGTTCGCCGCCCAGCACGCCGCCGCCCACGCGAAGGCCGCCAGCCCCCGCCCCAACGCCTGGTGCCACTGCGGCTCCCAGCGGTGCGAGGCACACCCGGACACCCGGACGCACTGCGCCGGGACCGTGGTGCTGGTCCTGCGTCACGACCCCACCGTGGGCCGCGTCTGGAACATCGAAGAAGTCTGCGCGGCCTGCGCCCCGCTGCTCGCGCACACCACCGTCGTCGCCCGCGCGGCCAGACCCACGCGCGGCAGCGAACAGCCTCCCACGCCAGTGCCGGCCGCCCGGACGGGCGTTCCAGGCGGCTTCTCTTCAGCTGCAGCCGGCCCGGCGGAAGCCGCGGCCGCGCCTCGACGCAGGCCTGCCCGCGCCTCCCAGCGGCCTCACCGCCGGGGCACGAGCAGCGGACGCTGAGCGCTGCCCACCCGGACAACCAGTGGCACGGCAGAGCCAGGCGACGTGCAGGGACGCGAAGAGCACGCTCAGTGGATCTGCCCCGGACGTTCCCCCTGCCGCACCTTGCCGCGTCGCGCACCCTCGACCCGGGGCCCGGGCTGGCATGAGGGACCGACGAGACGCGTTCCGCCGGGCGGGACGTTCCGCCCGATGCCCATCTGGCTATTCCCGCCTTACGGGCCAGGCCCGGAAGGTCAGCCGCCGCACCCGCCGTGCACGGGCATGCCGCCGCCAGCCGCCGTCCCCGGGCCGCGCGGCGCCCCCGACGCCGAGCAGAAGGTCCCCCATGAGCGAAGAACCCACCCCCGCCTCCGACGATCCGCACCTGGCTGAGTGAGCGAGGAGCGGACGCGTACGCGCTGGCCTGGGTGAGCGAAGAGACAGGCGCCGTCGGCGTGGGTACTGCCCCGGCACCCACGGTGGGGGAGACCGGGATCGCCGGCCCCGGCGCCGATCTGACTTTCGCACGCTTGCAGCAAACCCGGCATGGCGCTGTCTGCTCCTGCCTGCTGACACAGCCGTCCGGGCGGAGCCGGCCGCGAATCCCACCGTGCGGGGCCGGGATGGGCCGTCCCGGTCCCGCACCGTGTACCCGGTGAGGGCAACACGCGGACTACCTGGCCAGGACACCACGCCTGCCGGTCTGCCGCGATCAAGACACTGGCACTTTCGTCTTGGCCGCCTCGCAGCAGCCCACGACCGGCGGCGGGCCGGGCATGCACCTTCCCCTCGGCGGACCGGGGTTGATGCTCCTATTGATCGTCAAGGCATGGAGGCGGTTGGTGCGCCGTAGGGTGGTCGGGTGCGGTACTTGGCAGAGTCGTTCATCCTTGGGTCCTTGCGGCGGGGCCGTCCGGTCGAGCAGTTTCTTGGGCCGTGCGGCTCGTCAGAGCGTCCGGGTGTGCGCTATGTAGAGGTTCGCCCGACGAAGACGTCTTATGAGGTCTATCTCCATACGGTCGAGGACGCCGGCAGCGAAGGCTTCCTGGACCTGGGCGAGTTTCCGCCGTTGGACCCCGATGACGAGGGCGGCGAGTTCGGTCAGCTTCTGGGCATGGCTGAGGACCCGTTGACCGCGCTGATCGCTGCCGAACAGCGCTCTGGAGCCGAGCGCGGTCGGTGGGTCAACGAGAACGTCGTCCAGGATGAGTACGGCGACTTCGTTCGCGCGGGACGGCCGCCGGGGGCTTCCCCTGACGGTCATCCGTGGTCTGCCGTGCCAGGCGATCTATGAACCCGGGTGGGGGATCAGGCGGCTCGGAGCCAGTCCCGGTAAGCGTCGTGAGCGAGGTCATCGTCTCGGCGGATCCCGCGTTCGAGAGCGGAGACAGCGGCCGGCCACTCCGAAGTGGCCAGCTGCGGCGGTAAGAGTGATGTTCTTGGACTGTCGCAGAGGTCGCAGGTCGGCGATGGCGGGAACGGCGACCGGGGTGGTCAAACACCGGAACAAACCAGGTCATGCGCCTGCCCGCACCGCACGGCACACCCAGCCCGGGGCCGGGGCTGTCGCACACCGCTGTACATCCGGGACCCGGCAGGCCGGCCGCCGCGCCGTGACCCCGGAGGGACGCCCGTCGTTGTACCGGCTGGTGCCGCCCCTTACCCGCGCTGTGACGGTGCCCGGCCGAGTGCCGCGTCAGCCCACGACTGACGCGGACAGGTAGGCCCCAGACGCGCCGCGTCGCTCACAGCGCCTCGCCCCGTGGTGGTCACGCCATCCAGCAGGCGCCGGATCGTGGGACCGGCCGGAAGGACGGCACGGCCATGACCTCCACCCACCCGCGCAAGCGGCCGCAGCGGCGCAGCGAGATCCCCCACGGCCCGCAGCAGGACGAGGGCCTGCAGCAGATCCGCGACCCTGCCGCCCGCGCCCACCCCCTGCACCGTCGATCCCACCCCCCGCCCGGCGGGCGACGAGGTGCCACCGGAACTGCTGGCCCTGGTCACCCACCACTGCCGCCGCATCAACGCCTACCTCGCCCGCGCCCAGCACCTGCAGACCCTGCACGGCGACAGCATGAAGCAGTGGCAGCGCCTGGTCCTGTACGCCCTGACCGACGCCCTCGCCCACAACCACCTCCTCGTCGGCACCCTCGCCGCCTACCTCCAGCGCCAGGACCTCGACGCCGACCTGCTGCGCCGCTACCTGCAGTCCCCCGACCCTGACCGCTACATCACCCGTGAGGCCGTCCAGCACCTCGACGGCCTCACAGGCGCCGTGCCCGAGGAGGCGGCCGAGCCGGTCTGGATGACCGTCGGGCGGCACATCGCCCGCGACGGCGGCTGACACCGCCCATCTCCTGTGCGTGCTGGCGCACGGCATCGGCAGGCTTCGCGTTCAGCAGCCGTCACCGCGTGACGACTACGGGCGCTGTACGTGATAAGACCGAGGCGCCGCTAGGCTGCCGACCGTGACAAGGCGACAGTCTCCCCGGCCTGCGGGCTCCATGTCCCTCTGTGCCATCTGCAAGAAGCCCATCGGTACAGCCGCGCAGACGAAGTCCCGGTCTGGGAAGGTCTGCCACGAGGCGTGCTTGCAGAAGGCGAAGGCTGCGGGCGCGGGCGGCGCGAGCAACCAGCCGCCCGCGCCGCGCCAGCCGATCGTGTCTCGGCGTGACCGCCCGGACAAGTCGTCCAAGAAGCCGTCGCGGCCGAAGTTGCAGATGCCCACCCTTGCGCAGATCCTGCGGGTGTCGTGCCCCGCGTGTCAGGCTTCACCCGGTACGGCGTGCACTCTCCGCGGCGGCCACCAGGCCCGTGTCGAGGCGTACCGCGCGGTTGCGGGCGAGTTGAAGGGCAAGGCGCAGGCGCAGAAGAACGCTCGTCGTTCACAGCGCGGGCCTGGTCCCGTCGAGGTGACCCGTGTCGCCCCGGCGGCGGTTCCGCCGCCTCGGCCGAAGCAAGCCACCGCTTCGCCGTTCCAGAGCCAGCCGGTCCGGTTGCAGACGTGCCCGCGGTGCGAGAAGCCGATCGGGCCCCGCGATCCCGTGGCACCCACAGAGGAAGGGCGCTTGGGCCATTATCGGTGCGTCACGGGGCACGGCTTCGACGGCGGCAAGGCCCTCATCGAATCGGGTGAGACGTTCCGTGCGCGGCGGTCGTCCGGATGGCGCCTCGGGGGATCTCCGTCCAGCACGGGCGAGATCAAGCGGTAGCTGTCATGGCGGTGCCCCCACCCTCCACGGACATCAGGGAAGGTGGTGCCACAACGCCATGTTGAAACCGACGTTGGGCCGTCCTCCCTCTGCGCGCCAGCCGGACGTGCACGAACGCTACGCCCCGCTGCTCGCGACGCCGTACCCGAGTGGGAGTACAGCGTGCACGGCCTGCTCCTCGCCAACCAGGAGCGCCCGAGCCCGCCGCTTACTGCCCGTTCAATGCTTACCGGGCCGCAGAGGGTGTTTCCTTGTCCGCCCCTGGGCCGGTCGGCTCGGCGCCGTCTCCCTGCGGCTGCGAACGTTCGGATCGTCTCCCCGCCATGCCCCCGCACCGCTGATACCGGGGATCTGCTCCGCCCAGCCTGGGGAGAGGCTGAGGGCTAAGAGGCGAAGGTAGTCGGCCTGGAGGGTGTGGCCTCGTTCCTCGAGGACGTCGGGATCCCGGCCCGCACAGCGCGCAGATTGATGCCGAGTTCCGTGGCCGCACCGTCCAGGTCCCGGCCGTGCCGGAGAGCGGTGATGAGCCGGTTGGCCTGGCGGCCGGTGAGCGGGGCGGGGTCGGTCATGCCCGCACCCTACGGGCGCAACGTCATGTCACCCCCACGCTCAGGTGTCCGGAGAAGCGCCGCATCGGGACTGCGGGCGGCGCGACATCGGTCAGTAGTGGATGTTCCAGCCCAGTGCCTCGGCGACGACCTGGAGACCCACTTCCAGGGTGAAGCAGACCCCTAGATCGTGGGCGTCAAGACTGCTGCCGAGCTGGCGGAAGTGGCCGGCCAGCGTGCCCGGCTCGAAGGAGTCGGACAGCACGTGCCAGGACGGGCGATGTCCCGGGCGTTCCTGCTCCTGGGTCGCCAGGGCGACCGCGTAGGCGATCACCGCGGGCCACAGCTGCTCAACGAGGTAGTCCCGGCCGTCCTCGCCGGACTCCTGCTCCAACTCTTCGGCCAGCTGGGCGCGGAAGTGCTCCCGCAGGTCCGGGTGGGCCGCTTCGACGGCCTCGACCACCCTCGTCAGGCCGGCCCCGGCACCCAGGCCGTCCAGGGCAGCCGGACGCGAGTGCGGGGGCAGCCAGATCCACAACTGGCTCAGATCCGACCAGTGCGAGCCCGGGACCGCCAGGACACCGGCATCGTTGAGACGCTCGACGAAGGCCGTGCCGCCCGCGCAGGCCAGGAGCGCGGCCACCGCCGCCCACCCCGCGGGCATGGCCAGTTCCTCGGACCACAGGTGGTCGATGTCGTAGGCCAGACGCACAGGGTCGTACCCGCCGAACAGGTCACCGTCGAAGACGCAGGAGGGGCACACGGTCAGCACCTGCGCCGCGGTGGGCGCCAGCAGGTACCGCGCCGGGTAACTGTCACCGCAGATCGCGCACTGCGCGTCGTTGACCAGCTTCGCGATCTCGCTCTCCCGCGCGCGGGCCACCGCGGCCGACACCTGGCTCACCAGCTCCGGCGCAGGTGTGTCGCCCGGCACCTCAAGGACCATCGCTTCGCCGGTATTGAGGCTGATGGGCGGGGCGATGAAGGTGAACTCGGGAGTAATCGTCAGGTCATGGCGTTCGGCGTCGTCGGGGTGAGCGTCCATATCCGTCGTGCCGGGGCGGGAGAGCAGGGACCACACCGGCCCGGCGTACGAGGACCACTGCCCCCCTTCGGGGAAGCCATCGTTCTCCGTCGGCCAGCCGGCCTGGTGGAACGCCTGAACCGCGCTGCGCTGCACATCGGCGGTGAGGATGGCCCGGGAGCCTTCCGCGTGCAGTCGGGCCGTACGGGCGTATCCGCCCTCGCCCGCCGCAGCCCGGACGGCCTGCTTGCGTGCACGATTACGCGTCATGATGGTCTCGTCTTCGGCGCAGCCCCACGTCCCACGCCTGGTACGCATCACGTGCAGGCAGAAGGTGTTCACCCGTGAGATTCGCAGAACCTTGTCCACCAGGCCGCGGGCCACGTGGGGGCCCGTAGACGGGAGTCGGGCGATCACGGTCGCCGCGACGAGAATAGCGCGGCGAGTCCCCAGTGCTCAACGCCCTTGGAGACAGGAGCCGTCCCAGCGCCAGAGGCCCGAAGCGACCTCATGGGCGCGCCGGCGTCTGTGGGCGGACAGGGCTGGTGATCCGGTCGTCGAGCGCCCGACGTCAGGCGAGGGCGTTGCGGAGGTAGGCGGGCAGTGCCTGGCGGACGGCCGGGTCGGCTTCCCAGCCGGGGGCGGCGAGTTGGTCGGCAGTGATGACGACGTCCCGGCTATGGTCGGTGCGGACGACGACGCGGAACGTTTCGCCCCTACTGTCCCGGGCGGCCAGGTAGGCGGCCAGGACAGACCGGCCCAGCTCGGCGGGGTGAGCGCCGGTGGTCGCCCGGCCGAAGTCCTTGCAGATCCACACGCCGCTGAACTGCTCGTGCATCAGGATCTCCCACCGCACGCAGGCGGCCACGTCGTCGCGTAACACCACGCGATCATGCCCCCACCAGCCAGCCTCTCGTACCGCTACCTGCGAGTACTGGCCAGAAAACGCGCCTTGCGCACCGGGACGAGGGCGGCTGGCACCGGCCAGGTTCGCCCGCCACCGACGCGGCCCCGGCGAGCGGGGCGGGGGTCAAAGCGGCTTACCTGTGGCCTCTATGCCGTCCGCACCGCGCCGCACGGCGGTCGCGCAGGTAGCCCGAGCCGATGACCTACCGGGCATCTCGGCTCGGGCATGAGCCTCAGGTGGGCTGGATGTCCAATGCCCTCTTTGCCTGCTTGCGGAAGTGGTCGCAAAGCCTCCTGTAAGAGTGGACCTCACTGCGGAGAAAGTCCTTCTCGATGGCACTGCCCCCCGCAGCGGCTTCCTGTGCGGCTTCCTTGGCAAAGAGTTGAGGACCCGCGATCAGACGGTGCGCCGACTCGATGATCCCGAGAGCCGCTTCTGCGATATCGGGCGGCCCCTCCAAGTCGACACGATCAAACGCCGTCGTCAAAGTGTGCAGGCGTTCGGGAGCCTTCTCGTGCCAGTCGCTGCTGGGCTCGGCAGGGAAGGGGGACCAGAGCGTGTCTGCCCAGGTCGCTATCTCCTCCAGTGCCTCGTTCTCCAGATCGATGCCCGTAATCTGACGGGCCACGTAGTCGCGATCTTCGGCGCGAAACAACTCCTCCGTCAGGTGTAAGAACCCTCGTGCGGCGTCGATGAAAGCCAGGTAGGCGTCCTTGCGGCGCTCGTGTGTCCAGTTGTCGCGCTGGGCCTGCTGTTGTCTGCGCTGGTTGCTGATGGTGGCCCAGAGTGCGCCGGAGAGTCCGACGAGCGCCGCTAAGAGTGCGCCCGACGCTGTGATCAGGGAGCTATGCATCTCCGCATTGTGCGGGTTGAGGCAAGCGGTGGGCGATAGTTCCCCCATCTGATGCGACACTGCGGAACGCCTTTTACTGCTTCACCCTCGGCCTGCTCGTCACCGCCATCCAGTCGGTCTTCCCTCAGGGAATCCGCCACCGGCTCGCCTGGTTGGCACGCCCGCTGGAACCATCAGCAGCGGAGCGGCACCCGCCCCAGGCCCGCCAGACGACACGGGCAGGCCCCCGCCCCTGACCTCGATACCTCCGACCGCCATGGTGAGTGACCGTCCACCAGCGCCGTCCCGCACGCCCAGGCCGCTGGTGTCATAGCGGCTCACTAGGAGGACGACGCCATCTGGGCCGGGCTCGGCAGACCACCGCGCTGGGCAGGTCAGCGAGTTCCCCGGCTGAGGGGAGTGCTGTACGGCAACTGCGCCTGGACGCGCCCGACCGAAAGGTCTTCTCCGCCCTACAGCGCGCCCGAGATGCTCGCCGCGCTGCGCTACGCCCGCCGTCACCGCCGGCACAGCACGGTGCCCCCTCAAGATCCGGCACCTCCTGGGCAGCCAGGGAGCCAAGGCAGATATCGCGACCACCTCCACCCGGCCCAGTCGCTCCCCGCTCGGGCGGCCGGCGGATGCCCGAGCGGGCTCGCAGCGGCGGTTCGGGGTGATTTCGGCCGTCTCATCGGTGATTTCTGGTCTCCGGCCGACAGCGGCGGCAGGGGTCGCCATCATGGCCCTGCCGTCAGTTGCGCTGCGAGGAAACGATGGGCAAGCACGAGAAGCCACCTGCCGATCCGAGCTCCGGTAACCCGCCGCCCGGTAACAGCGACGGTCAGGTCCCCCCGCCTCCGCCCAGCGACGGCAAGCACAAGAAGTAGGCCAGCACGGTGGTGATCACGTCCGACGTCGACAGCCTCCGCTGGTCCGTGGCCGCCGCCATGGATCAGCGGGGCGACTGGCCGCAGCGCTCCGCCTGGATCCGCGAGGCCGTTGACGAACTACCCCGGCACCTGTTCGCCCCCCAGCGCCTGTGGCGGTGGGACGGGCACGCCTACGTGCCGGTGGACCAGAGCAGTGATCCGGCCGGCTGGGCGAGCGAGGTGTATCCCGGGCCCGATACGGCGACCGTCACCCAGCTCACGGACCAACTGCCGACATCCAGCCTGTCCAGCCAGGCCGTGGTGGTCGACATGCTGGACTCACTGCTGCTCGAACCCGGCCACCGCGTGCTGGAGCTGGGCACGGGCAACGGATGGAACGCCGCCCTGTTGAACTGGCGGGCCCGCCCCGGACAGGTCGTCAGTGTCGAGGCGGACCCCGCTCTGGCCGAGACGGCGCGCACGGCACTGGCCGAAGCCGGCGCCACGGTGGACGCGCGGGTCGGCGACGGAAACCAGGGATGGGCAACCACGGCCCCCTACGACCGGGTGATCGCCACCTACGCCGTCGAACGGATCCCGTGGGCGTGGGTCGAGCAGACGAAGCCGGGCGGGCGGATCGTCACCCCGTGGGGCCGGCTCGGACACGTCGCGCTGATCGTTGCCGACGACGCCCGGTCCGCGACCGGATGGGTGCAAGGCCTGGCCCAGTTCATGCCCGACCGCCGCACCCTCGGCGCCGAGCCCGGCTTCAGCCAGGTGAGGACCCGCAGTGAACCGGTCGGGGAGCGGGCCTTCCTCCGTGACCTCGCCCCTCTCCAGGACGACGTCCATCTGCGGTTCGCGCTGCGCGTCGCTCTGCCATACCTCCGAATGACCCTCGCCCGGGACGCGGACGGCCTGAACGCCTGGATCCACGACACCGAGCGGTCCTGGACCGTGCTCTCGGCCCTCGGTGACGGCCGCACGGTCGCCACCCAAGGCGGCCCCCGCCGCCTGGCCGACGAACTGGAAGAGGCCTGGGACACGTAGCTGGCTCTGGACAGGCCCTCCCTGTACGACTTCGGGATGACCGTAACGGACAGCGGTGCGACCCAGTACATGTGGGCCAACGACGCTGACAGGGGTCCCCGTTGGTCGATCACCTAGGCGCTGTTTCTCGGATCATGTGCGGAGCCAGATGATGAGTGCTGCGACGGTGACGGTGCCGAGGTAGGTGTAGGCCCGTTTCTCGTAGCG
>NZ_JBVIYZ010000042.1:0-24592 GCF_055592085.1 Streptomyces sp. NPDC041135
ACACTCAGCCGGACGATCGAGGCCGGTGTCCGTCAGGGCACGGCTCACGAACCCGCGATCGCCGCCTGCCTCGCCGCACTTCGCACTCTCAGCGACGAAACGGCACGGACCCCCGCATAACCGGACCGAGACCCGACTGTTCGAAGCGGTATTCCGGCGGCCACGGACGATCCACTGGCGTTCCCTGCCTCAGGCCGCCCACGCGCTCTCCTGAGCCTTCCGCGCTGCGCGGCGGCGCAGCGCGTCCTCGTCCGTGTCCGCGTCGTACGTGATCAGCTTCGGCACCACGGCGGCGAGCAGCAGCACCGAGGCCACGCAGGCAAGACCGCCGCCCCAGAACGCGGAGCGGGTGCCGGTCCAGCCGGCCATGGCGCCGGCCCTCGCCTGGCCCAGTTGCGGGCCCGCGCTGTAGGAGAGGACTTCGATGCCCGCCAGCCGACCGCGTAGCTCTTCGGGGATGGTCTGGTTCCAGATGGTGCCGCGGCCCAGACCACTCAGCATGTCGCCCGCGCCCGCCACCGCGAGACACAGCAGCACCAGCCGGATGTCCGCCGACCAGCCGGCGCAGGCGATCGCCAGTCCCCACACCGAGGCACCGCACACCACGAGCAACCCGTGACGGCGGACCCGGGAGGTCCAGCCGCTGGTCAGTCCGAACACCATTGAACCGACGGCGCCCGCGGCGTACATGAGGCCGAGGGCCCACACGGCATCCAGTTCGTCCGCGAGGAACGGGAAGATCGCGTTCGGGAAGGCGAAGAACATGGCGGCCAGGTCGACGGCGTAGGTGCCGAGGAGCACCGGACGGCTCCACGCGAAGCGCGCTCCCTGCGCGAAGCCGCGCAGGGAGGGCCGGTCGGCGGCCTGTGCGGGTGGCGCCGGCGCCAGACGCAGGCACAGCCCCACCGATGCGGCGAAGCCTGCGACGGTCACGGCGTACGCGACCGCATAGCCGACGGAGGCCACGACCACGCCCGCGAGGGCGGGCCCGGCGATCGCTCCGAACTGGTAGCGCAGCGCGTTGAGCGCGGCCGCGGCCGTCAGCTGCTCGTGCGGCACGATCCGGGCCGTCAGCGAGTCCAGGGCCGGCCGCTGCAGACCGGCCAGCGCGGCTACGCCGGCCGCGACCACGTACAGCGGCCACAGCGACGGCCCCGGCAGCAGCGCGTTGACGAGCAGCACCAGGGCCAGCACCCCGAGGCCTGCCTCTGTCAGCAGGATCAACCGGCGCCGGTCGACGGCGTCGGCGAGCACACCCCCGTACAGTCCGCAGACCACGAGCGGCACCAGTTCCACCGTGCCCATCGCGCCGACCGCCAGCGGGGAGCCCGTCAGGTGCTTGATCTGGAGCGGGAGCGCAACCATCGCCATGGACGACCCGAAGAACGTGACAGTGCCCTGGTAGAACAGCAGACGGAAGTCACGGGCGGACCGCCAGGGAGCGAGATCGGGCAGCAGGGCAGCGAAGGCGGCGCGGGCACGGAAAGGTCTGGGCTCGGGTGTCATCGGGCCTCGGTTCTCTGCGGGAGGCGCGCCGCCGCCGAGGAGGACGCGGACGGCACTTCACCCCCCACTGTTACCACCGCGACCACGGCCTCCAAGAGCAGTCGCTGCTCATCTGCGCGTACCGGCCGGGCTTCCGTCCCATCGGGCGACGATCACTCGATGGTGCCGCGGCCGGCGAGGACCCCGGGCAGTTCGGAGCGCCGATGGCGGCGCCTGGCTTGCCGTGGAGCCGCTGGAGGGGTGGTTTCGACCGTACGCGAGGACAGGTGCGAGGCCTCGGTGATCCTCTCGTTGGCGAGCCCGGTGGCGGCCACGCGCGCCACTTCACGTTCCGGGCAAGGAAGCGACCATGCCGTCGGCCCGGCACGGAGGTGCACCGGACGGTGCATCGCGGACCGATGACGTCGGCACGGTCAGGTCTTCCCGGCCCGCAGCGGCTGCTGGACCGATCAGCGGCTGGTTGAGGCCATGTGAGCCCCACCACTTGAAAAATCTGGAGTTCCGAGCAGCACTTCGCCGTCCGATCGCCGTCTGGAGGGCGGACGGGTCAAAAGCCGTCCGCTCCGGCGGCGCCCCAGGGGCAAGCGGGAGCCAAGTCCTCACCGACGAGTTGGGAAAACCTCATGACACATAGGCGTACGAAGCGCTTGTCCGCCCGCATGATCGCCGCTCTGGCCGCCGTTGCCGCGATGACAGGGGGCGGTGTGGCGTTCGCTTCGGGCAGCGGCGCCATGGCCGCGAAGACCGTCGCGTCCACGGTTCCTGCGACCGCCGAACGCGCTTCCACAGCCGAGCGCGCGGTGTCTGCGGTGCGCGTGGTGGGTGCCGGTGAGCGGATCGACACCGGTCGCGGGAACACGGTGTGGCTCACGGCGGACGGGCAGCTGATCGCCGATGTGCCCCGCACCACCGGAGGCCACTACGCGCAGCCGAAAAAGGTCCTGGACCCCAACATCCCGGACAAGTCGATCGCCGCACGCAGCTTCGGCGAGAAGAACGGCATCCTCTACGTCGGCTTCTACCGGGGCCCGGGCACCCTCGCCAAGGCCACCGTACAGACCGACGGAAAAACCCTGCCGGCCCACGTCGTCACCCTGGCCGGCCACCCCGGTTGGGCCGCCTTCTACGCCAACGGCCCCGCCCCCGCCACTGCCCAACACGGGAAGAAGAAGCCCGCCAGCGCCACCATCACCGGCTACGCCGCCGACGGCACCGTCCTCGCCCGATTCGACCCGACCATTGTGAAGTAGCGCCTTCGTTCGCTGTGCCTGCCGGCGGTCGGCAGGCACAGCGATCCAGCCCGGCCCCTGGCACCCCGCCGAGGCAGGGCCGATCCGTTTCTGCCGTGAGGACATTCCTTTGCCAAGCACGACCGACGAGGACTTCCGCGGGTTCGTGGTCAGCCGCTGGCCACGCCTCCTGCGTACGGCCCACTTGCTCACCGGCAACCACCACGATGCCGAGGAACTCGTCCAGGGCGCGCTGGAGCGTGCCTACGTGAAATGGGCACGGGTGTCGAGCAGCGACGACGTGGATTCCTACGTGTGGCGAATCATGATCAACAGTAACGCGGATCGGTTCCGCCGACGCAGGGTGCGCGAATGGCTCACCACGCGCCTTCCGGACACCGCTGCTCGCGACGAGGGCGGACACGGACAGGTCGAGCAGCGCGATGCACTGCTCGACGCCCTGGCCCGGCTCCCGGTCAGACAACGGACAGCCGTCGTCCTCTGCTACTTCGAGGACTTGACGCACGCCCAAGCCGCCGCGGTCCTGGGTGTTCGAGCCGGCTCATTACGCAGCCAGATCACCAGGGCCCTTGCCAAGTTGCGCCAGGACCCCGCACTCGCCGACCTGGTCGGACGATCAGCAGATCTCCACGACCGGGACCAGTTCCACACGATCGGGAAAGGGGCTCTTCGATGAGCTATGAGGAGAGGCTCGCCGCCGTGCTGCGCGCATCGGCCGATGCCGTCGCCGTCGGATCCGCCCCGGTGGATGCGGTCGTCCGGGGTGGTCGTGCGCGGCGGCGCCGTCGACGGGCCGTCCGGCTGGCAGCGCTGGGCACGCTGCTGGTGCCGTCGGTGCTGGCCGTGAGCATGCACCTGAGTGCCGGCCCGCCCGCCCTGTCACCGGCCCGGCCACCCGTGACGGCCTCCGTGTCCGCCGTGCGCGTGGTGGGTGCCGGTGAGCGGATCGACACCGGTCGCGGGAACACGGTGTGGCTCACGGCGGACGGGCAGCTGATCGCCGATGTGCCCCGCACCACCGGAGGCCACTACGCGCAGCCGAAAAAGGTCCTGGACCCCAACATCCCGGACAAGTCGATCACCGCACGCAGCTTCGGCGAGAAGAACGGCATCCTCTACGTCGGCTTCTACCGGGGCCCGGGCACCCTCGCCAAGGCCACCGTACAGACCGACGGAAAAACCCTGCCGGCCCACGTCGTCACCCTGGCCGGCCACCCCGGTTGGGCCGCCTTCTACGCCAACGGCCCCGCCCCCGCCACTGCCCAACACGGGAAGAAGAAGCCCGCCAGCGCCACCATCACCGGCTACGCCGCCGACGGCACCGTCCTCGCCCGCTTCGACCCGACCGCGCGGTGACGGCCCCGGCCACGTCCCCCGCCGGGTGGCACCGGGAAGCCGCCCCGGGCGGCGTTCTTGCGGTCCCGAAGGAGCGGACAGGTCACACCAGGCCATCCAGCAGTCCCCTATATCGAAAGCGCGCGACAAGAATGCCTGACTCGTTGAGCAATCGGCGCCTCGCCCGGTACGGGAGACACGAGCGGCGCAGTAGCCGCCCGGCGTCGCACAGGGCAGCGCCTTCGTCCCGGTCCCGCCGCCGCGGACGCTGGGCGCGACGGTTGCGTCGTGTCGCCCTGTCGGCGCTGGTGACCGCCCTGCTGTCGGCGTCGCTGACGCTGGCGGCGTACCGGGCCGTGCCCATTCCGGCGCCGCATCCGGAGGCCGTGATGCAGAGCACCGTCTTCCTCGATGCCCGGGGGAACTACCTGGGACGGCGTGGTCCGGTGGACCGGCAGGACGTGCCGCTGGCGAAGGTCCCCCTGCACGTGCAGGAGGCAGTGATCGCTGCGGAGAACCGATCGTTTCGCACCGACTCGGGCATCGCGCCGACCGCGATCGCCCGGGCGATGCTGGCGACGGTCACCGGTGGTGCGCGGCAGGGCGGTTCGACGATCACCCAGCAGTACATCAAGAACGCCCTGCTCACCCCGGAGCAGTCACTGTCCCGCAAGGCCAGGGAGGCACTGATCGCCGTCAAGCTGGACCGCACCCGCGGCAAGGACGAGATCCTCGAGGGCTATCTGAACACCGTCTACTTCGGCCGCGGTGCCGCCGGCATCCAGGCCGCCGCCCGCAACTACTTCGGAGTGGACGCGCAGTCGCTGACGGTGTCTCAGGGCGCCGCGCTCGCGGCCGTCATCAACCTGCCCTCCTACTACGAGCAGGTCGGTGCCAATCCCAGGGTCGCCTCCGTGCTGAAGCGCCGCTGGGCGTGGGTCCTGGACGGCATGCGGGCCGGCGGCGCCCTCACCGGGCGGCAGCGGGCCCAGGCCGCCTTCCCTGCCTTCCGCTTCTTCCCTCCCGGGCGGACCGAGGGCCAGCGCCAGTACCTGATCGACGCCGTCGCGGCCGAGTCCGCCGACAAGCTCGGCATCGGCCAGGACGAACTGGCCCGTGGCGGCTACACCGTCCGGACCACCTTCGACCTCTCCCTCCAGGACGCGGCCACCCGGACCGTCCAGGACCAGATCGACGGCCTGCCCCACCGCCGCGGCCCCCGGGCCAGGCTGCACACGGCGATCGCCGCGGTCCTTCCGGGCGACGGCGCGATCCGCATGCTCTACGGGGGCGACGACTATGCCCGCCAGCCGTTCAACGACGCCCTCGACGGCCACGTCGAAGCTGGTACCGCCTGGACCCCACTGGCCGGTCTGCGACTCGGCGCACCCTTGCGACAGCTCCGGCACACCGCCGCGCCGACCCCGCTGCAGATGGCCTCCGCCTACGCCGCCGTAGCCGCGCACGGCCGCTATGCGGTCCCGTACGCGGTCACCGAGATCACCCGGGGCGGCCGGACCCGCTACAAGAAACGCCTCACAGTGCACCCGGTCATGGCTCCCGCCGATGCCGATTCGGTCAGCCGCATGTTGCGGGACGCCGCTCCCGCCGGGACGGTTGCCGTCCACACCGGGACGGCCGGGAAGCGGACCGCCTGGGCCACCGGTTACGGCCCCCGTCTCGCCCTGGCTGTCGCCCTCTTCGCCGACCGCCCCACCACGGGTGCCAAGGGCGCCGGCCCCGCCGCCCTGACGGACTTCACCAGCGCCTCGGCGTCCCAAGCAGCCGCCCGGACCATGTCCACGCTGTGGTCTTCAGGGAGTGTTTGAGGTCCTCCGACCCCGGCGAGCGGGAAAATCCGCCGGGCGCTGCCTACGGTGGCCGCCTCAGGTGGCAGCGCTAACGGCTCAGGCTCTCGAAGGCGGCTTCGGCCAGACCGGGCCACCGTGCGGCGTGGGTACGAGGGACGGCGACCCAGTCCTTGAAGGGGCGGTGTTTCCCCGACGGGTCGAAGAGTTCGGCCCCGGTCAGGGCAAGGGCTTCGGTGTGGACGGGAGTTCCGTCGCCGAGTTTGAAGGCGAGGCGGTCGTCCTTGAGGCAGGCGAAGGCCTTGTCGTGGGCCTTCAGGGCGCGCTTGCCGAACATCGCACCGGCGGTGGCGCCGCGGTGGGCGAGGTCGGCGGCGATGTCGTCGAAAAGTTCATCGGAGGTCATGGGCGAGATCCTTGTGCGGGTGGCGGGCAGCCGGGCAGCATGCATCCCGTCCGGCAGTACGTGACCGGGCGTCGCGATGCCGGCCCGGTGGCAGCGCGGGCACCGGCTGCACGCATTTATGCCGGCCGGGTGCCGACGAGTCCGGCGGTGTCGATCTCGAAGGGGAACGGCTCCTCGACACGGGTCTCGGCGCCGGGGAGGGCGGTGATCGTTTCGACGTACCGGCCGCTTTCGAGGCGGGCGCAGATCAGGCGGGGGGCCGGGTCGAACTCGAGGCGCCACAGGAATGGAATGCCCGCCTCCGCATACAGCATCGGTTTGATCTTGCGGTCCATGGCCTTGTTGCCCGGTGAGACGAGTTCGATGACGAGCTGGACGGCCTCGGCGTCGATGCTGACGCCGTCCTCCTCGGTGGCGCCCGCGTCGGCGACGACGATGTCCGGCACGACCAGCCCGGAGGGCAGCGTGACGTTGATCGCCTCCAAAATCTCGACCGGGGCGCCGGCCGCGCGGGCGGCGGCGTCCAGGGCGACGTGGAGGCGGTAGCTGGCGCGCTGGTGGCGCAGCCCGGGGGCGGGGGACATCACGAGCGACTCACCCAGCAGTTCGTAGCGGACGGAACGGTCTTCGGGCAGGTTCAGGACCTCGGCAACGCTCCAGGGCCCGCGGTGTCCGGCGATACTGGCGACGCTCATGCTCCCCTTCACCTCCTCATCGCTGACGGCCGATGTGGACATCGTGTACGTCCATTGTGGACGGCCGCAGCGGTCCGTGTCTCCTGCCGGTGCAGTGCCAGGGCGGCACCACCACACCGGCACCCGCGCAAGTGATCGTATAACTGCTCCGGGGCGGCACCGCCCCGGACGGACAGCCGGCCTGCCGTCCGGGATGCCGACGAGTCCTGCCCGGCGGGGCTCCAGCCGGCTGCGGCAGCCATCCCGCCTCCTGGTAAGCGACAGCCGCGGAACCGGTGTCCCGGGCGAGCCGGTGACACTCACGCCGGCCCGCTCGTCAGCGCGCCGGTGCGAGCGCCCCGGCCAGGCGCGCACGCCGGTGAGGAGCCGCCCCCTCCAGGAGGGCGTGCGCTGAACCGACCCCTGCCTTGCGGACGCCCCCCGTCGCCCGCGGGACGCGTCTTCAGGGACCCGTCAGAGCGCCTTGCCGGCATCGCGCCGCAGCGCATCGGGCAACTGGGACCGGTGGGTGATGCCAAGCTTCCGGTAGGCCCTCTGGAGGTGGTTGTTGACCGTGCGTACGGACAGGACGAGGGAATCGGCCACGTCCGCGGGCTTCATGCCGTCGGCGATCAGCCGGGCGATACTCGTCTCACGAGGGGTCAGAGCGTTCTGGGCGGACATTCCTTGCAGGAGCGGCGTCACTGCTCCTTCGCAGCGCGCATGGGCGATCCCGGCCTCGTGCCTGACACGCTTCCCCAAGTCGCCGTCACCCGCCGTCTCATACAAGCGACCCGCGGTGGCGAAGGCTTCGGCCGCAAGGAGATCGGCGCCCGCGGCGAGCAGCGTGACGCCGCAGTCGACCAGGCGGTCCGCGTTCCGAGCAGCCAGCGCGGCGGCGAAGGCAACTCGAGCTCGCGTCAGTTCGCCTTGGTATCCGTGGCCGAGACGGGCAAGACGCTCGGCGTTCTCCGGTGTCGGGCGCATGCGCACCAGCTCCGTCACCATGAGCACCTCCGACAGGGGCTGCCGCAGTCTTCTCGCTTCCGCCGCGCCCTCCTCCAGGACGTCCGCGGCCTCCTCGTACCGGTTTTCTGCGATCAGGGTCCATGCCGAGCCCAGCCTGTCCTCACCGGCCAGCACCTTGAACGCCGGATGGCGCTCGCCTTCTGCCAGGAGTTTCCGGGCGGTGACACCGTCACCGAGTTGGGCAACCGCTGCCGCCTGTCCGGCCAGGGCCATGTGGAGGACCCGGCCGTGGTTGTTCCTGCGGGCAAGGGCGGCCGCTTCCGCGAACCACTGCGCCGCGGAGGCGGGATGCCCTGCCACCCATTCACAGCGGGCCAGGTAGATCGCCGGCCACACCCGGTTTCTCGGGGCATCCACTTCCAGCAGGGCATCGAAGGCCCGGCGACCGGTACGACGTGCTTCGGCCAGGTCGCCCGCTTCCCCCTGGGCGAACGCCAGACCACTGAGATGTGCGGCGGCATGGGGAACCAGGGCGCCGTCCTCACTCACCTGATGGAAGTCGTACCACTCTTTGCAGAGAGCCTGCGCATCCACGCACCGGCCCAGCATGATGAGACCGATCTCCCGCATCATGCTGGAAAGTATTTCGGCGTCACGACTGAGATGTCCGTCCGCCTTCTTCTTGGCTTTGTCATACATTTCCAGGCCCTCTGCGACGCGGCCCTCGATGATGGTTATGGTGCTTTCGTTCACGTCCAGGACCTGTCGGAGCGCGCTTGATCCGATCTCATCCCGTGCCGCGTTGTTCACCTTGAGGGCACCGGTCATGTCGCCGCTCCCCAAGGCGAGCGCCATGGTGCGCGCCAGGGCGGCCGACACCGCCTCCTCTTCGGTGGCGGAGCCCGCGTAAGCGCGCTGGAATACCTCGTTCGCCTTCTGCCACTCCCCCAGCTCCAAGAGGGACTCTCCATGGAACACGAGTTCTGCGTTGGTGGCCGATTCGTCGGGGAGCGCCGCGCACAGTTCTGCCACCTGGCGGTAGTCGTGGGCGTTCCTGGCGACCCTGATGGCTTTTTTCAAAATCTCCGGATCAGCAGTTCCGGTTGCCTCAAGACTCATTTCCGCGATTCGCAGAACGTCCTCACGGCGGCGCGCTCCGTATCCTTGCACCCTCCTCATCTGCTGCACGATCAAGGTGGCCGCGCGGGGCTTCGGGACCAAGGCCCGGATTACTTCCTCGTAGAAGGGGTGCCCCAGTACGCACGTGAAACGGCGACCGTCGATCACGACACGGACGAGTCCGGCCTCCTCGAGTTCGAGGATCTCACCGTCACCTGACATGTGCAGCGCATCGCTGACCGCTATGACTCCGCACAGGGCGATCGTCTGCAGCACGGCGCGATGGCGCGCAGGTACCCGCATGATGCGGTTCCGGATGAGGTCCTTGAGTTTCGGCGGCACGGTCGGGTTCCCCGCCGGCAGCGTCCACAGATTGTCCATTCTGCGCAGCACGCCGGCTGTTATGGCACCGATCGTCAACTCGCGCAGGTAGAGGAGATTCCCGGACGAGGCCGTGTACAACGCCTCGGCCGCTTCTCTGGACACGGGCGCCCGGAGCACACGGCCGAGTAATTCCTCCATCTCAGCCTTGCCCAGATCCGCCAAGTCTATCCTGGTGTTCACGGAGGAGCGCAAGAATTCTGTCACCTGCTCTCCGAGCACCTCACCGGCGCGCACGGTAGCGATCACAAAGATCACGCCTGCACGCATGAGTCGGTCGAGCAGGAAGGCGGATGCGGAATCCAACCGGTGCAGATCGTCCACCATGGCAACCAGGTTCTGCCTTTTTTCGGTGGACTCGGATAGAATGTGATGAACTGCCGCGGATATGTCCCGCGCCGGGTCACCCAGATCGATCCCTTCCGGCAGAATCGGCGTGAGCGCGGCGAGCGGCAGGGGATTCGAGGTACCGATGCGGACGACGCGGCTTTTCTGTCGCGGAATATGCAGAAGGCATTGTTCCGCGAGGCGGGACTTCCCCACGCCGGCAGCACCGTGGATGATGAACCCCTGCGTCGAAGAGTCGCGAACGGCCTCCTTGAACGCAGCGAGCTCCTTCTCCCGCCCGAACCATTCCCACGCCGCGGAGACGCTGGCATCACTCACTGCGACCTCTCCTCTTTCGATGTACCCGAAACCTGCGAACCGGGCAGTGCAGGCGATGTTCTCGGAACCGCGCCCCGGACGCACGGTCACGGATCAGCCGCCCTCTGACCCTTTTATCATCGCCTGGCGGCAAGTCGAGGTCCCTTGCTGCGGTCCTGTGAGCCGGAAGATTGCCCGGCACAGCAGGCACGGTGGCGGCCATGGCACCTCAACCCGTGCGACGACGACCAGTGCGTGGCCGGGTTGGGAGCGGGCGCCGCCCAAAAACGCGCCGAACGGACGGCCGGCGGATGACGCTGGTGTTCCGGGGAGGCAGGCACGGTCCGCACCGGCTCGGGCGGGCGCAAGGGCTGGGGCCGCCCGGACACCGTGTCCGCAGGGACTGTCGGGCCCGGGCGGCGGGGTGTGAATAACTCACTACTTGGAGGTGCCGCTGGCACGCTTGGCGCCTGCCTTGCAGCCAGCCAGGCCAGGCAGGCGACGCTCACCCGCGCCCGGCCCCGTTCCAGGTCGAGGAGGAGTGGGTTCCGCGCGACGTCGGAAGTGATGCAGCCTGCCGCTCCGGGGAGGACGCCGGAACGGCGACCCCACGGAGTCGCTTGCCGCGGACCTCCGAGCCAGGCGGCCGGACCTGCTGTCCGCGTGCTCAAGGGGGCTGGTCCGGCCACGTGCCGAGCGGTCCGGTTCAGCGCAGGGTCGCGTCGGGGAGGCCATGGTGAGCAGGCGGCTGCGAGCGCCGTGCCGTGCCGACCGCTCGTACGATGCCCTCGGCATCAAGGCCGGCTGCAGCGAGCAGGCCCTCGCGGGTGCCGTGCGAGAGGAAGGCGGGAGGCAGCGCCAGCACGGTCACGGGCGTGGTGACGTGGTGGTCCCGGCATGCCGCAGCGATCGCGCAGCCGATGCCGCCCGTGGAAACCCCGTCCTCGACGGTCACTGCGAGGCGGTGACGTGCCGCGAGAGCGGTGAGCGCGGGGCTGACCGGATGGACCCAGCGGGCGTCGGCGACAGTGACACCGATACCCTGCCCCGCCAGGGTCTCCGCCGCTTCCAGGGCGGCACTGGCGAGCGGGCCCACCGGAACCAGGAGCACGTCCAGCGGCAGGAACGCCGACCGGTGCAAGATGTCGATGCCGTCCATCCGTGTGAGAGCGGGGATGTCCGCCGCGACGTCGGCCTTGGGCAGGCGCAGCACACTGGGACCGTCACCGAACTCCGCGGCCTCGTGCAGCAGGGCTTCCACACCTGCGGCGTCCCGCGGGGCGGCGATGCGCAGGCCGGGCGCCAGGGAAAAGAGGGAGAGGTCCCACATGCCGTGGTGGGAGGCGCCGTCGGGACCGGTGATCCCGGAGCGGTCCAGGACGAAGGTGACCGGGAGCCGGTGGAGGGCGACGTCCATCAGCACTTGGTCGAAGGCCCGGTTCAGGAAGGTCGCGTAGATGGCGACGACCGGGTGCAGCCCCGCCATGGCCATACCGGCGGCACTGGTCACGGCGTGCTGCTCCGCCATACCGACGTCGAAGACCCGTTCCGGAAACCGCTGCTGCATGGGGAGCAGCCCCGTCGGGCGGAGCATGGCTGCCGTGATCGCCACGATGTCCTGACGCCGCTCCGCGAGGGTGACCAAGGCCCGGCCGAAAACGCTGGTCCATGAGGCGACGGCAGGTGCCGGGCCGGCCCGCCCGGCAACCGGGTCGGCCCTGCCCACGGCGTGCAGGCGGTCGGCGTCGTCCTCCTCCGCGGGAGCGTAACCCTTGCCCTTGACGGTCAGGACGTGGACGACGACGGGGCGGGCACAGTCCCGCGCCCGGTGCAGGGCTTGCTCCACCGCTGTGATGTCGTGTCCGTCGACGGGACCGACATACGTCAGTCCCAGATCGGTAAAGGTGTTGCGGTGCGGCGCGGCGGCCCCAGATCTCAGGGCTGTCAAATGGTCCGCGAGGGCTCCGTGGGTGGGTGCGTAGGAGCGGCCGTTGTCGTTGAGAACGATGACGACGGGGCGTTCGGGGGCGGATCCGAGGTTGTTGAGAGCCTCCCAAGCCATCCCGCCGGTGAGCGCCCCGTCACCGATGACCGCGACCACCGCACGGTCCTGATCACAGGTCAGCTGCCGGGCCTTGGCAAGGCCGTCCGCATAGGAGAGCGCGGTCGAGGCATGGGAATTGGCCACCAGGTCGTGCTCGGACTCGGCCGACGACGGGTAGCCGGAGATGCCTCCGGGTTGCCGTAGGGTCGCGAAGCCCTCCAGACGGCCGGTGAGCAGTTTGTGCACATAGGACTGGTGTCCCGTGTCGAAGACGATCGTGTCCCGAGGGGAATCGAACACCCGGTGCAGGGCCAGCGTCAGCTCCACCACGCCGAGATTCGGTCCCAGATGACCGCCCGTCGCGCACACGGACGACACCAGGAAGCTGCGGATGCGGGAAGCGAGGGCAGGCAGTTCGGCCGCTGGGAGATCACGCAGGGCCCGAATCCCGAGGTCGGGCAGTGGTGACTGGTCAGGATGGTCCACGGTCATGGAAAGCCCACTCCCCCACCGCGTGCTCACACGGCGCTCGGAGACATCCGGCGGGACGCCGCCGGTCGGCCGCCCCGGTGTTCTCAGCTCAGGGCGCTGCCGTTGCTGGCTGAAGTACACAAGGGAGCATCCGCAAACGCCTCTGCGAATGCCTGAGTAGCCACTACTCACACAGGCGTACGGTCGCGCGGGACGCGGTCCGCGGAGCCGTGGTTACTCAACCCGGCCGGCCTCGACCGGGGTTGCCGCCCGTGGCACGGCGGCGCGGCGGCGCTGCGAGCCGGTGGCCGACATGCCGTGGCGATGGCAATGCCCGCCAGGATCACGCCGCCGCCCGCGATCTGGCCCGGCAGCGGCACGCGGTGCAGCAGCACGGCGTCCAGGGCGAGCGCCGCCACGGGTACCGCGTACAGGCACAGGGAGCTGATGCCCACGGAGCCCGACCGCAGGACCCGCGACCAGGTCCAGAAGGCCGCGGCCGTGCAGCAGCAGCCGAGCCAGAGGACCGCTTCCGTGGAGGATGCCGGCGCGTCCCGCATCTGCCGGGCGGCGTCCATCCCGCCCGGCAGGAGAGGCACGAGACCGAAGAGTGACCCGTACAGGACGCACTCCGTTCCTCCGTAGCGCTGCAGCAGGGGTTTTTGTACGGCGAAGGAGAGTGCCTGGGCGGCGGCCGCGCCCACGACCAGTGCGGCTCCTGCCGAGGGTCGCCCAAGTGACCCGCTGCCGGTGCCGGCCACGGTGAGCGCTCCGAGCAGTGCGACGGCCAGGGCGGCGACGTGCCGCTTCCCGGGACGTTCACGCAGCAGGAGGCCCCCGAGCGCAGTGGAGAAGACCGGTGACAGTGTGATGAGCAGGGCCGCTTCGCCTGCGGGCACGGTCTCCTCGCCGCAGAACTAGGCCGTCATTCCGGTTATGCCGAACAGCGCCATGCGCGGTGCGTCGGACCTTCGCAGGGCCCGCACACGGCCCGTCAGTACGGCCGGTATGAGGACCAGGACGGCGACGGCGAGACGGAGCAGCGTGATGGAGGCGGGCGAGAAGCCAGTCAGGGCGAGGCTGATCGCGGGAAAGGCGGAGCCCCACAGTACGGCCGTCGCCGCCAGGGACAGAGCGGTCCGGCCCGCATCGTCCGTATCGATGAGTGCTCGCCTCGCTTCCTCAGGTGGGGTGCGGCCGTCGCAGACCGTCCGAGCCATGCTGTCGCTGGGCGCGGAGTGGGGGCGTGAGTAGGTATTGCCCCATCTCGTCCGCGTCGGTGGGTTCGCCGGGCGGTGACGAGGTCGCACAAGCGTTGAGGGCTCCGGTGGGAACGGTCCGCCACAGGCCGGCCCGGGCACGGTCAAGGCTGCGCAAGCTCGCCGAGCAGGAGATGAGGAAAAGACAGGCAGATCAGAAAAAGACGGAACCACTCCGAGGCACTGGACAAGTACAGGGTGGTCGCACTGAAACGGCCCGGTCGAGCGAGGAGCAGAACCGATGATCTTCCATCCGTGGCGGCGGCAGGAACCGCTGGATCACACGGAGCCGGCCCGGCTGCTGCCGGCACCCGGCGATCCGGTCCTCTTCTATGACCGCCCACACCTGCTTGAGGACTTATTGATGAACAACGTCACAGAGAACACCCGCCCCACTCGCCCGCATCGTCGCCTGGCCGTGCGGATAGCCGCCCCTGTAGCCCTGGCCGCCGCACTGGCCGGAACCGCACTCGCCATCCAGCAAACAACCCCGCACGCCGCCTCCTCCGTGAACGCCACCGTCCGTGCCACCACGGGAGGCTCCTCTCAGCACATCTCCACCGTCGCCTACACCCTGAACCGTGCATCGCATGGAACGGTCACCGTCACGATCCGGGATGCCGGAGGCGAACGGCCTGACCCCACCCGGCTCCAGCACGACCTGGAGCGCATGGGAATCAACGCCCGTGTCTACCAGGACGACCCCACCTGCACGCTCGACAAGGGCGAGGACCCCGCACTCGGCGACACCACGCTGACAGCCATCGACTTCCACCACCGCAACGGCGCCTTCACCGCCACCGTCCGGCCCAGCAAGTTCCCCGCAGGAACCCACCTGGAAATCGTCTTCCCCCCGCTGGATGAGAACTCCGTCAAGACCGACGACCTCGCGTTCGGTCTGCGTAACGGCAAGGCCCCCGCCTGCCGTCACATGCTCCTCTCCGGCAATGAACTCCCGGCCCCCGCAGCGACGTCCACTGGGGAGATCATCCCCGACCCCAAGGGCTGACCAGCCCGGCACCCGTTCTGCCCCGCCATCCGGGCGGGGCAGAACCGCCCTGCCCCACTCCACGTGCGTCCGTCACGACAACCGCGTCCCCATCGGCGCTGCCCGACCTGAGACGCCCGAATCAGCGGACACGATGAGACGCACGGTCCCGGTGTGCGCGGGGTGTGGCGTCGCTTCAGCCTGCCTCCGTCCCCGACTGAGAACCCGGATCGCTCTGTGAAGATCGCTTTTCTTATCCACAACGTGTATGGAGTCGGCGGCACCATCCGCACTGTCGTCAACCTTTCCGGGGAGCTGGCCGGACGGCATGAGGTGGAGATCGTCTCGGTGTTCCGGCATCGCGCGCGCCCGCGCTTCGGCGTGGATGCCCGCGTCCGGCTGACGCCACTGGTGGACACCCGGCCTGGGCGCGAGACCGGGCATCCGCTGGCGAACACGTCTTCCCGGATGTTCCCGGCCGGCGAGGGACGGTACTCCCAGTACAGTCGGCTCACCGACGAACGCATCACCGCCTGGCTCGCAAGCACGGATGCCGACGTGGTGATCGCAACCCGGCCAGGACTGAATGTGATGCTGGCCCTCCACGGTCCCCGCGACGCGATCCGGATAGGCCAGGAACACCTCACCCTCGACGGACACCGGCCGGCGCTGCGCGCTCAGCTGCGCAGGTGCTATCCGCTTCTGGACGCGGTGGTGACCGTTACCGAAGCGGATGCCGCGGCCTATCGCGCCCTGATACCGGCGATGCAGGTGGTGGCCATCCCCAACAGTGTTCCCCAGCCTCAGGCGGCGCCCTCGGACGGTACGTCCCGCATCGTGGTGGCCGCCGGCCGGCTCGCCCCCGGCAAGCGATTTGACCTGCTCATCGATGCCTTCGCCAAGGTGGCCGCCGAGCGGCCGGACTGGCAGCTGCGCATCTACGGCCGAGGCCCGCACCTGGACGCCCTCCAGGCCCGCATCGACCACCACGCCCTGCACGACCACGTCCATCTCATGGGTATGCACACAACGATGGAGGCCGAATGGGCCAAAGGCGCCATCGCGGCCGTCAGCTCCAGCAGCGAGTCCTTCGGCATGACCATCGTGGAGGCCATGCGGTGCGGCCTGCCGGTCGTCAGCACCGACTGCCCACTCGGTCCACGCGAAATCATCCGCCACGGCCAGGACGGGTTCCTGGTACCCGTGGACGACACCGAAGCACTCGCCGACGCCCTGCTGCGCCTGATCAACGACGACCGGACTCGGAAACGAATGGCCCGCTCCGCCCGGGAAGGGGCCTGCCGCTTCGACCCCGGCACCATCGCCACCCGCCACGAGACCCTGCTCGGACATCTCATACAGCTCCGGCAAGCCCCGCCCGGCCACCTCACGCCTGTGCGGCACCACCTCCAGGCTGCCCGCACCGCCATCTCCTACCCGGCTGCCGAGGCTCTGTTCAAAACAGCCCGCCGCGCCAAACACAGTGCAACGCGCATCCGCGGCCGAACCAACCCTTAGGCACCGTCCCCCCCGTCCGCCTCGACCAACCCCCATGAGAAGACCTCCCCACGAGCAGCACGGATTTCGTGGCGGCGTCACCGCGACCGTTGTGCAGTCTCTGCCCCGGGGTCATGTCTGCCGCAGTCCCACGCCGTTCCACGGCGGTCGGCCGGTACAAGGAGGGACAACGTGATTGGTCGCGTGGTCAGATGCGCGTGGCCATGCGCTTGACCACAGCCAGCAGGGCCGCTTCGTGCGCCGCTCCCTTGTGATCGCTCGGCGAGAAGGTCACGGAGACCCTCTTGCCCTTCACCACGAAGTTCAGCGCGGCTTCGGCAGGCCGTTCACGTACCCAGAAGGCCTCACTGGCTCCGGGTACGGACTCGTCGTGGACCTGGCCGGCCTCGTAAGCGGAGCGGGGAAGGAACCTGGCGCTCGAGAAGGCCTGGACTTGGATGAGACCGTACGCTCCCAGACCACTGAGATCCTTGGGTGCCCAGTCGCAGAAGCTCTCCTTCTTACCGGTCGTGTTCAGCCCCGCCTCCGGCTCACCGGCCGGCTGGCCGAGCAGCGAGGTGGCCTCGGCCACGGTCAGGAGCTTGGTGCAGTCCGGCGCGCCTGAGGATCGCGTCTCGGGGGCCGGGGGCTGTGCGGGGCGCGTAGCACCGCTTCCGGCACTTCCTGTCGACGGGGACGAGCCGCAGCCGGCTGTCGCGCCCAGGGAGATCGCCAGCCCGAGCGCCAGCGTCATCGCCTTGATCTTTTGCATGGATCCGTCCCGTTCCTCTTGAAGCGGCTCCTGCAAGCGCAGTTGCCGACGCACGCATCAGCCAGGCCGGGTCAGGCGCGGCGGCCGTCCGGACCCGGCTACTGCACGTACGGTCACGCGTGTGCCGGCCGTCTGAGCAGTCACTGCTCAATCGCCTCGAGATGGCACGCTGGGGGCATGACAGTGACTGAGCCCGCGATCCGGCTGGCCCGTCCCGGGGATGCGCCGGCGGTGATGGAGTTGCAGCTGGTACTGGACCACGAGACGGAGTTCATGCTGCTGGAGCCCGGCGAGCGCGTGCAGGACACCGGACCCCTGGAGGAGCGCTTGGCCGCCTGCGCCGATGGCCGGGATCCCTCCTACCTGGTGCTGGCCCTGGCCGGCCCGTCCGTACTGGGCTACGTGGACGTGTCCGTGCTGCCGTACGCCAGGGCCCGCCGCACCGGCTATGTGGTGGCCGGAGTGCGGGCCGGGCACGGTGGCCGCGGTCTGGGCCGGTCCCTGATGCGGTCCGCGGTGCAGGAGGCGCGGTCCCGCAGCATGCGCCGGCTGGAACTGACTGTGATGGAACACAACCGGCGCGCCCTCGCTCTGTACCTCGGTTGCGGATTCCAGATCGAGGGACTCCGGCGGGCCGCACTGGACGTGCAGGGCCGCCGGATCAACGAGTACTACATGGGCATGCTCCTCGACTGAGCCCCGGCCGGGGCGGCCCCTCGGCCGCCCTTTCCGGAGCACTTCGCATTGAGTAGTCAGTACTCAAGCAATGCGTTGGCACCCGGGGTATTTTTCGTCCCCGATCTGAATCTGAGACGGAGCGCGGACGGCACGGTTCCACACGGGGACGTGTCACACCGGCTCGTACATCGAGGGAGTCCGCGTGCCGGAACCACGAGCTGCCCTTTTCAGCTCCGACTACTTCCGGGATCCGTATCCCACTCTGGCATGGCTTCGCGAGAACTCACCGGTCCACCGCCTGTCGTTCCCGGGCAGTGACGTGCCGGCCGTCCTGGTGACACGTTATGCCGATGTCCGAAACGTCCTGGCGGACAGACGCTTCAGCACCCGTCAGGTGAAATGGGCGAACGCCGCGTTCCATGAGGCCGGGCTGATCATCGGCGAGTCGGGGGTTTTCGAGCATGCCTTCACGCTGCAGGACGCCCCAGACCACACTCGCATCCGGCGCCTGCTCATGCCGTTTTTCGTGCCCTCACGCATATCGTCATGGCGCGCGATGATCCAGGAGAAGGTCGCACAAAACCTGGCCGCCGTGCGGGGAGACTCATTCGATCTCATCGAGTCCTTCGCGGGGATCATCCCGGTTCAGGTCGTCAACGAGGTCCTCGGCTTCCCCCCGAACGACTACGCGAACGTGGCGGGCGCTGTCGATCGCATACTGCCGGCGGACCCCTCGCGCGCGGAAGCCACTCCCGGGGCATTCGACACGATCTGCGACATGAGCCGCACCCTCGTTCTCCAGAAGGAGCGCGAACCGTCGGACGACCTCGTCTCGTTCCTGGTGAGGTCCTGGCGCGAGGACGACGCTCTCTCGCTGGATGAGCTGACCGCCCTGGTCACATCGATCATTCTGGGAGGCATCGACAGCACCCGGGCATTGATCAGTAACTCGATACTCGCTCTTCTGCACTCACCCGATCAGCTCGACCTCCTGAGGTCCGACCCGTCCACCGCCGCTCAGGCGGCGGACGAGTTCATCCGGCACTCGGGCCCGATCATGGTGCCCATGGTCCGGTTCCCCGTGGAGGACGTCGAGATCCACGGTCACCCGATCCCGGCCGGGACACCCGTCATGCCATGCGTGCTGGCAGCCAACCGTGATCCGGCCCTCGTGCCGGATCCTGACAGGCTGGATCTCCGCCGGTCCGGGATCAGACACCTCGGCCTCGGTTACGGCATGCACAACTGCCTCGGCGCAGCCCTCGCCAGACTTCAGGCGGAGATCGCGATTCCCGCCGTCGTGCACGCGTTCCCGGCCATGGAGCTAGCGGTTCCGCGCGAAGAACTCACCTACGGCAACAGCCTTACTCTGCGGGGCCTGACGTCCCTGCCCCTGCGGACCGGTCTCGCCACGAACCCTTGAGCGAGGGCGCATCTGGCCTCAGATATCGGGCGAAGGCCTGATTCTGGCACTGGCGTTCCAGGCGTCACCGGGTCACCACGGGCCAGGAGTTGACACGCATGCGGACAGCTCAGGCACTGCACCTCCACCCCTTCGACCCGGTCGTGGAACTCACTTCCAGATCTCCATTTCTTGCCGACTGCAGGCCCGACATCTTCTGGACCGAATTCCAGTTCGCATGAACCACGGGGGCTCCTGGCCATCCAAGGAGCCCCCGTGGTGTGCCACCTGTCTTCTGTGCCTGGAGGTGCGTGATGGGGATCACCGGGACGCCTTGGGGGGCGCGGACAAGACAAGGTGTGGACTTTTCTTTGCACGCCCGGATCAGAGCCGGGGACCCCGAAGCGTTCAGGACGGTATTCAAGGACCATGCCCAGACGGTGTACCGCCACGCCGTGCGGGTCACGGCCGACTGGGCGGTCGCCCAGGACGTCGTCTCGCTGACCTTCCTTGAGGCGTGGCGCGTCCGGGAGAAGCTGCGCGACGAAGGCGACACGGTGCGGCCCTGGCTGATGGGCATCGCGACGAACGTCCTGCGGAACACGGTGCGCGCCGCGCGTCGGCACGAGCATGCGCTCAACCGCCTGTCGGCCAAGGAGCCGATACCGGACTTCGCGGACGAGCTGATCGGTCGGATCGCGGACGCCGAACAGCTGGCTGCCGCACACGCGGTGCTGGCGCAGCTGCGCCGCTCCGAGAAAGAGGTGTTCACCTTGTGCGTCTGGTCCGGGCTCAGCTACGCCGAGGCCGCCCAGGCGCTGGGAGTCCCGCAGGGGACCGTCCGCTCCAGGCTCGCCCGGGCACGGGCGCGGCTGCGCAAGCTCACCGAGCGGGAGCTGCGGGAGCGGCGCGCTGGAAGAACAGCGGAACCGGTACGGGAGAGCGGACAAGTACGGGGTGGTCGCACCGAAGCGACCCGGTCGAACAAGGAGCGGAACCGATGACCCTCAACCCGTGGCGGCGGCAGGACGTGCTGGATCACACGGAGCTGGCCCGGCTGCTGCCGGCGCCCGGGGACCCGGTGCTCTCCGACGACCGCCAGAGTCTGCTCGAAGACTGCCTGATGAGGAGCATTAAGGAGGACACCCGTACCGCCCGCCCGCAGCGTCGGCTGACCGCGCGGGCAGCCGCTCCCCTCGCCGTGGCCGCCGCCCTGGCCGGGGCCGTACTCGTCGTTCAGCAGGGCGCGGTGCACACCTCGGCCACCGACATCTCCGCAGGTGCTCCCGCGCGTGGCCCGGCCGGGCACATCTCCAACGCCGCCTACACCCTGGACCGCGCGCCGCAGGGCGCGGTCACCGTGACCATCCGTGACAGCGGAGCCCGGCGGCCCGATCTCCCCCGGCTCCAGCACGACCTCGCACGCATGGGCGTCGACGCGCGTGTCTATCAGGACGACCCCGCCTGCGCCCTCGACAAGGGCGATGACCCAGCGCTGGGCGAGATCAGCGCGAAAGCCGTCGATCTCCGTCACCGCGACGGTGCCTTCACCGCCCTCATCCGCCCGGACCGCTTTCCCGCGAGAACGCATCTGGAGATCGTCTTCCCTAAGCTGCCCGAGGGGTCCGCGCAGATCGACGATCTCGCGTTCGGGCTGCGCGCGGGCACGGCACCGGACTGCCGGCACATGTTCCCCACTGGTGGCCTCCCCGCTCCAGCGGCTGCGGCCTCCGGCCGGGTCGTTCCGGACCACGACGGCTGACCGACGGCAGCCCCAGGGTTGCCTCGCCCGACGGCACGACAACCCGGGGGTACGCCGGGCCGCGCGATGTGAACCCCCTTTCGCGCCGGTTCACACGACGTCCGGGCCCCGCAGGTCCGTGGCGGTGTCGAGGTCCAGCCGGCGGGTGACACCGATCTGCCGGAGGAAGGGGATGTCGTGGCTGACGACCACCAGCGCGCCCCGGTAGCCGGCCAGCGCCTGGACGAGCTGTGCGACGCTGTCCATGTCGAGGTTGTTGGTGGGCTCGTCCAACAGCAGCAGCTGAGGCGCCGGGTCGGCCAGCAGCAGGGCCGCCAGCGTCGCGCGGAAGCGTTCCCCTCCCGAAAGCGTGCTCACGCGCTGGTCGGCGCGGGTGCCCTTGAACAGGAACCGGGCCAGCTGCGCGCGTATGCGGTTGTCCGTGGCGTGCGGGTTGAGACGTGCGGCATTGGCGAGGACCGTCAGCCCGTCTTCGAGGAGGTCCAACCGCTGTGGCAGATGGCGCAGCGGGACATGTACACCGACGTCGCCCTCCGAAGGTGCCAGCTCTCCCGCGATGGTGCGCAGGAGGGTCGTCTTCCCGGTGCCGTTGCCGCCGGTGAGCGCGAGGCGTTCGGGACCGTGGACCCGCAGGTCACCGATGACGCGTCCGGTGCGCAAGCGGATCCGGTCGAGGGTGAGGACGGTGCGGTGGGGCGGCACGGCGGTGTCGGGCAGGTCGATGCGAATGGCGTCGTCACCGCGCAGCCTCTCCTCCGCCGCCTCCAGGTGCTCCTGGGCCTCGGCCAGACGCCGCTCGTGGACGGCCTGCTGCTTACCGCGCGCGACTTGGGCCGCGCGCTTGGCGATCTGCGCTCCGATCTTGTCCACGCTTCCGGTGGCGTACATGCGCTTGCCGTAGCGGGCGCTGCGGGCCTGCCGGGTCTGCGCGGCAGTCAGATCGCGCTGCTGCCGGGCGAGTTCGGCGCGGGCGGTGGCGTGAGCGCGTCCGGCCGCTTCCTGCTCGGCAGCGATGGTGTCCTCGTACGCGGTCAGGTTGCCGCCGAAGGTACGTACGGTGCCGTTGCGCAGCTCGGCGATCCGGTCGACGCGCTCCAGCAGTTCACGGTCATGGGTCACGACGATGACACTGCCGCGGTACTCGGTGACCGCGTCGTAGAGCCGGTAGCGGGCCTGACGGTCGAGGTTGTTGGTCGGCTCGTCCAGCAGCAGGACAGCGGGGTGAGCCATCAGGAGGGCGGCCAGGCGCAGCAGGACGGCTTCGCCGCCGGAGATGTCGCCGACGGTGCGGTCCAGCCCTGTGCCGCCCAGGCCGAACTGGGCCAGGGCGGCCTCGGTGCGTTCTTCCACGTCCCACTGGTCGTCCAGGACGGTGAAGAGCTGTTCGCGGATGTCTCCGGCTTCGATCGCGTGCAGGGCGGAGCGGACGGAAGCCACTCCCAGCACCTCGTCCACGCGCATGCCGGGATCAAGGATGAGGTCCTGGGGCAGGTAGCCGGCTTCCCCGGCGACATGGACCGTGCCGGCGGTGGACCGGAGCCGGCCGGCGAGCAGCCGCAGGAGGGTGGACTTGCCGCTGCCGTTCCGTCCGATCAGGCCGGTGCTGCCGTTCCCGGCCGCCCAGGAGAGGCCGTCCAGGACCGGCGTGCCGTCTGGCCAGGCGAACGACAGACCGGTGCACAGGACGGGTGCGGTGGTGAACGTGCTCATGAGAGGTCTCCTGCGTACGTACTGGTGGGAGGGCCAGCATGGGGAGACACCGCTTCCGCGGAGGACTGCGGATGTCGCGACGACGGGCGCCGGGGCCGGGGGCCGCGGTCGGGCCGGGCCGGAAAAGCTGGGCCCGCCGGGGGCAACTCACGTCCAAGGTCACACGCGCGGGCGCCACGTCTCGACGCACGGTGTCCCAGACCTCAGATGAGCACGTGCCCTCCCGGCGACGACAGCAGATCCGCCTTCGACGGTACTTGCGCCGTCGGAGCCGCCGCAATCGATTTCAGTCGGCGGGGCGCCCCACGACGTGTCGCGTCGAGCGGGGGACGCTGCGGCCAGACGAAGGCTCGCGTACCACGGTCGGACCGAACATCGAGACGCCCTCGGCGTGGTACCTCCAGCTGGCCCCGGTCTCATCACTCGGTCCCGGCACGGCAGCCGCGCTCCTCGGCCACATCGGCGTCGGGGCGTGCGCGATCTTCGCCGTCAACGGCCTTCAGCGCGCGGTCCCGAGCATTCTCCGCGGGCCCGTCATGGTCCTCGTCCTCGTCCTCCGTCTCTCCTCCGCCTTCCAGGACGTGTCGTCCCTGGCGGTGATCCCGCTGGCAGGGGTCATCGGCATACTCGGCACCACCAGGCTCATCGCGGTGCCCGCGGTCGCTTACGCAGCTCTTTGGACGATCGGTGTCGCGGTCAATGCCCGGAGAGCCCGACAGCGCGAAGGGGTAAAAGACCGCGCAGACAGGCGTGTTCTCGGTGGACAGCCGGACGCTCAGGATCGGCGGATCAGGCTGCGGACGGTGATGCTTGCGACGACTGACGCAAGGTGTTCGTCGGCTGCCCGGCCGTGATGCCGTCGTACGATGACACGGTGATCACATGCCCTTTGACCGTTATCCACGATGTGCTGATGCGTCCTCTGGAGGAAGAGGACGCCACCGCTCTATGCAGGGCCTATCTGCGCAATCGCGATCACCTGCGCCCATGGGAGCCTCGGAGGAGTGAAGACTTCTTCACCGAGCAAGGGCAGGCCGAGCGTGTGCGCGGTCAGCTGAAGGAGCGAGACTCAGGCCACCTGGTCCCGTGGGTGCTGACCCTTGGGCAGGAGGTGGTCGGAGCGGTGACGCTGTCCAACGTTGCCCTCGGACCTTTCCGCAGTGCCAATCTCGGATACTGGATTGATGCAGAGTACGTCGGACGTGGCCTGGCGACCGAGGCCGTCAGGGCGGCCTGCCAGGTGGCTGATGAGCATCTTGATCTGCACAGAATTGAAGCGGGTACAGTGATCGCCAATCCAGGCTCGCAGCGGGTGCTTGTGAAGTGCGGTTTCGACTTGATCGGTACCGCCCCTGAGTACCTGCACATCGATGGCGAGTGGCGTGACCATGTGCTGTTCCAAAAAATTCTCAATGGCCGCTCTCCCGGGTAGCGTCCTTGCGCGATCGTGACCTCAGCGGGGCGGTCATGGTCTGCGGCGGGGGCGTTTGCCCCAGCGTGGAAGGCGTCTTGACAGGCGTGGGTGCGTTCGACGTGCCATCGCTGACTGGCCTCAATCTTGCCTTCCCGCCTTTGTGCGCGATGCGGCCGTGGAGGCTGCGCTCCGTGAGCAGGGTGCGGGTCTTGTCCGAGTCGTAGCCAACGTCCAGCTGCACGGTGATGTCGTCGGGCCACGGACCCGAGTCGTTCAGGCGGTTCGTCCTGCACTGTGGGGAGCGGCTGAAATGGAGCGGCCTGTACTCATCGGCCCCTGTCGGCCCGGAAATACGCTCTGCCGGCTGATGGACTGTTTCCAGGAGCCCGTCAGGCGATGTGTTCTTTGCGAGTGAGGGTTGTGGGCGTATGTCAGGTTCGGGGTTGTGGCGGTTAGGGCGTGTGCGCCTGGTCGGGGCGGCGGCGCTGGCGCTGACGTTGAG
>NZ_JBVIYZ010000043.1:0-22919 GCF_055592085.1 Streptomyces sp. NPDC041135
CCTGACCTCAACCCGGTCGAAGGCATCTGGTCCGTCCTGCGACGCACCACCACAGCCAACCGCGCCTTCGCCGACCCCGACGACCTGATCACCGCCGTCCGACGCGGCTTACGCCAGCTCCAGTACCGCCCCGACGTCCTCGACGACTGCCTCACCGGCACCGGCCTCCGGCACCAGCCACCATGACGACATCACGCATTCAAGGTCAGTAGGTGTAGTCAAGGAGCCCGGGCGGCGAGTGAGGTGGTCAAGGTTCGGCAGCATCGCGAGCGGGTCGCCCAGAGGGCCGAGTCCTGCGCGACCTGGCTCTCTAGATGGTCGGCTACGTCCGCTCCGACCAGGTCACGCGCCCTGCCCGAACCACTTGACGTCCGCAGCCCGAAGTCGCGCGGCCTCCTCAAATGAGTAGCAATTACCGTTCCCCTGTGATGGCGGCAGCAACGAACATCTGAACATATGTCTGAGCCATGAGCAGAACGGAGTGTAAACGCCGACTCACCTGCTGTCCTCCATTCCACCCGGTGGGCGACCGCGGGGCGTCGGACTGGGTGCGCATGCCTCAGTCATTGTTCCAAAAGCAACCTCTCTCCCGCAGGGAAGCGGTTTAACGTGCATTGGATACAGGATGAGTGCTGATATCTTCGAGCGGTACGAGGCAGAGCTTGCCGGTCACAGAGAAACGTTCGCGGCCGATGGAGCGGTGGGGTTACTGACGTCTCCGTCGTGTGATGAACGCCTGTTCGCTCGCTGGCTGCTGCGCTACAGCGTGCATGGGGTGGCAATGACCGCCCCAGTAGAGTCCTGGATCGCGGGCGCCGGGGAGCGGTGTGTGCAGCTCGGCGACCAGGTTCTCGGCAAAGCACTCAAGGCTCACTCCCGTGCCGAGGCCGGTCACGACCGGATGATGGTCGATGACGCGCGCGCCATCGCGGCTCGCCTCAACAAGCAGTCCGCTGCCGTAGTGGACGTCGACGCTCTTCTTGCGGAGCCGCCGTTGGGTAGCACCCATGCCTACATCGAGCTGCATGAGCACGTAATCGCTGGGCCGACTCCGCAAGCTCAACTGGCCATCGAATACGAGATCGAGCAGCTGTCGGTCACCATGGGCCCACTTCTGTTGACCAACTGTGAGCGTGCGTTCGGAAGCGACCCGCGCTTCTACAGCTTCCTGGCCGAGCACGTTGAACTTGATGCCGGGCACACCGCCTTCAACCGCCGTCAGCTGCAGGAGGTGTTGCTCAAATCGCCCCAGGCACTGACGGTGATGACCGAGGCTGGCTCGACCGCACTGGCCTGCTATGCGGCGTTCATGGCCGAGTGTCTGCGGCTGGCGCAAGCCGACTTGAACATGGCGCCGGTTTCCGCATGACATCGCCTGCCCGCAGCAGTATGTCTTCGCCAACCGTCATCCCGTTCCGGGATATCTCCGTCGGATGGCGAGGGCTGTACCTGCGAATACGCCGACTTCCGCTCAACGTGTGTGACACCACCACGATATTGCAGGATTTGCGCGCCTTCCGCGCCGAGATCCTGTACGCCGCAGGGCGTCGCCCGGAGTTCCGCGCCCCGGATGGCCGCCTCGTCGATACCCACATGCTCGATCACGGCGCCTACCACCTCACAGTCCACCTCGAGCCGTCCGTGCCGCCAAGCGGTTACATCCGTTTGGCCCCCCCGGCCCTGACCGGTCACTTCCAAACTAGGGATCTTTTGGGAGACGACCGGTTCATCGCGCTTCTGGCCACCCATGAGATAGCCGAATATGCCGCCTTCGAACACAGCAGGCTCGTGGTCGCCGAAGATGCGCGCGGGGCCGGTCTGGGCATCTTGATGAATGCAGCTGCCATAGCGACTGCGCGAGCACTGGGTGCGGCTGGCATGGTCGGCATCTGTGGCATGGACGACGGACAACACCGTCTCCAGCAGCGCTTTGGATTCACGGTATGTCCGGACACTGAACACTATTCCACTCATTATCAGGATCATATATGTGTCGTTTCCCGCCAACTCGGCGACATGAACGACGAACATGAAGACCTCGTCCACCAACTCCATCAGCGCATCGTCTTCCGGATCAACGATTCCGCGGAAGTTATGGCAGAGCTTCCCGAGACGGTGGTAGCCGCAGGAACACAGGAGAGGGGTGTTTGACCTGTTCATGGCCTGTTTGCAGGCGGTGGTGTCGGGGTCGGAGCCGAGGTCGCCGATGGCGCGGTAGGCGTCGGGCAGGCGGTCACGGCGGTGGGCCCAACGGATCAGTTGCTTCCAGCGTCTGTGGTCGGCGAGGGCGTGTTCGACGGTGATGTGGTCGGATGAGTGCCGGTGACAGTCGCGTTCCCACTGGTCAACTCTGCCGGACAGTACTTCAGAACGCGGTTTCCTGGAGCTGTGTGATCACTTGCCGCGGTGGTCGCGGCTCAGGCCAAGGTAGCCGTCGTCCAGAAGAACGTCGGCACCAGGGAGGTGCTGAAAGCAGACGGCGATGCCCTCGGTGCGGGCGGCCGTGGCGTCGTGCATCCGTCCGGGCAGCAGGGCATCGGCCCATAACGTGCGGCCCCCACCGGTCGGCGACGACGGTGGCCTTCATCGTGTTCTGCTTCTTCTTCCCGGAAACGAACGCGCACCGGCCACCACGGCCGGCCGGTGGCTGGCGGACCTGGATACGTCAGCACCATCCGGTTGACCATGATCGCCACAGCCGGATCATGCCACCAGCCAGGCACGACACCTCATCCGCTGGCACGCACCAATGCGTGTAAGGGGTCAGTCGGCAGCACCAGGTGTTGAGCGGGTAGCAGCCACGGCCAGTGCACCACGGAAAGCTCCGCGCGCCCTGGCCGTGCTGTCTGAAGTCGTCGCCTGCCAGCACGCGATGGCGGCCGGGCGATACGACCCTCTGCCATATGTGATTGTCAACGGACCTGGGCAGCTGCTTGTTTCTCGATGTCGCGGACCAGTTCGGCGAGCCGTACAGGGTTCCTCTCCAGACCCCTGCTGCTGAGGAAGCGGAGCAGGTCGAAGAAGACGTCATCACTTGTGATCTTGCGGTCCAGGAGCATGGCGAGTGTGCCGGGCTCGTCGTAGGGCACCTTGCGGGCCAAGGAGCCGGCCTCGGCGTCTTCCGAGGCTGACGCGGACGTCTCCGTGCGCGGTTCCGGTACTGGCTGCGGTGCCATCGCCTCTTGACCACTGCCTGCCGACTCGATGACTGATGGCGGAGGTGAGATGTCCGGGAGCCCTTCTCCTATTACGGCGTAATAGTCGTCGGACTTCGTGACCTGAGGAGCGGGTGACTCTTGCTCCTCTCGTACGGTCTTCGGCCTGTGCTTCTCTTCCTCCTTCCGGGCCCGCTCCCCCTTGAGCAGTTCGAGAGCCGACGCTTGTTCAGCTACTGGCTTGCTGGCCACAGCACGCAACAGGTCGATGGGTTCCACGCCGATGCGGCTTTGCAGTTCAGGTGTGAGCTTGAGCAGCGCCAGGCGCTGTGACACCCACCCTTGCGAGCGGTGGAGCCGCTTCGCCAGTGCGGTCTGGCTGCCGTGGATGGCCAGGAGCCGCTGGAGGGCTCGTGCTTCGTCGAGTTCTCCGAGGTCTTGCCGGTGAATGTTGGCGACGAGGGCGGATTCGAGGAGTTCTTCGGAGTTGGTTCCCTGGTCATCACTGACCATAACCTTGACGGTGGCGAGTTGTGCCTCACGCGCCGCGGCGAGACGGCTGCTGCCGTCGATGACGACATGACTGGTGTCAGGCTCGAGGTCGGCCGCCCGTCCTGGGTTGGCTTTGATGTAGGCGTCGCGGTTCATGACCGTGATCGCTTGCTTCTGGCCGTGGGTCTTGAGGCTGCCAGCGAGGTCGCTGAGGTCACCGAGGCTGGAGCGGGGGTTGTCCGGGTTGAGGCTGATGCGGTGCGGGGGAAGCTCAGTGGGTGGGGCGATCCCTTCAGTGGGCACACCGGTGGCTGCTGCGACGGCCTGGCGGCGTGCACTGACGGGCCGCGCTGCCCCGCCGAAACGGCCGGCTCCCAACTGGTCGGCCTTGCTCATGCGATCTCCCGTGCCAGTGCGCGCATACCGACTGCCTGCTGCGATTTGGGGGCGTAGGACAGCAGGGGCCGTTTCATCCGGACGGCTTCCTTCTGTTCCTTGAGGTCTCCGATGAGCCCGATCACCCGAGGATCCTTTATGTCGACCCACCCTTGCAGGGAGGAGGTGGCGATGAAACCCCGGCGCGAGTCGTAGAGGTTGACGACAAGGCCGAGGTAATCGATGTCGACCTGGAGGTCGTTGCGCAGGTCGTCGATCTGCGTGGTGAGCAGTTCGTAGGCATCTGCGGAGCTGTCCTCGGCTTGTACGACGATGAGGGCTCCGGACTGGCCGGGGCGTTCTCCGTCCCGGCGACGCCCGTAGTAGGCGGCGGCGTCCATGCTGAGGCCGAGGCTTGGCGGGCAGTCGACCAGGATGACGTCGTAGTCAGCCTCGAGCGGAGCGAGTGCGCGTTCCAGTGCAGCCTCTCTGGCCCGCACGGCGGACAGGCGGACGTCAAGCAGGAACGCGTCGTTGCAGGCAGGCAGAAGGTGGAGCCGGCCGCCGAAGGTCTCCTCATCAATGGAGACGATGAGTTCCCGCAGATCGCCCTTGGGGTCGCCGGCCATGTGATTGGTGAGGCTGTCCCCGCTCATGGGCAGGGGTGATGCCCCGAGCTGGTTCGTGAGGTGACTTTGCGGGTCGAAGTCGACCAGCAGGACCCGCAGACCGAGGCCGGGCAAGCTCTCGACATCCAACGAGTTCTCGAGGGCTTCCCCGTCATGGTCCTCGCGTGCCCGGAGAGCCTCGGTGAGGGCCTTGGCGACCCGGACAGCGTGCAGCGTGTTGGCATCCTCGGCCAGCGCTTCCCCGAGGCCGGCGGTGATGGCAGTCTTACCGACGCCTCCCTTCTGGTTGCAGACGATGATGCGACGCGTGTTCTCGGGTCGCACGACCTCTGGAGCGGGATTGCTGTCGAGCCACAACTGCACAGACTGGGCGAGGCCCTGAATGAGGGAGACCCGGCGGTCGGCGGCCACTTGACGGAAGTTGTCCCACTGGCCGGGTGGTAGGAAGGTGGAGAAGGAATCGGCGCCTGAGGTGTCCACGGTCGCGGGCGTGGAGGCGAGGCCGCACCAGTCGCGGATGCCCTGCTCGACGGCGGCCTGGATCTCAGTGCCGTGCTGAGCGGCTCTGATCTTCAGGTTCTGCCGGAGCCATCCCGGCAGTTTGGAGACGACCTTGTCGCGGTCGCTGGAGGTGGTTGGCAAACTCATGGGTGACACCTTACTAACGTGGGAGATCATTGGAAGCATCGACACGTTAGTTGACAGCCCCGACGCTGGCAGCACCGGGTTACGGAACGGGTCGACCCTTATTACGCCGTAATAGGCCGCCTGGCAGTGGTACGACGACGGCCCCCTATTACGCCGTAATAGTCAGGACCGAACTTCGCCCAGCAGCGGGTGAGCATGAGCAGGACTTGGCGGCTCGAGGTCGGTGATGCGGACGGTGGCTCTGCCTCGGCGGTACGTACGGCGCTGATCGACTCGCATACCTCGCCGTCTTCCAGGACGACCTCCTCCGGGCCTACCGCGGCTTCCTCAACCGCCGCCGGGCCGAACGGGCGGAGCGGTCGGGCGATATCGGGAGCCGACCGAGCGAAAGTGACGCGACTTCCAACAGCACCTCGAACTGCGCGAGGTTCCCTGGCGTCCGGCGTCAGGCCAGCCGTTGACGGAACATCACCATCCGCAGTTGGCCAGTCCGACCAGGTGCGCGGCAGAAACGGGCAGTGCACAGCCACTCATTTGCCGGGCCAGTACCAGTTCGGTATCCCGATGGTAGTCGGCTGTCACCGGCACCGAGGTGGCCCCTCGCCGAGCGCCTCAACTCGGCTTCGCACGAATCCCGCCCTTTTCCGGTCCTGCCGCACTTGGCCTCCCGCACGCCCTGGTCGAGTGGGTCACCATGCCCACCTCCTTCCGTGAGGGGGCCCCGGCTCGCTGCACGTTCCCGCCTCACCAGCATGCTGTCTTCGGCCTCATCCGCCTCCGCCGACGCACACGCTCGCGCAGATCGCCGCCGACTTCGGCAGATGTGTCGGTACCGCCCACTCCAACATCACCGCCTGGGGCGGCCATCTGTCCCGCCGGGTTCCCGGGCTACTGCGGGTGCGCCCCCACCCACCTCTCACGGCAGTGAGGGCCCTGTAGACCGGTGCAGCCGGCTGGGCCGTACGCGAGCGGGCGAGGGCTCTAGGTGCATTGATCACGAGCGTTGTTGACGCCTGTCGGGCTTGATCATGGCGAAGACCTCCGGTGTGGTGGAGCTGTCTAGGAACACACCGCACGGAGGTCTTCGTGTCCCACCGTAATGCCCGGCTGACCGTTCACGGCAGGCTGCTGCTCATCGAGCGTGTCCTTTCCGGCCGCCCGGTCGCGCATGTCGCGGCCGAGATGGGCATCTCGCGGCCCACGGCCCACAAATGGCTGCGTCGCTGGCGGGCAGAGGGCGAAGCCGGCCTGCACGACCGTTCCAGCCGGCCCCACAGCACGCCGCACCGGACTTCGGCAGAGACGGAGGACCGGGTCTGCCGTCTGCGGCAAGAGCGCAAACTGGGCCCGGCCCGCATCGGCCCGATCCTGGGCCTGCCCGCCTCGACCGTGCACCGGGTCCTGACCCGACACGGCCTGAACCGCCTGGCCTTCCTCGACCGGACCACCGGCCAGGTCATCCGCCGCTACGAACGCGACCGGCCGGGCGAGCTGGTCCACGTGGACGTCAAGAAACTCGGCCGCATCCCCGACGGCGGAGGCTGGCGGGTCCACGGCCGTGCCGCCTGCCCCGACCGCCGCCGCACCACCGGCTTCGACTACATCCACTGCGCCGTCGACGATCACAGCCGCCTGGCCTACAGCGAAGTCCATCCGGATGAGAAGGCCGCCACCTGCGCGGCCTTCCTGACCCGGGCCGCGGCATTCTTCGCCACCTGTGGCATCCTCCGCATCGAACGCGTCCTGACGGACAATGCCTGGCCCTACCGCAAGAGCCTCGCCTGGCGGCAGGTGCTCGCCGACCTCGGCGCGGCCGGAAAGCTCACACGCATCTACCGGCCGCAGACCAACGGCAAGGTCGAACGCTTCAACCGGACCCTCCTCGAGGAGTGGGCCTACCTGCGGCCCTACACCAGCAACGACGAACGCACCGCCGCCCTGGCAGACTTCCTGCACGACTACAACCACCACCGCTGCCACACCGCACTCGGCGGCCAGCCACCGATCAGCCGCGTGAACAACCCTGCGGGTCAATACATCTAGGCGGCGCTGAACAGGGCTGCCCCTGAGGCATCTGCAGTCCCGACCAGCCCCCGACGCTTCGTCGGCCAGCGCATCGCCGGCCACGAACCTGGGCGCTCGTTCCTGCCGGTCACTGGAGCAATACCGTCGCCAAGGACCTCCGCCAGCGCCTCCTCGTCCTCGGCCTGGTACCGCGTGAGTCGCCCTGCCAGGCTCGGTGTGGTGAACACCAGTCGATGGAAGGCCACCACCTCCGGATGATCGCTGAGGCCGGTCACCGGGTCGTACCGATCGAGGCCGGCCCGGAAGTGCCGGTGCAGCACGACCACCGGTTCGACACCGGAGTCGCGGTCACGTACGACGCGGGCGGCCTCTCCCTGATGGTCGGCAAACCGGTGCAGCACCAGGTCCTCCTTAGTGGGGAAGTACCGGAAGAGGGTCGGCTTGGAGACCTCGGCCGCCGCGGCGATGTCGTTGACGGAGACGCAGTCGAAGCCGCGCTCCAGGAACAGCGAGACGGCCGCGTCGCCGATGGCGTCGCGCGTCCGCTCCTTCTTGCGGGCACGCAGCCCCGTCGGCTCACTCATTTGACCACCGTAACATCTTTAACCAGGTTGCTTTTTTAACTAGGTAACGCTTTCATGGACGGCATGCATCAGACAGACATTCCTCCCGTGCTCGTCACCGGGGCGACGAGCCGCGTCGGCCGCCTCGTCATCGACCAACTCCTCGACGCGGGCATACCGGTCCGCGCCCTCACCCGCCGCTCCCCAGCGGCGGCGGCGCTGCCGACGAAAGTCGAGGTCTTCACCGGCGACCTCACCGTCCCCGAGTCGCTCCATTCGGCATTGACCGGCGCCGGTGCGATCTTCCTCGTGTGGACCGCCCCGCCGCAGTCCGCGAAGGCGGTCGTCGAACGGCTGGCAGCCCACGTGCGGCGGGTCGTCCTCCTCTCCTCCCCACATCGGACGCCGCACCCCCTCTTCCAGCAGCCCAATCCCATGGCGGCGCTGCACGCCGACATCGAGTGCCGCATCACGGCCGCCGGACTCGATTCGACGATCATCAGGCCGGGGATGTTCGCGTCGAACGCCCCGCTCTGGTGGGCGCCCGCGATCCGGGCCGGCGAAGTCGTCCGGTGGCCCTACAGCGCTGCAGAGTCGGCACCGGTCGATGACCGCGACATCGCAGCCGTGGCGGCGCGGACGCTCTACCAGGACGGACACATCGGAGGTGATTACGTCCTCACGGGCCCCGAATCGCTGACCCACGCCGCGCAGGTGGCGATCATCGGTGACGTCCTGGGGCGCCGGATCGCATTCGAGGAGATAACGCCGGACGAGTTCCGGAAACTGTGGGAAGGCACGGTGCCCAGTTCGGCCATCGAGGTACTGCTCGGCGCCTGGAGCGCGTCGGTAGGACAGCCCGCCTACGTCACCACCGCGGTGGCCGACATCCTCGGGACCGCGCCCCGAACATTCCGCCAGTGGGCCGCCGACCACGCCACCGCGTTCGCAGAGGGTTGAGCTGCTTCACAACTTCGTCGGCCGCGATGTACGTCCCGATCGGAACGCGTAGGGCCTTGCCTCCTCCAGGTCCCGCCTCCGGATCGGCGAGCACGCAGGGCGGGGGATGCTCAGGCGGCCCAGGACGTGGTGCGTACCGACAGGACGCGCGTCTGCGCCCGACGTGCGCGCCATGGATGGCGGTTGTCTCACGCCGTGCCCTCCTTCCGGAAGGCGGGCAGGCACGGCGTCGGGGGTCCCCTCCAGGCGCAGCCGCGACCAAGTCGGTGAGGTCGGCGGGGAGCGCCGACTCGCGCCGCCACTCGGTGACAGCCACTGTGGTTGCGTTCGTTCATGCACCTGGCCCGGATGAGCCCGCCGCCGACGGACAGGCAATCGAAGGCGACCAGGGCGCTAAATGGTGACCCCGCCCCATCACAAGGCTCGGACCGGCACCAAGCCGTGCGGCCCGGCCATCCAGGTCCATTCGGACGGTACATGCCCTCGGCGAGTTTCCTCAGCAGCGGTCGGTCTCCATCCGGCTGCCCGGCTCGTCCACCGTCAGGGCGGGCACGGTCGAGGTGGGCATCGGTGGTGGGCGAGACTACGTACGGTTTTTCTTGGTGTACGTCGTGATGGTGGCGCCGGTGTTGAATACGCGAGAACCGGTCAGGGTCAGCACTTGCGGTACGAAGGGAGCCTTGAAGAGCGGGATGCCCGAGCCGGCGACCACGGGGTAGCGCTTGAGGACGAGTTCATCGATCTCCCCTATGAGCTGCCCGGCAAGGTCGGCGCCACCGCAGAGCCAGATGCCGGCGCCGTCCTGCTGCTTGAGACCGCGGACGAAGGTCACCGGGTCCCCGAAGACAATTTCCACGGCGGGATCGAGCTGGTCCAGGGTGCGGGAGAAGACGTACTGAGTGAGGTGCGGGTAAGGGCTCGATACACCGGCGACGAGGCCGGGTTCGTAGGTGGCGCGGCCCATCAGGACCGTGTCGAAGCGCTTGTTGGCCACTCCGTCCAGGCCTAGCGGGCCGCGTCCATGGGCCGGGATGGTCTCGGGGTACTCGGCGACCAAGGCGGCGGCAAGGTCCCCCTCGAAGGGGAAGAAGTCGAACTGGCCCCCAGGACCAGCGATAAAGCCATCGAGGGTCACACCGACGTAGTAAGTGAGCTGGCGCACGTGGCCTACTTTCGCTTCAGAGGCGCTCGGTCGATGCTGCCCCGTCATTCGGGAAGCCGGGGGTGACTTCATCGACGCTGGTCCGATGATTCTCCGACCGGCTGAAGATATCGCTGCTCAGAGGGCCGTACGCCGCCTGACAGTCTGTCCCAGCAGACCGGGTGCCAGGTCGGACAGCTCGCGGCGGACGGGTACCTCCAACAGCGCCCCCGTCTCCTGGAACCCGATCTCACCACGCGAGGGAGTCTTCCTCGCATTCGGTTGAAACACCCCGTCCAGGGTGTCGCGGATCCGATCGACGCTGTCGTGGAGCGCATCGTGCGGGAAGCCGAGCAGGGCGCGGGGCCTACGCATGATGATGGTCGTCGTCGCGGAAGGCGCTGGTGGCGCTCGCAAGATCGCATAGAACGCCGCGGAAGGCGACCGGCCCGTCGTACGTTGCCAAAGGAACTTGCAATGCCATGCCCTCATGCTGGCCTCTGACCGCAGGCCCGGCCTGAGTAGCAGCTACTCACCAGCGCCCCGCCGGGACCGGGCCCCGCCGCCAACGGCAATTCTCCGCCCGCCGCTGGCGAAACCGATGGCATCGAGATCCGAGGTGCACGACGGGGAGTGATCGGCTCTACCGCACCCGCCCGTCAAGTCCGAGCAATTCGGCGGCGGCTTCCTCGTACCGTGGACTCTTCAACTCACGCAGCGCGTCGCGGGCGACAAACAGGGTCCGACGAGCCTCGTCGTAACGGGCCAGCCGGCACAGCACGATGCCGAGGTCGAGGCGGGTGGGTTCGGCCCAGGTGGCCAGGTTCACGGCCTCGAAGGTGGCCAGGGCCTGCTGGAGGGGCACTTCAGCCTCTGCCCACCGTCCCAGCGCCGCGAGATCGTTGCCGATGTGCTGACGAGCCGCCGCGAGGTACATGGTAATCAGTTCGGCAGGCGCCCCGGCATTCTCCGCCTGACAGATGGCCTCGCTGCGCCGGTGGATGGCCAGGGCTTCCTCGGCGCAGTCCGACTGGCGCAGATGACTGCCCAGCAGGTTCAGGGCTGACAGTTCGGCCAGGCGGCCCTGTGCGGAGGTTTCGTCAGCGAGACAGGCGACGGAGTCGCGCAAGCGGGCTATGGATTCCTCCACGCGACCGATGCGACGCAGCGCCGAGGCCCCGTACCCGAGCGCCCAGCCCGTCTGAAGCCGGTCGCCAGTCTCACGTGCCACTGCCAGGGCGGCGTCGGCAGCGGCGAGCGCAGCCTGTGGCTCGTGGACGCAGTTGTTGTACGACCACGCCAGGAAATTCAGCTGGACGGCTTCCTCGTGCCGACTGCCCAACGCGCGGGCCGCATCGACTCCGCGCCTGAAAACCTCCACCCAGAGCTCCCAGTGCTGGTTGAGGTCGGAGAACCAGTGCATTGCCCGGGCCGTGTCGATGACCTGCTGGTGACGACCCGCGTCCTGCGCATGACGCAGCGCCGCGAGCCACTGGGCCCGCTCGGCTTCCAGCCACGTACGGGCCTCGTCACGGTCAGCGGGTGCATCTGCGGGGTCGGGATCGTCGTACGGGGTGTCCTGGTCGTGGTCGGCGTCGAACCGCAGGGCCGCGGCGGTGGCCCGGCGGAGCATCCACTGCGCCGTGCGCTCCAGTGCGGCCTGGGACACCGCAGTACCGTCCTCAGCGGCCAGCTGCTCGGTGGCGAAGAGCCTGACGAGGTCGTGGAAGTGGTAACGCTCGGCTGTGGCGTCTGATTGCAGCAGGCCTGCATCCGCCAGTTCATCGGTGTACCGGGCCACCCGGCCGACCGGCAGGTCGGCCAGCAACGCAGCGCTCTCGGGGCTGAAGTCGTCTCCCGCAGCCAGGGAGGCGCAGCGCAGCACGGTTCTGGCTTCCGGGGACAGCTGTTGATACGACAGGGCGAAGGCCGCTCGCACCTGAAGATCACCGACCTGCAGTGTGTCCAGACGCCGTCCTTCCTGGCGCAGCTGCGCGGCGAGCTTGCCGATGCGCTCGTGTGGCCGACCAGCCAGACGCTGACCGGCGATCCGTACGGCCAGGGGCAGGAAGCCGCACAGTCCAGCAACATCGCGGGCTGCCTGTGGCTCCTCCCGGACCCGATCCGCGCCGACGATGCGGCTCAGCAGCTCGACCGCCTCCTCCCGGCGCAACAGCGCGAGATCGGTCCGGTGGACTGCTTCCAGACCGGCCAGGGCGTGACGGCTGGTGATGATCGTCAGACAGTGGCCGGCGCCCGGCAGCAGGGGGCGGACTTGGTCCTCGCTTGCCGCGTTGTCCAGCACGAGCAGCAAGCGCCGGTCGCGCAATACGGAACGCAGGAGTCCCGACCGTTCCTCGGCCGAGCCCGGGATCGCGTGCTCGGCCACGCCGAGCGCCCGCAGCAAGCGTCCAAGGGCGTCGCGCGGGGTGGTCGGCTCGGGGTCCATACCGTGCAGGTCGAGGGAGAGCTGCCCGTCAGGGAAGTGCGGCGTCAGGCGGTAGGCGGCGTGCACCGCGAAGGCGGTCTTGCCCAGCCCCGGCTGCCCCGATACCACGCTGACCGGAGAGCAGGCAGGGGCGGTCTCCCGCACCAGGCCAAGTAATCGGGTCAAGGCCGGCCCGCGTGCGACGAAGTCGCTGATGTCACGGGGCAGAGCGAGGGAACTGCGGCCTCGCGCCCCGGTATCCGGTCGCGGACGGGGCCGGCCCAGACTGGCAGCTCGCTCCAACTCGGCGGCGGACGCCTCGTCCAGGCCCAAGCCGGTGGCCAAGGCCTGCACGGTACGCCGCTGCGGTCCCCGGGAGCGGCCGCGCTCCAGATCCGCCAGCGCGCGCACGCTGACCCCCGCAGCGTGCGACAGCCTCTCCTGACTCATTCCGGCACGCGTGCGTAGGGCGACCAGCAGCGGTCCGAAGCCCTCGTCGACCGCTTTGGCATCTTCTGTATCCATACCGCACTCCTTCTATTCAGCCTGATCTCTCAAAACGATCTTCCGGCAGAAGTATGGCGGTCGGTATTTCCGCCGGGGGAACTGCCTGGTGCCGATGGAGGCCTGACTGATCAACTCGTTCTGCACGGGAGAACGGCCCTGCCGGACGGCGGGCACCCCATAGCGCTGATCGTGGTGATCCGCCGTTCGGGGCCGTCCGATCGGGCGAGCAGTCCATCTCACGACGTCCGTGCGGTTGATGAAGGAGAGAAACTTGTGGAGAGAGCCAACCATCTTGCCTACTGCCGAGCGGGGGTCCCGTTCTACGATCACCCGCGCAAAAACCGGGTCGACACGCCGTTCCCGGCCGCCGGGCGCCCTGCGCCGGCCGGCTGGCGCCGCGTCGAGTCCACCAACTGGGTGTACCTGAGCCCCGAGGACGCCCGGCTCCCCGAACAGGGCTGGAAAGTGCATGTATCGGCCACCGCGCCCGACGCGGCAAAGATCATCGACACGGTGTGGGACTACTGTCTGGCCCGTTCCCTGACCTTCAAATTCCTGCCGCACGCACGAGCCCACCAGTTCACGAACGGCAAGTACGCACCCCGCGGCAGCAGCGGCAAGCTCATTACGCTCTACCCGGTCGATGATGCCGATCTGAAGGGCGTCCTGGACGAACTCGAACCCGTCCTCAGCGCCTACCGAGGTCCGTACATCCTCAGTGACCTGAGGTGGCGGCATGGACCGCTCCACCTGCGCTACGGAGGCTTCGCCCACCGCGAGTGCCTGTCCGAAAGCGGAGAGCGCACAGCGGCCATCGCCCGGCCAGACGGGGTACTGGTCCCGGACGAGCGCACGCCGGTCTTCCGGACACCTGACTGGGCCCCAGTACCCGGGTTCATCGCCGAGCAGATGGCTGCCGGCCGTGCGGCGGAGGACGGACCCGCCTTCCCCTACGCGGTGGAGAAGGCTTTGCACTACTCCAACGGCGGCGGCATCTACCTGGCCACCGACAATGCGACGGGGGAGCGGGTAGTACTACGTGAGGCCCGCCCTCTGGCAGGTCTGGACGGCGCGGGCGACGACGCGGTGACCCGGCTGCACAGGGAAGCCGAGACGTTGTGCCGTCTCACCGAGCTGGACTGCGTCCCCGCGCTGCTGGGCACGTTCACCGCCTGGGAGCATCACTTCCTGGTGCAGGAGTACATCGAGGGTCAGACGCTTCAGCAGTTCATGGCCACTGCCAGTCCACTGACCATGCCGGGCCGCAGCGTGAGGCAGCGCCAGGAGTACACGGATACCGCACTGGACATTCTCCACCAGCTCGAACGCATAGTGGAAGACATCCACGCCACCGGAACCGTCTTCGGTGACCTGAGCCCCAGCAACGTGATGATCCGTCCCGACGGACGCGTTGCGCTCATCGACTTCGAGATCGCTTACCGGCCCGGTACAGAGGACCCTGATCCCAGCATCGCCACCCCCGGCTTCGTCGCCGCACATGCCACCGGTTTTGACCGCGACCACTATGCACTGGACAGTCTGCGACTTGCACTGTTCCTGCCGCTGACCACGACCCTAGACCTCGACCCGGCCCGGGCCGGTCAGCTCCTCGATGCTGCGGCTGAACTCTTCCCCCTTCCAGCTGAGTTCACCGAGCGCGTACGGTGCGCACTGACCCCTCCCGGTATGACAGCCCGCGCAGACCGGAAGGTGGCTGACCTGTTCGCGGCCGCCGCAGGAGATTCTGACTCGGCGTCCGCCAGCGAGCTGGAACAGGCTCTGGTCGCGGCCATCCGGGCCAGCGCCACCCCCGAACGCATCGACCGGCTCTTCCCCGGTGAGCCCACCGCCCTGCATGACGGCGGCTACACCCTTGCCCACGGTGCCGCGGGCGTCCTGTACGCACTGACCGTCACCGGGTACGAGACCGATCCCGAACACCACGAGTGGCTGTGGCAAGCAGCCCAGCGTGCTGAGCAACCCCGCCCGGGCCTGTATGACGGCCTGCACGGCGCCGCCTACACCCTGAGTCTCCTGGGGCGCCAGGACCAGGCCCTCGAGTTGCTGCACCGTGCTGTCAGCCTCACCACCGATGCGACTCCCTCCGGCCTGCACGAGGGGCTGGCCGGCATCGGACTCAACCTGCGCCACCTCGCACGAGCCCTGGACATGCCACACCTGAACAAGTACGCCCTGGAGGCCGGTGAGTGCCTGGCCGCACGGCTGTCCGGGGCAACGCGGGCCCCAACCGGCCGGGTTGGACTCATGCGCGGCTGGAGTGGACCCGCCTTGTTCTTCCTCAGCCTTTACGAGGACACCGGCGAATGCCGGTACCTGGACCTGTCACGCCGGGCCCTCCACCTCGATCTGGAGCACTTTCCCGGTGCCGCCACGGCATCCGCCCCAAGCAACGCTCCCCGGGCGATGCCCACCCTTGCGGCAGGCAGTGCGGGCATCGCCGTTGCCCTGGCCGCCTACCTGCGCTACCGCCGGGAAGAAGCACTCACCGACACTCTGGACGCTCTGCAATCCGCCCTCAACCTGGAGTTTACCGTCCACGGCGGTCTCATCGCCGGCCGGGCCGGTCTCGCCGCCGGCTTGGCCCACAACGGGGCCGCCGAGCACGATCCAAGTCTTGCTGCCGCTCTCACCGGCCACGTGCGCGATCTCGCCTGGCACGCGATGCCCTATGGGGATGGCGTCGCCACCTTCGGCGCCCAGAACATGCGCCTCTCCATGGACCTGGCCACCGGTACGGCAGGCATACTCCACGCGCTGCGAACGGTCGCCGGCCGACTGCCCGTGCTCCCCCTCATCTGCAGCCCCCGCCAGGGACAGGACCGGTCATGACCGTGCGTAACACGCGGAACGCCGACGAGACGAACCGGCGAAAACGGTGCCCACCGGCCCGGGGCAAGTGGCCATAGCCCTGTGCCACCGAGCCGTCCCGGACGGCCTCGATTCCCTGTACACATCCGCAGAATTCCAAGGAGAACCTCATGAACGCGATCCTCGACCTCCAGGTGCTCACGCCTCAGACCGACTCGGAGGAACTCGACGGAGCCATCGGTCAGAGCAGCACCATCTGGTTCTGCCACACCGACATCAAGTAAGCGATGGTCACGTCGGTATCGGAGCTGGTCTGACCGACTGAAAACGAAGGTGAACCGGGTGGGGACGGGCGTTGGCCCGCCCCCACCCGGCGTTTTCCGCTCGGGACGCGGAGTCGCAGGTGCTGTCGATGGTCTTCATCCGCAACCGGTTGCGGATACCCCTGCCACGCGCCGTACCTCGGCCGTGTCGTCGGCGACTCGGTGGACGGACACGTCTGGCGGGGTCTGCACGGACACGAGCCTGTGCGCCACGGGCGGTCAACGATCCAACCTAGCCGGGGCCGTCCCGCAGGAGTGTCACTGTCCCGACCTCTCCAGAGACGCGTCCCTCCCGCTCTGACCCCACCCAGACCCAAAAGCGCGCCGTAGCCGGCCGTGGCACCGCCCACTGGGCGGTGCCACGGCCGGCTACGCCCGTCCCGCCCCGAGGCGCCGAGCGGATGCAGATCCCAGTCCTGTGACTGGCAGGTGCGGTGGACGAGGCCGACACTCACGAAAAAAGCCCCTGAGTGCTCCGTGCGTCCGCGATCACCATGGCCACGAACAGACCTGCACGTTCGCCCCTTCATGGTCTGCCACATGGCCATGTGGATGAACAGCACCACAGAGATCAGTCGCAACGAGTTGAGCGTGCAGGTCACGAACTGCCCGCGCAACAATGCCCGTCTCCCAAAGCCCAGCTGTCCGATGACGCGGAACTGACAACTGACGGCAAGGTCCACGTCGACTGCCCACCTTGCCTGGCCGACCGGATCTGGAGGAAGCGTAGACCTGCCTGCCGGGACTGGGGAGGCCGCCATCGTCGCACGAAGGGACCGAGGGCTAGGGAGGGTCCGGCCAAGGGGCTGAGGTCCTGTCAGTCCCTCAATGCATTCTCGCAGGTCAAGAGGCACTTTCACCCCAGGAAAGGGACTGAAGGGACTGAGACCTCCTATATATAACGCCGCCAGAAGAACTGCTTCATGTGCGCGCCCGCGCGTACCAAGAGTAGATACGTGTACAGCTCATAATTAGGAAGTTCAGTCCCTTTGGTCCCTCATCCTGGACTGAAAGCCCCTCTGACCTGCGGTTTTGGGAACAGGGACTGAAGCGGGGTCAGCCCCTGAGGCGTCCGGCACAGCCCCTGTCGGGGCTCGACCTCTGTAGGCCGTAGCGCCGCAAGACCGACCCGCGCGCCCTTGCCCAGTTGCTTCCTGTCTCTGGTAAGGAACGCGGAATGAGGGCGAACCCTCCTACCGACGCGGAGGGCAGGGACTCAAGGGACTGAACACTCAATAGTTGCGGCGCGCCGCAGGGGCTCCTTCGCACACCCCGGTCAAGCCCCTACACTCTCTTCCCGAAGTACAGTCCCTTCGGTCCCTGACGGCACAGCACGACTCGGCTGACCTCAGGTTTAACCGCAGGACTTGAAGATGAGAGACGACCCCTGACAAGGACTGACCAGTGCCGCGCCATGGAGAGATCCGCACACCCGCTCTGAGCAGGACTGTGCAGCCTCACGCCACGGCTCGCTGGTGCGCAGGACAAGGCTGGCCGGTCCACCCTCTGGCACCAGGCCGCAAGACCCCGGCTGCCAACTGCGCTGAATGCAGGGACCGAAAGCACGATCCGAAGACCTGTCCCTGTCTGGCGATCGGCAGACCATGTCACGGATTCCACGCCGGGACTACCGATCCCGAACGCATCGATGCCTGGTGGGGAGCCCAGCCGACAGCAGGCGTAGGCATCGCATGCGGCCCGGCGAACCTGGTCGTCATCGATGTGGACGCCCACTCCGCCCCGGTCCCGGACCGATCCCGTCTCCTGCCAGGCATCCTCATCCCCGAAGCCGTCAACCTGAACGGCCTGGCCTCCGGGTTCGACACCCTCGCTCTCCTTGCTGCTTACCGCAAGCAGCCCGACCCAGCACTCGATGAAGGGACCTTGCGCGTACGCACCCCGTCCGGTGGTCTGCACATCTGGTATCGCAACCCGCATCCCGAGCAACGGATGCGCTGTTCCACGGGCTCCAGCCTCAAGACAGCGCTGGCGTGGCAGGTCGACGTGCGGGCCCACGGCGGCTACATCATCGCTCCGGGCACCCGTACCACCGACGGCGTGTACCAGGCAGTGGGGGATACCCGCATCCCGGCTCCGCTTCCGGACTGGCTCAAGAACGAACTCGAGCGGACCGGCCACGTCATCCGACCTCCAGCTCCCAGAACGCGAGTACTCTCCGTACCGCGAGCGCGAAGCCGACGCAGTCCTGCAGTTGCCCAGAGGGTCCTGGATCCCTTGCTCGATGCGGTAGCCGGCTGCGCGGAGGCGCCTGAAGGCACCGGTTTCACGGATAAGCTGAACCGGGCCGCCTACACTGCCGGAGGCCTTGCCGCATCCGGGTACTTGGAGCAGGCAGCAGTGCGCGAGCAACTGCTGCAGGCAGCCCGGATCGCCCGCCCCGCCCAGCAGATGCGGAACGAGAGAATCATCGACAGCGGACTTGCAGCAGGAGCCGCCCGCCCGTTTCACCTCGAAGGACGTTCATGAGCAGCGCCGACACGCCTTTCAGCGCACAGGCAGCCGCTCAGCAGATGCTCGACCTCGAAGCGGCCGCCTCGAAGCAGGCCACCACCCTGCTTCCGGCCCAGGTCCAGCCAGCTACCACCGTGCCCGCCACTCGCCCCGCAGGTCTCTTGCCTCCGCACTTGTCCGACCGCGGTAACGCCAAGCTCTTCATTCGCATGTACCGCGACGAATTCCGGCACGCAGAAGGTCTCGGTTGGTTCACCTGGGACGGCTACCGCTGGAAGCGCACCGGTGGCGAAAAGGCCGCTCTGTGGGCAGCCGGCGAAATGGCCGAGAACCTGGCCACCACTGACCCCGACGGCATCTACAGCAACCGCGAACTCGCCCAACACCGGCGTAAAACCCTCTCAACCACCGGCATGCAGGCCCTGCTCACCCAAGCCAAAGCATCCCCGGACCTCTCTGTCGACCCCGATGTCCTCGACGGTGACCCCTACGCGCTGTGCACCCCGGCCGGCATCGTCGATCTGCGCACCGGACACCTGCGCAAACCCGACCCGGCACGCGACTTCCACTCCAGGGCGACCGCCGTCGGGCCACTGCCCCTGGGAACTCCGCGCTGGGACCGCTTCCTGACGGACACCTTCGGCGACGACGCCGAAGGCCGGGAGATGATCGACTTCCTGCACCTGCTGCTCGGCTATTCCATCACCGGCGACGTCGGCGCCCAGGTCCTGCCCTTCCTCCACGGCGAAGGCAAGAACGGCAAGAGCGTTCTGCTCGACACCATGATCCAGATCCTGGGTGACTACGCAGACGCCGCCCCACCCGGCTTTCTCATGGACCGCGGCGCCTACGCCGAACACTCCACGGAACTCACCGAACTCCACGGCCGGCGCCTAGTCGTGTGCAGCGAACTGAAACCCAATGACAAGTTCGACGAAGCCAGAGTGCGCCTGCTCACCGGCGGCGACAAGATCAAAGCCCGCCGGATGCGGCAGGACTACTTCTCCTTCACCCCCACTCACCACCTTTGGCTCCTGGGCAACCACCGCCCTGAAGTCTCCACGGGCGGGTTCGCCTTCTGGCGTCGCATCCGTCTTGTGCCCTTCACCCGTACCGTCGCCGCGGAACGTCGCATCGACAACCTCGCCTTCGAACTCGTACGCGACGAAGGCCCCGGCATCCTGCAATGGCTCATCGAAGGAGCCCGGCGCTATCTCACTACTCGTGACCCTCTCGAAGGCCCCGACCGGGTCCGGCTTGCCACCAGTGCCTACGCCACCACCGAGGATCACATCGGCCGCTTCCTCACCGAATGCTGTACCCGCACCACCGACCCGGACAGTGACCTGCGCGTCGAACAAGGCTTGCTCTACACCGCATACAGCGCCTGGTGCACCTCCGGCGAGGGCATCCGCCCCGCCACCGCCCGCGCCTTCGCCACCCGCGTCCGCCAAGACCTCGGACTCACCTCACCCTCTGAAATGATCAAATCCAACGGTCGCAAGTACTACCCCGGCCTCGGACTAGCGGTGGACGAATGACCCACATCGGATACACGGCCACTAGCTGTGCTTCACACCCGCACCCGCAACCGAACTACGATGGAGAACCGGCCGCCCCCCAGGCGATCCTCTCACCGCGCACCACCGCCCGACCTACCGCCCACACCACTTACGCACACGCAGCCACTCCCCGCACCGGGAGCCAGCCAACCAAGAAGGGGCCGCAGCCATGAGCTCGCTGTTGGAAGCAAGCGAGATCACCCACGAAGCGGGCGTGGTGTGGCTGGAAAACCCCGATCAGCTCGACTACGTCCGCCAGGCCATCGACAAAACACCCCGTCGCAACAACAAGCCCCGCTACGCCCGTGACGGCCGCATGATCGGCTACGCCGTTCTGGACGACGAAGCAACACCCGACCCGGACAGCGGCCTGTACCGCAGACGCGTGTTCTTCCTCCTCCCACACGACCGTGACACCCAGCCTCAGGGCCCGTACGCCACCGGCGCTCCGGGAGAAGCCGTCGACCCACGCACCATCAAGCCGAAAAGCCCGGGCGCGAAGACGAACCGTTCACAGGGACGCACCGAGGCCATAGCGTCAGCCAGGCCATGACCGACGCGTGCCGGTCAAGACGCTGTTCGCCGCGATAGTCACAGGGTGGGGTCCGGATGCGATTGGCGGTCTCCACCGCCGTGGGTCGAGTCGGAGATGCCCGGGGATGAGTCATCCGCTGTGAGGGGCCGGCACCTCTCTCCGTCGAAGCGGCGCCGGCTCGTACAGCGGTCATCAGTTGATCGTTGCCCATTGATGGGTACTGCCCTGATGGACCGCGGCGTAGATACGGTCACGCAGCAGGTTGGCGTCGTGGTCGGTGAGGGTGCGGTCCAAGTGTCGCAAAACCACCTTGAGCAGGACGTTCTTCTGGTCCGAGCGGGCGCCGAGACGCTCCAGGGCTTGGGGCGGGAGGTCCGCGCACGGCGTCTGGGTGAGGATCTCGATCGTCTCCACGCAGTCGGCCTCGGTGCCAAGGGCGTCGCGAACCCGATCTCCGAGATCTTCGGCCAGGTCGTCGCGGTCGATCGCGACGGAAAGGTCCCGGCGGATCGCGGGCATGGGGGACACGGGCCGGTAGGGGGCCAGATCGGTCATCTGGGTGGCCACGGACGGTTCGGCCGAGCGCAGGATGCGGATGTCCGGGACGCCCTTGATCAGCATCAGCATCCGGTCCAGTCCCATGCCGAGCGCGAGGCCACTCCACGAGGCGTCCAGGCCGGCCCGCTCAAGAACCTGCGGGTGAGCCAGGCCGCATTCCGCGACCTCGATCCATTCGCCGTCGCGGTCCACGTCCACTTGGCGGCCGGACAGGGTGTAGGGGTGGACACGGTCCTTGTGGCGGTGCTTCGCTCGGGGGAGCAGTGCTTCAACGAGGGTCGTGACCATCCCGTCCAGGTCGGCCGTGGTCATCGGAGCCGGACGGCGGGTGACGCGCCACAGGTCAAGCTGGTGGGGGGTTCCGGTGTGCAGTCGGTCGATGCTGTCGCGCCGGTAGACCAGTCCGGGGCAGACCAGGAGCACGTCGTCGGCCGGGTCCGCGGCCAGGGCCCGCAGTGCGGCCGGGACCAGCGCGCTGGAATGGCTGCGCAGCATGAGCTGGTCATCGATGTAGCGGGTGTAGCGGGTGTCGCGGGTGATGTCGTCGGGTCGGTAGCCAAGGTTGTCGTAGTTGTCTTCCACGGTGACGATGCGCTCGCCGCGCCACCAGCGGACCTGGCAGCCCCAGTGGTTGGCCAGCGCGTCCACGGCATGGCCCAGGACGAGTTGCAGGGCATGGGGTCCGGTGGCGGGGTCGCTGAGGTCCTGGATGGACAGGTCACGGGCAAGGTGTTCGGCGGAAAGGTGAGCGGGCATGTCGGCCTCCTGGCCAGAAGCAGTGGCGGGGTTCCCTACACCCCCCAGCCCCTGGGTCTGACCGCTCGACGGGGTCAGCCCGGCTCAGCTCTGGAGACGTGGCGAAGTCGGACCCCTGCGGCACCCTTCGGAGGCCAGGGGGCCGGTAAATTGGCGAATGATCGCTACGACGGCCACACCATGACTATAGCTGCCGACGACGCGTCGCCCTGCTGTTTTCCTGGGCAGGCACCGAGTCACCGGCGGACGTCACCGGGCGCCAGCAAGTGCTGACCCCGTACATCGACTAGGGATGGCTGGAAGGAGCGGCGGACGTTCTCCGGCTACGTACCGGGACTTCGCCATCAGCAACAGGGAGCGCCCTGTTCCCCGAGGTGGGCCAGGTGTGCTCGTCCAGCAGGGCCCGCGCCTGGCCGTACGAGAGGTGGGCCAGTTCGGTGTCCGGCCACTCGTCGCGGCCACTGACCACCTTGCCGGGCCCCGGGCGGCGAAGGGTGACGAACACCCTGGCCACGACTGCGGCCCTTGAACAGCCCGGTCAACGGTCGGGTGGTGCCGGTGCCCTGCTGACGCCCTCAGCCACAGTCCTCCCGACCCTGGTCGGCGGGTCTTGGCCTGGGCGCCCTTCGCTCTCACCAACGCGCGTGGTGGTCGGCCGGGTCCAGGCCCCTGATGTTCAGGCTCAGGAAGTCCCCATGCTCGTCTGCGACGGGCCGACAGGTGTGCCCGACGCTGCCGTGAGAGCTGGCCCAGGACCGTCGGGCCGACTGCGCCGCCATCTGCTGGGTCTTGTCCCATACGCCGGCTGCTGCCCCTCCTCGCTGGAAGCGGGCCCCGCAGACGCTCTACAGCGCCTTTGACGGACACCTACTGACCTTCAAAGCGTGGTGTCGGCAGGGCTGACGGTTCATGATCCCTGCGGTACGCCGGTGGCATGAGGTATGCGCAAGGGGGCGGGCTG
>NZ_JBVIYZ010000044.1:0-20063 GCF_055592085.1 Streptomyces sp. NPDC041135
CCCGCCAACGCAGGGGAATGAACAACATCAACTGACCGACCGGGGGTCCATCTTCGGAGTCGAGCACCGGGTCAGCTTTCGAAGTTCACCGACACTGCAGAAACGTCCGGCTTCTGGCGGCGGGGCGCGGAGGGGTTGATGGAGGGGCCCACGGAGGGGGCCTCTCCGGTCGGGTCAAGGTGCTGCTCGGGCTCGTCTGCGGTGCTCGCCACGGGGGTGCTCCTGGATGTGGGGCGGGCCTATCCCGCCATTCACCTCGTACAGGTGTGGAATTCGGGCTCCGTGTGACGCCGGCCTTGAAGAACCCCTCCGTCGTGACCGCATCGTGATCAATCCGGAGGGGGAGAGTTCTCCCCCGTCGGCGGCCGGACTCTGTCCACAGGGCAGCGGTTCGAGGGTGGCTTCGAGGTCGCCGCGATCAGCGGGGCGGCCCGAAGATGAGGAGCCACCCATGCCCGAGCACACCGTCACCACTCCGCTCGCTCCGATGGAGCCGGACGACGTCGCCGCCGCCTCCGCCTACATCCGGGCGATGCAGGCCGGCGACATCGACACCGCCTGCGCGATCGCCGACGACACGGGCCCGGAGCTGCACCGGCTGCTCCTGGACGTCGCCGCCCGCGTCTTCATCCCCGTCACCGCCGCGGACGACCATGACGGGGAGCCGTGCGCGCACTCCTTCCTGGCCGCAGCGCTCGGACGCCTGCTGCTGGAGCTCCTGTGCCACAGCGTGTGCCTGGCCGGCGCGCCGGGCATGGCCGACACCATCGTCCGCTTCACCGAGAACATCCTCACCGAGGAGCACGGCGACGTCGGCGAGGTCCTGAGCCAGCTGGAGGGCGCGGGGATGAAGCAGGCGATGGAGGCGCACCCGGCGCACCGCACCACCGCGTAGCCGCACCACCGGGACGGCGGTGGTGCGGTGCGGCGCGCATCCCCGGCACACCACCGCGCCACCGTGGTGCGCTCCACCCGCACCACCGCACCGCACCGGTGCGCACCACGGCCGGGCGGGCTCCTCTATCACACACCCCCTTGACCGCAACCTGATCGCGATCCGAAACGGTCGATGTCAAGGGAAAACGTCGCGGTAGCAGAGCTGGACAAGGGGGTGTAGCGGAGCCGGACAAGGGGGTCACGCGCATCCGGCCGCACCCGGACAAGGGGTCGGCGGCGGCGGGCGCACCGGCGCGGTGCGGAGCATCGGGTGCGGCGCACCGGCGCGCGCGAGAGTGCTGGGCATCGTCGGAGTAGTGCGGTGCCGGATGCGGTAGCGCACCACTTCGGTGCGCACCACGGTGGAGTCCATCCTCGTCCAGCGCACCGAAGTGGAGTCCACTCAGTGGAGCCCACTCGGTGTCGTGCATCGCCACGGGATACAGAACATCGTGGCTCCACTCAGTGGACGGTGCCCGGCATCGTCACCACAGCCAGGCGTTGGAGTGCCGCAGCCGGGACAGGGCGCGAGCGTCGCGGCGCGCGGCGGCGTTGCCGATCCGGCTCTGTCGGGAACGGGGCCGGCGCGAGTTCCTCGCGGCGAGGCGACGCTTGGCGGCTTCCTGGAGTCGCTTGCGCTGCTTGCGCAGTTCCGCCTTCTTCGCGGCCTTCGACTTCGGCTTCCGGGGTCGCTTCCAGATCGGCTGCCATCCCAGGGGCTCGTCGGGGTCCAGCTCCTGGTCCTCGATGAGCGCGGCGGCCATCTGCTCGCGGGCGGCACGGGCGCGGGCGAGTGCGTCATCGGGGTTGGGGCGTTCTTCCGGAGTGCTCACGTGACTCCTCCTGTGGTTCGGCCCGGCGCGGGTTGGATGCCGGGTTGCTGGGTGTGCGGCGGCGGGGCCGTCGCCGGGGCGGGCTGCGGGCGGAGGCCGTGGGCGGCTTCGAGCGCCCGCCGGCTGTCCTGGAGCGTGGCGGCCACCTGCGCGGCGGCGGCTTCCAAGGTCTGGCGCGTTCGTTCCACCGTGTCGACGCCGGTCTCCGGCTCCAGGAGGCGGCCGTCCTTCCGGCCGTCGCGGAACGGCCGCAGGCGCGACCTCGAGGCGGCGGGCGCGGAGACGGCGTACGAGCGGGGGCGGGAGCCCAGACGCTCCGCACGGCGCACCGCGTGGACCCGGGCGGCCAAGGCGCCGGCGGCGAGGCGGGCCCGCTCGTACGGGGGCGCGGTGCGGTTGCGGGTCAGCGGGCGCAGCACGGCCTGGTCCTCGGTGTCGCGCGGGTACAGGGCGCGCAGGTCGGCGGTCCTCATCCGTCGGCTGGCCGGGCGGGTGTAGTCGTCGACGACCGCCTGCACGATCTGTTCGTCCAGGCCCGGCTCGTGGGGCCGGCCGCGCAGGACGTAAGAGAGGTGGCGGCGGGCTTCGGCGAGCAGATGGTGGCGCTTGAACGCGCCGCGCATCACATACACCACGGCGACGACGTCGACGGCCGCCAGCGCTATGTCGACCACCGGCCGCACCCGCGCCCACACCGCCGCGGCCGCCGCCCGCGCCCGCTCCGCCAGCCGGTAGACGGTGCAGGCGCCGAACGCCCGGATCGCTGATGCCCGCCACTGCTTACGCAGCTCGGTCAGCGACAGCAGCTCAGGGCTGCATCCCGATGCCTCAAGGTTGTATCGGATGCAACAGGCAGCCGGCCTTGCCCGATCACGCCGCTGTGCAGCAGGACGCGTCCTTCGGCACGTGATCGCGTGTAGCGCTCAGGCTGTGGTCGGGACGTCCATTTCATCGAGCAGGCTCCGCACTCGTTCCTCGATCGCGTCTCGGATGGGGCGGCAAAGACATGTCCTGCTGCGTGCGGTGGGAAATCCTGATGCATGAACGGTTCAGCGGCGTGTGGATCTGCAAAGACTTCGGCCGTGCGATCACCAGTGCGGACCCCACCGCCGTGGGCCGCCCTGTTCTCGCGGCGTACCTCACCGGCCGATCCACCCGGGATGAGACGTTCCGCGTCGTCGTCCGCACCGACGAAGGCCACCAGTCCGTCATCACCGCCGGCCAACTCACCGACCCCGGCTGGGTCACGGATCAAGCCATCTGCCAGGCACTGCCCACCTACCTGCGCAACGCCCTCACCTGACCGACGGCCAGGATGCGCAGGATGGTGTCTCGGAGTGGAGGGCGGGTGCCCATCCTTCAGGTGCTTCATGCCGGTGGTCACGATGAAGGTTGAAGCCGTCCTCGTACCAGTACCCAGACCTGCTCACGCCAGTTTCCCACGGTCTTGATGGGGTGGATCACGGACCGCGATGATGCGAGGATTCGCGCTGCAGCGCCTCACGCACAACGGAACCGATGTTCCCCGCCGCGCCTGTTACCGCCGCCGTCCCCAGGCCCACTGAGCCTCCCCCAGGTTTCGACACTCACTGGCCGGTGGTCACCACCGTAGTCCTGGGTGGACTGGTTGCTCCTCGACTCCCGGCAGCGCAGCGACGGACTTCATCACGCGGTTCAGGCCGTAGCCCGCATACACAACCTCACTCTCGGCCACATATTCCTTGAGTGATCATTACTCACTTGAGTAACGATTACTCAAGCCGGTTTCCATGGCAGGGAGAAAAGTGGTGCAAGTACATGGCCTACAAGTGCAGATCTACTCAAACCGTGCAGGTGGGGAAGTAGAATGAGAGAAGACGGCAAGCTGTTTATCACTCTCGTTCAACAAGGCATTTGGGAAATGCCATTGGAGTCGATGCCCCTTGCGGCAGGCTACCTAAAAGCAATGGTTCTTCAAGATTCACAGTTGCGGGACCGTGTCGACATACAGATCAGCAATTTCCGCGGCGGTGTGAAGCATGTGGAAATGGCGAACTATCTCTTCAGCGGAAAGTTACCCGACGTCCTTGCATTTTCGGTTTTCGGCTGGAATTTCCGCACATTTGGTGAGCTGGCGGAGACGTTCAAGCAATTGAACCCTGACGGAATTGTGATATTTGGAGGGACGCATGTATCGAATCAAGCAGACAGGACCTTCCGTCTCTACCCGCATGTGGACGTAGTAGTTAACGGTGAGGGCGAAATAACGTTTAACGAACTGATAAGGGCCATCGCTGATGGCATACCCGTGACGAATCTCGGTGATATAGCAGGGCTTTCTTGGAAAGACAGCAGTGGTCATATCCAGTTAAATCCCGAACGGGCACGGATAGAAGATCTCGACACGATACCCTCACCGTATCTTTCGGGAGCAGTGGAACTTGTAAACAGTGATGGTGCATTCAAATACGATGTCGCGCTTATAGAGACAAACCGTGGGTGCCCGTATAAGTGTTCGTTCTGCTACTGGGGGGGAGCAGTCGGACAAAGAGTGAGAGCTTTCTCGCGTGAGCGCCTTCGAGCTGAGCTTGAACTGTTTGCCACCCATCGTGTGCACACTGTCGTTGCCTGCGATGCAAATTTCGGCATACTTCCCATCGATCTAGAGTTTGTTGAGGATTTCATTGAAGTAAAAGAAAAGTATGGATTTCCTAAGGCTTTTGAAACTTCTTGGGCCAAGAATAAATCGAAAAACTTTTATACTATCGTTCGGCGGATGAAGGAAGCAGGGATGCGAAGTTCCTTCACGTTGGCTCTGCAGTCACTGAACCCTGCGACTCTCGAGACCATGAATCGGCGCAACATGAAGGTAAATGATTGGCATGATTTGGCTGAGTGGTTGTCCAGTGAGAATTTGGATTGTTACGCAGAGCTGATTTGGGGCGCCCCGGGAGAAACTCGCGAATCTTTTATGAAAGGATACGACGAGCTGGCTGAGGTGGTATCCCGAATCGCCGTCTACCCAATCATGCTTTTGCCCAACACCGAGTATTATGAGCAAAAGTCCAGTTACGGGATTATCACGGTCCGCGGCGACCATGATGACTTTGAATATGTACTTTCTCATAACGACATGTCCGTTTCCGACAATATGGAGATGCAGCGTTTTCTTTTCTGGGCGCGCGTGCTCGCAGAAAGCGCGGTTTTCCGTTACATCTGGGTAGCATTGCGTATGCTGGCTGGCCGGACACAGTCTCAAGTTCTGCGAGACTTCGACCGCTGGGTGCAAAACCACAGGACCGAGCCGAGTGTTGCATCGCTAGCGGACGCGTCCATGCATGCCCATGGCAGCGGAGCTGCCCTATACGGATGGGCAATCGGCTACCTGTTTACTAAGTCTGATGGCAAGAGCGTCATGCGTCGCTGGTGGGATGACTCCATCAGTCCCACGCTGCCCGCAGAAAGAAAGGTGCTGCTAGATGAGATATTCCGCTACGACCTGCTGACCCAACCTGCATGCGATGAAGAGGCAGAGGATCTACCAGTGACAACAGTCGCCGGCTCAGATTACTTTCTTCGTGAAAGTGTGTCTTTTTGCTATGACATACCCACCGTCATGCAAAGCCTGCGGACCGGAGATGCAAAGATTCCTACAGCTCGTGAAACGATCCTGAATCTCTATTACAAAACGGACGCACTAAACGCTGTAATTTCCACGAATCATGAAGAAATAGTCCACTTTACCGGGCGCACGCTCGGTGAAATATCATGACCTAAGGAGGACGTGATGGAGTGGTCTCTTGATTTGCTGGAGGATTTTTCCCTCCACCTTGACGACAGTGCCTTGTGGACCTTCGGGTACCCTTTCGTTCTCCGAGATCTACGAATTTCTGAGATTTCCAACGCCAAGATTGTCGATCTTGGATGTGGCCCTGGTAGAGTGGCCTCTAGGATTGCGAAGGATTACGGCGTTCGTGTTCTCGGAGTTGACCCGTACGCCCATACCATAGACATTGCCATCCGTGAGAATCATCATCCCAACGTGGACTACTTTATCATGCAGGACAAAAGGATGCCTTTTATCCCGGACTGCAGTGTAGACGGAGTAATGTCTTGTCAAGTTGCCGCGATAATATCACAGCTATCAGATTTGCAGATTCTGGTTACTGAAGCTTACCGGGTTCTGCGTACTGGTGCCCGTTTTGCATTACTGGAAGGGCATCCAGATGGGGTCGGAGTTACGTTTACAATGAAACAGTCAGAAGCGCCTGATAGTCCTTACCGACCTGGAGATTCATGGCCCATCCGGCTACGCGCAGAGAATGGGGCGACTTTGGAAGCAAATGATATCTACTGGGATATAACAACATATGAAGAGATATTCCACACTGCAGGTTTCACCGATATCACGGTGACATCCCCTGTCCTAGCAGATGCAACAAAAATCGCTAACCCTGCCGATCGTACGCGCCACGCATGGACTGCAGAGCGTATTCATCCGCCGTATGTCATTGTCACCGGCAGTAAGTGAGTGGGTCGCTGATGCCAAGTGTCCTCTGGCTCGGGGAAAGAGCGTTGACCATCGATGACGTGCTTTCGGTGGCACGCGATGGAAGGGAAGTAAAGCTGTCGCCAAGCGCCACGGATAGGATGCAGGCTAGTCTACGCTGGATTGAAGGACTTGACACAGCCAACGCGACACCCGTCTACGGTGTAAACACAGGTTTCGGTTCACTGGCCGGACGGCGAACTTTTACGCGTCCTGGGCAGGCGGCAGACCTTTCGCGCAGCGTCATTCTCACCACCACCGCAGGAGTGGGACGCTACCTGGACACGGATATCGTTCGAGCAGCCATGCTCATACGCGCCAGCAGCTTTGTAGCAGGCCACTCCGGCATCCGTCCAGCAGTTGTGGAAACTCTGCTCGAGATGTTGAACCGGGGGGTGCATCCCGCCGTTCCCGAATACGGATCAGTGGGTGCGAGCGGAGATCTCATCCCTTTAGCGCATGTGTCGGTGATTCTGTCCAAGCCACTCATGGGGGATGACGGAAGTGGTGAGGCCTTCTATCTGGGCGAATTCATGAGTGGAGCTCAGGCTATGGCTGCTGCAGGCGTGGCCAGAATCGTCCTAGGCCCCAAAGAAGGACTGTCTCTGCTCAACGGAACGTGCTTCTCCACCGCCATGTGCGCGCTGGTTATCGCGGACGGACAGACGCTGGTAGAGACTTCAGAGGTCGCCACTGCCTTGACCACCGAGGCACTGGCTGGCTACTCTGACGCGTTCCTTCCGCCAGTCCACCAAGCCCGTGGCCAAGCCGGGCAGATTATTAGCGCGGACCGCATTCTGCAGATGCTGCGCGGCAGTCGGTTAATTGACGGAGACGAGAACACTGACCCTGCACGTCATCCCCCGCAGGACGCCTACTCAGTACGCTGCGCACCTCAAGTACTCGGCGCGGTACGGGACACGCTAGCTTTCACACGGGATCTTGTAGAGCGGGAAATCAATGCGAGCACAGACAACCCGCTTATATTCCCGGACCTACCTGAGACCCGCTCTCTCAAGGCGCTGTCCGGTGGGAACTTCCACGCCCAATATATGGCTTTCGCCGCGGACTTTCTAGCCATCGTCCTTACTGAAGTTGGCAGCATCACTGAACGACGCTTGTTCCGCCTCAACGACGGCACCCTTAACCGGGGGCTACCCGACATGCTCATCACGTCCGATGAAGTCGGTATTGAGTGTGGGTATATGCTCCTGCAGTACTTGGCGGCCGCGCTGGTCTCCGACTGCAAGACCCTCGCTCATCCCGACAGCGTCGACTCGATTCCTACCTGCTCAAACCAGGAAGACCACGTTTCCATGGCCCACAACGCCGGCAGACATGCACTCCAGATTGTCGCCAACGTGCGCACCGTGGTTGGTCTGGAACTTATTATGGCTGCCCAGGCACTTGAGCTGAGACTGACCGCTGTTGGTGAGACGCTTGACGCTCTGTCCCCGGTCACACGCGCCGTCCTCGCATGTATCCGCTCTGCTAAAGACGTCACCGGTCAGCCGATCAGTCACCTCACACAAGACGTCATTCTCTACCCGCGGGTCAGAGCCATCGTCGAGCTAGTCCGCGACGGCACCATTCTTAACTCAGCCACGGCAGCCCTCTGAGCGACTCTCACCCCGAGGACGTGAGCTATATATGTACATGCTTCGTAGCTTGAGGGAATACATCGATGCGCTTGAGGACTTAGGCGACCTCCAGCGCATCGACGCGTCAGTGGACTGGAACCTGGAAATCGGAGCAATCATTCGCAGATCCTATGACCTTCGTGCGCCGGCCCCGCTCTTCAACACCATTGAAGGTATCCAACGCGGCTTCAGAGTTCTTGGCGCTCCGGCAGGACTGACGACCCCTAAATCCCGTCAGTTCGCTCGCATCTGCCTGGCTCTCGGCCTGGATCCGGAGGCGAATGGTAGGGACATCATCAACCGCCTGGTTGACGTACGGGGCCGCACTCCGGTTCCTCCACGCGTCATCGCCGAAGGAGTGTGTCAGGAAAACATACTTACCAGTGGTAGTGTCGACCTGTTCCGGCTTCCTACTCCCCTCATCCACTTGCATGATGGCGGCCGCTACCTAAATACCTATGGGATCATCTGTGTTCGCACTCCAGATCGGTCGTGGACTAACTGGTCGATAGCCCGCCAAATGCTAGTGGATCAGAATCACCTAACCGGAATAATCGCACCTGAACAACACCTGGGCATGATTCACAAGATGTGGTCAGAAAAGGGGCGTCCAACACCGTTTGCAGTCGCTCTTGGCGTTGAACCTGCTATCCCCTTTGTTGCGGGCATGCCTTTGCCTAAATATGTGGATGAATCGGCCTACGTCGGGGCACTCTACGGTGAACCCGTCAACGTTGTTGCTTGCAAGACGGTGGATCTTGAAGTGCCGGCGACAGCTGAAGTAATCCTGGAAGGCTACATCTCACATCAGGAGACTGCTCTCGAAGGCCCCATGGCTGAGTATGCCGGATATGCTTACCCAGGTAGGTCCGCGGCCCGGCCCCTCTACACGGTTACCGCGATGACCTACCGCGATGATCCAATCCTGCCCGTTGTCGCAGCCGGATATCCCGTAGAGGAGAATCATACCGTCTGCGGCTTGCCCCATGCCGCCGAAGCGGCGGGCCTCCTACGTGAGGCAGGCCTTCCAATCAGTACCTGCTGGATGACCTTCGAGAGCGCATGCCACTGGCTCCTTGTCAGTGTGCGCCCTGACTGGCGGCATAGCGGAGACACCGAACAAGCGCTGATACAGAAAATAGGCGAAACCGTATTTGCTTCGAAAATAGGATTCGGCGTGCCGAAAATCATAATCTTTGATGACGACGTAGACCTCACTGATATCACAGATGTTGTGTGGGCTTTCAGTACGCGCTGCCACCCCGCAACTGGCTCATCTCTCTTTGCTGACCAGTCCATGGCCAGCTTGCCGATCTTTATGAGCCCGGACGAAAAGAAACGGGCGCAAACGACAAAAGTTGTGCACAACTGCTTACGTAGGCCGGAATCGCTGGATCTTGCAAGAGCGGACTTCGCTGAGTCCTGGCCGCAATATATCCAAGAAAGAGTCTTGCGGCGCTGGACCGATTATGGCTACAGTGATCGTTTTGAGCGTTGACGCTCCCGGGTGAGTACGGCGGCGGAAATCGGCAGCAGCTGGTTGGGGCCACAACGGGCCAGACTGCGCGCTGCCGTGCCATTCCGCCTCACCGCCAGCTCCGTCCAGAACATCCCCCGGCGCCGGAGCTTCCGCTCCAGCGACTTGCGAGAGGGGAAACGGGCCGCCCGGATGCGTCCCTCGGCGCCGTGGGAGTCGCGGGCGGCGACCTCCCTCTGCAGGCATGCGGCCAGATACTCCTCGTGGCTCCAGCTCTCCTCGCGGGCCCGCTCGGCGAGCCGGGCGGCAGCGTCCCGCAGGGCCGGGGCCTTCAACGCCTTGGTCAGATAGATCAGCTCGGAGCCGATGTCGCGGCTGGCCCTGGCCTGGTTCGTGCCGTTCTTCGTGCTCATCACGCTGCCCCTTCACCCGTGCTCAGCCCGCTGTCGATGACGCCGAAGATCCGGTCGTAGGTGTCCAGCGACCGTTCCTCGACCTCTGTCACGTCCACCGGCGCCGGTTTCGTGCCGGCGGCTTTCTTGCGGGCGGCCGCGGCAGCGGCCGCGTGGTCCGGGTCGGTGATCGTCTGATGGCGGGCCCAACTGCGGGCATGGCGGGCGACCTCGACGCTGTCGCAGGTCACCAGCACCTGGTCCAGGTCGGCGGCAACCTCGATGCGGCGGCCGACAGCCAGCGGATGCACCGAGTAGTCGCAGGTGTCCAGGCGGACGTAGTGATCCCGGGGCAGCCGCAGAGAGGCCGAATGAAAAGGTTCGTGCGGCGCAGCGCATTACAGGACGTGAAATAACGGATGCACGCCAAGATCGACAGCCATCCGCTTGATCTGCGGCTTCGGCTCGGTGACTCGATACATCCGCACCGCACGCTCCCGCAACTCAGGCGGGTACTTCCTCCGGGCAGCCATGATCAGATCTCCTCTCGTGAGAGTCATCTGACCCGCTGTCAGCCTCCTCCGCATCTCGGGGGAACCTCAGGGCGGCCGACGGGTGAACCCGGCTTCGTCCTCGAAGCAGATGTAGCCCCCGCAGGCCGCCCTCGCTCTTTTACCTCCGCCCAGGTCGCCTCCTTCCACGCGGTCACGGCCTGCTCGTCACGCTCGGCGGCCCGCCGCGCGGGGACCTGCGGGCTGAAGCCGAGCCGGTGCATCAGCCGAGTGGCCCCCGAGACGCTGTAGGAGACGTGGAACTTCCGGCCGATCAGCGTGGCCACCCGCGCCGCGGTCCACACCTGGTCCTCCACCCAGCCGTGCGCGGCCGGACCCTGCTCGAGATACCCGGCGAGCTTCTCCAGGCAGCGCGGTGACAGACGGCATCGAGACCCGCTCGGGCCACGCGAGGCCAGAGCCTCGCGACCCCCGTCCCGCCACAGCTGGTGCCACTGGTAGGCCGATTTCAGGCTCACCCGCAGACGTCTTGCGACCTCCGGCGGCTTGATCTTCTGCTCGAACAGCTCGGCCGCCTGCATCCGTACCGTTTCACGGCGCTGCCGCCCCACAGCGGTCAGCCCGCCCCCATCCGCATACCTCACCCACCACGGATACAGCCGCCACCACCGGCCCTTCAGGAACTTCGCGAAGATTCACCCCGACGAGCTGAAGTCAGTAGCTGGATGTCGTCCCGTGCCATCTCGCCGTAGGGAAAATCGGCTCCCATCAGGACGAGTTGGGCATCGAGCTGGTCGATGACTGGCTCGGGAACGGCCCGTCCGGCGGCGTCCTCGCTGGTCTCCTCGGGCGGCAGGACCAGCGTCTTGTCGCGGTCGAAACTGCCGGCCATGCCGGTCAGCATGTCCGTCTTGCGGCCGAAGTCAACGACCTCCATGAAGCAACCGAAGGAGTAATGGCGCCAGTTACGGCTGGCGAGTTCGTCGTTGTCGCTGCGGCGGAGGCGGCTCATCGCGGTGAAGATCGCCTGCATGTCCGCGAACCGCAGTTCCGTGTGGTCCTGGCCCCCGCCGGGCTGGGCATGCAGAGCATCGGAGGCGATGACGCAAGCGTTGAACACCCGCTTGAACTTGTTGCTGTCCAGGCTCACGGTGGTGGCCCAGGTCTTGATCACGTCGCGGAGCCAGGGCTGACGGATCGCGGACGCGTCGACCTGCCCGGGCCGCTTGCGGCGGCCCCCGAGGGCCGGGGACCGCAGGTCCATCCACCCCAGATCCCAGGTGTCAACGTCGGTGGGCTGAACCGCCCCGGTGTGTCTGGAGACTCCACTTCGTGAGGAGATGGAGTCCATGTCACGTCCTTCGAGGAACTATCCGGCCGAGTTACGCGAGCGTGCGGTGCGGCTGGTGGCCGAGGTGAGGCCCGAGCATCCGACCGAGTGGGCGGCGATCTGCTCGGTCGCCGGCAAGCTCGGCATCGGCACCGCGGAGACGCTGCGCAAATGGGTCCGCCAGGCCGAGATCGACGCCGGCGCCAGGCCGGGAACCAGCACCGCGGAGTCGGCGGAGATGCGTCGGCTGCGGGCCGAGGTACGGGAGCTGAAGCGGGCCAACGAAATTTTGCGGGCGGCCTTGATTTTCTTCGCGGCCGAGCTCGACCGGCCACGCAGGTCCTCGTGAACTTCATCAGCGCCCACAAGGACACCACCGGCGAGACGGGGGTGCGGTGGGGAGTCGAGCCGATCTGCCGCGTGCTCAGTGAGCACGGGGCACCGATCGCGGCGTCCACCTACTACGACGCCACAGCCCGACAGCAAGGCGGCTCCGGCTCCGGCTCCGGCTCCGGCTCCGGCTCCGGCTCCGGCTCCGGCTCCGGGGGAGTGTCCTCCTCGATTTCCAGGGCCCCGGAGCGCAGGGAGGGCGCGGTCTTCATGTCCACATCTCCCACGATCGCGGCGATGGCGAGGCCGGGGTGGGGGTAGTGAGCAGTCAGGTGAAGTGTGTGGGTCACGTCGGTCATCGCTCCTGGCCGAAGTGTTCGGGTGCGGCGGTGGTGTGGGCGGTGGCGGCGACGCCGGTGTGTGGCGCGGTTTCGGAGTCAGGTACGGACAGGGCCAGCAGGGCCACGTCGTCGCCGACTCCGTCGGGCAGTGCGGCCAGCAACGTGACGGTCTCTTCGACCAGGGCGGTGGCGGTCACGGGCCCTGCGCGCCGGTGGAGGAAGCCGGTCAGGCCGTCCTCGCCGAGCATGGCGCCTTGCGGAGTGTGGGCTTCGACCAGTCCGTCGGTGTACAGGAACAGACCCTCGCCGGGGGCCAGGGAGAAGGTGCTCTGGGCGAAGTGTGCCTGGGGGAAGGCTCCGATGAGCATGCCGCCCTTGGGGCGTACCGACTTGACCCATACCGCGTCGCTGTCGTCGGGGCGCACGTGGAAGGCTGGAGGGTGGCCGCCGGTGGCCACTGTGACGCTGAAGCCACCGTCCTCCAGGGGCGCCAGGAGGCCGAAGAGGGCGGTACAGAAGCGGCTTCCGGCGGTGACGTCGGTGAGCAGGACGGTGTTGAGCGTGCTCAGGACGGTGACCGGGTCCGGGTCGATCTGGGCCGCGGCGCGCAGGGTGTGACGGGCCAGAGCGGTGACGGTGGCCGCCTCGGGGCCCTTGCCGCACACGTCACCGAGGACGAACGCCCAGCGGCTGCCGTCGACGGGGAAGACATCGTAGAAGTCGCCGCCCACATCGTGTACGGAGGCGGTGTGATAGTGACAGGCCAGTTCCAGGCCGGGCACCACGGGAAGCGCCGGGGGCAGCAGGGTTCGCTGGAGGGTGGAGGCGAACGCGGCGATGGCGGTCTTGTCCTTCTCCGCCTGTTCCCGCGCCGCCTGCTCCACCTCCCGCCGCTCCTGCTCGTTGCGGAGTGCGCGCAGCGCCGACAGTCGCAGCTCCATCTCGTCCAGCACGATCGCCGCGAGGTCGGCGAGTGTGGCGGTGTCGTCCTCGCTGATGGAGCGCGGCTTGGTGTCGAGGACGTTGACGGTGCCCAGCCGGTGACCATCGGGGGTGATGATCGGTGCGGCGGCGTAGAAGCGCACCCCCATCTCGCCGGCGACCAGCGGATTGTCTGCCGCCAGGGGATCACGAAGGGTGTCGGGAATGACCAGCGCGTCATCGCGCAGAATCGCCGAGCCGCACAGGCCCGGATCGCGGCCGATCTCTTTGACGCCCTCAAGACCGTGTGCGGCCTTGAACCAGATGCGGTCGCTGTCCACGATCGTGACCGTGGCCACAGGGACATCGAAGAGGCGGGCGGCCATCGCCGCCACCCGGTCGAACGCGCCGTCGGGCGGAGTGTCGAGGATGTCGTAGCGGCGTACCGCAGCTATACGGGCCGCTTCCACCCCTGGGTCCGGGACCAGCTCGGGGCGCCGCCCGGGCACCGGGGCTGCAGCCGCAGCGTGCTGGGGCATCGGCTTTCCTCTCCATCGATGGGCCGCGGTGAGCGGCGCGAACCGTCGCAGCCTAGGTCGACTCCACGTACGAGCGCCAATGCCGCGGTGGCCGCCAGATCCATTGCGGCAGCGTCGTGAACCTCCTTCCGTTGCTCCTGCCGTGACCTCGCATGTTCAACTGGCCGTGATCCCGCCCTGCGAAGCAAGATGCATGTGCTGCGGCAGAGCCGGGAGGAGCGGGCGGTCGTAACTCGAATCGGGGCACCGGGGGCCGCGGGCACCCTCCGAGTGCCGCGCGCTCGTGACGTGCCGCTGCCCCCTCCGCCTGTTCAGCGAGCCAGGAAAAGCTTCCCGCCCGAGCTGGGCGCGTGCACCCGCGCTGTGCGCGCCAGCGGAGGTGAGCCAGTCCGTGTGGGCGCCACCTTCTCTGGTGGCCCAGGCCCGGGGGCGAACCAGTGCGGGTACGGGCGCCGGCGCCGCGGCGAGGCCCGGCAGGGGGGAAGGCCGGGCCGCGGGCTGGGGGTCAGGGAGCGGGCTGGGGTGCGGGGGCGTCTTCGGGGGGGGTGCAGCGGAAGGAAGGCGTCGAGCCGACGATGCGCAGCAGGTCATACCCTGTTCGACCTGCTCACCCCCGCGTGCGGCCTGGCGGATCGTCGGCCGGACCGGCGAAGGGCGGCAGGGGATCAGTCGTCGGCCAGTGCCTCCTTGACCGTCTCGTGCAGCGGGAGGACCGAGGTAAGACGGGTGAGTTCCAGGATGCGCCGGACGTCCGGCTGTATACCGGTCAACGCGAATTGGCGCCCGGCGTCCGACCGGCGGCGGTGAATGTCGACGAACGCTCCGAGCGCACTGGAGTCGCAGAAGTCGACGCGCGTCAGATCGAGGACCAGCAGGGGAACGTTCTGCATCTCCTCGGTGGCCAGGTACCCCAGCAGCTGGGGTGCGGTGTGGTAGTCGATGGGCCCCTCCACGGCGACGACCGCGTGTCTCGCACCCCGGTGCAAGGCGAGGGCCAGGGTCGGGCCGACGGGGAGCAGGCCCCCGGAGTCGGCCGGGGTTGAACTGCCGGCGGGCTCGTGGGCCGCGGGGCTGGGTGACGGGGTCATCGGGGACGGTTCTCCTGTGTCCGGAGTGAACTGGTCAGCGGGCGGTTCTGGTTCCGGCCACGCGGGCAGACCGGGGCACATCGTCACTAGACCTTGACCTCCGCCCACACCACTTTTCCTCCGTCAATCCAGCGCGTGCCCCACCGCGTCGCGATGGCGTCGACCAGGAATATGCCCCGGTGCCCGAAGTCCCCGGGCGGGGACACGATCAGACGCGGCGCCTCGCGACTGCTGTCCGTCACTTCCAGGACGACGCGCTCACCGGTCCGCCGCAATTCGACCCGCAGCGGCGTCCTGGCGTGCCGGACGGCGTTGGCGACCATCTCGTCCGCGATCAGCATCATGTCGCTCGCCAGATGCTGCAGACCCCACTCGCGTATGGTCTCCGACACCAGATCACGCGCGTCGGGCACAGCACCGGACACCGGAGGGTAGTCCCGCGAAACCGCGACGACGCCGTGTTCGGCGTCCTCGGGCCGGTACAGGTACAGCATGGCGATGTCGTCGTCGTGCTGTCCGCCGGCCAGGGCGTCGAGCCAGGAATCGCAGTCCGCCTCGATCTCGCCCACGGGAGCGGCCAGCAGCTCCCGCAGCTGACGCAGTCCGTCGTCGATGGGGCGGCCACGGCGCTCGACCAGGCCGTCGGTGTACAGCAGCAGTCGGGATCCGGGCGGCAGCGAGACCTCCTGCTCCGTGTAGCGGTGCTTGCCCACGCCGAGCGGCGGCCCTACTGCGCCGTCCAGGAAGCACACACCGCCCCGCGGGTCGCGCCGGGCTGGAGGCAGGTGCCCTGCGACGGCGGTGCGCAACCGGTCGCGGACGGTGTCCAGCACCGCGTACACGCAGGTGACGAGGGAGCCGGGAGCGATGTCGTCGGCCAGGACACTCAAGTGTTCCAGCACTTCCGCGGGGGCGAGACCGAGCCGCGCGTAGGCGCGGCACGCGGTGCGGATCTGCCCCATGATCGCCGCCGCCTTGATTCCCTTGCCCATCACGTCGCCGACGATTAGGGCCACTTGCCCCTCCGGGAGCGGTATCAGGTCGACCCAGTCACCACCGGCGCCGCGGTCCCGGGCCGCGGGCAGGTACCGCGAGGTGCTGGCGATCCCCTCGAGCTGCGGGAGTGCGGGCAGCAGATGACGCTGCAGCTCGGTGGCCGCTTCCCGCTCCTGCCGGTAGGTCTGCGCGTTCTGCAGCGCGATGGCGGTCTGTGCGGCGACTCCGGTGACGAGGCGTTCGTGCCGTTCGGTGAAGACACCCCGCTCGGGATGGCCGAAGAAGAAACCGCCGAGCACCGTGCCCCGGGACATCACCGGAACGGCCAGGTAGCTCCGTACCGGAAGGTGGCCCTCCGGCATGCCGTGGTGGGGGGCGTTGTGCCCGTAACGGGGGTCGGCGGTGATGTCGTCGGAGCGGACCACGCCCAGCCCCCGGAAGGTCTGCTCGAAAACCCGGGTGTTGCGCGGCATGGGGAACTTGTCGAACTCCGACCGCTCCACACCGGAGATCACGTACAGCAGGTACGACTCACCGGTGTCGGCCAGGACGTTGTAGAAGAACGCTCCGAAGGCCGCTCCGGACAGGCGGGTGGCCGCGTCGACGGCGTGCTGGACCAGCGCGTCCAGATCCAGTTCCGCCGCCAGGACGCCGCCGACCTCGTGCAGCAGCTCGATGGTCGCGGCTTCCTCGCGCAGGGCCCGCTCCCGCTGCTCCAGCTCCTCCTGGGATCGGCGCAGCTGTGTCGTGGCGACGCGCAGCTCGGCCACCGCGGACTGCAGCTGAGCGGCCCGCTGTCCCACCAGGTTCTCCATGCCCGCCAGCACGGCGCGCGCCGCGTCCGCCTCGACGGCCGGCGAGGGCCGGCCCGCGGACAGCAGGGCCAGGCGTGTGCTCCCTGTGACGGCGTGGAACAGGGCGGGCACCTCGGCCGGCAGGAGGCCGCGGAAGAACAGCACCACCGCGAACCACTCGTCCGCCGTCAGCGCTCCGCCGAAGGCGAGCGCGGAGCGGATGCCGTGCGCCCGCAGCAGATCCGCCGGCCCGGCCCTCTGGCTGTCGGACAGGTACACGATCCCGGCATCACTCTCGCGCGGTTCGGCGCCGTCCGCGTCCCGGGCCGCGAGTTCCTCGAGCAGCCGGTGCACGAGCGGCGCCTGCCGGGCGGCCTGCGGCGAGGGCACGGGCAGCACCACTGGGTCGGATCCTTCCGTGCCCCACCCGTGAGTGTCCGTCCCGCGAAAACCCGCGAGGGAAAGACGCCGGACCTGACCGGCGGGGGAAGCCACCGGCGCCGCGGGGGTGGGCTCCTGCCGCCGTCCGGCGAGGTAGACGCCCACCGTGGGGCAGGCACGGCCACCGGAGCCGTCGGTCAGATGGTCATAGAAGAAATCGGCGACCACCTGAGCCGCCGCGTCCGGTGACGGCGCATCGGCGGCGGCCTTCCGCAAGCCGGCACTGCAGCGTGCCATCTCGCTCAGACCGAAAACCGACAGATCGAACCGAACGTCCTGCACTGCCTAGCACCCCGATAACCGAAAAGGGAAAGGATCATGGATAAGTGGTTGGGCCATGTACGGCACAGCGTACGCTCAGGCCGATTCAGGCCAGCCCGCGGAGCCGCTGTTCCGGTACCCGGCCGCTCCGCGGGAATGCGGCAGCACTTGATCAGCTGTGCAGCGCCGCGAGGGCGTCGTCGGCGGTGGGATGCAAGGTGAACACCCGATCGAGACCGACGGTGTGGAAGACACGCGTCAGATCATGGCCTCCCGGTGCACCTTCGTGGGCTGCGAGTGCGAGGCGATGGACAGGCACCTAGTCGCTCCGGCCCGGCGCGGTCATCCGTGGACGAGCTGGTCGATCTCCGCCGTGTGGGGCAGCCGGGAGACGCTGGACGTCACGCCGGTGGAACCCGAGCTGGTCGTCGAGGTCGGCGTCGACGTCGCCCGCGATGCCTCCGGCCGGTGACACCACCCAGCACGCCTGCACCGTGCCCGCCCCGGCCTCTCCCCCGCCGACGTCCCCCGTCCGGCGTCGCCGCCGCGCTGACAGCGGCACGGGCGCGGCGGCTCCGACGCGCAACCGGCTGAGCGTGCCCTGATCCACGGCCGCGAGCCGCGCCGCCCATCCCGCCCATTCCCTTGCTCCTTCACACCAGCCAAGGGACATGGGCAGAGCAGCCGCAACGGGGATGCCAGCGGGCCGACCACGGCAAACCCAAGCGGTGACGTGCACGAATACGGTGACGGCCCTGCGGACCCCGCACCACCCAGCGCAACCCTTGGCGCACCATCCAGCGCAACAGACAGGCGCAACCCTTGGCGCAACCCCGTGCTCCTGGTCGACCGAGGCGCGCGGTCACGCCGCCTGGACGGCCGCCGGGCGCGGGCCAGCTGCCCACGCTCGGAGCACGCCGCCGACACCGAGGGAACGGTCTCCCAGTAGGGGTACCACCACAGCCGTACAGACAGACGCAGCAGGCGCCGGTACACGGGCGGTGGTGTCGCGGGGGCGCGGTGCGGCGAGCGCTTGGTAGGTGGCGTTCCATGGTCATGACCGGCATGGTCGGCCTCGTGGTCGGGCCTGTGGTCGGCTCCCGCTGCGGCGGCCTGGCCTGATACAGCAGATGCGCGGCGTCGTTCCCCCCGCTGCGATCCGAGGCGCTGCCGGCGGGCGCGGAGCGCGCGGGCCGGGGGGCGCGGGCCGGGCCCCGAAGGGGGCTGACCCCCCGGGCCCGTGGCGTGCCGGGTCAGGATCGCCGGGGGAACCAGCCACGGCCCCTCTCCGGCTCGAGGCCGTCCTCCGGCTTCGACGGCGCGGCAGCCTCGAGGCGGGCGGCTTCTGCGACGGCTACCTCGCGGGCGACGTTGTCGGCGCGGCACGGGCCGCACACGGACTTTTCCCCTGCCCGTACGGCGGTCCGGTGGACGGTGGTGCGGCTCTTGGAAGGCTCGTGCGGCAACAGGGTTGGGAGGCGGGCCGCAGGGGGAGCCTGTGTTCTGCGGCCCGTCGACTGGCGCGGAAGTCCCTGTGACGTTAAGTGACCGCTGCCGGGGACCGGGGGAACGTTCAGGGATGGAGTTGATGCATCGTGGAACGACGCATGCCGGTCGCGACGCACTGGGGCAGTTTTGTCGCGGTGGTCGATTCGGGACGGTTGGTGCGGATCGAGCCGAGGAACGATGACCCCGCACCGTCGCCGATCGGCGGCATCTGCGGCCCGTGTCCCCAGGGCTGGGTGACGACGCAACCGCCCGGTGCGGTGGTCACCCCGACAAGACGCAGGTTGTCATCCGTGTCGACGCCGTACGGGTCGTCCAGGAGCTCGGCGAGCAGCCCGGCGGCACCGCTGCCAGGCGCCGTGCGGCCTCCTGCGCGTCGATGCCGGCCACGCAGGCCAGTCCCGTGCCGTCGTAGTAGCCGACGTCGGCCAAGGCCGCGATGCGCCGCCGGCCTTCCCACGCCGCCACTGACTCCGCCTCGCTGAGCCCTGGTTCGCCCTCGGGCAGCGGGAACAGGTCCGGTGTGGGACCGGCCGGGCCCAGCCGCCCCGGTGACCATCCGGGCAGCACCGGCCGCCACGGGTCGGCTCCCGCGGCGACGGAAACGCGTGCGACCTCCGGCCGGTGCCCGACCACCGCTTCCCACAGCGCGGTCGCACCGTCCTCCAAGGCGTCGACGTCGGCGACGCGCCCGGCCAGCTCCGCAACGACCTCGGGCGAGCCGAACGCCACAGCCCGGTGCAGCATCCGTTCCCCGCACGGTTGCGCCTTCGAATCGGCCTCCTGGTGGTCGCCGGATGTCCCGGTGGTCAAGCCAGCCCTCCCAGCCGCCCCCCGGTCCCGTCCCCATGTCGCCTGCCGCGCCCCGCCCGACGGCACCCCGCCGCACCCCGACCTCCCTTGCAGACGGGTCCGACATGCCACCGCCGTCACGGCGTCGCGGCGGGCCATGGACGCCGACGCCACCGGTCTGCTGTGGGCCGCGCCCTCGGCGAACATCCCGACTCGGCTGCGGTACGACATGCGGCGTCAACCGTTCGGCCGCACCCTGAAGACGGCCCCCTGATCGGATCGGCCCTGGGCCCGCAGTCACGGGGAGGGTTCCATGCTCGTCCTCGCACTCGTGATGCCGATCCTTATGATGGCGGCCCTGTTCGCCCTGGACGCCCTCGAAGACCTTCTCTTCCCGCTCCCCGAC
>NZ_JBVIYZ010000045.1:0-11223 GCF_055592085.1 Streptomyces sp. NPDC041135
TTCGGGATCAGCGGCACCAACGCGCACGTCATCATCGAGCAGGCACCCCGGCCCGAGCCGGAACCGGAGCCCCAGGACCGGCCCGAGCCGGTGCAGGCCCCGGGATCGGTCGCGTGGGTGATCTCCGCGCGCACGGCCGAGGCGCTGCGCGACCAGGCCGCCCGTCTCGCCGCCTTCGTCGAGGCCCAGCCGGACCTCGCGCCGGCCGCGGTGGCCCGTGCGCTGGCGACCACCCGGGCCACCTTCGAACACCGCGCCGTCACCGTCGGCACCGACCGCGCGCAGCTGCTCGCGGGGCTGTCGGCGCTCGCGGCGGGGCGGTCGGCGGACGGGGTCGTCACCGGTGAGGTGAGCGGGGGCGGAACGGCCTTCGTGTTCCCGGCCGGCGTGGGCGGCGGCGACGCCTGGACCGCCGCGGTGGCCCGGCTCGCCGACGAGGTACCGGAGTTCGCCGCCCACCTCGACGAGTGCGCGCAGGCCCTCGCGGGCCTGGTCGACTGGGACCTGCGGGCCGTGCTGAGCGGGGCGCCGGACGCGCCCGGCGCGGAGCGGGAGGACGTCGCGCGGGCGGTCCTATGGGCCGTGGAGGTGTCGCTGGCCGCGCTGTGGTGGACCCTCGGTGTGGTGCCCGACGCGGTGGCCGGGCAGGGCGTGGGACTGGTCGCCGCCGCCTGCGCGGCCGGGGTGCTGAGCCTGGCGGACGCGGCCCGCGTGGTCACGGCCCCCCTCGCGGCCGGGGACGGCGACGACGAGGAGGCGCTGGCCGCGCTGGCGTCCGTACGGCCCGGCACCGCCGCGATCCCCGTCCATACGGCGGCCGGGGCGGCGCTCGACCCGGCCGCGCTCGACCCGGCGTACTGGCTGCGCTGCCTGCGCGAGACGGCGTACCCGGAGGACGGGGCGGCGGCGCTCGGCGACGGCATCACCGCCCACGTCGAGTGCGGGCCGCACACCGTGCTCCCGCGGGGCGGCCGGCCGTCGCCCGCCGCCTCCCTGCTCCTCGCCGCCGCCCGCCACCACGTGCGCGGCACCACCGTCGACTGGGCCCGGCTGCTGCCCGCGACCCCGCCGGTGGCGCTGCCGACGTACGCCTTCCAGCGGGAGCACTACTGGCTGACGGCGGCGCGGCCCGCCGGTGACGTGACGGCGGCCGGGCTCGGGGCCGCCGGACATCCGCTGCTCGGCGCCCTGGTGCCGGTGGCCGGGGGTGACGGGCTGCTGTTCACCGGCCGGCTGTCGCTGCGGACCCACGGCTGGCTCGCCGACCACACCGTCGCCGGGACCGTACTGCTGCCCGGCACGGCGTTCGTGGAGATGGCGCTGCGCGCCGGCCGGGAGACGGGCTGCGAACGCCTGGCCGACCTGACGCTGGAGGCGCCGCTGCCGCTGTCCGCCGACGGTGTGCAGGTGCAGGTCGCGGTGGACGCGCCGGACGCCTCGGGCCGCCGCGCGGTGAGCGTCTACTCCCGCCCCGCACAGCCGCCCGCCGACGAGGCCGGCACGGACCCCGGCGAGACCGCCTGGACCCGGCACGCCTCCGGCCTGCTCGAGCCCGCCCCGGCCGACCCGGAGCCCGTCACCGGCGAGTGGCCGCCCGAGGGCGCGGAACCCGTCGACCCGGCCCGGCTGTACGACGTCCTGGCCGGACAGGGCTACACCTACGGGCCCGGCTTCCAGGGCGTACGGGCTGCCTGGCGGCGCGACGGCGACGGCTTCGCCGAGGTGGAGCTGCCCGGCGAACTCGCCGGGGACGCGGCGTCGTTCGGCATCCACCCGGCGCTGCTGGACGCGGCGCTGCACGCCGGTCTGCTGCCCGACGACGGCGACGGCGGGCGGGCGGCCGAGCCCAGGCTGCCGTTCGTCTGGTCGGGAGTGCAGGTGTTCGCGCCCGCCGCCCGCTCGGTCCGGGTACGGCTGACCGCGACCGCCCCGGACACCCTGGCCCTGGACGTCACCGACGACGCCGGGCACCCCGTCGCCCGGGTCGAGTCGCTCGCGCTGCGCCGGGTCCCGGGCGGCACGCTCGCGGCCGCGGCCGGCACCCGGTCGCTGTACGCCCTCGACTGGACGCCCGCACCGGCCACCGCACCCGCAGCGGGGGCCGGCACCGGCGCCTGGGCCGTCGTCGGACCCGACTCCCCGGCGGTCGCGCGGCTCACCGCCGCGCTCACCGAGGCCGGCGTCACGGCCGTCCGGTACCCCGGCACGACCGCCCTGCTGGACTCCGCCGCGGCCGGCGAGCCGCTCCCCGGCCAGGTCCTCCTCGCCGCGGCGGCGGACGACGACGGCGACGTACCCGGCCGCACCCACCGCCTCACCCATCACGTGCTGGGCGAGCTGCAACAGTGGCTCGGGCGGCCCGAGGCGGGCGGCGTCCGGCTCACCGTGGTCACCTCGGGCGCGGTCGCCGCACGTGACGGCGACGACGTCACGGACCTGGCGGGCGCGGCCGTGTGGGGCATGCTCCGCACCGTCCAGACCGAGCAGCCCGGCCGCTTCACCCTGGCCGACCTGACGGACGGCGAGGCCGGCGGTCTGGCCGGCGCCCTCGCCGGTGACGAGCCGCAGCTCGCCCTGCGCGACGGACAGCCGCTGGTGCCCAGGCTGGTGCGGGTGGCGGACCCGGCCGGCGCGGCGCCCGCGCCGCCCCTCGACCCCGAGGGGACCGTCCTGGTCACCGGGGCCTCCGGCACCCTCGGCGGGCTGTTCGCCCGGCACCTGGCCGACCGGTACGGCGCCCGCCGGCTGCTGCTGGCCAGCAGGCGCGGCGCGGACGCACCCGGCGCCGCCGAACTGGCCGCCGCGCTCGCCGCGTCGGGCACCGAGGTCACCTTCGCCGCCTGCGACGTCACCGACCGCCAAGCCGTCGAACAGCTGCTGGCCGCGATCCCGGCCACCCGTCCGCTGACCGCCGTCGTGCACACGGCCGGCCTCCTCGACGACGGCACGGTCACCTCACTGACCCCCGAGCGGCTGGACACCGTCCTCGCACCGAAGGCCGACGCGGCCTGGCACCTGCACGAGCTGACCCGGGACAGCGACCTCGCGGCCTTCGTGCTGTTCTCCTCCGTCACCGCCACCCTCGGCAACCCCGGCCAGGCCAACTACACCGCGGCCAACGGCTTCCTGGACGGCCTGGCCGGGCACCGGCACGCCCACGGGCTGCCCGCCACCTCGCTCGGCTGGGGCCTGTGGGGCGAGTCCACCGGCCTGACCGGACACCTCGACCAGGCCGACCTGGCCCGGATGACCCGGGGCGGCATCGCCCCGATGGACACGGCGCTGGGCCTCGCCCTGTTCGACGCCGCCCTCACCACCGGCCGGCCGGCGCTCGTCCCGGCCCGGATCGACGTCGCCGCGCTGCGCGCCGACGCCGGCACCGGGCAGCTGCCCGCCGTGCTGACCGCCCTGGTGCGGACCCCGGCCCGCCGGACCGGCCGGGCGGCGGGCGGCGCCGACGGCGCCTGGGCGCGCCGGATCGCCGCGCTGCCGCCGGACGAACGCCGGGCGGCCGTCGCCACGCTGGTGTTCGCGCAGGTCGCCACCGTGCTGGGGCACGACAACCCGGCCCGGGTGGAGGAGGCGCGGCCCTTCCGCGAGGCCGGGTTCGACTCGCTCGCCGCCGTCGAACTGCGCAACCGGCTGGGCGCGGCCACCGGTCTGACGCTCTCCCCGACCCTCGTCTTCGACCACCCCACCCCCGGCGCGGTCACCGACCACCTGACCGAGCTGGCCGCCGGTGACGGCGACCGGCCCGCCGACGACACCGACGCGCCCCCGGCCGACAGGCGTACGGCGGCGCACGCGGACGACCCCGTGGCCATCGTCGGCATGAGCTGCCGCTACCCCGGCGGAGTGACCTCGCCCGAGGACCTGTGGCAGCTGGTGCGGCACGGCGTCGACGCCGTCGGCGAGTTCCCGGCCACCCGCGGCTGGAACGTCGCCGACCTGTACGACCCGGACCCGGACCGGGTGGGCCGCAGCTACTCCAAGGACGGCGGCTTCCTGTACGACGCGGACGCCTTCGACGCGGAGTTCTTCGGCATCAGCCCCCGCGAGGCCCTCGCCACCGACCCGCAGCAGCGGCTGCTGCTGGAGACCGCCTGGGAGGGCCTGGAGCGGGCCGGCATCCCCCCGCAGACCCTGCGCGGCAGCCGCACCGGCGTGTTCGCGGGCGTCATGTACAACGACTACGCCTCCCGGCTGCACCCGGCGCCCGAAGGGTACGAGGGCCACCTCGCCAACGGCAGCATGGGCAGCGTCGCCTCCGGCCGGGTCGCCTACACCTTCGGCCTGGAGGGCCCGGCGATCACCGTCGACACCGCCTGCTCCTCCTCGCTGGTCGCCCTGCACCTGGCGGTACGGGCACTGCGCGAGGGGGAGTGCACCCTGGCACTGGCCGGCGGCGTCACCGTGATGTCCACACCGACCACGTTCATCGAGTTCTCCCGGCAGCGCGCCCTCTCCCCGGACGGCCGCTGCAAGGCGTTCGCCGAGTCCGCCGACGGCACCGGCTGGGCCGAGGGCGCCGGTCTGCTCGTGCTGGAGCGGCTCTCCGACGCCCGCCGCAACGGCCACGACGTCCTCGCCGTGATCCGCGGCAGCGCCGTCAACCAGGACGGGGCGAGCAACGGTCTCACCGCGCCCAACGGCCCGGCCCAGCAGCGGGTCATCCGGCAGGCGCTCACCGACGCCCGGCTGAGCGCCGCCGACGTCGACGCCGTCGAGGCGCACGGCACGGGCACCACGCTCGGCGACCCGATCGAGGCCCAGGCGCTGATCGCCACCTACGGCCGGCACCACGACCCCGAGCTGCCGCTGTGGCTCGGCTCGCTGAAGTCCAACATCGGCCACTCGCAGGCCGCGGCCGGCGTCGGCGGGATCATCAAGATGGTGATGGCGATGCGGCACGGGCTGCTGCCGCGCACCCTGCACGTGGACGCCCCCACCCCGCACGTCGACTGGACGGCGGGCGCCGTCCGGCTGCTCACGGACGAACAGCCGTGGCCCGGCCGGGAGCGCCCGCGCCGCGCCGCCGTCTCCTCCTTCGGCATCAGCGGCACCAACGCCCACGTCATCGTCGAGGAACCCGCCGCACCCCGGCCCGCGCCGCCCGCGGCCACCGCGCCCGCCGACCCCTACACCGGCCCGCTGCCCTGGGTGCTCAGCGCCCGCTCCGCCGAGGCGCTGCGCGAACAGGCGCTGCGGCTGCGGGAGTTCGCCACCTCCGAAGCGGCCCCCAGCCCGGCCGACATCGCCCTGTCCCTGGCCACCACCCGCTCGGTGTTCGACCACACGGCGGCGGTGCTGAGCGGCTCCCCGCAGGACCTGACCGGCTTCCTCGACGGCCTCGACGCGCTCGCCCGCGGCACCGACTCCCCCCACCTGCTGCGCGGCGGCGGCACCGGCCGCGGCCGCACCGCGTTCCTGTTCACCGGCCAGGGCAGCCAGCGCCCCGGGATGGGCCGGGAACTGTACGACACCGAGCCGGTGTTCGCGGAGGCCTTCGACGCCGTCTGCGCCCACCTCGACGTCCACCTGGACCAGCCGCTGCGGCAGGTGGTGTTCGGCGAGTCCGAACTGCTGCACCAGACCCGGTACACCCAGGCCGCCCTGTTCGCCCTCGAGACGGCCCTGTTCCGGCTCGCCGAACACCGGGGCCTCACCCCCGACCTGCTCATCGGGCACTCCGTCGGCGAACTCACCGCCGCCCACGCCGCCGGCGTGCTGTCCCTGGCGGACGCCTGCGCACTGGTCGCGGCCCGCGGACGGCTGATGCAGGCCGCCCGCGGCGGCGGGGCGATGCTCGCGGTCCGCGCCGCCGAGGCGGACGTACGGCCGCTGCTCGACGCGTATCCCGGCCGGGTCGACCTGGCCGCGGTGAACGGTCCGGCCGCCACGGTGGTCTCGGGGGACGCCGACGCGGTGGGCGAACTGGCCGCCCGGGCACGCGAGGCGGGCCTGAAGACGCACCGGCTCACCGTCAGCCACGCCTTCCACTCGGCGCACATGGACGAGGTGCTGGAGGAGTTCGCCCGGATCGCCGCCACGCTGACCTTCCACGCCCCGGCGATCCCGGTCGTCTCCAACGTCACCGGCCGCCTCGCCACCACCGGGGAACTGACCGACCCCGGCTACTGGGCCCGGCACATCCGCGGCACCGTCCGCTTCCACGACGGCATCCGCACGCTGCACGAGCAGGGCGTGACCACCTACCTGGAACTCGGCCCCGACCCGGTGCTGACCGCCATGGTGCAGGCCGCGTCCGACGGGCTGAGCGGCGCCGACGGCGAGCCGGCCGTGGCCACGTCCGCACTGCGCGCCGGACGCCCCGAACACCGCACCACCGCCACCGCGTTCGCCGCCGCCCACACCCGGGGGCCGGTCGCCCTCGCGGTCGCCGGCGGCGCCCCCGCGGACTGGCTCGACCGGCTCGCCCGGCACGGCGCCCGCCGCGTCGACCTGCCCACCTACGCCTTCCAGCGCACCCGGTACTGGCTTCAGGCCCCCGCCGCCGCGGCCGACGCCGGCGCGAGCGGGCAGGACGGCGCCGAGCACCCGCTGCTCGGAGCGAGCGTGCCCCTCGCCGACGGCAACGGGCTGCTGCTGACCGCGCGGCTGTCGCTGGCCGCCCACCCCTGGCTCGCCGACCACCTGGTGGGCGGCCGGGCCCTGCTGCCCGGCGCCGCCCTGGCCGACCTCGCCGTGCACGCCGGCGACCAGCTCGGCTGCGACCGGGTCGACGACCTCACCCTCCAGGCGCCGCTGGTGCTGCCCGAGGACGGCGCGCTGCGGCTCCAGGTGTCCGCCGGACCCGCCGACGCCACCGGCCGCCACCCGTTCACCGTGCACTCCTGCCCCGACGACGGCTCCGCCGACTGGACCCGGCACGCCGCCGGCACCCTGTCCCGCACCGGTGACGGCGCTCCGGCACCGCAGGAGTGGGCACGGACCTGGCCGCCGCCCGGCGCCGAACCCGTCGACCCCGCAGATCTCGCCGAACGCCTGCCGGCCGCCGGACTGGACTACGGGCCCGCGTTCCAGGGCCTGCACGCCCTCTGGCAGCACGACGGCACCCTGTACGCGGAGGTCGGGCTGCCCGCCGACGCCTCCCCGGACACCGGCCCCGCCGGCTTCGGCATCCACCCGGCGCTGCTCGACTCGGCGCTGCGGCCGCTGGCGCTGGGCCCGGCCGGCCCCGGCGCGGCGACCGGCCCCGACCAGGCGCACATCCCGTTCGCCTGGAGCGGCCTGGCCCTCCACGCCACCGGTGCCACCGCCCTGCGGGTGCGGATCACGCCGGCCGCGGCGGACGGCGGTGTCACCCTGGACCTCGCCGACCCCTCCGGCGCCCCGGTGGCCCGCGTGGACTCCCTCGCCCTGCGGGCCCTGCCGGCCGGAGCGGACCTCCCGGCCGACCCCGCCGCCGGACTGCTCACCGTGGACTGGCAGCGCCTCGACGTCCCGGCCGACGGCGCGCCGGCGGGGCACTGGACGCTCCTGCCCGCCCCGTCCGCCCCGCTCCTGCCCACCACGCTGCCCGGCGTGGCAGCCCTCACGCGCGCCGCGTCCCTCGCGGAGGCGGCCACCGGACCGGTGCCGGACGTCCTCGTCGCGGAGCTGACCCGCAGCGCCCCGGACACGCCGCCCGGCACCGGCACCGGTGCTGGCACCGGTGGCCGGCCCGCCCCCGCCCTAGCCGCGCACCACGCCCTCACCGCCGTACTCGCACTGCTCCAGGACTGGGCCGCGCGGGAGGAGCCGGCCGCCGTGCCGCTGGTGCTGGTCGGGCGGGCAGCCGCCGCCGTGCTGCCCGGGGAGGTGCCGGACCCGGCCGGTGCCGCCGTCGGCGGGCTGGTGCGGACCGCGCAGGCCGAGTACCCGGGACGCGTCCTGCTCGTCGACACCGACGGCCACGACGCGTCCGCGCGGACCCTGCCCGCGGCCGTGACCCGGGCCCTGGCCGCCGGCGAACCGCAGCTCGCGCTGCGCGAGGGGACGGCGTATGTGCCCCGGCTCGTTCCCGCCGCCGCGAACCCCGCCGGACAGCCGGCGGGAACGCCGTTCGACCCGGACGGCACCGTCCTGCTGACCGGCGCCACCGGACTGCTGGGCGGCCTGGTCGCCCGGCACCTGGTCACCGCGCACGGCGCCCGCCGGCTGCTGCTGGTCAGCCGCCGCGGACCCGCCGCGCCCGGCGCCGCCGCACTGACCGCCTCGCTGACCGCGCTGGGAGCCGAGGCCGACGTGGTGGCCTGCGACACCACCGACCGCCAGGCGCTCGCCGCGCTGCTGGCCGCCGTCCCGGCCGCGCACCCGCTGACCGCCGTCGTGCACACCGCCGGCGTCCTGGACGACGGCGTGCTCACCGCGCTGACCCCCGCCCGCCTGGACACCGTGCTGCGGCCGAAGGCGGACGCGGCCTGGCACCTGCACGAACTGACCCGGGACAGCGGCCTCGCGGCCTTCGTGCTGTTCTCCTCCGTCGCCGCCACCATCGGCACCCCCGGCCAGGCCAACTACGCGGCCGCCAACGCCTTCCTGGACGCCCTCGCCCACCACCGCCACGCCGCCGGACTGCCCGCCACCTCCATCGGCTGGGGCCTGTGGGGCGGCGGCGGAGGCATGGGCGACGAACTCGGGCAGAGCGACCTGGCCCGCCTCGCCCGCTCCGGCATCGCCCCCATGAGCCCCGGGTTCGCGCTGGACCTGCTCGACCGGGCCCTGGCCGGCCCGCACCCGGCACCGGTCGCCACCGCCCTGGACAAGGCTGCACTGCGCGGCCGGGCCGCCGCCGGCGAACCGCCCGCGCTCATGCGCTCCCTGGTCCGCGTCCCCGTCCGCCGCGCCGCCGCGGCCGGCGCCGGCCCGGCCGGACCCGCCGCGCTGACCGCCCGGCTGGCCGCGCTCACCGCCGACGAACGGCACGCCGTCCTCCAGGACCTGGTGGTCACCGAGATCGCCCAGGTACTCGGCCATGCCGACCCGCGCGGCATCGGCGCCGAACGCGGTTTCACCGAACTCGGCTTCGACTCACTGACGGCCGTGGACCTGCGCAACCGGCTCATCGCCGCCACCGGACTGCCGCTGCCCGCCACCCTCGCCTTCGACTACCCGAGCGCCTCCGCCCTGGCCGCCGAACTCACCGACCGGCTCGCCCCCGCCGAAACCGCCCGGCCCACCTCGCTCACCGCCGAACTCGACCGCCTCGAAGCCCTGCTCACCAGCACCGCCGGCACCGCGGAACACGCCGGCCTCGGCGGCCGGCTGGCCGGTCTGCTGCGCACCTGGCAGGCCGCCCGGGCCGCCGAGCCCGAGGACCTCGACTCCGTCACCGACGACGAACTGTTCGCCGCCCTCGACGACGAACTGGGACTGCTCGACTGACGCCCCGGACCACCGCACCCCCCAAGAGATCCGCAACACACCGGAGGTACCCGGAGATGGAAGAGAGGCTCGCGTGAGCACTTGGCGCGGCAACCCCTGGGCAGTGCTGACCGCACTGGCCCTCGGGTTCTACATGACCCTGCTGGACCTGACCATCGTCAACGTCGCGATGCCCGACATCATGGCCGACCTCGGGGCCTCGCTGGACCAGGTGCTGTGGGTGGTCAGCGCGTACGCCCTGGTGCTGGCGGTCCTGCTGATCACCGCCGGCCGGCTCGGCGACCTGTACGGGCCGCGGACGCTCTTCCTGGCCGGTGTCCTCGTCTTCACCCTGGCCAGCGTGGCCTGCGGCCTGGCCCAGAACCCGGCCGAACTCATCACCACCCGGGCCGTGCAGGGCCTGGGCGCGGCACTGATGGGCCCGCAGACCATGACCCTCATCGTGGCCGTGTTCCCGGCCGACCGGCGCGGCGCCGCCATGGGCGTGTGGGGGTCGGTGGCCGGCGTGGCCACCATCTCCGGGCCGACCCTGGGCGGACTGCTGGTGAGCGCGGCGGGCTGGCGCTGGATCTTCTACGTCAACGTCCCCGTCGGCCTCGCCGTCATCGCGCTGACCCTGCTGGTGGTGCCCGACATCCGCACCGGCCGCGCCCACCGCTTCGACGTCACCGGCGTCCTGCTGGCCAGCGCGGCCCTGCTCGCCCTGTGCTTCGGCCTCCAGGAGGGCCAGCGCTACGACTGGAACGGCCCGATCCTCGCCTGCGTCGGCGCCGGCATCGTCCTGGGTGCGGTGTTCCTGCTGCACCAGCGGGCCCGGCAGAGCGGCGAACCCCTGCTGCCGTTCGCGGTGTTCCGCAACCGCAACTTCACCCTGATGTCCCTGACCACCGGCCTGGTCGCCCTGTCCATGCTGGGACTGGTGCTGCCGTTCAACATCTACCTCCAGTCCAGCCTCGGCATGAGCCCGCTGCGGGCCGGCCTCACCCTGGCCCCCTCCCCGCTGGTGTCGATGGCCGTCGCACCGCTCGCCGGCCGCCTGTCCGACCGGATCGGCGGCAAGTACGTGCTGATGTTCGGCCTGGTCATGTACGGCACCGGGATCGGCCTGATCAGCCTGCTCGCCGGCCCCGACAGCCACTGGTACACCTTCACCCCGGCGCTGCTGGTCACCGGCATGGGCACCGGCTGCCTGCTGGCCCCGCTGGCCGCCGAGGCCATGCGCGCCGTCCAGCCGCAGCTCGCCGGCGCGGCCTCGGGCGTCAACAACACCATCCGGCAGCTCGGTTCGGTGATCGGCTCCGCCGTGGTCGGCGCGATCATGCAGCACCAGTTGATCAGCGAGGTCCGCTCGGGCGCCGCCGCCACCTCCGAGCGGCTCCCGGCCGGCGTACGGGACGACTACACCGGCGCCTTCGCCACCGACGCCGCCCGTGACGCCGGCGCCCACCACGTGGCCGCCGCCGTGCCGGCCGACCTGGCCGCCAGGGCCGCCGGGCTGGCCCGGCAGGTCTACGCCGACGGCTACCTGGCGATGCTGCACTCCACCCTGCTGCTGCCCGTCTGCGCCCTGACGGCCGGTCTGGTCGCCGCGCTCGCGGCCACCTCCCACGCCCGCCGGCCGGCGGCCGCGGCGGCACAGCAGCCGGCCGGCAGTCCGGCGGCGGACGCCAAGACCGCCTGACCGTCCCCACCCGGGCGGCGCCGCGAGCGACCGCCGTCCCCCGGACCCGGCCTAAGGCGAGGTGCCGCGGGATCTCCCAGATCGGAAGAGGGTCGTGTCGGGAAAGAGCGTCTGCAGGGCCGTGTAGGTCTCGGTTGTCGGAGCGGCAGGTGAGA
>NZ_JBVIYZ010000045.1:11233-18840 GCF_055592085.1 Streptomyces sp. NPDC041135
CAACAAACCCCCCCCCCCCGCACCCTCCCCTGCCCGCAAACCGACAGGGCGGGAAACGCCCGGGGCCGCCCTGCCCGCCGGCGCCGGGCGCACGCGGCGCGGCGCGCTCCCGCCGGCCCCGGCAGCCGCCGCGCGCGGAACCGGACCCGGGCGCGGGCAGCCGTGCGCCCCCGACCCGTACGGGTCGGGGGCGCACCGCCGGGCTCCGGCGTCAGGAAGGGCAGCCGCTCACCACGTCACGGGCAGGTGGGCCAGACCGCCCGTGAGGGTGTCGTCGCGGAACTCCAGCTCGTTCGGGTCACCGGCCAGTTGCAGGTTCGGGAAGCGCTCGAACAGCGTCGAGAACACGATCTGCAGCTCCACCCGGGCCAGGCTCGCGCCGATGCAGAACCGCGGCCCGTGCCCGAAGGCGAGGTGCTGCGGGATCTCCCGGGTGATGTCGAAGACGTCCGGGTCGTCGAACATCCGCGGGTCCCGGTTGGCCGCGGTGAACGGCAGCAGGATCAGGTCGCCCGTCGGGATCGTCAGCCCGCCGACCTCGATGTCCTGGTGGGCGTAGCGGGGCAGCACGTCCTGCGTGGACGGCGCCGCCGCCCGCAGGATCTCCTCCACCGCGTTCTTCACCAGCCCCTGCGGGTCGGCCTGCAGCTTCGCCCGCTGCTCGGGGCTGGTGAGCAGCAGCAGCGTGCCGATGTCCAGCCGGGTCACCGTCGTCTCGTGCCCGGCGAACAGCAGCGCCGCGCCGAGCCCGGCGATCTCGTCGTCGCTGAGGTTCTCCCGCTCCTGCGCCTCGATCAGGTCGGAGAACACGTCCTGGCCGGGGTCCTTGCGCTTGACCTCGATCAGTTTGTACATGTAGCTCGTCAGCCGGTCCCAGGCCGCCTGGGACGTCGCCCGGTCGTACAGGTTCGTGGCCCCGTTGGAGTACAGCCGGAACTCCTCGCGGTCCTCGCCCGGCACCCCCAGCAGCTGGCAGATGACCAGCACCGGCAGCGGGAAGGACAGCGCCTCGTGGAAGTCGGCCGGGCGCGGCCCGGCCTCCATGGCGTCGAACAGCTCCTTGACGATCTGCGCGACCTCCAGGCGCAGCTTCTCCACCCGCCGGGCCGAGAACGACGGCGCGAACAGCCGCCGCATCCGGGACCGGTTGGCGACCTCGTCCTCCGGCTTGCCCAGCGGGCCGCTGATGACGGCCGCGTTCGCGATCCGCGCCGCGTTCTCCGGGTCCGGGTGCGAGCGGCCCAGCCGCGGGTCGTTGAAGAGTTCCTTGATCTCCTTGTACCGGGTGATCAGCCAGCCCTCGTCCCCGGCCGGCGTCCCCACCCGGGCCACCGGGTGACGCGAGCGCAGCTGGTGGAAGAGCGGTGCGATCGCCGTGGCCGGATTCTCCGGGTCCCGCGGGAACGGCAGCCGCGGCAGTTCCTGAACAGCAGTCACGATGAGCTACTCCTCGATGGTCTCTGAGGTCCGGGAGCGCGGCCTCGGGATGCGGCGCCCGGCATGCGGGACGTCCGAGAGCGAATGTCCCGGCACGGTATGCCGCGGCCCTAAAGCTGACTTAAAAAGGACCGCAAGCCCGCCGAAAGCGCCCCGCAAGGGCCCCGGACGACCCTGCTGCGCATGAAGGTCGAGAATGTCTTCCTGGCCGGCCTCGGCACGTATCTGCCGGACCGGGTCACCACCGCCGAAGCCGTCGCGAACGGCTGGTACGACGAGCAGGCGCGCGCCGCCGCCGGCATGGTCTCGGTGGGGGTCGCCGGGGACACACCGGCCCCCGACATGGCCGTGTCGGCCGCCCGGGAGGCGCTCAAGCGCTCCGAGCACACCCCCGACGACGTCGCCGCCCTGCTGCACACCCCGGTCCACCACCAGGGCCCGGAGATCTGGTCCGCCCCGCACTACGTGCTGCACCGGACGCTGGACCGCCCCGTCCCGGCCCTGGAGGTCCGGCAGGGCTGCCTCGGCATGATCACCTCGCTGCGGCTGGCCGCGCTGTGGCTGAACGGCACCCCGGGCCCCGACGCCGTGCTGGTCACCGCCGGCGACAACTTCTCCACCCCCGGCATCGACCGCTGGCGGGTCAGCTCCCACTACCTGCTCGGCGACGCCGGCTCGGCGGCCGTGGTGTCCCGGCGCGAGGGCTTCGCCCGGCTGCTGTCGGTGCACTCGGTGTCCTGCCCCGAGGCGGAGGTCCTGCACCGCGGCGGCGAACCCCTCTTCCCGCCCTCCGTCACCCTCGGCAAGCCACTGGACCTCGAGGAACGCAGCGACCACATCCGCGCCCAGTGGGCCGCCGGCATCGCCCCGCCGCTGTTCCACCTCGGCGACGTCGTCACCGAGGTCGTCGACCGGGTGCTGGCCGACGCCGGGCTGCGCATGGACGACATCGCCAGGGTCGCGCACAGCGCGGTCGCCCTGGACCAGATCCGCAACGGCTTCCTCGACCCGCTGGGCATCGACGAGGAACGCGGCACCTGGGAGTTCAACCGCACCCTCGGCCACTCCGCCGGCACCGACCAGATCGCCGGCCTGGAGTGGCTGCTGTCCACCGGCCGGGCCGGCCCCGGCGACCGGGTCCTGCTGCTGGCGGCCGCCGTGGGCATGGAGGTCGGCGCGGCCGTGGTGGAGATCACCGCCGCGCCCTGAACCCCGCGCCCCACGCCAGCCACCGACAGAGAGAAGACATCCATGGCCACGACCGCCGCACCCACCCGCCAGGAGATCCGCGAGGCGGTGGCCGCCGTCATCGGCGTCCCGGCCGGTGACCTCGCCGACGACACCAACCTCGTCCAGCAGGGCCTGAAGTCCCTGCACCTGATGCAGCTCATCAACACCTGGCGCCGCGCGGGCCACCGGGTGAAGTTCTCCGACCTCGCGGCCACCCCGACCGTCGCCGCCTGGTCGGCCCACCTCACCGCCCAGACCCCCGCCGCCTGACCCGCCCCGCCCCGATCTCCGCTGCCGCCGGCCCGATGCTCCGGCGGCAGCGGCCTTTTCACGGCCCCGCACACCCCGGCGCCCGCACCCACGACGAAGCCCCCGGCCGTCCCGTACGGCCGGGGGCTTCACCGTGGGGCGGGGTCAGTCCCCGGCCGGGCCGAACCAGCTGTCCGCCGCCCGCGCGAGCCCCGTCGCGTCCCTCCCGGGGTCACCCGCCCACGCCGCATGACCGTCGGGACGCAGCAGGACCGCCTCCACCGGGATCTCCGGGACCGGCTTCACCGCGGCGGCACACAGCCGGTCCGTACGGCCTGCCGTCAGCCGGCCGGCCGCGGCCGCGGCCCCGCCACCGGTGAGGTCGAGGAACAGACCGCGGCCCGCCGACAGCAGCTCCGGCACGCTCGTGGTGCCGTCCGCACCCACCAGCGGCACATGGGGCAGCCGGCGGCCCAGCGGGACCGGGGCACCCTGCGGGGCGTAGGAGACGTCCAGGCCGGTCGACAGCTCCAGCAGGTGGCGGTTGACGTCCGGATACGCCAGCAGCTCCGTCACCAGGGCGCGCACGGGCCCCACCCGCCGCGCCGGATGGATCAGCGCCAGCTGCGCGTCCGTGGCCGCCGCCGCCCGGACACCCTGCGGACGCCGCTCGGCGCCATAGGTGTCCAGCAGACCTTGCGGGGCCCAGCCCAGCAGCTCGGCGGCCAGCTTCCAGCCCAGGTTGGCCGCGTCCTGGAAGCACAGGTTCAGCCGCAGACCGGCCAGCGGATAGAACGTGTGCGCCGCGTCACCGACCAGGAAGACCCGGCCCTCGCGGTAGCGGTCCGCGATCCGGGTCGGCCCGCCGTACCGCTCCACCCAGCGCACCGGCACCTCCGGGAACGCCGAACCGTTGATCCGCCCGATCGCCGCGCGCAGCTCCGCCGCGTCCGGTACGACGTCCGCGCCCGGCAGCTCGGTGTCGAACTCCGCGGTAACGATCCGCGTGACACCGGTGTCCGTCGGCACCGCCGAATAGATCCCGCCACCGGGCGACACCTTCGAACCGCGGTGCTCCTCGGGCAGCTCGGCCGGCGACACCGCGACGTCCGCGACCAGCCCGCAGTTGGGCGACCCCGACCCCGGGAAGCCGATCCCGGCCAGCTCCCGCACCCGGCTCGACTCCCCGTCCGCGCCCACCAGATGGCTGCCGCGCACCACGTACTCGCCCCGCGGGCCGCGCACCCGCACCTCCACCCCGTCCGCGTCCTGGGTGAAGCCCACCAGCTCGTGCCCGCGGCGCAGCTCCGCGCCGCGGGCCACCGCGGCCTCGGCCAGCCGCCGCTCCACGTGCTGCTGGCCCAGCAGCAACGCCGGCTGGTGACGGCCCGCGAGCGCGCTGTCGTCCAGCCAGATCAGCGAGAAGTGCGTGCCCTGCACGGGCTTGCTGTGCTCCAGCAGCCCCGCGAGCAGACCGCGCTGCTGCAGCAGCTCGGCGGCCGACAGGTTCAGCGCCTGCCCGGGCACGTGCCCGCTGGGCGCGGGAAGCCGGTCGAGGACGACCGTGCCGACGTCCCACAGGGCGAGTTCGTGCGCGAGCATGAGCCCCGCGGGCCCACCCCCCGCGATGATGACCGGACCGGACATGCGTGTATCCCTTCCGGCAGCCCGACACCCGAAGGCGTCTCAGGCGATGCCGAGTTCGTTGTCGATGAGGTCGAAGATCTCGTCGTCCGAGGCGACGGACAGCTCGCTCGCCGTCAGACCGCCGTCCGCCGCCCCCCGGCTCTCCTCCAGCCGCACCAGGAAGTCCTGCAACCGCGCCGTCAGCCGCCCCGCCCCGCCCGGCGCGGCCACCGCGGCCTCACCCAGGCCCTCCTGCGCCCGGTCCAGCTCGGCCAGCAGCGCCGCGAACGGGTCCACCTCCGCCGGGGCCAGCAGCTCGTCCAGGTGGGCGGCGAGCGCCGCCGGGGTGGGGTGGTCGAAGATCAGGGTCGGTGACATCCGCTGTCCGGTGGCCGCCCCCAGCTGGTTGCGCAGCTCGTACGCCGACAGCGAGTCGAAGCCCAGCAGCGAGAACGGCCGCTCGGGATCCACCCCGGACGCGGAGGCGTGCCCCAGCACGGTCGCCACGCTCCCGCGCACCAGCGCGACCAGCTGCGCCCGCCGTTCGGCCGCCGGCAGCCCGGCGAGCCGCTCGGTCAGCGACGGCCCGCCCGCGGCCCCGCGCCGCGCCGCCGCACCGCCGCGCCGCGCCGTCCGGGCCCGGGCGAGGTTCTCGAACAGCGGGTCGAGCAGCCCGGCCGCCGAACGGTCCGCGAGCACCCCGGTGTCCACGCCCATGGCCACCGACAGCGGCTGGCGCAGTGCCAGCGCCGCGTCGAACTGCCTGAGCCCCTCCTGCGGCGACAGCGCCACCACTCCCGTCTGCGCCAGCCGGTCCAGTGCCCGTTCGTCGAGGTGTCCGGCCATGCCGTGGGTGGTGTGCCACAGGCCCCAGGCGAGGGAGGTGGCGGGCAGGCCGTGGGTGTGGCGGTGGTGGGCGAGGGCGTCGAGGAAGGTGTTGGCGGCGGCGTAGTTGGCCTGGCCGGCGTTGCCGAGGAGGCCGGCGGCGGAGGAGTACAGGACGAAGGCGGCGAGGTCGAGGTGGGCGGTGAGGCGGTGCAGGTGCCAGGCGGCGTCGACCTTGGGGCGCAGGACGTGGGTGAGGCGGTCGGGGGTGAGGGTGGTGAGGAGGGTGTCGTCGAGGACGCCGGCGGTGTGGATGACGGCGGTGAGGGGGTGGTCGGGGTCGACGGAGTCGATGAGGTGGGTGAGGGCGGTGGGGTCGGCGGTGTCGCAGGCGACGAGGCGGGGTTGTGCGCCTGCGTCGGTGAGGGTGCTGAGGAGTTCGGGGGCGGTGTCGGCGTCGGGTCCGCGGCGGCTGGTGAGGAGCAGGTGGCGGATGCCGTGTTCGGTGACGAGGTGGTGGGCGAGGAGGCGGCCCAGGGAGCCGGTGGCCCCGGTGATCAGGACCGTGCCCCGCACGTCCAGCCCCCGCGGCACCGTCAGCAGCGTCTTGCCGACGTGCTGCGCCTGACTCAGGAAACGCAGCGCCTCCGGCGCGTTGGCGATGTCCCAGGCCGTGATCGGCGGCGGGACCAGCGCCCCGCTGTCGAACAGCGCGATCAGCTCCTCCAGCATCTCCTGGATGCGGCCGGGACCCGCGTCCTGCACGTCATAGGCGGCGTACCGGACACCGGGATGGGCCGCCGCCACCTCGCCGGCCTCCCGGATGTCGGTCTTGCCGATCTCCAGGAAGCGTCCGCCGCGCGGCAGCAGCCGCAGTGAGGCGTCCACGAACTCGCGGGCGAGCGCGTCGAGGACGACGTCCATGCCCTGGCCGCCGGTGCCGGTGAGGAAGTGCTGTTCGAAGTCGGTGGTGCGGGAGTTGGCGAGGTGGGCGTCGTCCAGGCCGAGGGCGCGCAGGATGTCCTGCTTGCCGGGTGAGGCGGTGCCGTACACCTCCGCGCCCAGGTGCCGGGCGATCTGCACGGCCGCCATCCCCACACCACCGGCCGCGGCGTGCACCAGCAGCCGCTCCCCGGCCCGCAGACCCGCCAGGTCCACCAGCCCGTAGTACGCCGTCAGATACACCACCGGCACGACGGCGGCCTGCTGGTACGACATCCCCGCCGGCACCCGGGCCACCAGCCGCTGATCCGTCACCCCCAGCGGCCCGAGACCGCCGGACGGGAACATGCCGAACACCCGGTCGCCGGGCGCGAACCGGCTCACCCCGGGCCCGGCCTCCACCACGACACCGGCACCCTCGCCACCGATCCGCGCGTCGTCGCCCGGATACATGCCGAGCCCGATCATCACGTCACGGAAGTTCAGCCCGCCCGCCCGCATGGCCACCCGTACCTCACCGGGCGCCAACGGCCGCTCCCCCTCCGGGTGGGCCACCAGGGCGAGGTTCTCCAGCGTGCCCCGGCTGGTCACGTCCAGCCGCCACGCACCCTCTCCCGCGGGCGGGGTGAGCACACCGCGCGCGTCGTCGGCCCGCACCAGCCGGGGCACGAACGCGGCCCCGTCCCGGACCGCGGCGTCCGGCACCCGGGCGGCCAGAGCCGCCCCGACCGCCTCCATGGCCGCACCGGTCGGCTCGTCGACGTCCAGGAGCGCGAACCGCCCCGGATTCTCGGTACGCGCCGACCGTACGAGCCCCCAGACCGCCGACGCGGGCAGGTCCCGCACCTCCGGCCCCGGCCGCACGGCCACCGCCCGCCGGGTGACGACCACCAGCTCGGCCGCGGCGAGCACCGCGTCCTCGGCCCACTCCCGGGCCAGGGCGGCGACCTCCCCGACGAGGGCATGCGTCGCCGCCGGCACGTCGTCGCCCTCCTGGTCACCGACGCGGGTGACGAGGACCCGCGCCGGTATCCCGCCCTCCGCGGCGCGCAGCCCGTTCAGGTCCGCGAACGCGACGGCGCCCTCCAGAGCCCGGGCCAGCCCGAGCGGATCGGGCCCCAGGACGCCCACCGCACCCGGCTCCGCCTGCGGCCCACCCGCCTCCAGAGGCTGCCACTCCAGCAGATGCAGCGGATTCGCCGCCGCCGAGCGCAGTTGGCCGGGGGTGAGGGGGTGCAGGGTGAGTTGGCCGAGGGTGAGGGTGTCGGTGGTGAGGGTGAGGGTGCGGTCGGTGGTGG
>NZ_JBVIYZ010000046.1:0-17467 GCF_055592085.1 Streptomyces sp. NPDC041135
GCTGACGATCACTTCACGAAACGCGTTCCCCACCACATGACCATGATCGACGATTGAGAACTCGACGCCTCACCGCCTACCGTGCACGAGCTCGTTAACGAGCTCGTGCACGGTAGGCGGCGGCACGTCGCAACAGGCCCCGATTCGTCTACCAGCACATGCATCCAAGTCGCTTGATCACCGAGCGGCCGAGTCCGCCCCTGAGAAAGCACCGCCTGCCCGGGTTCTGAAGCAGTGCCCGTTAACCGCGCTCGGGCCAAAGCATCTCCACATGGGTCGCCTGAGACGAGCTTATCTCCATCACGTCGTGTCATGCCTTCAGGCTGGCGGGGCGCCAGTCCGCAGGTTGCTTTAGCTCGCAAAATGAGCTTACTAACCGCATTGCGCCAAATTCATACCGAGCGACAATGGTATGCTAATCGACTAAGATCAACTTGTCGGCACCCAACACATCCTGGTGCATCCTCAAACTGACCGAGCTCACCAGGAATCCGGGCGACCGCAGCAGCCCTCTTGTGGTTTCAGGCCGGCCATGGCTCGCACGCAGCACCTAGAACTGCTCGCACACCCAGCCTGGCCGGGTGATGGGCAGTCGACAGCTATTTGTCTCGTAAACGGAAAGTCCAATAGCTCCAACACGGATGTAGTTCACCGGGGCGGGCCCGTTCGGACGACTGCCACGTGGATGTACCCTGCCTATTCATAGGGTCTAATTCAGCACCTCCGCCTTCTCTGCTTGTGAAGGGCATCAAGCTCATTGTCGCCTTCAATTAGAACAATCGCCACGGTGCCATTATCGGCATAACTCCCATAGACGTGCAAGCCTAACTCAATAGCCTTAGCGATGTCTGGATTGTGCTCTTCGGCTAAATTTTCGTAACACTCAAGATCAGCGCATGACCACGTGGTTGGGTCGCCATGAGCCTCTCGGAAGTCACCTGGATTCGTCACGGTCTAAGTCACCTCCACCTCTTCATGGTGACTAGTGGGCGGGCTCGTGCGGCACTGGACGACCACTGCTGCCATCGATAGCGCGTCGGTGGCAACCAACTGCTATGACAGCGGTTCGTAGGCCGGGTTGGCGCGGCACCAACCAGACATGGCCGCCCTCGCGACGTAGGCGTTTGACCGTGGCCTCGCTCTCCAGGAGGGCGGCGACGATGTCGCCGTGGTCGGCGGAGTCATAGCGGCGGGCCGTGACGATGTCGCCGTCGCAGATCGCAGGGCGATCATGCTGTCGCCCCGCACTTGAAACCGACGGGTTCCCACATTCCTGACGCACTCGGGGGACGAACCCGCAGGCAATCGTGACGGAACACCCCGTCCGTACGTCGGGTTCTCTGTCCTCGATACTCGGCTCGCGGTCTCTGTGGTGGCGCCCGGGGCCGACGCTTGGCAGATCGCAGGCGGTGGCGAGGTCATGGGCAGTCGAACCGCGCCGACCTGCGCGAGGCTTTGGTCATCGCGAAGCCGTTTGGAACCCTGACCGAGCATCGTGCTGCGGCCCCAAGCGCTGATGCTCTGGCTGCGCCGCCAGCTGAACGACGATCTCGGCGGTTCGGGCCCGGCTGCACGAACGCGGCCTGACCGGTCAGGGGTCAGGTCCGCGCACAGGGGGTGCGGGAGCAGGCGTTATGGGCTGGCTCCGGGGTGGGTGGGGTGAGGTGTCCGGCTGCGTTGTGGACGGGGGCGGGGGTGATGACGGTGGTGGCGCCGGTGCGGCGGGCGAGGCGGTGCACCGCGCCGGTCGGCAGCGACAGGTGCGGATTGGTTCCTGGGGGCAGGACGAGGGTGGTGGACTGGTAGGGGCCGGCGGCGGTGAGGTCGTTGGTGCGGGCGGCGAGGACGGCGACGCTCTGGTGGGCGAAGCGCTGGGCCCGGGCGTGGTGGAGCAGGGCATTGATGCTGAAGCGGTGGAGCGTACGGCGACCGCGGCGGTCAGCTGCCTGCCCGTGTGGGCGGCGAGGCGTCCGGCGTGGGCGGCGGCGTCCCGGTCGGCGCGGGCGCCGGTGAGGACAATCAGGCCGCCGCCGTCGGCGGGGCTCCCGGTGACGTTGTAGACGTGCACGGTGGGCGGGGTTGCGGTGAGGGGCGGGTGTCCGTCCAGGCTCAGGGTGATCATGACGGCGGTCCTTCCGTGTGGTTCCCGGTATGGAGGGCTGTGGGGGAAGAGGGGCGGTGTCCGGCGGGCTCGGTCCCGGCGGCGTCGGTGGCTCCGGCCGCCGTGGTGGTGGCGCCGTCCGCGGTCGTCTCGGTGTCGGTCTGTCCACGGGTGGCGATCAGGGAAGCAGGGTTGGGTGCTGCCGTTGTAGGCGTCGGTGCTCCGTCCGCGGCCGCGCACGTACCCGGCAAAGTCCGCGACGAGGGCGGCTACCGCAGGGGTGAGGGCGGGCGGTCTGGTGGTGCCCAGACGGGACCAGTCCCGTGACGGAGCCATGAAGAGTTCCAGCTGGGCAGGGTCGAGAAGATGCTCCGACAGCTGCCGTGCGGACACGGCCCGGGCCCGGGCGCGCCGGCGTTTGGGGGGAAGCGGCCTTGAAGCGCCGCCGTGCCGGGCAGCAGGCGTCCGGCGGCGCGGATGGACACATCCGATGAATGATCAGCCCATCAAAGAGACACGCGGTAGCCTCTGTGGCCCCCCTTAACAGCTGGCAGTGATTGAGTTTCAGGGTCCGCTTTCCTTCAGCGTACGCAAAACTTCCACTCGCCCGGCTGCCTGGCCGTATACAGCAACTACAGTGGAGTGCCTAATCACCTCATTCAATAGAGGCAACCTGTGGACCTCGTTGCGCATGATAGGAGATGCAATGACATAGTCAATGTCCCGCCAGCCATTCTTCAGGGTCCTTCTTACGGACGGATCTTGGTCCGCCTTGTAGAACCAGATTGCCCCAGAATCGGGGGAAAATCCTGAGTTGACTAGATTGACCCACTGATAGTCATCCACGAGCACGCGAGCCGTGGAGCGCGGGGACACATTACGCGTTACCCAGGCGGCAGCCGATACGTAGGCAGCGTTAGCATTATATGTCACAGAGATCTTGTTGAGTCGGTACCAACCTGGTACCACATGCAGGATTATGGCCATCGCCATGCCCATGAGGAGCAGAGGACGACTAGCCATACTAATGCGAGCCTTGGTTACTTCGCGATGTTGCCCTCTTGGCGCTACCGCGTGGACAATTCCCACTGCTGTCCCGGCGATGATCATCGCTAGAAAAGGCAACACGTTGATGACGTACATAGCCGGCAGATACCCAGAGGGCCGCGCCCCAACAATCAAGAGCAACACCGAAGCCAGCAGCGGTCCTGATAGTGCTCTTGCGGTTGTGGACCACTTCATGACACTTACGCACAAGATGACGCCTACTAGTCCCATACCCAGGACGAAGGAATCGAAGTACAGCCATGATTGCACCGTCTCGTGTGCTGCTGACCGAGGATTCAAAATGCTTCCAGTGCCGTGCCTCGTTAGTTGAAACTTGACGCCATCCCAGAGAGACACGTGGTTATCTCCCGGAAGCAATTCGCCGCGGAGAAGCGCAAAAAGAGGGTAAGATGCGATCGTGATGCAGGAAGATGCAAAAGCTCCGGTAGCACTGAATTTTCGGGTGGTTTTGGCGCTATGCTTCCAAATAATCAGGAGGAATGCCGGCATGATGATCAGTGTGGTTTCTTTACTGAGAACTCCGAAACCAAGGAAAATGCCCGCGACAAAGTGATGCCATAGATTATCACGCGGTGAAACTGCAAGGAAAAACGCCAGAAGCACCCACATCATGGCGATATTATCCAGAAATACCATGCGATGCATCACTACTGCTAGAGGGGAAAGCCCTAGAATTGCACTAGCGAGAGTGGCCGCCCACACAGGAAAAGAGAGCCTGCGCATGAACCCATATACAGCCGCCAACGAAATGAGACACACGCCTACCATGACGATACGCATCGTAGCTACAGTCGTGGCCTTATGCACGAGAGAAGGGAACCAAGAGATTAGCGCAAGCTGGACCCACCCCAACGGCGGATGATCATACCAATAGGTATAATGGGCTAGCCCGCGACCGCCTGCCACTGCCCATGCTTGAGCAGCGTACGTACCTTCGTCATCGCTAAACGTCGGATAACCATCGATATTGCAGGCCAGTACAGCGCAGCACACAATCAGAATCATCCCGCATGCCAGATAATCGATACAGGTAAGCGTGTACCGAGCATGCTTCGGAGATCGCCGGAGGCTTCGGGGTTGTGAGACTCTTGGTGAGCGAGCTGCAGGCGCTTCCAGCGTATTCATTTGCGCCACTCCGATCTAACGTTGCGACTAGGCCAGGCACTAGGTCACTAGGTCGTGTCAGTGCGCATCGCTTGCGGTCAGATGAGCACCCACGTGGCGCGTCAACTCCCAATCATGGTGGCCACGGTACTCGCGCCACACTGCTCTTACTGCCGCTGCCGCCAGAACCATCTGGTAGAGGGGGGACCCGATGATGAGTTTGCCGTAATGGAGAAAGCGGACCTTGAAGCCATACTGGACGCCAAAATCGTGCAGTCCGACGACCTCAAAAACAAGGGTGACGATCTGCGTCAGGGCCGGCAGGAAACTAAAAAATGCGACACCTACTGGCACATGCAACACGAATGCTGTCGCTACGTTGATTGGGGCGATGATGCCGCAGAAGGCCTGGAAAAACGGCGTCATCAGTGTGTACCTGGCTAGCAGGCGTTGACGGAAGCTGGGCAGACCGGTCCAAATCCTTTTTCGGTAGACGTACAGGAAACCTTGATTCCAACGTGTTCTTTGCTTGACTAGAGCAGCCAATGAACCGGGTGTCTCCTCACGGGTCACCATGTCTGGCTCGTATGCCACGACTACTTTCTTCCCGAGACAGGAGAGTCGAACGCCCAAATCACAATCTTCAGCTAGGCATTGCTCGTCCCACCCGCCGACTTCGCGTAGTAACTGAGTGCGAACGAAAACAGTGTTGCCCCCTAGAGGAATGAATCCCTTCCTCGCTTGTAGATGTAGTCTCGACTTGAACCAGAAGAAGTACTCCATGCAGTTACGCAAAGAATACCAACTCGACTGAAAATTGATCAGCTGGACTCCGCCCTGTACTACATCTGCAGCGGTATCCGCGAAGGCCTGATCTACGTAACGCAGAAGGTGTGGATGCACTTGATCCTCGGCATCGAAGACTCCCACAATTTCCCGCGAACAATAGGGAAGTGCAGTATTTAGCGCTTTGGGTTTATTCTTTTCCTCATTAATATCTTCCACTACCCGCACTTTACCCGGGTAGCGCTGGGAGGCGTCTGAGGCCACTTGTGCAGTACCTGGATCGTCATGGCCAACGATCACGATGATCTCAAAATCCTCGTGCTGCGAAGTTACCAGTTGGTCAATGGTATGCCCGAGGACGGTTTCTTCGTGACGAGCCGGCAGTAGGAGAGAAAAGGAAAATGCGCCGGTGCCGCGAAGTGCACCAAATTTCGTCCCCTCGAGGATACCTGGTGTGCGCCAAGCGTACATCTGCCACCACAGAGTCATAGCGGCCATCACGAATAGTGCCATGGAGATGACGGTGACGAACGCGCTGGCAATCATGAGCACTCCATGAATCGGGTTTTCACCGGAATCGCGCTCTGAGAAGGACGCAGGCGCCCGCTAGGCCGACAGTCGCGGTGATGGACGCAGAAGCTAGGTACACGTACAACCACTCCGAATAGCCCACACCCAAGCAGTCCCCCCCATTAAGTACTGTGAGAGCACATGCTTGATCCCAAACGAGCGCTAGCAAGATGCTTTGCCATAGCCCTCGATTGACTACTACGTCGCCACACTGGTGGTAGGTTAGGCGCCGGCAGCCGGCCCTGGACCCCTCAACGCCGGTAGGCATATACGGCGGGTTATGTGACCTTACCTGCACTTTTCTCACTGATGTCACCTTCATTCGCCGACTCAAAGGTAACGGTCGTTCGCGATCAGGAGTGTGATGCCGGTTTGCGTTGAGCGCGTGGGCCGCCCGGTCCCTCATTGTTCGGAACTAGAGGGCTCGCCTTGCTAGCCGTAGCAGCTGGGGAAAAGGCGTATACGTTGCCGTCTGTGCAGCCGACAATCAGCGTGGCTCCGCTCAATGAAGGTGAGGAGTTGACCACGCCCGAGGTAGTCCCGGACCAGATTTTCGATCCCGTCGGTGAGTCGAGAGCAACGACGCTGGCAGAAGTGCCCACGTAGAGAGTGCCGTTCGCGAGTGCAGGAGAAGAGATGACGGGCGATGGGAGGGACGTCTCCCAGGTAACTTTCCCACTTTGTGCACTGAGTGCGTAGAAACGGCCACTTGCGGAACCGAAGTAAATGCGACTGCTGTCGGAAAAGTCGTCTCCACTGACTACGGCCGATGATGTAATGGCGCTATGGGTATCAAACCACCAGGCGAGTGATCCGGTTCGAGCGGAAAGCGTATAGAGGCGCCCATCACACGACCCGACGTAAACTCGCTGACTGTCAGCGGCGGGAGTAGCGCGAACATCCCCATGCGTCAGGAACTTCCACACTGGTTTGTGTGTGCGCGTGGACAAGGCGTAGACATAGTTGTCGTCCGACCCGAACACTAGTAGAGACTCACCAGTCGCTTCAGCAAGCGTAGGTGATGACCAGATGGCGCCTGCTGTAGCATATTTCCACTTCAGGTGTCCGGATAGGTCATAGGCGTGCAGCTCGCCTGTACTGGCACCTACGTAAATCCGGCTGTGTTGGAGTGGCATTGCCCTAACCACAAGGGGAGAAGATGTAGCGTAATGCCCCTGCTGAGACCAGAGAAGTTTCCCAGTCGTCGCGTGAACAGCATACAGATGTCCATCGGTCGATGTAAAGACGACCTTCTGGTCCAGAACGGCAGGCGAAGATTCAATAGTCCCTGAAGTAGGGAACCGCCACTTGATCGCGCCGGAGTGACTGTTCAGTGCGTATAGGAATCCATTGTGGGAACCTACGTATACCGAATCGCCAGTAATAGCCGCTGAGGAGTCGACAATGTCACCCAAGGTCTGGCGCCATCGTTCCCTCATATTCGGCACGCTGCCTGGTGGAATGGCGGTGAGTTGCGTGTTGCTGCCACTGCGCATGGCATTGTGACGCCACATGGGCCAGTCCGAGGCGCTAGCAACCAGCGGTGCTCCAGACCTTTGTTGCACGCCTGTCAATCTCGGCGCCTCTCCAGACTTCCTGTCCACCGACTCCATGGGGGCCTTAGTCGTCTGATCGTTATTCAAAGAGACAGCAGAAACCGAGACCAGGAGGGCAAGGATGAGAGTTCCTAGTGCAAGGAGGGGATGCTGCGTGAGCAATGCTGTACGATTCGCCAGAGCCCGCGCGCCGGAAACAGTGGTGACTGCTGCTGCGTTTTCGCGTCGTCGCATTGCGTGCTTGCTCATGCCCGATCCATTCTCTTCTGCCCGCTGAGATAGCTCACTGTGTCTAGCGGGATTCAAGGGAGAGTCGCTGGAATGATCATTGCTGGAACCGGAGACAGCTTGACACCTGACCGCGCTCGACCGCGCCCCTGACACTTAGGGAAAAACTTGGAATGCACTTCAGTTCTTAGGCGTATCCCTCATGACAAAGGTCAAGGCGGCTGGGAGGGTCCGCCGTGGTCAATGAGCCTTTTCCATCCTCACTCTGAACTGGTCAGATGCAGGGTGAGGACAGCCTGAACGAGGCTCGTGATGCGAGTGGTTGAGCAGCGGAGCTTTCGTAGGAGCCGCCAGGACTTGAGGGTGGCGACGGCTTGCTCGGCGAGGGCCCGGATCTTCGCGTGGGAACGGTTGACCGCCTGCTGGCCCATGGACAGGTTCTCCCAGCGGCCCCAGTAAGGGACTCGGACTGTGCCCCCGGCACCGCGGTACCCCTTGTCGGCCCAGCAGTTGATGCCGGCCTCGGCGGGAGCGTCGATGATGCCGTTCTCACGGGCCGCCCGGACATCGTGGACCGCCCCGGGCAGGGCAGCCGAGGCCCACAGGAGACGTCCCCTGGGGTCGGCGATGACCTGCACATTGCCGTGCTTCTTGTGTTTGCCGGAATAGAAGGGCCGGTCGGCGGCGATCCGGTCGATCGGCAGCAGCGTCCCGTCCAGGATCACGAACGCCTTCGTCGACGCGGCCTTGACGGCCTCGGCGAGCGTGGGTGCGAGAACGGCCAGGAGTTCGACGGCCTCGGTGATGTAACGGTAGACGGTGGTGGTGCCGGCGCCGAAGCCGGCCGCGAGCTGGGCATAGGTGTGGCCGTTGCGGAGATGGGCGAAGGCGAGCAGAGCCTGCCGTCCCGCGCTCAGGCGCCGCCAACGGGTGCCGAGGGCGCGGCGGCGTTCCCTCAGACGGGCGGAGAGGAAGCGCAGGGCAGAGCTGGACACGTCGACGCCGGACAGGTAAACAAGCACGCGAAGCCTCTGGTGGAGACGGTTCTCTTGGTCGAAAACCCATCTACCAGGAGCTTCACCAGTCTGTCAGGCCAACTGCACCAACCTGGCCAGCAGGTTGGAAACAGCTCAATGTCAAGCTAAGACATCGGGCCGGCTAAGGGCCTGCCGGGAAATAACTTGCGGGTTTTGCGACTTGACATCGCAGGTCAGCGCACCACGCGCCCGCATCTTGTTCCTCTGCAGGCCCTAACGAGTTGGTGCGTGATAGCGGGTGAGGCGTGTTTGGCTTGGTCGTGGCCTGCTCTCAAACGTTGATGGTGCGGTCGGAGACGAGGCTGGCGATGGCGCGGTAGGTGTAGGGCAGGCGGTCACGGCGGTGGGTCCAGCCCGTCAGTTGCTTCCAGCGTTTGTGTCGGCGAGGGCGTGTTCGACGGTGATGCGGTCGGAGGAGTGCCCGTGGCGGTCGCGTTCCCACTGCTGGACTCTGCCGGGCAGTGCTCCGGGCCGAGGTTTTCTGGGCGGTGTGATCGCTTGCCTGCGGTTGTCGCGGCTCAGGCCGAGGCAGCCGTCGTCCAGAAGGACCCCGACGTCGGGGTAGTGCTGGAAGCAGACGGCGATGCCCTCGTTGCGGGCGGTCGTGGCAACGTGCGCACGACCAGGCCGCAGGGCGTCGGTCCATAACGTGCGGCCCCGCCAGTCAGCGATGACGGTGGCCTTCATGGTGTTCTGCTTCTTCTTCCCGGAAACGAATGCGCGCCGTCCGCCGCGGCCGGCCGGGGGCCGGCGGACCTGGATCTCGGTGGCGTCCAGCCGCAGCTCGATGCCCTCGGCCTGGGCATAGGCGAACACGTCGGCCATAGTCCGTAACCGCAGGCCGGGACGGTCGGGAACCGCGCACCCCCGCTCGGCCAGGAGCGTACGTATCTCTGCGATCGCACGGGTGATGGTCGAGCGGTCGACACCGAACAACAGCCCCAGTACCGAGTGCGGCAGGTCGTGCCGCAGATGGATCAGCGTGGCCACCAGCCGGTCGACGAAGACAAGCTGGTGGCCGGCGCCGGCTCCCGCGGCCCGCTTCCTGGCCCCACCTCGTGCAGCATGGCGACGACCCTCGACACCGGCTTGCCACGGCACCGCCAACTCCTCGACCAAACACGCCAGATGCCGCCGAGAGACTCCCGTGAACAGCTGATGCGCCAGCACCGCCCGATTGACCAGGATCGCCACAGACGGATCATGTCACCGGCCAGGCACGACGCCACACCCGCTATCACGCACCAACTCGTACCGGCCTGCAGAGGAACAAGATGCGGGCGCGTGGTGCGCTGACCTGCGATGTCAAGTCGCAGAACCCGCAAGTTATTTCCCGGCAGGCCCTAAGCGCATGCGCCGGCCACTCACCCATCTGCGCGACCGCTCACGTCAGTACCGCACGCGCATTGGCCATGCCTGGGCCGGATCCGCGGCAGTGAACCGGCAGCCCTAGAGAGACGACCGGGACCGGTCGTCATCCTCGGCTCCCGGTCCGCATTGAAGGCGCTGCAGCTCTCCCGTCAGGCTTTCCACGGTGAGGAAGTGTGCACCGGCGCCAACCTGGCGACATCTCGATATCGCCACCAGTCAGGGGCTACAAATTCCTATGGCTGGGCAGCTGCTTGCCGTCCGGCAGCGGCAGGCTCGGGCGTTGGCTTGGTGTCGGCGTCGGCAGACCAGTCCAGGCGGTGTGCGAGCTCTGGACCGGCGACTTAGCGGTGCCAGGAGGTCAGCGGCCGACGTGCTGCTCGTCCGGGCTGACAGGGGCCACCTGGACCCGTTCGACAGCGACCCCGGCTGGCGTGAAAAGCAGATTAGAGGGTGAGTTCGCCGCTGCGAAGGTTGCGGCGGATCATCAGGCACCAGCGGCCGGGTCGACCAGCGGGGTCGCGGACCTCGATGTGTACCCAGTTGTCGTCCCGCTCGCTTTCACACCCATTCTGGCCGACAGCCGTTACTGAGGTTTTCGGGTTGTCGTCGGGTGGTGACGGTTCATGATCCCCGTGGTATGCCGGTGGGATGCGGTATCCGGAGGGTGGGGGCCTGACTGCTGAGCGTCGGGCGTTTCGGGAGAGGATCCGGCTCCAGGCCAGCGAGCGTTTCGCGGCGGGTGAGAAGACCGCGGTGATCGCGAAGGATCTGCGGGTGAGTGTGCGGTCGGTGGAACGCTGGCGCCGGGCCTGGCGCGAGGGCGGCATGAAGGCTTTGCGCTCTGCAGGCCCGACCAACTCCCCGACCGTTACCGATGCCCAGTTCGCGGTGCTTGAGGAGGAGCTCGGCAAGGGTCCGTCAGCGCACGGTTTCGACGATGAGCGCTGGACTCTGGCCCGGGTCCAGACGGTGATCCGCCGTCGTCTGCGGCTGAGCCTGTCGGTGGCGACGGTATGGCGGCTGCTGAAGCGGCACGGCTGGTCCTGGCAGGCACCTGCCCGCCGTGCGCTCGAACGCGACGAGCACGCGGTGGAGCTGTGGAAGAAGGAGGTGTGGCCGCCGCAGGTAAAAGTCTCGCGGCGGCAGCCGGGGCGTGGATCGTCTTCGAGGACGAGGCCGGATTCGCGATGACTCCGCCCCGGGCCCGGACCTGGGGCCGACGTGGCCACACGCCCGTTGTCCGCGTTCGGGGAAGATCCCGCCGCAGGACTTCGGTCGCCGCGCTGTGCTGCTACAAACCCGGCGAGACCGCCAGACTGATCTACCGGCCCCGTCAGCATCTGCTCCTGAAAGGGGCACGGAAGAGCTTCTCCTGGCAGGACTACCGAGACCTGCTGGTGAGGGCCCACATTCAGCTCGACGGTCCCATCGTGGTGGTTTGGGACAATCTCAACACCCACCTGGCAGCGGGCTTGAGAAAGTACGAAGCCGAGCACGACTGGCTCACCACCGTCCGTCTCCCCTCATACGCACCCGACCTGAACCCCGTCGAGGCCGTCTGGTCACTCGTGCGCAGGGCCATGGCCAACACTGCCTTCGACACACCCCACGACCTCGACCTCACACTCCGCCGCGAGTTACGCAGGATCCAACTCCGACTCCACCTGACCGACGGCTGCCTCACCGCCACCGGCCTGGCTATCAACCCACCGACCCCACCCTGAAAACCTCAGTACCGGGCCCGCCTCGAGATCCGTGCGGCCAAGGTGTTTGCCTAGCGGAGACGGCCGGGACGTAGCCGGTCCGGCGTACAAGAGTGCTCCGCCGGTGTGGGTTGTCGCCGAAGACCTCGTCGCCCGCGGCCCTTCGTGTGGCAGTTCCCGTGTCCAGCGCCCGCTTGACCATGCGGGCCGCAAGTTGGGGCTTGGCGGCGAAGGCTAGATCGTCCGGGAAGCTCGCGCTCCGACGGTGGCCCGGTCTCAGGTTCAAAAGCGTGGCACGTACAGGGCTCACCCTGCGGGACCTGGCGGCGGACGACGAGACCGTCGCCGAGCTGACCATGCTCGTGGGCTTCGACGACGACCTGGCCGGCGAGGTGACCCGCATCAAGAACCGTCTGCGCGGGCTCCTGACCCAGATCCATCCCTCTCTCGAGCGGGTCCTGGGACCGCGCCTGGACCATCAGGCTGTCCTGTTCCTCCTCGAACGCCACGGCTCACCAGCACAGTTACGGAAGGCTGGCCGGCGACGGCTGACCTCGCTGCTGCGGCCCAGAGCACCGCGCATCGCCGAACGGCTCGTCGCAGACATCTTCGCTGCACTCGATGAGCAGACCGTCGTCGTTGCGGGCACCGACGCTGCTGCACTGATCGTCCCCAGCCTCGCCGCCTCGCTCGCCTCCGTGCTCGACCAGCGCAGACTCCTCGCGGCCAGGATCGAGGAACTGCTAGAGGCGCACCCTCTTTCCCCGGTCCTGACCTCCATGCCCGGCATCGGGGTCAGGACCGCAGCCCGCATCCTCATCGACGTCGGAGACGGCAGCGGCTTCGCCACCGCAGGCCACCTGGCCGCCTACGCCGGCTTAGCACCCACCACCCGCAGATCCGGCTCCTCCATCCGCGGCGAACACCCCTCCCAGCGAGGCAACAAGCAGCTCAAGAGAGCCTTTTACCTCGCCGCGTTCGCCTCCCTGTCACAGCCTGACTCACGCGCCTACTACGACAAGAAACGACGCGAGAGAAAGCACCATGTCGCAGCCCTCGTCTGCCTCGCCCGACGCCGCATCGACGTCCTCTTCGCCATGCTCCGAGACGGAACCTTCTACCAGCCGCCCACCCCGGCAACCGCTTGACGAAAACCATAGGGGCACCTTTTCGCCCGGTGGCGGCAGCGTGCTGGTGGGCCCGGACGATGGTGGAGTCGATCTGAACCAGCCAGTCGATGTCACCGGCGGCGTCCGCCCGGGCCTGGATCTGCTGCAGGGCTCGGGTGAACACCCCGTCGATCGCGTAGCGGCGGAAGCGGGTGTAGACCGTCTGCCACGGTCCATAGCGTTCGGGCAGGTCACGCCAGGAGATCCCGGTGCGGATCTTGCAGACCATCCCGTTGATGACCTGCCGGTCTGCCACCCGGGGCCGGCCTGTCGCGGCCCGCGGTATCAGCGGAGCGAGCAACTCCCACTCCTGGTCGGTCAGTTCATGGCGACGTATCACCCCGCCACGATCCACCATCTAGTGATCTTTGAAGACGGACCCTAGTTCATCGAGCGAGTGGCCGAGCAACTCTCCGTCGTTGCCTTGCATTCCATAGGAAACACCTGACGGAGCGAAATGGCCACGCAATGACCGGCGTCACCGTAGGATCACGCTCTTCCGCTCATTCCCGTTGAGCGGATCGGGTCGACATAACTCCATCGATGCCTATCACTGGAGAAGGCATTTGTGGATACTGCTGGCTGCATGGCTTTCATGAATAGCCGACGTACTTTCAGTACGGTAGTTTGGCACTTCATGCTTCTATGTGTTGGCTACTGTGCTTCAGTAGAAGGCTCGAGAGGCTGGAGTCGCTAGTTGTGAAGAAGACCTCTCTGACTCCCGCGGCATGCAGGGCTAGTCTGCACCTATTGCAAGGCATGGCGAGAGCTGCTCTACCCAATGAGTCAACTCTGGCCACGTACATCACACTGCCAGCCGGGTTGTTGACCCGGCGCAAAACAAACTCTTCAGCGTGCCACGTCGCATGCAGGTGATCAATCTGGGGTGAATTCCGTGAAACATTTCTACCCGTGGCATAAACTCTGCTGCCGAAAGCCAGCACTGCCCCTACTTTGTATCGGCATTGAGAATTCATCGCTTGCATAATGGCCAATCGTACGAGCGATTCCCGTTTTTTGGAGTAGTGGGGCTTTGGCGGGGCTGACCTCACCACTCGCTGCAACCCTTCTCGTTCTGTGTGGCATCGAGTCCCGGATCTCTCGAAAACATTACGGAAAGCAGACGCTCTTCGTGCACGCTAAAGACGGCATCGATGATGTCGAGGAAGCGAGATTCCATTACGTCGATTTGCTCGTGACAGATGCACAGGCTTTCCTGGCATGGCTTCATATCTACTCCTGAAGTCGATTAAGTGACCGACGGCTGTGTCCATCTGGCGAGAAGTTGCGGAACGTAGGGGGAAACCCTCTTCAGAAGCTGCGTGGGCAAGAGGCCCGCAGGTCGGTCCCGCATCCACTCACGCAACTGTCCCGAGAGGTCAGCTGGAACATCATGCGTGAGCCAGCAGTTGACTATTTTAGTTAGTGAGTTCGATATTGCTACATCTTCTGGGCTGGAGAATGTGCTACTCACGTTCACTGCTTCTTCCAACGGCTCAAGCGTGAGAGCGCCGTATAGGACGCTCTGCACTCCGCCTCGCGGTGCAACAGACATAGCTATATCGCGGCGTTCGCTGTAGGACAGCGCGCGCCCGAGTTGCTGAGTCATCTCATCCTCGATGCGAAGCGCTCGGGTGCGAGCACTACGTTGACCTCTGGTTAGAGAATCATCCGCACGTGCGACAGCTGTGAAGGCGCCGCGTATCCTAAGCTTGAGAAGCGCTGGCCATACGTTGTACCTGTGCCAGTCCAGCCGTAGGATGGCTTGATATGCTTCCCAGACTATCTCGCTTTTCAAAGCGCTTGCGTCAGCTCCTGGTGGCAGCCTTCTAGCCATGCGGTTCGCCGTTTTATTGATCCAGGGCCAGAGTTCGCGAGTCAATTCTTCTCGCAAGATATCTTCTTCTTCTCCTTCAATAGCTCTGTCAGCCATCTCCCTTAATACGCACGCTACCCATTGCTGATCGTACGGATCCGCTGGGCGATCTGTGGGCCACTGTGAATGGCGGCTGCTAATGACTCGCATGTACCTTCCTCCGAGTCGTACGTGAGCCCCACCGCACATCAGCCTTGCAGCCTTGAGGGCTCGCTGCACCCGACTCGTTCAGGCATCTCCTTGGAGCCTGGTAAACGCGGATTCAGGCAAACACCTATTCACCGCTCTCTGCACAATCCTTGGCAACGGCCGAACGCCCGTAGCTGGACGCATCAGCGACTGTGCGCACAACGTGGCGCTGAGACCGCCGACGCATGCGACTTTCCAGGTGGGGGTCACAGCAGGTGAACAATGTCTGGTCCTATGAAGGCCCTATCGGTCCTGCTGGACGCTGGCCCGAGCATGCGGGCGATGCCACACGGGACGGTATGCAGCACCTGCTGCACTGTGCGAACTGGGGACGCTGACGCGGCCTGCGACAATGTGCGTGTTCACGTCGCCGAGCACGTAACCGACGACGGGACAGTGCTCGTGGTCGACAAGACCGGCGACCGGGTCACGGGCACCGCGACAGTCGCCTGCGGCGCCGATTCACCGGCACGGCGGGCCGCCTCGAAAACGCCCAGGTCGCTGTCTACATTGTCTAGCCGGCCGCGCGGGTCATACTGCAATCGGCTCACCCCATACATGCCGCACTCATCGACCGACAACCCGACCGCTGTCGGCAGCCAGCATCCCAGACGACCTCGCCATCCCAACCGAACCGCAACTGGCCGCACAGATGATCGCCTGGGCGCTGGCGCTGGCGCTGGCGCACCAGCACGCTGCGACGCGGGCGACGAGGTGACGGCAACCCCCCAGACCTGCGAGCTGCGTGAAGCCCGCCCAGTCGGCTAAGCGCTCGCCGTGTCCAACACCAATAGAGGCATCACAGCTGTCAGCAGGTTCCAGTCCAAGGCGCCGGTTACGCGGGTCCAAGCACGCCTGGCAGCGGCTGCCTGGCAGGCCTTTGCTGACTCGAAGGCTTCCTCGATCGGCCAACGCCGCCCGGCCACCTGGATCAGGCCGGTCAGCGGCACCGAGTAAGGTGAGTAGCAGCTGCATCAGACGAGTTCGCCACTTCGCGGGGTACGCAGACCAGCAGCCATCCGTTGCCAAGCCGGCCAGTTGGACCGGCGATGTCGAGCTGGGCCCAGTCGTAGTCCGCTCGCCCTTCGCGCCGGCTCCGGCTAGAGCGTGTCTCTTTGATCGGCTGGTCAGTTGATCGGATGTGTCTGTCCGGTTAGTGATCACTGATGCGATGTGGGACCGGATCGAGCCGCTGATGCCAGCCGATCCGGTCCGCGGTAGGCGGTGGGCCGATCACCGCTGAACCCTGGAGGCCATCGCGTGGAAGTACCGCACCTGCTCGCCCTGGCGGGACCTGCCCGACGAGCTCGGCTCGTTCCAGACGGCCCACAAGCGGCTGATCAGGTGGGCCGTGGACGGCACCTGGGAACGCATCCTCGCCGCGGTCCTGGCAGCGGCCGACGCTGATGCCGACATCGGCTGGACCGTCTCGGTGGACTCCACCGTCTGCCGAGCCCACCAGCATTCCGCTGGCGCCAGAAAAAAGGGGCGCCAGGCCGGGCCGAACCCGACGACCACGCACTCGGACGCTCGCGCGGCGGCCTGAGCACGAAGGTCCACCTCGCCAGCGACGCCCGTGCACGGCCCCTGGCCCTCCGCGTCACCGCAGGCCAGGCGGGTGATGCTCCAGCCTTTGAGACCGTCATGGTCGCCATCCGCGTTCCGCGAAGCGGACCGGGGAGACCGAGGACCCGACCCGATGTCGTCCTGGCTGACCGTGCGTACTCATCCCGCGCGATCCGAAGTCACCTACGCCGACGCGGAATCCGCGCTGTCATCCCCCAGCCGTCCGACCAGGTCGGCCACCGTCCGCGGCGGGGCCGTGCCGGCGGCCGACCGCCGGCCTTCGACGCCGAGGCATACAAGCAGCGCAACGCGGTCGAGCGGAGCATCAACCGGCTCAAGCAGTGGCGCGGCCTGGCCATGCGAACGGACACGCTCGCCATCGCCTACCAGGCCGCACTCCACCTTGCCGCCATCCTCATTTGGAGCCGGCGCTGAGCCAGACGTCCGAAGGATTCGTCAGGTCCGCCCATGGACAACGAGCTGGTTTTGTTCTCCGTCAAAGATGCCGGCCAGGACGTCGGCCTCCTGCCGGTGCCCGTCGAAGAGGCCCCGCTGGTCGACATGCACGATCAGGACGTCGTGACTGTCGATCACCTCGGAGATGCCCCGGGTCTGAATCGTGTCCGACCACGCGTCCAGGTTCCGGCCGAACCACTCTGGCAGTCCGCACGGCTCGCTCACCGCGTCCCAGAAGTCGTTGAGTGTCTCGATCAGCCGACCCCGCAGCTCAACGATCAGCTCGCTGTCCGTCATCGCAGCAGACTAACCAGCCCCACCACGAGAATCACCGGTCAAGGAGACACGCTCTAGGCCCGACGAGCACCAGGTCCACCGCTGGACCTCCCTTGCCGTCCACGATTAGGTGATCAATGATGCGATCGGCAGCGGACTTCGAAACGCCCAACGCGAATGAACTGGCGCAGGGATACGTGCGTCCACCGGTATGCGGCGACCACAAGACCCGTTCCTCCCTCCAGGGTCGGGCTTGCGCGTCGGGTCCTCGCCCAGCTTGCGGACCGCCGGACTCAGTCCGGTCGACGGGTATCTCACGAGCTCGTGCACGGTAGGCGGTGAGGCGTCGAGTTCTCAATCGTCGATCATGGTCATGTGGTGGGGAACGCGTTTCGTGAATTGATCGTCAGC
>NZ_JBVIYZ010000047.1:0-17121 GCF_055592085.1 Streptomyces sp. NPDC041135
CGGGCGCCGGCTCCCGCGGCCCGCTTCCTGGCTCCACCTCGTGCAGCATGGCGACGACCCTCGACCCCGGCCTGCCACGACACGGCCAACTCCTCAACCAGGAAGGCGAGATGACGCCGAGAGACCCCCGTGAACAGCCGATGCACCAGCACCGTCCGATTGACCATGATCGCCATAGACGGATCATGCCACCAGCCAGGCACGACGTCTCACCCGCTATCACGCACCAACTCGTTATAGGGGGCCGAGGCACGGTGGACTGCCAGGCCGGTGAGGTAGGTCATGGGCTGGTCGTGACTGAGTAGCAGGCCGATGAGCAGGGCGGCGCTGCCCTGGTTGAGGGCGATGGCCCACAGCACGTCGGTGGATACCGAGAGATCGCAGTGGCGTCGAAACTCCTTCAGATTGAGGATTAATTACTCTATTGACATCAGATTATATATGTTTTGTTGATGGTAGGCATTGAGTCCATGGCTAGACAGTGATCTAGCCATGGAACAGTCGGCCGTACCGGCTTCCATGGCATTGAATAATTGCAATGTCTATCGCTTTGATCTTTCAGCGCACCGCTACCTAAGCGGTGCGCTGAAGTCTGTAAGGGGATCAACCACCGCCATGACCACCACTGTGGACGTGAACGCCCGCGAGCTCGTCGAGCAGGGCTGGACGCTGATCGACGGCATCACCTCCGACGAGCAGGCTGCCGAGGCTCTGCAGTGCTTCGGCAGCCTGATGCCGCAGTACGACGGGGAGCTGCGCTACCAGGTAAAGGCCGCGCCCGGCTTCGAGAACCGCCGCTACTCTAAGAGCACCAACACCATCCTGGTGCACACCGAGGCCCCCGGGTGGAGCCCGCCGCCTCGGTATCTGGCCTTGCACTGCCGCGTTCAGGCAGCCTGCGGTAGCGGCCACACCGAACTCGCCGACGCCCGTGCTTTCATGGCCCGACTGGGGGAGGACGAGCGCCGCGCCCTGTACGAGGCCCCGGTCGACTGGGTCGGCCACAACACTGGTGGCACCGGCAGCGCTGGCGTCCGTCGGCCCGCTGTGGAGTGCACGAGCGACGGCCGGGAGGTCGTCCGGTTCAGCTACAACCTGCTGACCGCCGGGCATTACGACCCGCCGGTGGACGCCGACGTCCACCCCGACGGACTGCCGCTGGGCCGGCTCGGCCTGGAACTGGCCGAGCGCGCCGTGGAGTTCTTCCGCGAGCAGAAGGTGTCCGTGCTGATCCCCGAGAACTCCGTCCTGGTGTGGGACAACCAGCGGATGCTGCACGCGCGTTCGGCGTACTCCGACACGCGCCGCCACCTCACCCGCTACTGGCTCGGCGGGCAGAGCTGACCGCGGCCGCGCCCCGCCGCCCCGGCGCACCCACCGACCACCCAGCTCCGCGAAGGAATGCCATGAACGGCGACACCCGGACCACCAATGGCCCCGACGAAGCGTCCTCGCCGGACTCCGCGCTGCCCGCCGGCGTACCGCGCCACGACCCTGAGGACCCGGTCGAGCACGCCGTGATCACCCGCCTGGTGGGCAACTGGCACCGCCGGGCCACCGTCAAGCGGGACGAACCCGACCTCGACGACCTGTTCGAGCCGGACCGTCTCGACTACCCCGAGGGCATCCTGCCCTTCCACGACCACCCGACCTACCTGGCGCTCGACCCCGGCAAGAGGTCGGAGCTGCTCAGCTGGGCCTGGATCGCCTACAACCGGCACACCGTGATGGCCGAGCAGAAGGTGGCCAACCCCGCCTTCGCCCTTGTGATGGAGGGGGAGTACCCGGCGCTGCAGGGCGAAGCGCTCAACCTCTCGCTCGCCCAGGCCATGGTCGATGAGCAGTACCACACCCTGATGCACCTCAACGCGAGCGCGGTCACCCGGCGCCGACGCGGCCGCGCCATGCCCGACCATGACCTGCCGCTGTCCCACACGGCGCTGGCGCATCAGCGGTTGCGGGACACCGCCGCGGAGCGCTGGCAGCGCTCGCTGACGACGCTGGCCTTCGCCACCGTCTCCGAGATCTCCATCAACGCCTACCTGGACCTGCTCGCCGACGACACCGGGATCCAGCCGATCAACAGCACCACGGCGAAGCTCCACAACCGCGACGAGTACTGCCACGCCTCGATCTCCGCCGTGCTCGCCGAGACGGTCTACGACAAGCTCAACGCGGGCAAGCGGCGGTACTTCTTGGACATGCTGATGGAGGGCCTGGACGCCTTCGTCACCAACGACTACTCCACCTGGCACCGGATCGTCGACCTCACCGGCATCGCTGGCGGGCACGAGATGCTGGCCGACTGCCAGGCCGACACCGGCCGCAAGCGGCTGGTCCGCGACTACACCGGGCTGCACGGCCTGGTCGAGCAGATCGGCGCCACCGAGCAGGTGGACTTCGACTGGTCCCGCTCGCACATCGCCACCTGATCGGCACCTTGCACGCACGCGGCGCCGCCCGCGCCACCGACGATCTGAGACGACTTCCGATGAAAACGTACTCCCACGAGCGCCTGGCAGCCTTGGCCCGTGACCGCGGTATGCCCGACGAGTACCTGCGCGACCTGCGCATCGTCTCGTCCATCCTGCCCTTCAAGGTCAACGACTACGTTGCCGACGAGCTGATCGACTGGTCGAAGGTCCCGGACGACCCGATCTTCCGGCTCACCTTCCCGCACCGCGACATGCTGCCGCCGGACGTCTTCGAGGGCATCGCCGCCCTGCACGACGCCGACGCCGCGCGCGAGGTCCTGCGCAAGGCGGCGGCTGACGCCCAGCGACGGCTCAACCCGCACCCGGGCGACCAGCTCGAGGCCAACGTGCCGGTGCTGGACGGCCGCCGCCTGGACGGCCTGCAGCATAAGTACGCCGAAACAGTGCTGGTCTTCCCCTCGCAGGGGCAGACCTGCCACTCGTACTGCGGCTACTGCTTCCGCTGGGCCCAGTTCGTCGGCGACACGGAACTGCGGCAGGCCCTGCGCGACCCTGCCGACCTCACCGGCTACCTCTCCGCCCACCCGGAAGCCACCGACGTCCTGTTCACCGGCGGCGATCCGATGATCATGAAGGCGCCGGTGCTCCGCCGCTGGGTCGAACCGTTACTCGCCCCCGGGCTGGAGCGGGTGCGCACCCTGCGCTTCGGGACCAAGGTGCTCTCCTACTGGCCCGCCCGCTTCACCACCGACGACGACGCTGACGACGTGCTGCGCCTGTTCGAGCAGTGCACCGCCGCCGGCCGGCACGTCGCGGTGATGGCGCACTTCTCGCACCCCCGGGAGCTTGAGACGCCTGCCGTGCGCGAGGCGATCACCCGCATCCGCGCCACCGGCGCGGTGATCCGCGCCCAGGCCCCGCTGGTCGCCCACGTCAACGACGACGCCTGCGCCTGGGCACGGATGTGGCAGCAGCTTGTGGAACTCGGCGTGGTGCCCTACTACATGTTCGTCGAACGCGACACCGGCGCCCGCAGCTACTTCGGCGTCCCGCTCGCCAGGGCGCTCGACATCTACACCGACGCGATCCGCGGTGTCTCCGGGCTCGCCCGTACCGCCCGCGGCCCGGTGATGTCAGCCGCCCCCGGCAAGGTACTCCTCGACGGCGTCAGCACGATCCTGGGGCAGAAGGTCTTCTCGCTGCGCCTGCTGCAGGCCCGCGACCCCCGCCTGGTGGGACGCCAGTTCTTCGCCGTCTACGACCCGGCGGCCGAGTGGTTCGACGAACTGCGCCCCGCCCTCGGCTCCTGGTTCCCCGGGCACGCGGACGCGCCGGCCGCCGAGCAGCCCCTGGCGGGTGCGCTGTGAGGGCCACCGTCCACGAGGTGAGCCTCACCCAGCGACACCTGTGGCGCTCCGCCCGGGAGGCCATCCCGATGCAGCACGCCCTCGTCGTCGAGGTTGGGCACGGCAGTGCCTCCGGCTACGGCGAGGCCTCCGCCTTCATGACCGACCACTACAACTCCGGCCTGGACCGCATGCACGCGGACCTCCGCAGGATCGCACCGCTGCTCGCCGAACTCGGCCCGGACGACCCGCCGGCGGTGTGGCAGGCCCTCGCCGCCGAACTCCCCGACTCGCCGTTCGTCCTCGCCGCCCTCGACAGCGCGGTGCACGACCTGCGGGCCCGGCTGCTCGGCGTCCCGCTCTGGCAGGCCCTAGGCCTGGAACGCCCGCAGCACCTGCGTTCCAGCTTCAGTATCGGCCTCGACGACACCGACGTGATGGTCCGCAAACTGCTCGAGCGCCCCGGCTGGCCCGCCTACAAGGTCAAGCTCGCCGACCCCGGCGACCTGACGGTCCTGCAGGAACTGCGCCGGCACACCACCGCCCCGTTCTACGTCGACGGCAACTGCGGCTGGACCACGGACCGTACCCTGCCCGCACTGGATGCGATGAGGGACCTCGGCGTCCGACTCGTTGAACAGCCCTTCCCGCGAGCCGCCTGGGCCGACGCCCGCACCCTTAAGGAGCACAGCCCCATCCCCGTGCTCGCCGACGAGAGCATCACCTCCGCCGCCGACCTCGACGCCTGCGCCGAGGCCTTCCACGGCATCAACGTCAAGCCCATGAAGGCCGGCGGCATCACCCCCGCCCTCGCACTGCTGCGCAGCGCCCGCGAACGCGGCCTGATCACCATGCTCGGCTGCATGCCCGAGTCCGCCGCAGGCGTCTCGGGCACCACCCACCTCGGCGGCCTCGCCGACCACCTCGACATCGACGCGGTCGACCTGCTCGCCGTCGACACCGGCGACGGGCCCGCCCTAGACACCGAAGGCCGAGTCACCCTGCCCGATCGGCCCGGCACCGGCTACCGGCCGGACCCAGCCGCCCACGGCTGGCGGGTGCGGGCCGTGCCCGCCAAGGACGTCCGGCCGGTCCGCCACCGGGTGCTGCGCCCGGGTCAACCCCCCGACACCTGCGTGTACCCCGAGGACACCGACCCCGCCGCCCGGCACTTCGCCGCCCTCGCCGCAGGACGGCCGGTTGGTGCCGTCACGATCCGCCCCGAGGACCCGCCCGCCCGACAGGCCCTCCCCGGCGTCGCCCCCGGCCGCAGCTGGCGGCTGCGCGGTATGGCCACCCTCGACGAGGTACGCGGCACCGGCGTCGGCACCGCCCTGCTGCGGACCGTCCTCACCCACGCCGCGCTGGCCGGAGCGAGCGCGGTCTGGTGCAACGCCCGCAGCTCCGCGGCGGGCTTCTACCGGCGGCACGGATTCACCGTCCTCGGCGAGGAGTACGACATGCCCGGGATCGGACCACACCTCTTCATGCACTGGAGCCCACGATGAGCCTTCCCACCCAGCACACGCCGCGGATCTGGGAGCGGCAGGCCCGTGCCCTCACCCGCATCGCCCTCACCATCGCAGGAGTCGCCGAGGCCGACGCCGCCCTGGTCGCGGACGCCCTGGTGGACACCTCGCTGCGCGGCATCGACACCCACGGCCTGCGGCTGCTGCCCCAGTACCTGGACGAACTCGCCACCGGCGTCGCCAACGCGAGCGCCCGCACCGGCACCGTCCGCGACCGCGGCGCCGGCCTGCTGCTCGACGCCGACGGCTCGCTCGGCGTACTCGCCGGCCTCGCCGCCGCCGAACTCGCCGCCGAGCGCGCCGCCCGGTACGGCGTCGCCGCGGTCGCCGTCTGCAACTCCAACCACTTCGGCGCCGCCTCCGTCTACACCCGTCAGCTCGCCCGGCAGGGCCTGGTCGGCATCGCCGTCACCTCGGCCGCCTCCCGGGTCGCGCCGTACCACGGCATCGAGGCACTGTTCGGCACCAACCCGATCAGCATCGCCGCAGGCAGCGGCGACCGGGAGTTCGCCCTCGACATGGCCACCAGCCAGGTCTGCTTCGGCGAGATAAAGCAGCGCCGCGCCGAGGGCCGCGCCCTCGGCCACGGCTGGGCCACCGACACCGCGGGCCGGCCCACCGAGGAGCCCGACGAGGCCCACGCGCTCTCCCCGCTCGGCGGGTACAAGGGCCAGGGCCTCGGCATGGCCGTCAGCCTGCTCGGCGCCCTCCTGGCCGGGACCCCGCTCGACTGGCACCTCTCCCAGGTCGGCGAGGGAACCCCCGGCGAGGGCCGCCGCATCGGCCACCTCGTGCTGGCCCTGGACCCGGACTGCTACGCCGGACAGGAGCAGTTCACCGTCGGCCTCGGCGACCTGCTGGACACCGTCCGCTCGGCCGCACCCGCCGCCGACAGCCCCATCCTCGCCCCCGGCGACCCCCAGCTCGCCCATGAACGCGAGCGCCGCGCGGGCGGCATCCCGCTCGACGCGCGCACCGCCGACCTGCTGGCCGGCCTCGCCGCCCGCCACGGAATCGCCGGACCCTTCGACCACCGCCGGAAGGAAGCCGTATGATCCTCGCCCTGATCAGCCCGCGCCATGCGGCGCTGCCCTTCGGCCGGTGGCTGCCCGAGGAGGCCGGCCGCCTGGTCGCCGTCACCGCCGCCGGCACCATCCTCGGCGCGGAGTTCGCCGAGACCGCCACCGTCGCCGACTACAGCGACGGGGACGCCGTCCTCGCCGCCGCCCGTGACCTCGCCCGCCGCCACCCGCCCCGAGCCGTGCTCGCCCTGGCCGAGGTCGACGTCGAACGGGCCGCGGAGCTCCGTGCCGAACTCGGTCTGCCAGGCCTGGACCCAGCCACCGCCACCGCCTACCGCGACAAGGTCGCGATGAAGAAGTACGCGCGGGCCGGCGGCATCCGCGTCCCCGATTTCGCCCCCGTGCACGGCCCCGAGGACATTACCGCCTTCATGGCCGCCCACCCCGGCCGAGTCGTGGTCAAGCCCCGCAGCGGCTCCGGCTCCTCCGGCGTCCACCTGCTCGACAGCCCCGACGAGGCCGCCGCCCTGGCCGACACAGTCCGCTTCGAACCGTACGAAGTCGAGGAGTTCATCGAGGGCGCGCTCCACCACGTGGACGCCTTCCGGATCGACGGCGTCCGCGTCGCCGCCGTCGCCTCCCGCTACACCGGCGACGGCTGCCTCGCTCACTGGGCCGACGCCCCGTACGGCTCCCGCACCGTCCACCCGGCCGACCCCGTCAAGGACCGCCTGGTGCAGGAGGTCTGGCGCCTCGTCGAGGCGCTGCCCTCGCCGCCCACCATCTGCGCCCACGCCGAATTCTTCGTCACCCCCGACGGCGGCATCGTGCTCTGCGAGGTCGCCGCCAGGATCGCTGGCGGGCCGATCCCCAAGCTGCTGCACACCGTCCTCGGCATCGAACCGCGGGAGCTCTGGGCCCGCGTCGAGTGCGGCCTGCCCGTCGACCTCGATGCGGTACGGGACACGGCCGCCGCCGCGCCCCTCGCTGCCTTCTACGGTCTCCCGCCGCAGAACGCCCGCATCCTCCGGCTGCCCGAAGCCCCGCCCGGAGCCCGCGACTTCACGGTGCACACGCACATCGGCGACGACTGGCGCGGCCGGCGCTACGAGCAGCGCAAGTCTGGCGACTTCCTCGCCAGCTGGGTGGTCACCGCCCCGGACGGGCCGGCCCTGGAGACCCGGATGCGCGACACCGCCGACCTGGTCACCGCTGGCTTCGACTGGACGTCCGCCCCCCGGACGACGGCCCCCGAACCCGGGAGCCCCCGCTGACCGCGTCCCCGCTCACCGCCCGCCTGCTGCCTGAGGGCAGCCGCCCCACCGCCCAAGACTTCCCCGGCCTCGCCGCCCGGGGCACGGTCTGGGAGGACGCCCGCTGGTGGCGCTTCACCGAACGCACCGATCTCCACGAGACCCGCCACCTGCAGATCGAGGAGGAGGGCCGGGCCGTCGCCCTGGCACCGCTGCTGCTCACCCGCAAGGCCGGCGGGTTGCTCTTCTACGACGCGCCGCGGCTCACCGGCACCGCTGGAGCCCTCGCCGAGCCCGAACTCCTCGAGGAGGCGGACCGGCAGCGCTGGGACGAACTCACCGCGGCCCTGCCCGCCGAACGCACCAACCAGTACCCGTCGCTCGCCCTCGCCACCTTCGGCAACCACCACGGCGTCACCCACGCACCCGGCCGCAGCCCCGCCGAACGCACCGCCGTGATGGCCGCACTGCCCGGCGTTCTGCGCGCCGCCGCCGCCGAACTCGGCTGCCGCAGCAGCGCCCTGCTCTACGTCGGTCCGCCCGACGCCGAGCACGTCGACCGTGCCGCCGCCAGAGCCGGGTACACCGCCGCCCTGCTCGGCGCGGAAGGCGTCCACAACCTTCCCGGCGCCGGCTGGGAGGAGTACCTCGCCGAGATCGGCAGCCGCCGCCGCACCCGGCTCCGCAAGGAACTCCGCGACTACGAGCGGGCCGGCTTCCGCACCGTCGTCCGCAGCGGCCCCGCCGCCCTCGACGACGACGTGGTCGCCCTGCAGGTCGCCCACCGGGCGAAGTACGGCCTGCCCGGCGGCGACGACCGCGTCCGCCGGGACTTCGACGGCATCCGCGAAGAACTTGGCGACAGCTGCCTCGTCCTCGGCACCGAACTCGACGGCCGGCTCGTCGGATTCGTGCTCTACCTGCGGTCCGGCCGGGCCCTTTACGCCCGCACCGCAGGCTTCGCCTCCGAGGCCCACGGCTGCTACCTGGCCCTCACCTACCACGAGACCGCTCGCTGGGCCGTCGAGAACGGCATCGACCGCATCCACTACGGCATGGCCGCCTACCAGGCCAAGTACGCCCGCGGCTGCGAACTCCAGCCCCGGTGGGGATGGTTCGCCTTCCACGGCCCGGACGAGGAGGTCTACCGCGAGGTGCTCGACCTCCAGTCGCAGACCGTCGAACGCCGCCTCGCCCTCACCGGCGACCCCGCCACTCCGATACCGTCCCGCACCGTCCTTGAAGGAGCCCACCGATGAAGATCACGCCCACCGGCACCATCTGGATGGACGGCGAGTTCGTCCCCTGGGACGAGGCCCGAATCCACGTCCTCACCCCCAGCCTCCACTACGGCTGGGGCGTCTACGAGGGCATCCGCGCCTATTCCACCGCTGACGGCCCCGCCGTCTTCCGGCTGCGCGAACACCTCCGGCGGCTCCACGACTCCGCCCGCGTCTACCTGATGGACCCAGGCCGGTCGGTCGACGAGCTCACCGAGGCCTGCCTCGAACTGCTGCGCCGCACCGGCCTGCAGTTCGGTTACCTCCGCCCGATCGTCTACCTCGGCTACGGCGCCATGGGCGTGACCCCGCAGCTCGACAGCGCCCGCACCGCGATCGCCGCCTGGCCCTGGGACTCCTACCTCGGCGAACAGGCCGACCAAGAGGGCTGCCGACTGGCCGTCAGCAGCTGGCAGCGCAACGGCGTCCACTCGGTCCCGCCGCTCGCCAAGGCCACCGGCGCCTACGTCAACTCCGCGCTCGCCAAGGTCGCCGCCGTCCGCGCCGGTTACGACGACGCCCTGATGCTCACCCCGACCGGGCACATCGCCGAGGCCTCCGCAGCCAACGTCTTCGCCGTCCGCGGCGACGTCCTCACCACCCCGCCCGTCAGCGACAACATCCTGCCCGGCATCACCCGCGACACCGTCATCACCCTGGCCCGCGACCAGGGCCTCACCGTCGAGGAACGCAGCCTCACCCGCAGTGAGCTTTACATCGCCGACGAGGCCTTCCTCACCGGCACCGCTGCCGAGATCGTCCCCGTCGCCTCCGTCGACGACCGCCCGCTCGCCGCCGGCGGCTGCGGCCCGATCACCAAGCAACTGCGCGAAACCTTCCAAACCGTCGTCCACGGCCGGGACGCCCGCTACACCCACTGGTTGGAGTACGCATGAGCACGGCCACCCGCACGGATTCCGTCCCCGCCCTCGCGGCTCTGGAGAGCGCCGTCGCCCGGCTCGCAGCGGCCGCCGCCCCGTTGGCCGCCGAGACCGCCCCCTGGGCTGTCTCCCGGCGCGAGGACGCCGCCGACCGCGTTGTCGACCTGCTCGCCGCCCGCGCCTGGCACGCCCTCCCCGCCACCTCCCACGGCGACGCCGGCCAGGCCGCCCGCCGTTGCACCGCCTGGACCACCGCCGCCGACACCGACCTCGCTGCCGGACCGGACGGCGCCGACCCCGACCGCTCCGCCGCACACCGCCGGGTCGGCCACGCCCTGATGCTGCTCACCCTCCCCGAGCACTTCGACGCGGCCACCGCCCGGGTCCGAGCCCTCCTCGGCTCCGCCCCGCAGGGCCGACTCTCCGCCGCCTGGCAGATGACCAACGACGCCCTGACCGTCCTCGCCACTACCCGGCACGAATGGGTCGGCGCCGACCCCGGCACCGTCGCCGCCGCTGGCTGGGTCCTGGTCGACCGGATCGGCCGCCTGCTCACCGCCGCCGCCCTGGTCGCGCAGGCTGCCGAACAGCAGCATGCCGCCCCCGCCGACAGCCCGGCCGCGACCCCCGAACTCCTCATCAACGCCGCACGCCGCTACGCCTGGAACCACCTGCGCCGACCCGCCCCGGAGGCCGCCACACCCACCCACCTGCGGCGCTCGATCGAACTGGTCCGCGCCGTCGGCGCCCCCGCCCCCGCCCCCGCCCCCGGCAGCGGAGCACCGTGAACGGCCCGCTTCGGCGCCTTGGCCGGACGCTGCTGCCCGACAGCCCGGCCGGCCGGACCCTCGCCCTCGGCGCCTGCATCGACTCCCTGGGCACCGGCATGTTCTTCGCCTCCTCCGCCCTGTACTTCATCGGCGTGGTCGGCATCCCGGCCACGAAGGTCGCCTACGCAGTCACCCTCGCCGGCGTCCTCGCCCTGCTCGCACCCGTACCGCTCGGCCGGCTCGCCGACCGCTGGGGCGTCGGCGGCTTCTACACCGCACTGCTGTTGCTCCGCGGCCTCGGTTACAGCTGCTATGCCTTCGTCTCCGGATACCCCGGCTACCTGGTATTGACCGTGCTGCTCACCGCGCTCGATCGCGCCTGTACACCGATCCAGCAGGCCGTGGTGTCGGCGGTGATCGGTGGCCGCGACCGGACCAGGACGATGGCCTCCATCCGGGCCGTCCGCAACATCGGCCTCACCGCGGGCTTCCTGCTCGCCGGCGCGGTCTTCGCCGCGAACCGCCCGACCGCCTTCACCGCGCTCTTCCTCGGTAACGGCCTCTCCTTCCTGGCCGTTGCCTGGAGCGTGCGCCGCGCCACGGCCGCCACCGGCGCGGTGGTGGCACGGCCCGCCTCCGCCGACCACGCCACCCGCCCGGCCGACGGGGTGCGGTCGCCCTTCCGCGACCGCTGGTTCATGGTCTTCACGGTCGGCAACGGCGTGCTGTCGCTGTACGACACCGTGCTGATCGTGCTGCTGCCCGTCTGGGTGATCGGGCACACCGCGGTGCCGTCCGCCTGCGTCCCCGTCCTGATGGCCGTTAACACCGTGCTGACGGTGTGTCTGCAGGTGTACGTTGCACGGTTCACCGAGGGCACCGCCGCCGCCGTCCGGCTGCTGGTGCTCTGCGGGGCACTGATGGCCGCCTGCTGCGGCTTCTTCGCCCTGGCCCAGATGTCCGCCACCGCACCCGCGGTGCTGTGCGTCCTGGCCGCCGTCGTACTACTCTCGATCGCCGAGAACCTGCACTCCGTGGCCGCCTGGGAACTCTCCTCCGAGCTCGCCCCGGAAGCCGCCCGCGCGCGCTACCTCGGCGCCTTCAGCCTTTCCCTGACCGGCCAGAAGGTGGTCGGCCCCACCCTTCTCGTCGCGGTACTGCTGCCGGCCGGCCCGGCTGCCTGGCCCGTGCTCGCCGGGGCCTTCGGCGCCGCCGCCGCCGTCACCCGCACTGCCGCCCGGCGGGCCCTGGCCGAGCGGGACCGCAACGACAGCCCGTCCACCGACCTTCCACACTCCCGAACCACTGAGGTGACCTCATGACCGAACACGTCCTCGTCGTCGGCAGCGGCCGCGACCTCCCCACCCGGGTCCGCCGGGCCCTCCCCGGCACCCGGACCTCGGTCGTCTGCCGGCTGGAGTTCGTCGCCAAGCTCCGACAGCTGACCGAGCACAGCAGGGTGATCGCGGTGCGGCACGACGCACCCGACGAGGAGTGGACCGCCCTCGCCGCCGCTGCCCACGCCCTCGACCCCTTCACCCGGATCGCCACCTTCGGTGAACGCGACCAGGACCGCTGCGCCGCCATCGGAGCCGCACTCGGCATCCCCACCCACTCGCCCCGTACGGTCGCCCTGGTCCACGACAAGCAAGCCATGCGGGCCCGGCTCCGCGAGACAGGCGTGGACACCACCGCCTCCGCCCGCGTCGCCGACCTCGGTGAACTGCGCGCCTTCACCCGGGCCCATGGACTGCCCTGCGTGGTCAAGCCGGTCCGCGGGGCCGGCAGCGCAGGCGTCGCCGTCGTCCGCACCGAGTCCGGCCTCGCCGCCGCCTTCGAGCGGGCCGGCGGCAGCTTCGAAGGACTGCCGGACGCCGGCGTCCTGGTCGAGGAGTTCCACGAGGGCCCGCAGTTCAGCGTCGAAGCCTTCTCCGAGCACGGCGAGCACCGGATCATCGCGATCACCCGCAAGTACTCCGACCCGGTCAGCTTCGTCGAACTCGGCCACGTCTGCCCGGCCGACCTCCCCGGGGCCCGCGAGCGGGAAGTCCACGCCCACGTGCGGCGCATGCTTGACGCACTCGGCGTGGAGTCCGGCGCGACCCACACCGAGATCGTCCTCGGCGAGCACGGTCCCCGGGTGATCGAGACCCACGTCCGGATGGGCGGCGACGAGATCCCCGCCCTCGCCCTCGACGCCACCGGCATCGACCTCGCCGACTGCGTCGTCCGGCAGACCGTCGGCGAAACCGTCCTCCCCGGCATCGAGGCCGCGCTCGCCGAGAAGCGGCCCGCGCGCGCCTCCGCGATCTGGTTCGCAGCGGCACCCACCGCAGGCGTCCTCACCGAGGTCGGCGGCCTCGACGAGGCCCGCCGGGTGGACGGCGTCACCCAGGCCGACCTGCTGGTCCGCCCGGGCACCGCCTGCGGCACCCTGGAGTCCTCCGACTCCCGCCTCGCCTTCGCCCGAGCCACGGCCCCCACCGCGGACGGGGCCGCGGCGGCCGCCAGGCAGGCCGTGGGCCGCCTCGAGTTCCACCTCCGTGTCGGCGCCCCGCAGCAGGAGACGGTGTGACCGCGGCCTCCGCCGGCCTCGAAGGTACGCACGCCATCCGCCCGGGCGCACCGGTCAGCCTGGCCGACCACCGCGAGGACGCCCGGGCGGCCCTGCCGGGCCCGGCCTTCGACTACCTCGAGGGCGGCGCGGCGGACGAACTCACCGTCCGCTGGAACACCGAGGCCTGGCAGCAGACGGCTCTGCTGCCACGCGTCCTGACGGGCCGTCCGGGCGTCGACACCCGCTGCTCCCTGTATGGGACGGCCCTGGAGTCCCCGATCCTGCTGGCGCCGACGGCCTCGCACCGGCTGTTCCACCCCGACGGGGAGACCGCCACCGCACGCGGCGCCGCACAGGCCGGCGCCCTGATGACCGCGAGTACCTTCTCCTCGCAGACCGTCGAGGAGATCGGCGTCGCCGCGACCGGCCCCTGGTGGTTTCAGCTGTACGTCCAGCGCGACCGCGGCCTCACCGCCGATCTCGTCCGGCGGGCCGCCGCGGCGGGCGCCCTGGCCTGCGTCGTCACCGTCGACACACCCGTCACCGGACTGCGGGAACGCGACCTGCGCAACGGCTTCGCACTCCCGTCACACGGCACACCCGCCAATCTCGCCGGGACCTCGGCCGTGGCCACCGACGACGGCATCCACGACCCGCGGATCGACCCCGCCGTGGAGTGGGCCGACCTGCAGTGGCTGCACGAGGTCTCCAGCCTCCCGGTGTTGGCCAAGGGCATCCAGCGACCGGACGACGCCCGCCGCGCAGCCGAGGAGGGCATCGGCGTGTGGATCTCCAACCACGGCGGACGGAACCTGGACACGGCAGCCCCCACCGCCTCGGTCCTGCCCGCCGTCGCCGAGGCCGTCGCAGGAAGGGTCCCCGTCCTCGTCGACGGCGGCATCCGGCGGGGCACCGACGTCGTCAAGGCCCTCGCATTGGGCGCCGACGCCGTCGCCGTCGGCCGCCCCTACGTCTGGGGTCTCGCCACCGGCGGAGCCGACGGAGTCCGCACCGTGGTGCAACGTCTCCGCCATGAAACCGAACTGGCCATGGCCCTCCTGGGAGCCCCCACCCCGGCTGACCTCACCCCCGACCTGCTGGCCACCGCCCAGTGATGCGGGTAGGCCCTCAGCGGCTGCCTTGCGTTCAGTCCCGGGCGTACAGTTCGGCAACCCGGCTGCGGACCGTCTCGTCCACCGGGTCGACGGCGCACCGCCCACCGAGTTCGACAACGGCGCCGTCCACAGGACGGGTCAGGATGACCGCCCGGTGGCGCCCGTGCAGGACCTCCAGCGGGCGGCCGAGCCGCAGCGTCAGCAGCATCGAGGCACTGCCACAGGCCTCGTCCTCCCCCTTGCCGATCCGCGGCGCCCATAGCCGGGCCCGCACCCGGCCCGCCTCCTCGTCCAGCCACGACCACACCTGGGTGAAGTCCTCGCCGGCGGGCAGCCCGGTGAGCGCGTCGATCTCCTCCGCGGTGGCCACCTTGTAGTGCCGCCACGGCTTGGACCAGGCCGCCGGTGCGGTCAGCCACACTGTGCCGTCGTCCTCCCTGCGGCAGCCCACCGCCCCCGCCTCCGGCACTAGTTCGCGGGGCGCCAGACCCAACCGATGCAGCACCTCGACGGTGGCCAGCAGCGGATGCCCACCGAACCGAATCGCCTGCCCGTACGAGCCGTGGATGCTCACCGCACCCCGCCCGGCGTCCCGGACGAACACCGTCGCCGGAATCCCCAACTGATCCGCCAGTTCCTGCCGTTCCCCAGCTCCGACCACCGATCCGGCCGGTTCCAGCACGACCAGGGCCGGATTGCCGTGGTCCCCGTCCTCGTTCACGAACGCCCGCGCAAGCATGCAGAGAGTCACAGACCTCAGGCTATCCAGGTGACCGCCCGGGCAGGGCGGCGACCCTGCCAAAGTGGCATGCGGCGTCCTCGGCTGCGGCCTCGGGGATGCTCATGTTCACAAATTCCCTGATCTCCACCTCCTTCCATGACCCGGAGATACACCGAAGAGCATATTCACCGGCTCGGTGCCCGGGTGCCGGTAGCAGCCGCACGAGAGGTCCGGAGCCGCCCGTCTGAGGTCAGGTGAGGCGGCAAGCCGACAGGACGGCGGCAGAGCGACTGCATAGGCCACACTGAGCCTCTTTCCGGCCGGGGGCCGGCGGACCTGGATCTCGGTGGCGTCCAGCCGCAGCTCGATGCCCTCGGCCTGGGCATAGGCGAACACGTCCGCCAGCGTCCGCAACCGCAGGCCGGGGCGGTCGGGGACCGCGCACCCCTGCTCGGCCAGGAGCGGACTTATCTCTGTGATCGCACGCGTGATGGTGGAGCGGTCGACGCCGAACAGCAGCCCCAGCACGGAGTGTGGCAGGCCGTGCCGAAGGTGCATCAGTGTGGCCACCAGCCGGTCGACGAAGACCAGCTGGTGGCGGGCGCCGACACCGCCGCCCTCGTCGAGGTCCTGGAGCAGCACGACCCTGTGGGCAAGAACGGCGGCAACTCCCGCAACGGCACACGTTCCAAGACGGTGCTGACCGATGTCGGCCCGGTGGAGATAACCGTGCCCCGCGACCGCGACGGCTCCTTCGAGCCGAAGATCGTCAAGAGGCGGCAGAAGCGCCTGACTGGCGTCGACGAGACGGTGATCTCGCTGGCGGCGAAGGGCCTGACCACCGGCGAGGTGCAGGCCCACCTGGCCGAGGTCTATGGCGCCGAGGTCTCCCGCCAGACCATCTCCACGATTACCGACAAGGTGCTGGAGGGCATGGCCGAGTGGCAGAGCCGGCCGCTCGACACCGTCTATCCGGTCGTCTTCATCGACGCCATTCACGTGAAGATCCGCGATGGTGCAGTGGCCAACCGGCCGATCTATGTGGCTCTGGCCGTCACCACCGGGGGTCGGCGGGAGATCCTGGGACTGTGGGCCGGCGACGGCGGCGAGGGTGCCAAGCACTGGCTGCACATCCTCACCGAGGTCAAGGACCGCGGCGTCAGCGACGTGCTGATGCTCGTCTGCGACGGGCTCAAGGGCCTGCCCGACGCGGTGGAGACCGTCTGGCCCCAGACGATCGTGCAGACCTGCGTCGTCCACCTGCTGCGGAACTCCTTCCGCTATGCCGCCCGCCAGGACTGGGACAAGATCGCCCGTCTCCTCAAGCCCGTCTATACCGCCCCCACCGAAGAGGCCGCCCTGGACCGGTTCGCCGAGTTCGCCGACGCGTGGGGACGGAAGTATCCGGCGATCGTGAAGCTGTGGGAGAGCGCCTGGGAGGAGTTCACTCCGTTCCTGCGGTTCGCCACCGGGATCCGCCGCATCGTCTGCACCACCAACGCGATCGAATCGGTGAACGCGCGCATCCGCCGGGCGGTCAAGGCCCGCGGGCACTTCCCGAACGAGCAGGCCGCCCTGAAGTGCGTCTACATGGCAATCATGTCCTTCGATCCCACGGGCAAGGGCCAGGCCCGCTGGACCATGCGCTGGAAGACCGCCCTGAACGCCTTCGACATCACCTTCGACGGCCGCCTGTCGGCGGCCCATCAGTAACCCCAACTGCCCCAGTTACACCGCTCGTTTGACAGACCCCTTCTGAAGGTGAGTAACCCACTGCACGGGGCAGCGCGAGTGCGCCACTGCAGGGCGGCGGCACACTGGAGTACCGCGAACATGGAACCATGTGGCGCCGGTCCGTGGCAGGAAGCCGTCCGGGGGGAGGGGCAGACCGTGCAGGAGCCCAAACCACCATCCTGGTCGGCCCATGCTGTCCGGGTCAGGGCGAGATCGAACGCCGCCAGCCCCCCACAGGAGTGCCGTGATCCCGCGCCTGCCGAGGGTGCCCCTCCACTGCTCCTGATCCCTGTGCTAGGGCCACCGTATAAGGGCATACACGTGTGTTGCGTCCACGTCTCAGCACCAAGGACACAGCCGGTACGGGCAACGACCGGGACGGTTGTCGGTGAACTTCGAAAGCTGACCCGGTGCTCGACTCCGAAGATGGACCCCCGGTCGGTCAGTTGATGTTGTTCATTCCCCTGCGTTGGCGGGT
>NZ_JBVIYZ010000048.1:0-15663 GCF_055592085.1 Streptomyces sp. NPDC041135
CGACCCGACGCCAACACCTCCCACAAATCCCCCACACTCCCCGCACCAGGAACCCGGCACGACATACCGACCACCGCAATGGCATCGTCGGACACAACGGCGTCCTGCTTCTTCGACATGACGGGCGAGCCTCATTCCTTGGTCATGAGGGAATCCACGTATTCCGTTATGGATTCGAGGGTCGGGCAGTCGTACACGATGGTGGCCGGGAGATCGAGGCCGGTGGCCTCGCTGGCCTTGTTGCGGAGGTCGACCGCCATGAGGGAGGTGAACCCGATTTCCAGCAGCGGTGTCTCGGGCCGTACGTCGGCCGCGGAGTCCGCGCCCATCACCTCGGCCGCCAGGTCCCGCAGCACGGACAGCAGCAGCGGGCGCCGTTCCGCGGCGGGGGCGGCGGCGATCCGGGCCGCCGTGCCCGGCTCGTCCGGGTCGGCCGCCTCGTCCGCCACGGCCGTCGCCGCGGCGGCGGTCGCGGTGGTGCGGCGCGGGGGCGCGACCTCGTCGAGCCAGTAGGGGCGGCGCTGGAAGGCGTACGGCGGCAGCTCGGTCAGGGCGGCGGTGTGGCCGGCGGTCTGCGCCGACCAGTCGACGGCGGTGCCGCGGATGTGCAGCCGGGCCAGGGCGGTGAGGAAGGCGGTGGCCTCGTCCTGGTCGCGGCGGGCCAGCGGGACCGCCTCGGCCTGGTTCGCGGCGGCGCCGGCGAGGCACTCGGTGACCATGGAGGTGAGCACGCCGTCCGGGCCGACCTCCAGGTAGGTGCCGACGCCCTGGGCGGCGAGCCAGCCCACGCCGGAGGCGAAGCGGACGGTGTCGCGGACGTGGCGCACCCAGTACTCGGGGGTCGCCAGTTCCTCGGCGGTGGCGGCCGTGCCGGTGAGGTTGGAGACGAGCGGGATGCGCGGCGGGGCGTAGGTGAGGCCCTTGGCGACGGTGGCGAACTCGTCGAGCATGCCGTCCATGTGCGGTGAGTGGAAGGCGTGACTGACCGTCAGCCGCTTGGTGCGACGGCCCAGTGCGGTGAAGTGGGCGGCGACGCGGGCGACGGCGTCGGTGTCGCCGGAGACGACCACCGAGGCGGGGCCGTTCTCGGCGGCCAGGGACAGTCGCTCCTCCTGGCCGGCCAGCAGGGGCCCCACCTCGTCGGCGGAGGCCTGGACGGCGAGCATCGCGCCGCCGGGCGGCAGCGCCTGCATGAGACGGCCGCGGGCGGCGACCAGCGCGGCTGCCTCCGCCAGGGTCCACACGCCGGCGATGTGGGCGGCGGTGAGTTCGCCGATGGAGTGTCCGGCGAGGAAGGCGGGCCGCACCCCGAACGCCTCGAGCAGCCGGTACTGGGCGACCTCGAAGGCGAAGATGCCGGCCTGGGTGTACGCGGTGCGGTCGAGCAGGCCGGGCTCGTCGAGGACGACGTGCCGCAAGGGCTGTTCCAGGTGCGGGTCGAGTGCGGCGCAGGCCTGGTCGAACGCCTCGGCGAAGACGGGGAAGCGATCGTGCAGGGCGCGTCCCATGCCGGGGCGCTGGGAGCCCTGGCCGGAGAACAGGGCGGCCAGCGGGGCGCGGGCCAGGCCCGCGGGGGCGGGGGCGCCGCGGACGACCTGCGGTGCGCCGCTGCCGCGGGCCAGCTTGGCCAGGCCCCGCTCGAGCGTGTCGCGGTCGCCGCCGACGACGACCGCACGGTGTTCGAAGGGGGTGCGGCCGGTGCCCAGGGTGTGGGCGACGTCGGTGAGCGCGAGCGCCGGGTGCGCGGTCAGGTGGGCGGCGAGCCGGGTGGCCTGGTCGCGCAGGCCGCGCGGGGTGCGGGCGGCGAGCGGCCAGGCGAGGGGGGCCGGGCCGGAGCCGGGCGTGGCCCCGTCGGCGGCTGTCCGCGGTGCCTCCTCCACGATGACGTGGGCGTTGGTGCCGCTGATGCCGAAGGACGACACGCCCGCGCGGCGGGCCCGGGAGCCGCGCGGCCAGGGCATGGCGTCGTGGAGCAGGGCCACGGTGCCCGCGGACCAGTCGATGTGGGCGGTGGGGCGTTCGGCGTGCAGGGTGGCCGGCAGCGTCTCGTGTCGCAGGGCCATCAGCATCTTGATGACCCCGCCGACGCCCGCGGCGGCCTGGGCGTGGCCGATGTTGGACTTCAGGGAGCCCAGGCGCAGCGGCCGTGCGGTGTCGCGGCCCTGCCCGTAGACGGACTGGAGGGCCTGGGCCTCGATGGGGTCGCCGAGGGTGGTGCCGGTGCCATGGGCCTCGACGGCGTCGATGTCGCCGGCGGTGAGGCGGGCGTCGGCCAGCGCGTCCTGGATGACCCGCTGCTGGGAGGGCCCGTTGGGTGCGGTCAGGCCGCTGCTGGCGCCGTCCTGGTTGACGGCGCTGCCGCGCAGCAGGCCGAGGACGCGGTGTCCGGCGCGGCGGGCGTCGCTGAGCCGCTCCAGGTAGAGCACGCCGACGCCTTCGGCCCAGCCGGTGCCGTCGGCGTCGGCGGAGAAGGACTTGCAGCGGCCGTCGGGGGCCAGGCCGCGCTGCCGGGCGAACTCGACGAAGGTGCCCGGGGTGGCCATGACGGTGACCCCGCCGGCCAGGGCGGTGGTGCACTCGCCGCTGCGCAGTGCCTGGCAGGCCAGGTGCAGGGCGACCAGGGAGGAGGAGCAGGCGGTGTCGAGGGTGAGGGCGGGGCCTTCGAGGCCGAGCGAGTAGGAGATCCGGCCGGAGGCGACGCTGGGGGCGCTGCCGGCGCCGATGTAGCCCTCGTAGCCGGCGGGGGCGGGGCGCAGCCGGGAGCCGTAGTCGCTGTACATGACGCCGACGTAGACGCCGGTGCGGCTGCCGCGCAGGGTGCGCGGGTCGGTGCCGGCGCGTTCGACGGCGGCCCAGCTGTGCTCCAGCAGGAGGCGCTGCTGGGGGTCGATGGCGAGGGCTTCCTTGGGGGTGATGCCGAACAGGCCGGCGTCGAAGGCGGTGGCGTCGTCGAGGAAGCCGCCCTGGCGGGTGTAGCAGGTGCCGGGGGCGTCCGGGTCGGGGTCGTACAGGCCCGCGAGGTCCCAGCCGCGGTCGGCGGGGAAGTCGCCGACGGCGTCGGTGCCGTCGGCGACCAGCCGCCACAGGTCGTCGGGGGAGGCGACGCCGCCGGGGTAGGCGCAGCTCATGCCGATGACGGCGATGGGCTCGTGGGCCGCGTCCTCGAGTTCGTCGATGCGGCGGCGGGCCTCGCGCAGGTCGAGGGTCATCCGCTTGAGGTAGTCGAGGAGTTTGGGGTCCTGTTCGCTCATCACGCCGCTCCGTCCGTGGCCCGGGCCGCCCGGATGCGGGCGGCGATGCCCGCGGGGGTGGCGTCGTTGTAGAGGTCGACCATGCGGACGGTGACCTGGAAGCGGCTCTCGACGCGCTGCACGAGCTGGGCGCCGAGCAGGGAGTGGCCGCCGTGGGCGAAGAAGTTGGCGGTGGCGTCGACGTCGTTGCGCTGGAGCAGTTCCCGCCACAGGGCGACGAGTCCGGCCGTCACCTCGTCGCCGTCCTCGGCGCCGGGTCCGGCGGCGGCGCGGGCGGCGCGCCGTTCGGCGGCCAGCCGGGTCAGCGCCCGGTGGTCGGTCTTCTGGCTGACGGTGGTGGGGAAGGCGGTCACGGTCAGGTACTCCTGCGGTACGGCGGCTCCGGGCAGGGCGGCGCGGGCGTGCTGCCAGAGCCGGGCGGGCAGGTCGTCGGGTGCGGCGCCGTCGGCGGGCACGAGGAAGGCGACCAGGGCGGGCCCGGTGGGTGCGTCGTCGACGACGACGGCGGCGCCGGACACGTCCGGGTGTTCCAGCAGTACGGCCTCGACCTCGCCGAGTTCGATGCGGTTGCCGCGCACCTTGACCTGCCGGTCGACCCGGCCGTGCAGTTCGAGTTCGCCGGTGGGCAGCCAGCAGGCGAGGTCACCGGTGCGGTAGAAGCGGCCGTGGACGGGGTGGACGGCGAAGCGTTCGGCGGTCAGCTCGGGCCGGCCGTGGTAGCCGGCGGCCACCCCGTGCCCGGCGATGCACAGTTCGCCGCGCACGCCGACGGGCAGTTCCCGGCCGGCCTCGTCGGCGACGAAGGCGACGGTGTTGCTGAGGGGGCGGCCGATGTCGACGCGGGTGGCGTCGTCGGGGACGAGTCCGGAGGTGGAGTAGACGGTGGTCTCGGAGGGGGCGTAGGCGTTGCGCAGTTCGCAGCCGGCGGCGGTGATCCGGCGGGCGAGTGCGGGCGGCAGGGGTTCGCCGCCGGTGAGGCCGCGGCGTCCGGCGAGCAGGTCCTCGGCCGCGTCGGTGATGATCCGCCAGGTGGTGGGGGTGGCCTGGAGGATGTCGACGCCGTGGCGGGTGAGGACCTCGCGCAGGACCCGGCCGTCGGTGCGGGCGGTGTCCGGGGCGACGGCGACCCGGCCGCCGCTGACCAGCGGCAGGTACAGCTCCACGGAGGAGATGTCGAAGGTGAAGGTGGTCAGCCACAGGGTGGTCTCGCCGGGCGCGGCGCGCAGTTCGCCGGCGAAGTGCGCGATGACGTTGGCGACGCCGCGGTGGGTGATGACGGTGCCCTTGGGCTGTCCGGTGGAGCCGGAGGTGTAGATGAGGAACGCGGTGTCGTCCGGTCCGGGCGCGGCGGCGAGGTCGGCGGGCGCCGGTACGGCCGTGGGCTCGCCGGGTGCCGCCATGGGAAGGACGGGGATGCCGGGTCCGGCCTGCACCTCGACGCCGTCGGCGGCGAGGACGGCGCCGGCGCCGGAGTCCGCCAGCAGGTAGGCGGTGCGCCGGGCCGGGTGGTCGGGGTCGAGGGCGACGTAGGCGGCGCCGGCCAGCCAGGTGCCGAGGACGGCGGCGGCCAGTTCGGGGCCGCGGCGTCCGGCGACGGCGACGACGGAGCCCGGGGTGACGCCGGCGGCGGTGAGCCGGTCGCGGTCGGTGAGCGCGGCCGCCCACAGGGAGCCGTAGGAGGTCTCGCGGTCGCCGGTGACCACGGCCGGCGCGCCGGGTGTGCGGCGCACGCTGCGGGAGACGGCCTGGAGCAGGGTGGCGGGGCTGACCTCGCGGCCGGTGTCGTTGGCGGCGGCGATGACCGCCGTGTCGCACTCGCTGTGCACCGGGATCTCGCCCATCGGCCGCTGCGGCTCCTCGCCGAGCGCGACGAGGAGGGCGTCGTAGCGCTCGAGGAGGAACTCGGTGTCGGTGCGGCTGAGGATCTCGGTGTAGAAGACTCCGCGGATCTTGATCTCCTCGGGTGAGGAGAAGAAGAAGAATTCGAGGTCGAACTTGCTGTGCCCGTTCTCCACGAGGAGCCGGCGGGCGGGGGTGCCGTCGATCTCGAAGTGCTCGGGGCCCGCGTCCGGCACGTAGTTGAACAGGTGCCGGAAGACGGTGTTGCGCCAGGACGCGCCGGTGTGCTGGACCTCGGGCAGCAGCGCGTCGACGGGTACGTCGGTGTGGGTCATCGCACCGAAGAAGGCGTCGCGGGCCCGGGCGGTGAGGTCGCCGAAGCCGGCGTCGAGGTCGACGTGGGCGCGCAGCGGGAGGGTGTTGACGTGGTAGCCGATGGCCCGCGGGGCGTTCCGGCCGCGGACGTTGACCGGGGAGCCGACGACGATGTCGGGTCCGGCGCCGTGCCGGGCGAGCAGCAGGTAGTAGGCGGCGAGCAGGACGACCGCCTCCGGTGCGCGCAGTTCGCGCTGCATCCGCCGGACCGCCTCGTGCGCCTGCGGGGTCAGGGAGTGCAGGACGTAGTCGCCGGTCAGGGTGGGTTCCGGAACGTCCTCGGTGCCGCAGTCCAGGCCGAGCGCGCTCGGGTCGAAGCCCTTGAGGTGCTCGCGCCAGTACGTGAGGCTCGCCTCCTCGTAGGGAGTGGACCGCAGCACCGGCTGGACCTCGCGCAGTCCGTCGGGGATGCCGAGCCCGGCCGACACGGCCTCGTACGCCTCGATGAACTCCTGGAGCAGGATCGCGGAGGAGACGGTGTCGAAGACGATGTGGTGGACGACGACGCAGACCACGTCGCCGTCGGGGCCCTGGAGGTGGGCGGCGCGCACCAGGGGCGTGCCGTCGAAGGCGAAGGGTTCGCGCACCACCGCGTCGATCTCCGCGTCGGCCGCGTCCGCGCCGATCTCCCGCACCCGCACCGGGACGGTGAACCGTGCGGCCGGCACCACCTGCTTCACCAGGCCCGCGGCGGTGCCGTAGAAGACCGTGCGCAGGATGTCGTGCCGGGCCAGCAGGGCGTCGAGGGACTGCTGGATCTCCCACTCGCCCAGCGTGCCCTCGGCGGTGAAGACGATGGAGAGGTTGTTGACCGCGCTGTCGGGGACGAGCTGTTCGAGCAGCCACAGCGCCTGCTCCTTGCGGTTGGCCGCGACGAGAGCGGGCGCCGGGGCGTTCACCGGCGACGTGGGAGTGGTGAGCATTCCGGTTTCCTTCGCAGGTCGAAAGGCGCGGTCGGGCTTCGCTGGCTGGAGGTCAGGTGCGGTCCTTGATCAGGCGGGCGACGCTCCGGCCGATCTCCGCGGTGCGCAGCAGGTCGACGTGGGCGACGTCGAAGCGCAGTTCCTCGGCGGGCAGGTCGTCGAACTGGCCCGGGTGCAGGGCGCGCAGCGCGTTGAGGCCGCTGGTCGGGGTGGCGGAGGTGATCACGGTGGAGCGCCCCCAGGCCGGCAGCGGTTCGATCTGCTCGGCAGTGGCCAGGTAGGACAGGAACGCCCCGGCCGTCTCGGTCAGTTCGGCCCGGCGCGCGGCGTCGAGGCCGAGCTTGTCGAAGGCCTTCTCCGCCACGCCGTGGTAGAGCAGCAGCAGCCTGCGGGCCAGGTCGGCCAGGTTCGGGCTGTCCTCCTGGGCGCGCTGCCCGGCGTCCTGCGCGGCACCGGTCGCGATCGGGCCGACGGTCGGCGTCATCTGGCCGACGGCCTTGTGGAACTGCCAGTACATGCTGGCCGCGGAGGCGCGCTCGGGGTCGAACAGCACGGTCAGCGGGTAGCTGCCCTGCCAGGCCTCGACCTCCTGGGCGAGCGCGGCCGCGTAGACGCTGCCCGCGCAGAACCCGAGGACCGCGCGGACCCGGCGGCCGCCGGCCCGCACCTCGTCCGTCCACTGCTTGATGTAGGCCTCGGCGGGCAGGTCGGGCCGGGTGGCGACGGCCTGCGGGACGGTCTCCCACAGGGTCAGGCCGTCGCCGAGGTGTCCGGCGAGGTCGGTGAACCGGGCCTCGGCGCGGCCGCTGGCGTCGAAGTCGGCCGCGAGGACCACGGACGCCGGGTCGTCGTCGAGGAGCACGTTCCAGGTGGCGGGTGCCGTGACGGTGGCCGTCGCGGCGGCCGTTGCCTTGGTCATGGGGTGGTCCCGTTCTGTCGGAGTCGATGGCGAGGGGGTGTACGGCGTCGTCGCCGGCGCCGCCGGTCCGCCGGGCGGGTGCGCTGGGCCGGGCGGCCGGGGCGGGCCCGGCGGGTGGGTCCCGGCCGTGCGGGGCGCCACCGCCCCGGGGGGTGTCCGGCGGACGGGTCGGTTCATGCGGGCCGCCCGAATTCCTCGTCGATCAGCTCGAGGATCTCCGCGGCCGAGGCGCCCTGGATACGGGCGACCGCGTCGGCCTCCGCACCGGCGGCCGGGTCCTGCCCGTCGCGCTCCTGCGCCGACCAGGCGGCCAGCAGCCGTTCCAGCCGGGCGGCGACCGAGCGGCGCAGCTCCTCGCCGGGTCCGGTGGCCAACGCCGCCTCCAGCCGGTCCAGTTCGGCGAGCAGCGGCTGCGGTGCCGAGGCCGGGCGGTGCGTCGTGCACAGGAAGTCGGCGAGGTCGGCGGGCGTGGGGTGGTCGAAGACCAGCGTCGCGGGCAGCGGACCGCCGGTCACCGCGCTGAGCCGGTTGCGCAGCTCCACCGCGGTCAGCGAGTCGAAGCCCAGGCTCTTGAAGGGCTGTTCGTCCTCGATACGGCTGTCGTCGGGATGTCCGAGCACCGCCGCCACGGTGGAGCGCACCAGCCGCAGGCACACCTGCGACTGCTCCTCCTCCGCCAGCCCGGCCAGCTGCTCGGCCAGCGGCACCGCGGCCCGCCCCGGGCCGTGCGCCGCCGTACGGCGCACCAGCCCGCGCAGCCGCGCCGGCAGGGTGCCCGCGTCGGCCCGCTCCCGCAGCGCGGGCAGGTCGAACCGGGCAGCGACCAGGACCGGCCGGTCCGCGCCGAGCGCGGCGTCCAGCAGCGCCAGGCCCTCGCTCACCGCGAGCGCCCGCAGCCCGCCCAGCCCGGTCCGGGCCGCCCCCATCCCGTCCCGCTCACCGGTGCCGCTCCACAGCCCCCAGGCGATGGAGGTCGCGGCCAGTCCCTGGGCGTGGCGGTACTCGGCGAGACCGTCCAGGTAGGCGTTGGCGGCGGCGTAGTTGGCCTGGCCGGCGTTGCCGGTCTGCCCGGCGACCGAGGAGAACAGCACGAACGCGCGCAGACCGAGGTCTCGGGTGAGCCGGTGCAGCTGCCAGGCGCCGTCCGCCTTCGGCCGCCACACCCGAGCCAGGCGCTCGGCGTCGAGCGACTGCACCACACCGTCGTCCAGCACACCGGCGGTGTGCACCACGGCGGTCAGCGGATGGGCGGGATCGACGGAGGCGACCAGGTGGGCGAGGGCGGCGGGGTCGGCGGTGTCACAGGCCACCAGCCGGGCCTGCGCGCCCGCGTCGTGCAGCTGGGCGAGGAGTGCACCGGCTCCGTCGGCGTCCGGACCGCGACGGCTGACGAGCAGCAGGTGGCGCACCCCGTGCGCGGCGACCAGGTGCCGGGCGACCGCCCCGCCGAGGGCGCCGGTGGCGCCGGTGAGAAGGACGGTGCCCTCCGGCTCCAGGTCCGTGGCAGCGGCGACCGGCGTCTCGGCGGGCGCCAGCCGGGGTACGGTCACCTCCCCACCGCTGATCCGCAGTTCCGGCTCGCCCGCGGCGAGGGCGCGCGGCAGCGTCCGCCAGGCGGCCTCGTCCCCGGGATCGAGCCCGACGATCACCACCCGGCCGGGGTGCTCGGCGGCGACGGTACGCAGCAGGCCGTGCGCGGCGAGGACACCGGGTACGGCGTTCACGGCGTTCCCGCTCAGCAGCACCAGGATCGAGCCGTCCTGCGCCGGGTCCGCGAGCCAGTCCTGCACCCGCGCCAGCAGACGCCGCACCCCGGCGAGGGCACCCGCGCTGTCCGTCACGTCGTCGTCGCAGGCCAGCAGCGCGTAGCGGCGGGGCGTGCCGGGTTCGGCGCCGGCGACCCCGAGCGCGGCACCGGCACCCAGCGGGTCCGGACCCCACACGGCCGCCTCAGCCGCCAGGTCGACCGCCCCGTCCGGCAGTTCCACCTGCTTCCAGACCAGCTCGTGCAGCGGAACGGCGGTGGCCTGCCGGTGGGCTGCGGCGAGGGTGAGTTGGCCGAGGGTGAGGGTGTCGGTGGTGAGGGTGAGGGTGCGGTCGGTGGTGGGGGTGAGGGTGACGTGGAGGGTGCGGTCGGTGTGGTGGGTGGTGGGGGTGTGGGTGGTGATGGCGTTCCAGGTGTGGGGGATGAGGGTGTCGGTGAGGTCGGGGGTGGTGGCGAGGAGGGCGTGGAGGGCCGCGTCGAGGAGGGCGGGGTGGACGGTGTGCCCGGCGGGGTCGAGGGAGTCGGGGAGGGTGACGGTGGCGTGGAGGGCGCCGGTGGCCGGGTCCTTGGTGAGGTGGGTGAGGTTTTGGAAGGTGGGGCCGTAGTCGTAGCCGTGGTCGGTGAGGCGGTCGTAGAGGCCGGTGAGGTCGACGGGTTCGCTGCCGGGTGGGGGCCAGGCGGCGGGGGTGGGGGTGGCTTGGGTGTCGGTGGTGGTGAGGGTGGCGGTGGCGTGCAGGGTCCAGGCCGCGTCGTCGCTGTCGGCGGGGCGGGTGTGCACGGTCAGGGCGCGGGTGCCGTCGTCGGCGGCGGGCTGGGCGGTGATCTGGAGGGTGAGTGCCGTGTCTTCGTCGAGGACGAGGGGGGTGAGGAGGGTGAGGTCGTCGACGGTGGTGTGGCCGGTGTGGGTGGCGGTGTGCAGGGCGAGGTCGACCAGTGCGGTGCCGGGCAGGAGCACGGTTCCGGCGATGGCGTGGTCGGCCAGCCACGGCTGGGAGGCCAACGACAGCCGGCCGGTGAGCAGGAGGTGTCCGGAGTCGGCGAGTTCGACCTGTGCACCGAGCAGGGGGTGAGCTGCCGCATCCAGACCGGCTCCGGTGACGTCACTGCGGGTGGTGCCCTGAAGCCAGTACCGCTCACGCTGGAAGGCGTAGGTGGGTAGCGGGGTGCGCCGGCCACCGGTGAGCAGGGGAGTCCAGTCGACTTCGGCGCCGGTGGCGTGGGCGGTGGCCAGGGCGGAAAGGAAGGTGCGTTCTTCGTTCTCGTCCCGCTTCAGCAGGGCAGCGGCGGTGAACTCACCAGCGTTCAGCGCGCCTTGCACCATGGTGGTCAGTACGGGGTCGGGGCCGAGTTCGACGTACCGGCTCACGCCCTGTTCGCCGGCGAGGGTCTGGATGCCGTCGTGGAAGCGGACGGTGCCACGGATGTGCCGGGCCCAGTAGCCCGGGTCCGTCAGCTCCTCGGTGGTCGCCAGTCGCCCGGTGACGTTGGAGACGATCGGAATGAGCGGGGCGTGGAAGGTGAGTGTCGAGGCGAGCTGGGTGAACTCCTCCAGCACCTCGTCCATGTGGGGGGAGTGGAAGGCGTGGCTGACGGTGAGGCGTTTCACCTTCACGCCCTCGGCGCGGAAGCGTTCCGCGATTTCCTCGACCGCGTCCGCGTCACCGGAGACGACGACCGCCGCGGGACCGTTCACCGCGGCCAGATCCACCCGGCCCGCATACTCACCGATGACCGGAGCCACTACAGCTTCCGGTGCGGCCACCGCGAGCATCGCCCCGCCATCACGTGCGGCCTGCATCAGCCGGCCCCGCGCGGCGACGAGCCTGCCCGCGTCCTCCAGCGACAGCACCCCCGCGACATGCGCGGCGCTCAGCTCACCGATGGAATGCCCGATCAGCACGTCCGGGCGCAGCCCGAACGCCTCCACCAGCCGGAACAGCGCCGTCTCCACCGCGAACAGCGCCACCTGCGTGTACTGCGTCTGGTCGAGCAGGTTCGAGTCGCCGAAGACGACCTCACGCAACGGCCGCTCCAGATACGGGTCGACCACCGCGCACACCGCGTCGAAGGCCTCCGCGAACACAGGCTGGGCGGCATACAGCTCCCGGCCCATCCCCGCCCGCTGACTGCCCTGCCCCGTGAACAGGAACGCCGTACGGCCCGAGTCCGCCACCCCGGTCGGTGCGTCGCCGTCCGCCAGTGCCGTCAGCGAAGCCAGAAGCTCGTCCCGGCCGCTGCCGAGCGCGACCGCCCGGTGCTCGAACACCGTCCGCGTCTCCACCAGGGACCGGGCCACATCCAGCACGCCCGCCGAAGCATCCGCCGTGACGAACTCCCGCAGCCGCACCGCCTGCTCCCGCAGCGCCTCCGCCGACCGGGCGCTCAGCACCCACGGCACGACACCCGGAACCTGCGCACCCTCCCCGGCGACAACCGCCTCCGGCTCCGCCTCCGCTTCCGCCGCCTGCTCGATGATGACGTGGGCGTTCGTGCCGCTGATGCCGAAGGACGACACCGCCGCCCGGCGCGGCCGGTCCGCCTCTGGCCAGTCACGCTCCTCCGTCAGCAGGGACACCGCCCCCGCCGACCAGTCCACGTGCGGACTCGGCGCATCGACGTGCAGCGTCCGAGGCAGCACCCCGTGCAGCATCGCCTGGACCATCTTGATCACTCCGCCGACGCCGGCGGCGGCGAGCGTGTGGCCGACGTTGGACTTGAGCGAGCCGAGCCAGAGGGGCCGTTCGGGGCTGCGGTCCTGCCCGTAGGTGGCGATGAGGGCCTGGGCCTCGATGGGGTCGCCGAGCTTGGTGCCCGTGCCGTGCGCCTCCACGGCATCCACGTCGGCGCCGGTCAGGCGGGCGTTGGCCAGGGCCTGCCGGATGACCCGCTGCTGAGCCGGGCCGTTCGGGGCGGTCAGGCCGTTGCTCGCGCCGTCCTGGTTGACGGCGCTGCCCCGCACCAGGGCGAGGACGGGGTGGCCGTGGCGCTGGGCGTCGGAGAGGCGCTCGACGAGGAGCATGCCGACGCCCTCGCCCCAGCCGGTGCCGTCGGCGGACTCGGCGAAGGCCTTGCAGCGGCCGTCCGGCGAGAGGGCCCGCTGGCGGGAGAACTCGATGAAGTTGACCGGGCCCGCCATCACGGTGGCTCCGCCCACCAGGGCCAGCGAGCACTCGCCCTGACGCAGGGCCTGGGCGGCGAGGTGCAGGGCGACCAGGGAGGAGGAGCAGGCGGTGTCGACGGTGATCGCCGGGCCCTCGAGGCCGAGGGTGTAGGCGACGCGGCCGGAGGCGATGCTGGTGGTGGTGCCGGTGGAGACGTACCCCTCGATGCCGTCGGGCAGTTCACCGACCCGGGTGACGTAGTCGCCGGTGATCACTCCGGCGTAGACGCCGGTGTCGCTGCCGCGCAGGGTGTGCGGGTCGATGCCGGCCCGCTCCAGCGCCTCCCAGGCCGTCTCCAGCAGCAGGCGTTGCTGGGGGTCCATGGCGACGGCCTCGCGCGGGTTGATGCCGAAGAAGTCCGCGTCGAACTCGGCGGCGTCGTACAGGAATCCGCCCTGGCGGGTGTACGAGTGGCCGGCGGACTCCGGGTCGGGGTCGTACAGGTCCGAGGACCAGCCGCGGTCGGCGGGGAACTCCCCCACCGTGTCCACGCCGTCCGCCAGCACCCGCCACAGCCGCTCCGGGCTGTCCGCGCCGCCGGGGAAGCGGCAGGCCATGCCGACGATGGCGATGGGGTCGTCGCCGGTGGCCGGTGCGGGCCGCTCGGTGGGCGGTGCGGCGGCCGGGGCAGCGCCCACCAGTCCCTCGCGCAGGTGGGCGGCGAGCGCGGCCGGGGTGGGGTGGTCGAAGATCAGCGTGGGTGACAGGCGGCGGCCGGTGGCGGCGCTGAGGCGGTTGCGCAGTTCGACGGCGGACAGCGAGTCGAAGCCCATCGTCTTGAACGCGCGCCCCGCGTCGAGGCTGCCGCCTCCGGTGCGGCCGAGTACGGCGTCCACCTCGGTCCGTACGACATCGAGCAGCGCCTGCTGCTGTTCGGTCTCGGTGAGGCGGGCGAGCCGGGCGGTCAGGGCCTGCTCGCCGGTCCCGGCGGCGCCCTTCTCCGTGCGCCGGACCGGGTTTCGCAGCAGGCCGCTGAGCAGCGGGGGAAGCGTGCCGTTCGCGGCGCGGGCACGCAGGGCGGGCGGATCCACGGTCACGGGCACCAGGGCGGGCCGGTGGTGGCCGAGCGCGGCGTCCAGGGCGGCCAGGCCCTGTTCGGCGGTGAGCGGGGCGATGCCGGTCGCGCTCATCCGGGCCAGCTCCGCGGCACCGAGGTGTCCGGCCATGCCGTGGGTGGTGTGCCACAGGCCCCAGGCGAGGGAGGTGGCGGGCAGGCCGTGGGTGTGGCGGTGGTGGGCGAGGGCGTCGAGGAAGGTGTTGGCGGCGGCGTAGTTGGCCTGGCCGGCGTTGCCGAGGAGGCCGGCGGCGGAGGAGTACAGGACGAAGGCGGCGAGGTCGAGGTGGGCGGTGAGGCGGTGCAGGTGCCAGGCGGCGTCGACCTTGGGGCGCAGGACGTGGGTGAGGCGGTCGGGGGTGAGGGTGGTGAGGAGGGTGTCGTCGAGGACGCCGGCGGTGTGGATGACGGCGGTGAGGGGGTGGTCGGGGTCGACGGAGTCGATGAGGTGGGTGAGGGCGGTGGGGTCGGCGGTGTCGCAGGCGACGAGGCGGGGTTGTGCGCCGGCGTCGGTGAGGGTGCTGAGGAGTTCGGGGGCGGTGTCGGCGTCGGGTCCGCGGCGGCTGGTGAGGAGCAGGTGGCGGATGCCGTGTTCGGTGACGAGGTGGTGGGCGAGGAGGCGGCCCAGGGAGCCGGTGGCCCCGGTGATCAGGACCGTGCCCCGCACGTCCAGCCCCCGCGGCACCGTCAGCGTCACCTTCCCGGTGTGCCGGGCCTGGCTCATGTGCCGGTAGGCGTCACGGGCCTGCCGTACGTCCCAGGCGGCGACCGGCAGCGGCGTCAGCGCCCCGCTCTCGAACAGCGCGATCAGCTCCTCCAGCATCTCCTGGATCCGCTCGGGACCGGCGTCCATGAGGTCGTACGCCTGGTAGGCCACGCCCGGGTGCCGGACGGCGACCTCGCCGGGGTCACGGATGTCCGCCTTGCCGATCTCCAGGAAGCGTCCGCCGCGCGGCAGCAGCCGCAGTGAGGCGTCCACGAACTCGCGGGCGAGCGCGTCGAGGACGACGTCCATGCCCTGGCCGCCGGTGCCGGTGCCGGTGAGGAAGTGCTGTTCGAAGTCGGTGGTGCGGGAGTTGGCGAGGTGGGCGTCGTCCAGGCCGAGGGCGCGCAGGGTGTCCTGCTTGCCGGGTGAGGCGGTGCCGTACACCTCCGCGCCCAGGTGCCGGGCGATCTGCACGGCCGCCATCCCCACACCGCCGGCCGCGGCGTGCACCAGCAGCCGCTCCCCGGCCCGCAGCCCCGCCAGGTCCACCAGCCCGTAGTACGCGGTGAGGAAGACGATGGGTGCCGCGGCGGCCTGGGCGAACGTCCAGTCGCCCGGCACGCGCACCAGCGTGCGGTGGTCGGTGACGGCCACGGGCCCGCCCCCGTCACCCAGCAGCCCCATCACCCGGTCGCCGGGCGCGAACCGGCTCACCCCGGGCCCGGTCTCCACCACGACACCGGCACCCTCGCTGCCCATCGGTGCCTCGCCGGGGTAACTGCCGAGGGCGATCAGCACGTCACGGAAGTTGAGCCCGACCGCGCGTACGGCCACCCGCACCTGCCCCGCGGCCAGCGGCGCGGTGGCCGACGGGGACGCGACGAGCGCGACCTTGTCGAGGGTGCCCTTCCCGGTGCTGCCGAGGTGCCAGCCGTCCGTACCGGCCGGGGGCACGAGGACGCTGTCGGCGGCCGCCTTGACGAGCCGGTTGCCGCGCACCTCGCCGTCGCGCAGGACGAGTTGGCCCTCGGACGTGGTCGCGGCCGCGCGCAGGGCGGCGGCCCGGGCAGCCAGGTCCTCACCGCCGGCACCGAGGTCGAGCAGGGTGAAGCAGCCGGGCGACTCGCTCTGGGCGGTACGGATCAGTCCCCACACCGCCGCGCCGGGCAGATCGGTGACCGCCTCACCGGGCCGGGTCGCCTGTGTGCCCCGGGTGACCACGACGAGCCGCGCGGCCACCGGCCGCGTCTGCGCCGACCAGCCCCGGACCAGGTCCAGCGCCTCGGCGACGGCGGTGTGCGTGGCCGCCACGACATCGTCCCCGGCGGCCGCCGCCCGGCACAGGTCCACGAACACGGCGTCCGGTACGGCGTCCCGGTCCCCCGCGAGCAGCCCGTCGAGGTCGGCGTACCGGGGAGTGCCCTCGCCCAGGGCGCCCACGAGCGCCGAACTCTCCGGGCCGATCACCGCGGTACGCAGACCCCCCGCGCTGTCTTCGGCCGCGTCCGACGCCTGCTCCGACTCCGCGATCGGCACCCAGGCGACGGCATGCAGCGTGTCCGAGACCCCGGGACGCGCCGAGCGCAGTTGGCCGGGGGTGAGGGGGTGCAGGGTGAGTTGGCCGAGGGTGAGGGTGTCGGTGGTGAGGGTGAGGGTGCGGTCGGTGGTGG
>NZ_JBVIYZ010000049.1:0-15576 GCF_055592085.1 Streptomyces sp. NPDC041135
CGCCGCTACATCGCCGACCGCGACTGGCTCACCGTCTTCCAACTGCCGCCCTACGCACCCGACCTCAACCCGGTCGAAGGCATCTGGTCCGTCCTACGACGCACCACCACAGCCAATCGTGCCTTCGCCGACCCCGACGATCTGATCACCGCCGTCCGGCGCGGCCTACGCCAGCTCCAGTACCGCCCCGACGTCCTCGACGGCTGCCTCACCGGCACCAGCCTCCGGCACCAGCCACCATGACGACATCACGCATTCAAGGTCAGTAGTGGAGCCCGGCGCCCATTCGGCGCAACAGTGGGGCCACCAGCCTGCCCGCCTCGCCTCAGAAAAAAGAAAAGGTCCGCCGACTCCGTCGACGGACCCCCATGAACATCGAGGTTAACCGCTATAAGATTCTACCTTACTTCGAACCCCCTCTTCGGGATGAAACGCTATTGCGTCGCCTGTAATGCGCTACCTTAAGAAGCGTAGCCGCCAGGAAGAAGCCGGCAAGTGCCACATTCCAAGGTGCAGAAAGTCCAGAGAAAGAGTACTCGGGAGCGGCTTCTGTGTATGCTGGACCCCACCCCCCCGCCTTCCCCTCACGGTCATAGGAAGAACCTGGCATCTTGTCAGCATAACGACTATTAACTAGGGTTTGATATTCGGAAATAGTGCGAACTTCTCCAGACCTTTCCCCCTTTGCCTCAATCGTTTTTATTTCATTGTCAGACCAGGCATACCAACCGTCAGATTGCGGTTCGTGGAGGAGAAGACTTCCTTCCGGTAAAGCGGCTGCAGCGGAAAACTCCTGACGGCCGCTCGCCACATCGACCATTTGCCATCCGGTTGGGGTACGCACTGTGGACAGCGTAACTGCGCTGCCGTCCCCAGCTCGGGCTGGTGTAGCTATATAAGCAAGTCGCCCTACGGGGGCGGATGCTTTCTTGGTGACAAACTCCGGGGTTATCTCATAGACGGAGATCTGTTCATCGTCGATCTTTACCTTACGCCGGTCGACGGCGGCCGCCTCATTGCCGGGGAAGCGAATCCCTGCCAAATGATCAACGACCTTGGATGAATGAGCTGCAAGAGCAGACTCCTTCATGTCGACAGAAGACGGAGCGTCAGGTGCTGTTTGAGCGGAGGCAAAACCAGTACAAGCGTTGATTGCGACGACTGCTAGAATTACCGGCATTGCAGGACGAATTGCATAATATTTTGACATCTGAATTCCCTCCTAAAGTTGCGTCTTGTTGCTTATGTGTACCATTGTTGCGGTCCATTCCCATGATGTGTTACTCGTGTAATACTGGTAATCTCTGACGTGATACCGACTGTCCGAGTTCGGATCACCATAGAGAATGGTGTTTGTCTGCTTGTTGTAGCCCAGCGCTACTTCTAGATGCCCTCCGCCACTCTTCCATCCGATTCGAGTTACTACGGGACGGTTTCGGTCAATCTCATACTTGAGATCATCGATCGTCAATGCACCCCAAGTGTCACCAGGGAACCTTATGTTGTTTTTCGCCAAGACGTTGCGAATTTCACCAAAACCTGCGCCCTCATTTGGACAGGGCGTCCCGGGAGCCAGGTTCCTTGCCTGCCGACAAAACTCCTGCTGAGTGAGCTTAAGGCCCCAGTACGCCGCAACAGAGTTTCCTGAGGCGTCCCAACACCAGTTACTTTTTTCTTGGCGTTGGACATCTACTCCAAGGTAGCGGTGATATGCGCTCGAGGAGGGAGGAAAGGGGGCTGCCCAACTCGAACCTTGGCCAGCACTTGCAATAGCGATGCCCAAAACACACGTGGCGCCTGCTCTGGCAAAAACTCGATAGCTCTTCATCTGATTCACTTATCCCTGGGGAGAAAATTCGGTAATTTCCATCAGGCCTCTGTCGTGGCGTAGGAGAGTCGACTTCCAATCACTAGTGCAGGTTAATTTGTTGTGATCCATCAACCTAATAAAGCTGACTACCTCGAATTCCGAAGAGACTACATCTAAAGCTACGAATCCGACTGTGCTGACGGCTTGAGTATTGTTCACTCATTTTCGTTCCACCATGCCGCAAGCGCCCCTTATGCTGGTGAAGAATGTCCTATCTTGCGTTCCCAGCACGCCAGGCTCTATAAGGACCTCAGCCAAAACAATGCCGCCCGCACCGGCTGCGGTCAGGTCGGGGGTACGGCCCGGCAGCGTGGGCGAGATCCACAAGATTTCACCGGCGGGGTCGGTGACGACCTGGACGTTCACGCCGTGCCGGCGGTGCTTGGCCGAGTAGTCGGCCCGGCTGTCGCCGACGCGGTCGCACTCGGCGAGGGTCCCGTTCAGCAGGACGAACTCCGGATCGTGCTCGCGCAGAGTCTTGAGCAGGCCCGGGGCCCGTTCGGCGAGAAGGCCGGTCACAGCGGCGACATACGCGTGGGCGGTGCCGACGGATATCCCGAAGCCGGAGGCGATCCGGGTGAGGGTGTCGTGGCGGCGTAGGTACACCAGAGCGACGAGCGCCCGCTGGTGCGGCGGGGGTTTGCACCGTCGGTCACCCTCACGGGTGACGATGAGCATCGTGACCCACTCGACGAGGGCATGCGGGAGGTCGAGTGCGGCAGGATAGGGAACCAACAGGGCTCCTGTGCCGATGGGTTGAGACTTCGAACACCTCTCCCAACGGCACGGGGGCTTTGTGCGTTGCGGCCCTCACCTCGACCTCACCGGCGTCACCCGATCAGTGGCCCCGCTGAAAACGCTCAGTGTGCCGTCCAGGATCAGGTGGGTCAGGCCATTCTCTCGGCACTCGGCAAGGACTTGGTGCAGGTCAGGGGCCTGCCAACCCGACAACTCCGTGACTATATATACCTGTTTCGAGAAAGTGCAGCACTGCGTACTGGGTGGTGTCATTCAGGCTTGATGTTATGGTTCAGGTGGAATACGTTCTCGGGGTCGTACCGCCGCTTCACGGCTGCCAAGCGCTCGTAGTTGGCCTGGCCGAAACCCGCCACGACGCGTTCCTCACCCTCGTGACCGATGAAATTGAGATAGACCGCGTCGGTCGACCATGGCTTCAGGTCGGCCCGCATGTCGTGCACCCACTGCTGACCGCGTTCGTCGTCAGTGGCGTCCGCCCACATTCCATAGGAGGGCACGACCCAAGGCGCCGTACGCCATGGGATGGGGTGATCCGCTCGGCCTCGGGAGACGGCTCCCCCCTGGGGGAGCAGGAACAGCTGGGACGGCGACGGTGTGATCATCTGCTCGGCGCGGGAGCAGAAGCGCCTCAGGACCTCATCAGGCAGAGCGTCCAGATATGTCGCGGACCAGTAGATCCGGTAGTCGGGTGGGTCGTCCAGGGCGCACTGGAAGTCCGCGTACGGCAGCTCGGCCATCAGCGCGCAACGGTGGCCGAGCTCGAACATCGGCCGGAACAGCTCCCGAGCGGCTTCCTCTCCTCCGACGTATGTGAGCAGGACTCCGCAGGCGAGGCGACCAATCAAGGACTCGGGGACGAAGTCTTCGGGTGGCGCCGTACAGAAGCGGAAAGCACCGCCGATTTCGTCGGGGGCGGTTGCCATGAACTCTCGGTAGGCCTGGGCGACGTTGAACCCGGCGGAGGATTCCCAAAGCAGTGTGGCGAAGGTGATCGACGATACGGGGTGCAGCTGGAACGTAAACTCGGTCACGACCCCGAAATTGCCACCGCCTCCGTGCAACGCCCAGAAGAGCTCCGGGTTCTCGTCCTCGGCGGCGCGCAGCGTGCTGCCGTCGGCGGTCACGAGCGTGACCGACAGCAGACTGTCGCAGGTGAGTCCGAACTTTCGCTCGAGCCACCCCGACCCGCCGCCGAGGGTTAGGCCGCCAAGACCAGTGGTGGAGACCCTGCCACCCGTGCACGCCAGCCCGTAGGGCTGAGCGGCGCGGTCGAAATCGGTCATGGTCGTTCCGCCGCCGACCCGTGCTGTCCGAGCAGCCGGGTCGACCGTCACCGAGTTCATCCGCCGCAGGTCGATCACAATGCCGCCCTCGGTGAGCGCCATCCCGGCGACACTGTGGCCGCCGCCCCGGACGGCGATCTCTAACCCCTGCTCACGCCCGAACCGGATTGCTCTGGCGACGTCCTGTGGTCCGACACATTGGGCGATGACGGCAGGCCGGCGGTCAATCGCCGCATTGAAGACGGCCCGTGCCTCGTCGTACCTGGGATCTGCCGGCAGAATCAGGGCTCCCTCGAACCCGGCCCTGAGGTCGGTGAGCCCCGTGACTACACCGCTGGCGTCGTCCGAGTCCATAGCCGCATCCCTTCGGGCGTCGGCTGGTTGTCGCCCCAGTAAAGCACGAGTCCGCAACCTCGGGGAGCGCAGCGGCGACGGTCGACGCGGTGTTCGTGGCGCAGCGGGTGCGCCCAGGTGTGTGCCCGATGGCACGACCTGCATCCCGAACGGCACGAATCAGGGAACAGGCCCCCCGGGTCCAAGCGAACGGTGTTTCAGAGCAAACCGCCGTTGCCACCGTGAGAAGTGCTGGGACAGATGCGGGCAGGACTCGGCGCGAGGTCGCGCCTCGGTGGTCACCGGCCACGCGGGAGAGCGGAGCGGTGACGGGCGAGAACTATCAGTGCGAGGCTCCCACCAGATGCCATAGCTATCGGCAACGTGGCTGATCCCACGAAGTCGATGAGGAGCGCGCCGACCACTCCGCCCGCGAAGATGCCCAGGTTGAACGACGTGGTGAAGATCGAGACGGCTGTGTCAGTTTGAGGTCCGGCCACCTCTGCCAGGGCGGTCTGCAGCTGGGTCGCCGCGCCGCCGAAGCCCAGCCCCCACAGCAGTAGTCCGACCACTGCCACGACGGTGGCCGCCCCGCCGACCAGGAGGAGCACGGCGCCAACGATGAAGACGAGCAGAGCCCCCAGAGTAGTGCGGCGCAAGTTTCGGTCCACGATCGCGCCAGTGGCCAGCAGGCCGCCCACCGCCGCGGCACCAAAGAGAAACAAAGCCGTCCCCGCGCTGAGGGACACACCAAAGGCGCATAGATAGACAACGATGTATGTATAAATCGCGCTATGGGCGAACATCCAGAGGAAGGCACTTAGAATGATCGGGGCGACACCCGGGAGGGCCGCAACGCGACGCAGCGGTGCGCGGGCCTGACTACCCTGAGCGGGGACATTCGGAAGTATGCAGACCGCCCATACCAGGGTGAGAGCTGTCATGATCGACATCACCCCGAAGGCCCAGCGCCAGTCAGTGACATCGCCGAGCCACGAGCCAAGCGGCGTCCCGACCGCCAGTGCTATCGGAGTGCCCGCAAACGCCACGGTCAATGCCCGCCCGCCAAGGCCCGCTGCGACAATGCTGCGCACATATCCGGCGACCATGCTCCACAACAACCCGGCAATCCCCCCGGCTCCCAGGCGGGCGATCATAGCTATCCAGAGCGAGGAAGCCAGCGCGGTAACCGTATTTGCGACGAGGAAACCCGCAAGTGCCATGAGCAGCAGGGGCTTTCGGCGGACGCCACGAGTTAAGACCACTGAGGGAATTGCAGCCAGCACAGTGCCCACGGCGTAGATACTGACTAGCTGCCCGGCCGCCCCCTCGGAGACGGCAAGGCCGAAGGACAGGGACGGAAGCAGGCCGGCAGGGAGTGTCTCGGTCACCACCACGCTGAACATCGTGCTTGCCACTGCCAACAGCGCACCCCAGGGCAACCGCGCCGCATCCGGCGGAGCCGCGTGGCTGGCACGAGAACGGAACGCAGCTCTGGTAAGGACTGTTGCGAGAATCCCGCGGCCGACCCTGATCATGTGCCTGAGCTGCTGGAGTGAGAACTACCAATCCCTGTGATGCTGCGGTGCACTCGGCCGGACCTACCCTCAACTTGCCTGTCGGCCGAGCTGAGTTCACGCTGGAGCGGTGGTTGGCCGGACTCAGTCGCTGCGATTCGCGATAAGGCCTCGTCGAGTGTAGCGATGCCTCCCCCTGACAGTGGATCAGTGGGCCATGGCCATGCATGGGAGTCGAAGGGGGCCATGGCTGGCAAGAGTGGGGCCATGGTGCGCGCGTGTGTTTCACGCTGGACAGCACGCCGCACTGCGTTCGCAAGGATGTCGACATCCATGAGGTGGGCGTCGGCGAAGAAGGTGTAGCCGAGTTCGCGGTCTGCCTCGACCCGGGCGAGGAGGTCCAGCATTGTATCCGGCGTCGTGGTGAACTCGGAGGTTTCAAAAAGAAGCAGCCGGTCTCCTATCGCCTGCTCGCCCATGTACTGGGCCAGGACAGTGAAGAGGGTGTTTCCTCGGCGTGTGACGTACAGCGTGTTGGTGACGGCGCGGAGCTGCTGCCAGTCGTTTCCCAGGTCGGCTCGCCACTTTTCGAGCACCTCCATCCAGTGGGCTACTTGGATAGCTGCGGCACTCTCGATGCACCGGGCGATGTCAGGGCCGCAAGCCCGTGCATATGCCTGTAGGGCGACGGAGTCGGAGCGGGTGGCCCTGAGCGTTTCGGTGAGGAATTCCTGGCTGAGTGACAGCACCCTCTGTATGGCGTCCGTGTCCTCCTGTGTGGGGGCGAGTCGCTGCACCTGTCGGTGAGCATCCTCGCAGGCGTTTACAAAGAGCTCGACCACCTGTAGCTCCCGGGCACGCTCATACCTGGGTGCGTCAATGCTTAAGCCCGAATAGATCCCCATCGGCACGTGCGCGACTGCCTTGAAGAACTGGTATACGGCGGGAACACGGGGCGCTTCCCTAGGTACGCCGCCGGGAGGGTAGAGGATCATGCTGCCACCCTCTCCGTTGAAGAGCGCGAGGAGGATCGGCTTGCTTTCCAGCATGCGCTTCTTGTAGCTCGCCAGAGCCTTGTCGTAGACGTTCAACACTGCAGTGTTCAAGTCAATCAGCACTTCGGCTTCCATGTGACCATTCCTTGCCGATAGGAGCCGCCGAACCTGAAGGTCGGTGAACAGTTGTAGGCGTTCCAATGTCTCGATGTGTTCATGAAGGCCGCTTCGAAGGCTGGAATCCCTGTTCCGAGTGCTATGTCTAGGGCGGTCTTTCCGAGGATTTCCCACTCAACGTAGGAGTGAGTTGTCATGCAGGGGGGCGCACGGAACAGGGCATGGCGAGCCCGCTTCGGGCTCCGGTTAGGTCGGCTGGCAGGGTCGCCGCGCCAGCCGGGGCCTCCTTGCATTAGCATCAGCATCGACATGTAACCACCCCGCCTCACCATGTGAAAAGGGCATACGTATGCTTATCAGGGCCTTGAATCATGCCCTGCGCCCGATGATGAGACTTATGGCTTCCTGGCGGGTAGCACTATCCCGGAGTTGGCCTCGGACGGATGACGTAATGGTCTGGGAGCCTGGCTTTCGAACTCCCCGGACCGACATGCACATGCGCTCGCACTCGGCCACCACTATCACGCCGCGCGGCTGGAGAATGCACATAAGAGAGTCGGCGATCTGAGTGGTGAGCCGCTCCTGCACCTGGGGTCTGCGAGCGAACACCTCAACCAATCGGGCCAACTTTGAAAGGCCGGTAATTCTGCCGTCAGCGGATGGGATGTATCCGACATGCGCATGCGCAACCCCGTAAAATGGCAGCAGGTGGTGCTCGCAGGTCTATGTGATCTCGATGTCCTCCGCAGGGCCAGGCCTGCAAATATTACTCTGTAAGCCCTGGCTATCCGGGCTGGCGTTTCTGCCAGCCCTTCCCGGTCCGGATCCTCCCCTACTGCGATAACGAGTTCCCGGACAGCAGCTTCAGCCCGCTTGTCGTTGAATCGAGCGACGAGGGGTGCCTCAACCGTTACTGAATCGAACATCGTTGATCCTTAGAACTATTATGGCGGCAAGCTCGCGGACGGTGTGGTCACTCCATCTCGGGTACGCGGCACCAGTGAATCGTGACCGATGCATCTTCGAAAAGGAAGGGAATCGGCGCATACGGCTTGTGGACTGTCACCTCGACCTCCTCCACCGCGTTGTTGATAAGACACTGCTCAGCAATACGATGAGCCAAGACCTCGATGAGGTTGACCGGCTCTCCGCATATGACCGCCGTAACTTGTTCCGCTACGACTGCGGTGTTCGCCGACTGATTGAGATCGTCTTCCGCGGCTGCTAGTGCTGTGACCGGAAAGGTTTACCGGAAAGCTCGCGGCGTCCGGTGCGGTGCATCGCAAGGCGGAGCGTCGCCCGCGTACTGGATTTATCCGGGTGATGCGACAACGCGGCGAGGTGCCGCACCGGGCGTCCGAGCCGGTGAACCTTTCCGGTCGCAGCACTAGGCGGGAGTCAAGGTAGACGACTACACCCACGATGGATTCCTGGCCTCCGATACGCTCATGCTCGAAGACTCCATGAATGCCTCTGCTGCGGAGGCCCTTCAGAGTGATGCGGTCCAGCATTTAACCCACCGCTCCTGCTCGGTTTGTGATCTCGGATGTTGGTTGCGCGCCCCCACCAGCAGGGACCACGGATGATGCCGATGTGATGGTTCAGGAAATTCGGCTGCAGGCCCCGAGCACGCGACCACCCTGAGCTTCCCTCCGAGTCAGCCACGAGCTTCGCGATGGCACCGGCCCTTGCCCTGGCCAACTTTATCGACGCTTACAGCTGAACTCACTGCCTGGAAGGGGACCACCTCCTACGCTCCGCCGTCCTCCAGTCGCGTACGTGAGTAGCGGCTACTCAGCTCGCATCAGCCAGCCCGGGCCTATGAGGCGAGGCTCAGCCGTCGGGGTCAAGAAGTCTCACCCAGCCCCCAAGCGCCGCCCGCTCATCCACCGACAGCACCAACTCGGCCTTCGGCCGCCCCCTACGAGCCATACCGCAAACCTACACATATAGAAGGAACTCCCGACTCAGATGACTAACTGGCTGTTCTCTATCCGTGTGCGTGGTCGGCCAGGCCTCGAACAGGGCACTGGATCGGGTGAGTTGTCGGGTGCACGGGCATGAAGGAAGGGCCTCTTGGTAGCTCGCGGTTGTCGAGTCCAGCGAGAAGCAAGAGGCCCTGTTGTCGAAGTGTCGCGTGGTCGTGGTTGCCGGGTCCAGTCCGTCCACTCCTGGGTGTGACTGTCTCGCCCACAGGTTCGGGAACGCGGCCGACCGGCCGGATCGCCGGCCGCGGTACGGCTCGGACATGAGCGATGCCGAGTGGGCCCTGGTGCGGGATCTGCTGCCGGTGCCGGGGTGGCTGGCGGGCCGGGGCGGGCGGCCGGAGGGCTACTGCCATCGGCAGATGATCGACGCGGTGCGCTACCTCGTCGACAACGGCATCAAGTGGCGGGCGATGCCGTCCGACTTCCCGCCCTGGTCGCGGGTATATGCCTTCTTCGCCCGCTGGCGGGATGCGGGACTCGTGGCTGAGCTGCATGACCGGCTGCGCGATGCCGTCCGCGATGCCGAGGGCCGTGACTGCGAGCCGAGTGCGGCGGTCATCGACTCGCAGTCGGTGAAGGCGGTCGCGCAACGAGCTGTTCGGCGCGGCCGTCGCCGCGGCGTACCTGACCGCATCGGGCCTGACGGTCACCGTCGAGGCCAAGGAGGCCGTCGCTGGGGCGGGGATCAGGGGGGCCGATGCGTGACTCACGGCATGCGCAGACGGCGGTGATCGGTAACGAGCATTCGGACGTGCCGGTGGTTCTGCCCGTAGCGGCCATCGAGCTGGATGCGTTCCGGCGTGGGCTCGCGGCGGGCGGTGCCTTCCTCGCGCCGGCGGCGTGCTGGTGAGCGCGCACCGCCGTGGAGTCCACGGACACCTCCCAGTCGACACGGCCCACGGCGTCCTCGGCGGCCTGCACCTTCGACAGAAGCATCTGCCAGTTACCGTCCGCCGACCAGCGGCGATGGCGCTTGTAGACGGTCTCCCACGGTCTCTGTGATCGCACGGGTGATGGTGGAGCGGTCGACGCCGAACAGCAGCCCCAGCACGGAGTGCGGCTGGCTTCGAAAGACGCCCGCCGGGGACGTACAGGCGGCCCCGGGGTCGGACGGCCGGCATCCGGTTGGCGTCGACAGTGGTCCAGACGGTCGCGAAGTCGGTGCTGACGCCGAAGCCAGGGGCAGGTCTGGTGGCAGATTCGGTACGACCGCTGCCGAAGCCGGCGGGACCGGAGAAGCTGGCGCGGGTCCTCGGAGAGCGCATCGCGTTCGCGTACGCCTCGGTGCCGGAGCACGAGAGACTGGCGGCAGTGGCGGCGGTCCAGGACACGTTCGCCGCCGCGGGCCCAATTGACGCCGACCGGTTGTTCGCGGTGGATCTCGACCCCAGGCGCCTGGCCTACGAGCTGCGGCGGCCCATGGCAGACCTGGCGGAGCGCGCCCGTGACCTGTACGGGGAATTGCTTCGGCTGTGCTGTGCGCATCTGGTGGAGCAGCTCACGGCTCACCCGACGTTCGCGGCGCGGGCGACGGTGGAGCACACTCGGCGGACCGGAGCGCTGTTACGGGAACGGCCCGTGCCAGGACCGGCCGGGCGGATCGCGATCGCTTTCGAGGAGCGGTATGCGGACTTCGTCGCAGGGACGCATGCGCGTCAGTTCGCCCGATGCCGAGTGCAGTGAGACTTTGACGATCTCCTCCCACTCGGTACCCCCTGGCTGGGGTGCGTCGGTGTGGAGGGTGACGGTGACGTCGACGTCGCCGGTGTGGATGCCGGTAAGGACGGTGGCGATGCCGTCTTCCACCTCGATCAGGCCGTTGTGCCGGCGGGGCAGGTCGGGGCTGGCGGGGCCGTCCTCGTCGCTGATCCTGTACTGGTGGTAGTGGACAGGCACGAGCTGCTGCGCGTGCGTGGCCTGCTCGGTCATGGCATGTCGCGAAGGGTTGGCGGGGCTACGCGACAGCGAACCCGGTCACCGCGACGAGCGGAAGGCCCCGCTGGATACGGTCGCTCCCACCGCCGACGACACGCAACTAGGGTACGGCGTATGAGCCAGACTCCCGGCGACCCCGTCGCGCACAACCGCCTCGCCTGGGACCGCGAGGTGGAGGAGGGCAACGAGTGGTCACGCCCGGTCGGCTCCGAGGTGATCGCAAAGGCGCGGGCCGGCCAGTGGTCCATCGTCCTGATCGGGTACGACCCGGTCGACCCGACCTGGTTCCCGCCCGAGATCGCCGGTCGCGACGTGCTCTGCCTCGCCTCCGGCGGCGGCCAGCAGGGTCCGGTGCTGGCCGCGGCGGGCGCGCAGGTGACCGTCTTCGACAACTCTCCCCGCCAGCTGGCGCAGGACGAGATGGTCGCGGCGCGGGAGGGGCTCGACCTACGCACCGTGCTCGGCGACGCGCATGACCTGAGCCCGTTCCCGGACGCCTCGTTCGACCTTGTCGTCCACCCGGTCTCCAGCCTGTTCATCCCTGAGCTGGCGCCGGTCTGGCGCGAGTGCCACCGCGTGCTGCGCCCCGGCGGGACGCTGCTGTCCGGCTTCCTCAACCCGGACGTCTACCTCTTCGACGCCGAGTCCTTGGAGGCGCGCGGCGAGCTGGTGGTGCGCCACCGCCTGCCCTACAGCGACCTCACCCACCTGGAGCCCGCCGAGCGGGAACGGCTGTGGGGCCTCGACGCGCCGGTAGAGTACAGCCACACGCTCACCGAGCAGCTCGGCGGGCAGATCGCGGCGGGCTTCGCCATCACCGGCTTCGCCGAGGCGCCGCACCACTCGGAGGCCACCGCCGGCTGGCTCTCCGGCTACTTCGCCACGAAAGCGGTCAAAGCTGGCGCCGGTCACTGACCCTCCAACCGGCCGGGCCAGGTCAGCAGTGAGGCCGACGAGCGGCTGGGTCAGGTGGGCAACGACCCAAGGCCCAGCGCCTGCGGCGAACAGCAGTTCCGGGACAGCATGCGTGGCGCCCCGCCGCAGGCGGCGCGGAGGGAACGCCACGAATGCTGTCGACACGCTACCCCGGCAGCCCGACCGGGAACCACACAACTCGCTGACGCAGCGCGCCAGTTGACCGAGGCTCGATCAGTCAAGCTCTACGAGTGTTCGGTAAGGAGCTTCGCCAGGCGGTCAGCGAAGTCGGTGAGCCAGTCCAGTCGTGGGTCCGCTGCGGGCGACACGAAAGCCGTGGCGGCGGCCCCAGAACGCAGCCTGGACGGCATGGCACTGGGCCCACCGCCGCACGCGTTCTCGGTCGAGTTCCGCGGCCCCGGCGAAGACGTCCACTACACCCACGCCGTCCCGCTCGTGAAAGGGGCGGCGCCGGGGTCAAGCCGGGTCGTATCGATGGGCTGCCACGCCTGTACAGCACGCCGCATGTTCTCGGTTACAGGGAACGACCATTGCGGAGTATCGATATTAATCCCCAACCGCATCCGTTCCCGTGATCCCAGCGTATCCATCCCGGTGAATCAGGGCCGTACGCGCGTCACGTTCCGAGGTGAGACCCTGCACGGCGAGGTCGAAGGCGAGGGGGATGGTGAACTCGGCCTTGTAGAGGTCGGCGATGTCCAGGACGAAGGAGACCGCGTTGCCGGTGTAAAAAAGGCCAAGGGCGAGGCTGGCGCCCAGTCCGGTGATCGTCGCGTGGCAGATGCCGTAGAGGGCTGAGTTCGCGGCTAACAGGAGCCGGTTGACGTCGTCACCAGCGGCGAAGGCGTCGCCTGGTTTGTAGTCGCGTTTGGTCCAGGGCACTGCTGTCCGCTCGGCGTGGTGGGCATACAGCTTGCGGATGCGGGTGCCCTCGCGGCCGCGGAGCTGCTGAAGGATCAGGCCGGTCGTGCCTACGCCAGGGAAACGCCTGTCGTACATACGGCGGGCGACAGCGACACGTTCAGCTCACTCCCACACACACAGATCACCGGCGGCGCCATTCACTGCTGGAGGTGCGGCTCAGGGCGGGGGCCGGGCGCGCTCGGGTGCGCCGGTCGACCGAATGAGGAACGGCAGCGGCTGGCCGTGGGTGCTGCGCCGCCCGCCCGGGTCCGTGGTCGCGCCCGGGTGCGCGGCCGTTCAGACGGCCCGGTCGACGGGCGCGGCCGCAAGGCGGTCCAGGCGTTCGTACAGGGTCCGTACGAGCCGGGCGCGGTTCTGAGCGCAGCGGGCGGTGCCCTGGACCGGCTGGGAGAGGGAGTCGGCGGCTTCGCGGAGGATAACGTCGGCGAGGGCGCCGCGGCCGTCGTTCTTCGGCAGGGCGGCGGCGTGGCGGTGGACGTCGGCGGCGACCGTGCGGGCGTGCCCGGTGAGCTGGAGGGCGATCTGCTCGTAGTCGCGGGGCGTGAGGTTCGGGTCCTGCCATGCGAGGACGGCGGTGACGAGCGCTTCGTACGGGGCGCGGTCCAGAGGCAGTTCGGCGTCGATCAGGCCGTGGGGGTCGTGGAGCACGGTGGAAATGTCGCTCACCGGCGCCTGGCCGCGTCGTCGTGGTCGCCGGTGCGGTCGTGCGGGGCGGCCTGGGCGAGGAAGCGGGCGTAGCCGTGGTCGGCGCGGGTCAGCAGGGCCGGGGAAGGCCGGCCGAGGGCGGAGGGCTGGAGGCCGCGTCGTTCGGGTGTGGGTCCGGCGGGTGTGGGTGCGCTCATGGGGCACCGCCTCCGTTGCTGGGTTGCGTCGGTGTCATTCGACGCTACGGAGGCCGCCACGCGGTTCTCAACGAGATTGCGAGTAATTGCGGAAGTTCACTCCAGGGCGTCGATCGCGGTCTGGATGCCGGCGCGGGCCGTCTCGCCGTTGACGGCCATCGACGCGAGGCCGGCGAACGTACGCGCGTAGTCGGCGACCTCGCGCGGCTGCGTCACCTTGATCTCCGCCGTCAGCGTCTCCACCACGGCCATGGTGTCGTCGTGGACGTAGAACGCCTCCAGCGGCCAACCGTGCGCTGGACGGTGAACGGGATGATGCCGAGCGAGACGGAGGCGAGGGGCATCACGGCCAGGAGGTGGCGTAGCTGCCCGCGCATCGCGTCGGGGTCGGCGGTGCGGTAGCGCAGGACGGACTCTTCCATGAGGACGACGTAGCGGTGGCCGCCCTCGTAGAGGAACCGGGAGCGGGCGACGCGGGCGGCGACGGCTTCAGCGATGTCGTTGGGGGTGCCCTGGAAGCGGGTGATCTGCTCCATGAGGGCCGTGGCGAACGCCGGTGTCTGCAGGAAGCCGGGCCGGAGGTTGGAGACGTAAACGCGGCAGTGGCGGGACTGCTCGTGCAGGACGTACCAATCCTCCTGGACCTGGCGCATGCCGCCCTGGTGCAGGCGACGCCACTCCATGTACATCGAGTCGACCGCGCGGGCGGTGGCGATGAAGTCGTCGGCCTGGTCGTCCGCGCCGCACGCCGCGCACCAGGTGCGGATGTCGGCGTCCGAGGGCAGCACTGCGCCCTTCTGGATGCGGGTGGTCTTCGCGGGGTGCCAGCCGCACCGGGCGGAGAGTTCCTTCCCGGTGAGGCCGGCGTCTTTGCGCAGGTGCGTGAGCCGGACGGCGAGCGCCTCGCGGGCCGCCTGAGCGCTGGACGAGAGGGAGGCGGTCGTCATGAGGTGCGTGGCCCTGGGGTTGTGCGTCGGTCAGATGCGGTAGTCGGCGTGGTCGGTGGCCAGATCCCACACCGAGCGGAACGCCTCCATGCACAGCTTGACCGCCTGCGGGTCGTCGGTGTGGTCGGGCTCGATGGCCTCGCCGTCACCGGAGAACAGGTTCCAGCGCACGACCTGGTCGTCGATGAGCCAGAAGTCGTTGCCGGGCAGGGCGAGGGTGGAGGCGCGGCGGCGGGGCAGCCAGCGGACCTATTCGCCGGCGCGGAGGTTGGCGTCGGTGATGGCGTGCTGGAAGCGGATGTAGTCGGTGACGGCCTCGGAGACGATCCGGGCCCGGCGGACCTTCACCCCGCGGGCGACGGTCCGCTCCACCAGCGGCAGCCACCCGCTCCAGCACGCCGAGTCGTCCGCGGGCACGCTCCCGTCGCGCAGGAACGCCTCGAAGACCTCGCGCTCCTCCCCCACGGCGTACACGTCGCGGAGCTCCGGGTGCAGGGCGTGCCGTTGGCGGAGTCGAGCAGGTCCTCAAAGCTGGGTGCCGGCAGCCTCTGCGGCATCGCACGCCTTCCTGATCTGCTCCACCATGCTGAGCGGGATCCGGACGATCCCTTCGTCGTCTGCGGGCGGACTGTCCTGACTGCAGGCGGCCCGGGTCGCCGCGTCGGCGAACTTGCCCTGCAGAACCAGTTCCGGGCCCTGGGCGGTGTCGGTGTCCACCCACACCGCCGGGCAGTTCCCTTCACCCGAGTTCGGGTCCTTGCCGAAGAAAAGTAACGCCATGATCCCCTCCGAAGCGAGCCGGTTGCGCGCAGTTGCGTGACGGCCGTCCCGCGCCCTGCACGCCCGGTCAATACCGCGGATCGGCGGACCACCGCCGTGTCATCCGGACGGGTGATTTCCCTTCGCGTATGCGGGCGCAGTCCTAGCGGAGCGTGCCCAAGCGCTACGCCGGTGCTCCCCCGCCCGCCGCGTCCCAGCCGTTCAGGAAGGCGGCCAGGGCGCGGCGTTGCTCTTCTTCGTGAGCGATTTGCCGGGCTAGTGCTGTGACCGGGAACGTTTGCCGGGTTGCTCGTTGTGCTGGTCGGATGTGACGACTTCGACTGGCATGGGGAGGTGGGATGGCGTTACCG
>NZ_JBVIYZ010000050.1:0-15022 GCF_055592085.1 Streptomyces sp. NPDC041135
GCCGGACCTGGTACGGCCCGTACATGGGGATCAGCGGCCTGACCGTCAAGAACGTCAAGGGCGCCAAGGGCAACTACGTCAACGAGTACGTCTGCACCAACGGTTCTTACACCGGCACGAGCTGCAACGCGAAGATCGACGCCACCGGCGTGGTGCTCGATTACGGGTACGGCGGTGGGCCCGTCCACGGTCTGGTCAAGGCGAGCTCCACCGACGGCACGAGCGTCGCCGGCAACGGCGACAGCGGCGGCTCCGTCTTCCAACTCGCCGGCGACGGCAACAGCGTCTACGCCAAGGGGGTCGATGTCGCGGCGAGCGCCTGGCCGCACGACCTCACATCCTGCAAGGGCGCCCCGGCCAGCTCGACCCGCAAGTGCTCGAAGGTCATCTACTACTCGAGCATCTACAACGCCCTCAACCTGGGCTGGGGCTCACTGGTCACGGCGAGCTGAGCAGATGGACGCCACCCTCGGGGACCGCAACCCCTGAGTGCACATGAGATCGCAGAAAGCCGGTGCCACGCCAGCGGGCAGGTGCGGCCGACGCGCGTGGGTTCACAGCTCGCGGACGTCGAACCAGTTGCCGTGCGCGCCCATGGGGACACGCGTCGGCAAGTGCACGACGGCCGCGGGCGGGCCGGTGAAGTCCGCCCCGTCCAGCAGCACGAGTTCGCTGGTGGCGGCGGCTCGGTCGTGCTGGAGATGGATGACCCACCCGTCGTCCTCCGCTGTTCCTCCCTGACGTGGGACGAACACCGCTTCGCCGGTGGCGCGCCCTCGGCCCAGTCTGCGTATCTCCGGTTCGCCGGTCCGGAAGTCGTGTTTGAGCAGGGCGTCCGGCTCATGGGCGGGCGTGCCGTGGAGCGAATCGGCCGTGACGGCATAGTAATGACGCAATGGACCCCCGGCGTGCCGAAGCCGACTGCGGGGCAACTCGTGCGGCCGATCGCCCAGTTGTTGCTCCCGTACTCGGCCGGTGGCGAGATGGGCCGTCCATCGCCACAGGGTTCCCACGCCGTCGAGCGGATCCTCGTGGGCCGTATCGAAGAGCCGCGGATAGCGGACGGCCGTCAACTGCACCGAGCCGGACGGCGTCTCGCGGGCATGGACGGTGTGGAAGACGAACGCCGGGGGAAATTCGAACCAGCGCACCGGTCCCGGGACTCCGGGGCGGGGCACGACGCACATGCGTGCCGGTCTGTTGTCGTCCCAGCGGTACGGGAAGCGGCCCTTCCAGAAGGTCGGGAAGCTGAAGCCGACAGGAGGTTCGAGGAAAATCACATGACGAGTGGTCAGCGAAATGTCATGGACCAGGGGGCGCCCCTCCAACGGGATGCGGCGCTGGTGGACGAGGGTTCCCCCGGCGTCGAGGACGAGGTACTGGCCCCAGGTGCGCAGGGGCGAGACGGCCAAGGCATGAATCTCGCCGGTGTCCGGGTCGACTTTGGGATGCGCGCTGAATCCGTATCGGAGCGCACCCGCGAGGTCGGTGTAGGCCAGGGTCTCCAGGGTGGGGCTCAGGCGGACCGGGGCGCAACCGGTCTCGATGAGGGCCAGCAGCATCCCCCGGTGGGCCATGAGGTTCGTGTTGACGGTGTCCACCGGGAAGTGGCGGGGGCCCGGCGGACGCGGTTCCTTGAAGGCGCGAGCGACACGGCGGGAGCGGATCCAGCGGTTGCGGAACCACAGGGCACGCCCCTCCGCGATGCGGACGCCCGTGACCATTCCGTCCTGCGTGAACCACTGGTAGCGGTCGATGCCGCGATGTACGGGCGGCCGGACGGGGTTAGGGCCTATGTACGCGTACAGTCCGTCCAGGTCGGCGGGGATGCGTCCGCGGACGGGGAGGTCGTACGCGGTCTCCTCGCGGTAGACGGGGGCGTAACTCCCCAACAGGTACGGGCTGGTGCGCATGAGGACGGCCGGCTCCCATCGATGGGCGGACGGTCCCCCAAAGATCGCCCCTTCGACCGCACGGGACCTGAGTAGTCGCTACTCACGAGGCCGGATCATGCAGCTCCCTACGCTTCGTCGCAGACACGCCCGGACCTCTCCACCCTCCCCCTTCGGACGGATGCCGGTATGAGGAATTTCGTGAAGCCCATCGACACCACCAGCATCGACTTCACCGACCCGGAGATCATCGGCGTGCGGCTCCCGCACCCCGAGTTCGCCGCCGCCCGACGGACCGCGCCGGTTCTCTGGTGCCCGCAGGAGCGGGGCGTGGCCGGGTTCGACGACGAGGGCTACTGGGCCGTGGTAAGCCACGCCGAAGCCGACTTCGTCTCCAGGAACCCGGAGGTGTTCTCCTCCTACGAGAACACGTCGGTCATACGGTTCGACAGAGAGGTAACCCGGGACGAGATCCTGATGCTCAGGTTCTTGATGAGCAGCATGGACGGAGCCGAACACACCAGACTGCGCAGCATCATCAAGCGCGGCTTCACGCCCAGGGCACTGACGGCCTTGGGGGGCTTCCTGCAGACGTGTGCCCGCCGGACGGTGCGGCGGGCTGCCGAGAAGCTCCAAACAGAGGGATGCATCGACTTCGTCAGCGACGTCGCGGACGAGCTGCCGCTCCAGGTCATCTCTGAACTGATGAACGTGCCGGAGGCGGACCGGCCACGGATCTTCGCGCTCACCAACGCGATCACTGCCCCGGCGGACTTCCCGACCGATGAGGCGGGCATGTCGGGGAATGCCGCCAGTATGAACCTCCTGGGCTATGCGTCGGAACTCGCGGAGCAGCGCGCTCGGGAGCCGGGTGACGACATCGTGTCGGGGCTGGTCGCCGCACAACTCGCCGGCAACCTTTCCGCGGACGAGTTCGGGTTCTTCTTCATACTGCTCTCGATCGCTGGGAGCGAGACCACGAGGCATGCCATCAGTGGCGGGATGCTCGCGTTCCTGGACCATCCCGATCAGTGGGAGCTGTACAGGAGACAGCGGCCGAAAACGGCCGCACGGGAAATCGTCCGTTACACCAGTCCGGCGATCGTGGCCCAGCGGACGGCCACACGCGACGTCGAGCTGGCCGGTACGACGATCCGAGCCGGTGACCGCGTGGGGATCTTCTACGCATCGGCCAACTTCGACGATGCCGTATTCGAGGATCCCCATCGGTTCGACATCCTGCGCGATCCCAATCCGCACCTCGGGTTCGGCAGCGGACCGCACTATTGCCTCGGCAAAAGGCTCGCGGAGATGGAAATCGACGCGATCTTCACGGAGATCGCTGCGTACCTTCCCGAACTACGGCTCAGTTCTCCCCCCCGCCGTATCCGTTCCGCCTGGATGAACGGCTGCAAGTCGATGATCGTCGAGAGCCGCACCCCGTAGCGGCGCGACTGCCCGGCCCTGGCGGGCATCGACGGCCGGGAGATCGTCCGCCGGCCGTCGACGCGTGCGGTTGCAGGGGCTGCTAACGGACCCGGACCGGGGTCACCGTCCAGGTCAGCTTGGCCTTACCGGTCCCCGTCTTCTTCCACATGTTGACGGTCTGTGTCTGGGTCTGCGCCGCGTCGAACGTGAACTCGTGGGTGAGCTGGGCTATCTCGTCGTCGCCCCACATCCCGTCGTGGTCCCACAGGTTCATGCTGATGAGGTATTTGTCGCCGTTCCTCAGCTCGGGCACCGTCAGCGTGTCCACCTTCTTTCCCGCCTGCCACACGGCCCTGGTCGCGAAGTAATCCATCTGGTCTTCCCTGTCACCGAGCCCGAGTCCGCCTTCGAAGGTGTGCGCTCCGCCGTTGGTCCCCTGCCCGAGGGTGCCGATGCCGTAGGTGCCGGCCGAGAAAGTCCGGTAGCAGCCTCGCCAGTCCACGCAGTCGCCGTACCACTGGTCGCCGGAGCCCGGCTCGCCCTTCCAGCGTTCGGTCGTGAGGTATGCCTTCTCGCGAGTGCCGTTCATGCGGAAGCTGCCGTAGGGAGTGGTGGCGCCGAACGATCCATACATTTCGACATCGTCGCACCCGACCACCTCGAGGAAGTCACAGTCATGGAGCTCCGAGAACTCGACGTTCAGGAACTTGACCTGGAGGTCATACAGCGGAGGCAGGGCATCGGCCGCCTGCGCAGGAGCGATCGTGAAGAACGATCCGGCCAGCACCGCAGCAGCAGCCGCAGCACGCACAATGTTTCGCATGTGATCTCCCAAGCCCGTCGTGTCAGCAGCTGCATATTCCCACCCCTTCTTCGACGGTCCGTGAGTAGTCTCTTCTCCATAGCAGTAACACCACATCGGCGGCGCATGATTTAGAGTATCGATTTCTTAGAACTTCCGACCGCATCGGCCGATGATTGCCTTCGGTGACACGGGAGGGTAGCCGCGTACCTATGTTCATCGACATGAAGAAGCGGTTATCCATCGGTCCTCAACGGCTTCATGTTCTGTTCGGGGTTCGTCACCGGCTGTTCTTTCGACTACCGGGCGACCGCGCAGACCATCTGCTCACCGCGCGGCCGCCGCCGAGACCGCGCCCGTACTCACGTCCCGTCCGTCGGACGGCATCGGACGGCACATGAACAAGGAGTTACCCGTGCTCGCCTCCTGGTACGACGAACAAGGCCCGGCAGCCGAGGTCCTGCGAGTCGGTGAACTGCCCGATCCCAGTGCCGGGCCCGGCGAGGTCCGGGTCCGGGTCACGCTCTCGGGCGTGAACCCCGGCGATGTCAAGAAGCGCACTGGCTGGACCGGTTCTGCGATGCCCTACCCCCGGGTCACCCCGCACAGCGACGCCGTCGGCGTGGTGGACCAGGTCGGCAGCGGTGTCGCGGCCCACCGCCGCGGACAGCGGGTGTGGGTGCATGGCGCCCAGTCCTACCGGGCCTTCGGTACGGCGGCCCAGTACACCGTCGTGCCGGCGGACCTGGCCGTCCCGCTGCCCGGTCACGTCCCCGACGAGCTCGGCGCCTGCCTGGGGATCCCTGGCATCACCGCGCACCGCGCCGTGTTCGCCGACGGGCCGGTCGACGGGACGACGATCCTGGTCAACGGGGTGCTCGGCGGCGTCGGTTCGCTGGCCGCCCAGCTCGCCGCGTGGGGTGGCGCCACCGTCATCGGCACCGTTCGCCGCCGGTCGGATCTGGTGCTGGTGGATCCCGCGGTGGTTTCCCTCGCGGTCGCGTTGGACGGGGAGGACCCGGCCACGGAGATCCGGTCGCACGCCCCCGAGGGCGTGGCGCGGATCATCGAGGTCTCGCTGTCGGACAATGCCACACTGGACAACGCGGTGGTCGCGGGCGGAGCGACGATAGCCGCGTACGCCACGGGTGCCGAGCGGACGGAGATCCCCTTCTGGCCCCTGCTCTTCAGCAACGTGACCCTGCGTCTGCTGGGCAGCGACGACTTCCCCGCCCCCGCCAGACGCCGGGCGGTCCGCGAGCTGACCGCCGCGGCGGCGACGGGTGCGCTGAGCATCGAGGTCGGCAGCCGCCACCCGCTGGCCGCAGTCGCGGCGGCCCATGAGCAGATCGAGGCGGGCGTCCGCGGCCGCGTCCTGGTCGACGTGCCCTGATCCCTCGCCGGGACGGGTGCGCAACCACGTCGTCGCAGACGATCGCGATGGGGGCTCAGGCTGAACAGCGGCCGCGCAGGTGCCGGCCGCCTCCAGGCGCCGGGTACGTCGGCCGTGCGGGAATCCGGCGGCATACCGTCAAAGTAGCCGTACGACACGAGAAAAAGGCGCCCGGACGAATGGTGCCGGACGGGGCACTAGAAGGACTCGGGGGACATGACGACCGTGAAGCGGTAGAGGCCGGAAACCGGGTCCCAGTAGTCCACGCGCCCGTAGCCGCTGTCCTTGGTGGCCGGCCAGGCGTCCGACACCCATGCGCTGCTGCAGGCAAGCCGCGCCCCGACGGCGACCCAGGAGTTCATCGTGCACGTCTTCTCACCGCCCAGGGACGGGACGTTGGCGTACATGCCCGAGACGTAGACGGCACCGGCGGAGTTGTTCTGCACGAAGAGGTCGGCACGGCGCCAGGCACCGTCCTTCTCCAGGCAGGTCTGCACCCAGGCCCCGGGGATGTTGGGACTGAGGGACGACAGTGGCTTCCACTCGCTGCACGTGTACGTGCTCGCCGCCTGGGCCGGGGCGGCGGGTCCGACCCCGGCGAATCCGATCGCCAAGGTGGCGGCGGCGATTCCCATCAACGTGCGCATGCTGCTCCTTCCAGGGCTTCCGACGAGATCGGTGCCGCAGCGCGGTGTCCTCATGAAACCGCCCGATGTCCAGCGCGGCGAGAGTAGGCCGTCCTCATTCCCGCACCGCTCAGTCGGCCGATGCCTTGAGTAGGGCGGGCACCGTCCGGCAGACGGCGACGAGCGGTAGGCGGCCCGTCCGCGCGGTTGTGGTGCGGCAACTCGTCGTTGAGTAGGCGCTACTCAACCGGGACGCGTCGCACGGCGAGAGTGTGGCGGGGCAACGCCGTTCTGCCCAGACGAATTCCGTACGGTTGGAGGAACGATGAGGCACACACGCCTCCTGTCGCTGGCGCACCTGCCGCAGCAGAACCGCTCCCGACGGCGGCTCCCCGTCATGACACTGATTTTCGTAGCGGTTTTGGCACTGATGTCCGCAATCCTGGTGCCGGCCCGGGCATCGGGCAGCGGGCGGGCCGTGGACGCCTTCGACTTCGACACCGGCAACGCGTACAGCGAGGTCTTCCTGCCCTACGCCTTCAAAGCCATTCCCACGCTGGAGGTCCCCGACGGCGACGACCCCACGATCGCCCTGCGCTGGGTGTCGGTGACCGACCTGGCGGCTTTCGATTCGATCGCCCCTTACCACCCGACCGCCGTCGGCGTGTACTCGAACCTCGGCCGCCGACCCGCATCGGAGCGGGTGACGAACCGGAACAAGAACATAGCCCTGCTGCACGGCATGTACCGCGCCCACATCAGCCTGTTCCCGACCACGGTCGACATCTGGCGGGAGATGCTCACCTCCGTCGGCCTCGATCCCGACGACACCCACGAGAGCACCACCGACCCCGTCGGCATCGGCAACAAGGCCGGCAATGCCGTCGTCGCCGCACGCCTGCACGACGGCATGAACCAGCTCGGGGACGAGGGCGGAGTCACCTACAATCGCAAGCGCTACAGCGACTACACGGGATACCAGCCCGTGAACACCGCCTACCGGCTCCGCGACCCCTCGCGCTGGCAGCCCTTGATGGTCCCCAAGGGCAACGGCATCTTCCAGATCCAGCAGTTCGTCACGCCCCAGCTGGGCAACACCAGGCCGTACACCTTCCCCCGCAGCAGACTCAAGGATCTGCGGGTCCCGACGCCCGTCAACAGCTACCCGCGCACGAACCCGGCCGGGTACCGCCAGCAGGCACAACAGGTCCTGGACGCCTCCGCCCACCTCACCGACGCCCAGAAGGCGGCCGCGGAGTTCTTCAACAACAAGTACCTCAGCCTCGGCGGTGTCGACCGGTACATCGCCAAGAGCCGCCACCAGACCCTGGACCAGGTCGTACAGTTCGCCGCGACGCTCACCCTCGCCCAGTTCGACACGTCCGTCGTCGTCTGGTCCGAGAAGCGCCGATACGACACCGTCAGGCCGGTCAGCGCGGTGCGATACCTGTACGGCCACAAGAAGGTCACCGCCTGGGGCGGCCCCGGCCGGGGAACGGTCCATGACATCCCGGGCAACGAATGGCGCAGCTACATCAACACCGGCGACCACCCGGAATACCCGTCGGGATCAGCGGCCTTCTGCTCGGTGACCGCGCAGGTCATGCGCACATATCTGGGCTCGGAGACACTCGGGTGGGTGATTCCCGTGGCGAAGGGTTCCTCCGACATCGAGCCCGGTGTGACGCCCGCGGCCGACCTCGAGCTGAGTTACGACACCTGGACCGACTTCGAGCGGACCTGCGGCCAGACGCGCCTGTGGGGCGGGGTCCACTTCCCCGACGCCATCCGGGTGGGCGGGCAGGTCGGCCACGACGTCGCGAACATCGCCGTCTCCTTCATGCGGGCGCACATCAACGGCTCCGCGGGCTGACCCGTCTCCTCGCGCCCGGCTACCGCCGGGCGCGAGGTCTGAAGGAGAACGTCCGGGGCGAATGCCCGGACGGGCACTCACCTCGCCCGGGACCGCGGTGTACAGCTGGTGATGCGCTCGACGGTGACCGTCGCCGCGGTCATCGTCCCAATGGGCGCTCCGGCCCGCCTCATAACGCGGAAGGCCGGCTTGGCCGATCCCGTCCGGTGGCTCGGCGAGATCGGCCGGTTTCTGACCGGCGGGCGGAAGAAGGGCCGGGTCGTGTGGGTGGACGACGCTCCGTCGGGAGCACACGGATCGCGGGCTACTGAGTGCTGGAGCCCGCCTCCGGCAAGAGCAGGCAGAACGCGGTCAAGAGCACGGAAGGGCGGCACGTCGGATCCAACGGGCTGTTTGATCATCTTCCGGACGCAGCAGTTCCCATGAGGTACTGGGGAGTCTCCCTGCACGCGTAAACTCCATGGAGACCCACCGGTACACCGGGCGCAGCGGAAGTGATGGAGATCGTCTTCGTGACGGCGTGCACCTGTCCTCCCGGTCGCGCCGATACGCCACGCAGCCCCCGCGTTCCGCCGCGCCCGTCCCGCACTCCCGCGCCGTGCCACCGATCCCGCCAGCCGCACGGGTGTCCCGGCCTGGTCCCGGGCGCGTCACCGTGGGCAGCGCCTACACCGGGGCAACTCCCATGACGCGCTGGTCTCCTTTTGTCTACCGCCGGAACAGCTGCTCACCGCGGATGGACGACCCCGAACTCCGGGTTGCTGGGGCGAGACCGGCATAGGCGACGAGGTGACCGGCGCAAGGGAAACTGCTGCCGTCGCCACCGCCGATGAGGATCCCGGCTCCGACCTTGACGCAGCCCGGGCCGCAGGCCCGGATCACCACCGGGCCTGCGCACCCGGCCCCAGAGGGTTGTCGTCGGCGTCCAATCCGTCCATGCCCTTGCGGACCGTCGTCTCGCTGACCCGGGTCGCCCGCGCAACCGCCCGGACACTGCCGTGCCCCAGGGATCCGGGCCTCGGCTCCCATCAGCAACCGTCGCTGCCGCTCGTCCAGACGCGGGTACAACACCCCGACCTTCATAGCGACTTGACCATGGACCTCATCGGAGATGCTCCTATCACAACAACGAGCCGAATCACGGGAAGCAGCACCTTGATTCTCTGCGAGCCCTTAGCGCAGCCAGACTGCACCTTCGGGATACTGGAACGGCAGCATGCCTTGCTCTGCTCTTGGCTCATTATGACGCCTCCGCAAGACAATCACCGTTCCATGGATACGGCATATGCACGACGGGGACTAGAGTGTTGACGCCTTGAGCACCGGGTGAAGCTGGGACTGTACCGCGGCAGAGGGTCAGCGGCCGCCGCCCTGCAATCTGGGCGGCGACCGCTGCACGCGAGGAGCTGGACTTCCCTACGCAACTCCTCGCGCATGGACCTCCGTAGCACCAGGGGGCGGGAGACCCCTGTCTCGAACTGCCACGGAGGGCCGGCTGCTGGAGCTGTGAAGTCGGCGATGCGGCTCCAGCAGTCCATCCGGGAGATGACCAAGCACCCGCAGCAATGCAACGCCCCGGACCATTCGGCTGCCTGGATAAAGATGTTAAGTCCCAGCGTGCCCACTTGGAAGACTTAGCGCCTGACAAAATACGCGTGACAGTCAGGCAACGGCAAGGTGTCCCTATACCGACCCGGAGCTCGGTGTGTCCAGCGCAGCCATTCACGCCGACGCCCATCGAGCAACAGTGATCAGGCCCGTACCGATTACAGCATATGAAAGCGCATTCTGTGGTACGAACAGTGCAGCCTGACAAATATTTGTTGGCAGTGCATCGCGGTGACACGTCCGGCACGGTTGCGTCAGGGATGCCGTGCGGGCGGCACCCTGCGGGACCCGGACGGCCTCAGTCCCAGTAGTGATACCCGGTCAGGAAATCGCTGAACAGCACCGTGTCAAAGCAGTCACCACTGTTGATACCAGTGCATGAAACTGTATAGTCAGGCTTCCCGTCATGATTCTCATCGAACGGCCATTCACCCGCGCTGATGATCCCCTGGGCTACTGCATACTGCGTTCCCCCGGATTTTATGAACGTCTCGATCGGGCCACCGCTATCACCATGCCGAACTGCCTGAAGATGATCAAACAGCCCGTTGGATCCGACGTGCCGCCCTTCCGTGAGCCCATGGACGGTGATACCGTCCATAAGCGCTGTCACACTTGTTTCAGTAACCTTGATCGAGCAGCGAGTTCCCGAGTAGGCGCCGTCGCTGCAGATCAATTCTCCTCTGAACGCATGCTGCCCTGAATAAACAGGAAGCCGTGATCCGGGATCGTCCTCAGGCCCGCCCTGCCAGATACGGCGCTCGTAGGAACCGTCCGTGCTATTAGCCTGGATAATGGCTTGGTCCAAGTCCGCGCGGATGCCCACGACCTTGCCCACCACTTTTCCGTCGGAGGTGTACGCGGTGCCTCCCATGTCCACACAGTGCGCGGCCGTGAGCATATATTTGTCACCGCTCCCGATCGGCACTCCTGTCGTACAGCCCATCTTCTGCTTGTAGTGGCCGCCTCCCCAGAACCTGGCAGTGTCATGCCAGCGGGTCAGGCCCGTAGCGACGGGAGTCGGCCTGGTGGTCACCTCCATGTGGACTGGAGATGCAATCAGCGACTCAGTAGGTGCGGAAACCTCTACGCGTAGACCCCTGGCTCCCTGCAGAGGCGCCGCAAGCACTACATTGGCCTGACCCCTTTCGCCAGTGATATCCGCGATCGCGGCCTCAAGATCCGCAGCACTGTATGGCGAGGAGCGCACAATAACCGGGACATCCGCATCTTCAATGAATCGCGTAACCGCAGATGCCGGACGACCGCCCTTCCAGTACAAACTCAATGAACGATCTCGAAGAGAGACTTCTATAGATCCGAACCCAGGACTACGGTCGCGCTCGACGACATCCATGATTCCTTCGGCGACCCTGTGCAGGTTGTTCTGCGTGGCAAGCGCATCGTCCCATGAATCGAAACCTTGCGGAACCGGATCCTGGATACTGAATGACGCGCGTTCTACAGGCTTGACGGCGTCTGCCTGGGCAGACGGTACGCCGAGGAAGGAAGCGACAGTAACGGCTGCCGCAGCGGTGAGCCTGGCACGGTGGGAATCAAAGAAAGACACACGCACTCCTACGGTGAACTGGCCAAGCTTCTTCGGCCATCTCTCCCCGGGAAACGAGCACTACGTGTATGACTGGGTGGGTAACTGCTACTCAACTGTGTCGCGCGCGGCTTGCACCGCGTCCGCCTGCGCCAGCGATCACGCCCCTGCTACGCCGGGCTGACCCGGACCCGGCTTCGGCGGATACCAGCGGTTGCGGGCTGGGCTGAACCGGTAATGGAACGGGAGGCTCAGCCGCGCCCGTCGCGGGAGATCGTCGGATCGGCGATGACGAGCCCGAACACGGCCGGCCCGGAACGCAGCAGTGCGACGTCGGCGAGACCGCCTCCGCCGAGCGCGACCGCCGAAGCGAGGTCCAGGAGGACCTTGCCCGGGTCGTGGACGCCCCGCGCTCTGCACACTGCGCGAGTCCTGCGGGCATGGCATGGTCGAGGCCGATCTTGCGGGGCCGTTTCGCCAGCAGGACCGTACCGCCCTGCGAGACCACGGCTCGGCCGTCGTCCCGTACACGGACATGGGGGCAGGATCCGTAGGCTGCTTCGCCTGGAAAGTTGGCTCCGGCACGGACGGGAACAAGGACCTCAGCAATCCTTCTCTCGCTGCTCACAGGCACTTTTCGCTTACCTGATCGCCTATCGGACGGCTCGCCTCATGAAAGCGCGAGGCTAGCGGTCAGGGTACGCAGCGACCACCACCGTGAGCATCAGCTACTCATGTCACGTCTCTCGCCACCGCCGAATATGAGACACAAGTAGCTCCGCACATGTTGTTCTCTTGTCCAGAAATGCAGGTCTCAATGGGCCACATGCTACAGTCTTCGACTGATTCACTAACAGAAAGCGTCATTCATGTATGGGCGCAGGCGCTCTTCTGTTCGCCCGCGCGACACGGCGAATGCATCGATGTCAAGACAATCTGCCGAGCGGTCGCCGAGGAACTAGTCCGTCATATTGACAAGCCGGGAGGCATAGGAGGTGCAGTCGTATGGCGAGCCGATACCCTTTCCTCATCCGTCTCGGAGCGTATGGCCTGGTGCTTAGAACAAGCAGCCCGCGCCTATGCGGTTCATTGCGTTGGATGCCATGACACATTGGCAGTCTGATGCAGCTCAGATGAGCGAACACCGCCTGCAAGGCTCCACCGCATGCTCTACCAAACTTTGGAGGACGGGAACGCCGAGATGAGTGACATTTGGGATGAACGTCATTCCCGACAGTTGATCAACCTGGGTGACGAAGGTGCGATCACTCGCCTTTTCAGCGACTACAGGACATGGATGTATACGGTCGCATACAGCATCCTGAATGACAGCGAACTAGCTGCGGACGCTGTCCAGCAGGCTTGTATCCAGACGTGGCTTCACGCCAAGTCATTCGATCCAAACCGAGGGATCCGACCATGGCTGAAAGTCATCATCCGCCATGCCGCAATTGACATATACCGGAAAGAGCACCGACATTCAGAGTGCCTTTCCTTGGACGCTCAAATATTCACCGCCCGGGAAGCGGCCGTACCAGACGATAGCGAAAAGGTTCTTATGTCGCAGATGATGCAAGCCTCATTGAAGGCAATGCATGCAAATGAGCGTGCCGTCATCCACAGTTATCTACAGGGTAAGAGCCAGCGCGAGATAAGCCGCCAGGAAGGCATTTCGCTAGGAACCGTCAATAAGCGCGTACGCGCAGGTCTGGATATTATCGAGCGGACATATCGGGCAGCAATCGCGTAATGCCGCTTTCGTCACGTAACGGCTACAGTCGACCGTACCCGCCGACAGGTTTCCCGAGCTGAATTGTGGGTTTAGGCGGGCAAGGCCGGCCTCGCCACGGGGTGCGCATTTCAGCAGAGGTTCAGACCTTCGATCCCGGATCGGGCCGCTGTGCGCGCGGCGCACCTAGACCGAGATCGACCGGGGCCGGGTACTCGACCCACCGCTTGAAGGCCGTCCGGGCCTGTCTCGCCGGCCACGAGGACAACACCCAGTGGCACTCCCTGTCCGCGCCGGCACGTCGTCTATGTCACGGATGAGGCCTTTGAGTTTCCGATCAGCATGAGTATCGATTACTCATGGACTTTCCGATGCGCCAGTCCACAGTGAAAAGAAGGATCTTAGCGGAACTTTCGAGCCCTGCTGTCTCTCAAGGAACACAAGGAAGCGGACTCCAACCCTTGCCGGGTTCGACGAATCCTCCCTCAACCTTTTCTTATCAGGCGCAGGAAGGTGATTGTGCGTGAGCGAACGCGAGTTGCTGAGGACGGCCGCAGATCACGCCGCAACGTATCTCGAAGGACTGCCTGAGCGGCGGGTCGAGGCTGACGTTGACGGCACAGGCATGCGAGCCACGCTCGGGAAGGACCTGCCGGACCTGCCGACCGAACCACGGCGGGTCCTTGATGATCTCGTCGCTCTGGCTGACCCAGGTATCACTGCGATGGGTTCGCCGCGCTACTTCGGTTTGGTCGTCGGGGGAACTCTGCCGGCCGCGCTGGCGGCGGACTGGCTCACCTCCACGTGGGACCAGAACGCCCTACTGGCCCGATCGACCCCGGCTGTAGCCGCAATCGAAGAGATCACTGGGCAGTGGTTCCTTGACGTACTGAAGCTGCCGGCCACCGCGTCATTCGCTTTTGTCACAGGCTGTCAGATGGCACACGTCACAGCGTTGGCGGCGGCCCGGCACGGAGTCCTGGCGCGTATCGGCTGGAACGTCGAAGAGCATGGCCTGATTGGCGCGCCGCCCGTCAGGGTCATCGTCGGCGGTGAACGCCATGTCACCATCGACCGCGCATTGCGCGTTCTCGGTCTTGGCGTCTCCTGCATCAAGGCTGTCGCCGTCGATGCGAACGGTGCGATGAACCTGAACGCTCTCGAGGCGGAACTCCGTCGCAGTGACCGCCCCACCATCGTGTGTGCCCAACTCGGGAACGTGAACACTGGAGCCATCGACCCGATCGCTGGTATCTGTGAAGTGGCCCATGCCGCGAGCGCCTGGGTCCACGTCGACGGAGCCTTCGGCCTGTGGGCGAAAGCCAGCCCCGCCTACCGCCATCTCATCGAAGGCAGCGAGAACGCGGACTCGTGGGCCACAGATGCCCATATGGTCCTGAACGTCCCCTACGACTGCGGGTTCGCGGCCGTCGCCGACCGCAGCGCCCACGAGGGTTCGATGAAGGTTCGGGCACCGTTCTTCCTCCAGGACGAACCTATCCGCGAACCGTTGGACTGGACCCCGGAGTCGTCCCGGCGCGCACGGGCGATACCCGCATATGCGGCACTGCGTTCCCTCGGCCGGCAGGGACTGGCAGAACTGGTCGATCGCCTGTTCACTTGCGCTGAGCGGTTCGCCAGCCAACTTGCCGCACATCCACGCCTCGAAGTGTTGGCCAGTGACCTGAACCAAGTACTGATCCGAGCCATTGACGGCGACACGGTCACGGACCAGCTCGTGAACCAGATCCAAAAGGATGGCACCTGCTGGATGAGCCCCTCTACCTGGCAGGGCCACCGCTGCATTCGTATCTCGGTCTGCAATTGGCGGACCACCGAAAAGGACGTCGACCGCTCGATCGACGCCATCGCGTCCGCACTGACCCGGCTGTAGATCAGCCACTCCCGCAGTACCCGTTCACCAATCTGCCAGCGAGATGAGGTCACCCGTGTCCACCATCGACAACCAGGCTCCCGAGACCGGCACCGCCCGTGTGAAGCGCGGCATGGCCGAGCAGCTCAAGGGTGGCGTGATCATGGACGTCGTCACGCCGGAGCAGGCGAAGATCGCCGAGGACGCGGGCGCCGTCGCCGTCATGGCGCTGGAGCGGGTCCCGGCCGA
>NZ_JBVIYZ010000051.1:0-14943 GCF_055592085.1 Streptomyces sp. NPDC041135
ACCCCTGCCCGGCATGCCCGTCTGGAACGACCAGCACTACATCCTCATCTCCACAGCCACCCTCCTCACCCTCACCACCCTCACCCTCCAACCCACCCCGAACGACCAGCCCCTGCATGACGACGCACCTCTGCATTCCGGGAAGGCAGCAGCATGAACGCTTCGCGAGGGCCGGCCCTGCTGCGCGAGGTCCCCGTCCCGGGACATGGCGGACTCGGGCGCGCGGGCGGTCTCTTGGTCGCCCTGTGCCGGACCGCGCGTCCGAGACAGTGGGTGAAGAACACCCTCGTCTTCGTCGCCCCGGGCGTGGCGGGGACGCTGCACCGCCCGGGGCCGGCATGCCACACGGTCATCGCCTTCCTCGTCCTGTGCGCCGCCGCCAGCGGGACGTACTTCCTGAATGACGCCAGGGATGCGGCGAGCGACCGGCTCCACCCGCGCAAGAAGTCGCGGCCCGTGGCCGCCGGCACCGTTTCTCCGGCAGCGGCATACGGCGCCGCGGCGGCGTTGATCGCGGTGGCCGTCATCGTGAGCACCGTCGCCCTCGGCACAGCCCCGGCATCGTGCGTGGCGCTCTACAGCGCCCTGACCGTGTGGTACAGCTTCCAGCTGAAACACGTCGCCGTCCTCGACCTGGTCCTGCTGGCCTCGGCTTTCGTCCTGCGCGCGGTCATGGGAGCCCTCGCCGGGGCGGTGGTGCTGTCGCCCTGGCTCCTCATCGTCACCGCTTTCGGCGCTCTCTTCATGGCAGCGGGGAAGCGGGCGGCCGACCTGCGCACCGCACCGCACACCCTCGCCCGCAAGGTCACGGACCGGGGCTACAGTCTGGCGTTCCTCGTGCGCATCCAGACCCTCACCGCCACGGTCGCCGTGACCGCCTACTGCGCGTGGGCGTTCGGACTGGGCTCGCCGATGCCGGAGCGGGCCGGAGGCGGAGACGGTTCCCTGGGGTTCCAGTTGTCCGTCGTTCCCTTCGTCAGCGGCCTTTTCCGCTACAGCCTCTACCTGGAGCGGGGGGAGGGCGGCGTCCCGGAGGACCTGGTGCTCTCGGACCCCTTCCTGCGGATCGCGGCCGTCTGCTGGATCCTGCTCGTCGTGGCGGGCGCGTATGCCTGACGGGAGGCTGCGCCGTGAGGTACCCGCTCCCGGACCTGTGGCGGCGCCCGGGGCCCGGGCGGGCGCACTGCCCTCGCTCACGGGATCGCGCTGGGCGGCAGCCCTGCTGGTCTTCCTGTACCACGTCCATCTCTACGGGTACTTCGGAGGCCGTGGGGGACGGATCGCCGACTGGGCCTTCGCGCCGGGCCGGGCAGGCGTCTCGTTCTTCTTCGTCCTGTCCGGGTTCGTCCTGGTGTGGTCGGCACCCGCACAGGATCCGGCGAGGTGGTTCTGGCGTCGTCGAGCGGCCCGGATCTATCCGGTGCACCTGGTGACGGGGCTGATCGGGATGCTGCTCGCGGTCAGGGTGCTCCCGTGGCTGCGCCCCCACGGTCCAGCGGCGGCCGTCGGCGACCTGCTGCTGGTCAGTTCGTGGTTCCCGTCGTGGGACCCGATGCGAACGGTCAGTTGGTCGCTGGCGTGCGAGGCGTTCTTCTACCTGGCCTTCCCGGTCCTCGTCGCGGGACTGCGGCGGTGCGCGACCCGTGTCCTGGTCCTGACCGGTGCCGGCTGCCTGGGTGCCGTAGTCCTCCTGCCCGGGGCCAGTGTCCTCCTGGGGGTGCGGTGGGCGCCGTTCTACCCGCCCGTCCGCTTTCCGGAGTTCGCCCTGGGCGCGGTCCTGGCGTGCCTCGTGCTGCGCGGTGCGTGGCGCGGCCCCCGGGCGCCGTACGCGTATGCCGTGACCGTGGCGGGATACGTGATCACTCACTTCGTCCCCGCCCCCTTCGCGGATGCGGCATGCACCGTGGCCGGATTCGCGATGCTCGTACCCGCGTTCGCGCTGGCCGATCTCCGCGGTCTGCGCTCCGTCTGGCGGCATCACCTCGCGGTGAAGCTGGGTCGGCTCTCGTTCGCCTTCTACATGGTGCACATTCTGGTCATGGGGGTCGGCGAGTGGCTCGTCGGCGGCCTTCCACAGTTCGCCCCCGGTCGCGGTCTGGCCGTCACGGGCGTCGTCTTCTGCGCTTCGCTGGCGTGCGCCTGGCTGCTGTACGAGGGCGTCGAAGAGCCGGGCAGGCGCCTGATGGCCGGTCCTCGCCGGCAGGGGGTGTCATGACGGCCCCATCCCGCCAACGATCGCCCTTGACGTCCGCACCGGCGCGTAGGGCCTTGCTCACCGGTTGGGGCCGCACGGCAGCGACCTCCGCCGTACTGACAGGAGCAGGTTCGGAGGACGAGGTGCGCGCTCTCCTGGGCCGGCCCGGAGAACGGGGCGTCGTCGCCCGGGGAGCGGGCCGAAGTTACGGTGACCCCGCGCAGAATGCCGGGGGCACCGTCGTCGAACTCAGCGGTTTGCGCCGCATTCACCGCATCGACGCGGACGGCACGGTGACCGTGGACGCGGGCGTGCAGGTGCGCACGCTGACCCGCCGTCTGCTGCGGCTCGGCCTTTTCCTGCCCGTGGTCCCGGGTACGGGACACGTCACGGTGGGCGGCGCGATCGCAGCGGACGTGCACGGCAAGAACCATCCGGCCGCCGGCAGTTTCGGCGACCACGTCGTCAGCATGGTCGTGCAGACGTCCGGGGGCCGCCGGCTCCTGACCCCGGGCGCCCGGCCCGAGGAATTCTGGGCCACCGTGGGGGGGATGGGCCTGACCGGGATCATCACCCGCGCGACCCTGCGCACGGAGCGGGTGCCGAGCCCGTGGCTCCACCAGCGGGAGCGCCGGTACGAGGACCTGGACGCGCTGATGGCCGCCATGGCGGAAGCGACGCCGGCGCTGCCGCATGCCGTGGCCTGGATCGACGGCACCGCGCGGGGTTCCCGGCTCGGACGTTCGGTCCTCACGCAGGCGGCCTGGGCGCGGCCCGCGGACCTGCCGGACTCCGCACACGCGCCCCGGCACCGCTCCACCCGGGCCAGAGGGGTGCCGCACCGTCTGCTGGGACCGCTGCTCTCCCCTGCGACGGTGCGCGTGTACAACCGTCACCGCTTGCGCACCCTGCGGATGCAGGCCTTGGTGGAGCCGGACACCTTCTTTCATCCCTTGGACTCGATCGCCGGCTGGAACCGTCTGTACGATCCGCTCGGCATGGTCCAGTACCAGTACGCCGTGCCTCACTCGGCCGAGGGGACGCGGGTTCTCATCCGCACGTTCGAACACCTTCAGCGGGCCGGCTGCCCGCCCTTCCTCGCCGTGCTCAAGAGGTTGGGCCGGCATGCCCATCCTTACTTGTCCTTCCCGTTGGCGGGCTGGACCGTGGCCCTCGACTTCCCGGCAGCCATGCCCGGTCTGCCCCCGGTGCTGGACGCGCTGGACCGGTCGGTGCTGGATGCCGGCGGCCGTCTCTACCTGGCCAAGGACTCCCGCTGCGACCCATCGGTCTTCGCGGAGATGTATCCGGGTCTGGGGGAGTGGCGGTCGGTCCGGGACGGGATGGACCCCGGGCGCGTCCTGTGCTCCGATCAGGCGCGCCGCCTCCGGCTCATCGACCCGCGGCAGAGCGGAGAGCGGTCATGAAGAACGCCTTCGGAGTCCTGCCGACCGTCCTCGTACTGGGCGGGACGTCCGACATCGCCCTGGCACTCTGCCGGGAACTGGCCCGGCGCGGAACGCGCACGATCATCCTGGCCGGGCGCGATGCCGATGCCCTTGCCGCGCGCGCGGCCCTTCTGGAGACCCAGGGCCCCCGTGTGCACACCGTGCCCTTCGACGCCGATGACACCGAGGGACACGAAGCCTTCATGCAGGAGTCCGCCGAGCGCTTCGGGGATCTGGACCTGGTCGTCCTGGCCTTCGGGGTCCTGGGCGAATCCGGGCACCTCGCCGCGAGTCACGCCGCCTCCGTGGAGTGTGTGCGGACCAACTTCCTGGGTGCCGTATCCGTACTGCATGCTGCGGTACGGACCCTCAGAGGGCAGGGACACGGCACCGTCGTGGTGCTCTCCTCTGCCGCGGCCCGGCGTCCGCGACCGGCGAACTACACCTATGCGGCCGCGAAGGCGGGAGTGGACACGTATGCGCTGGGCCTGGCACAGAGCCTGGGCGGAACCGGCGTGAGGCTCGTGCTCGTTCGTCCCGGCTTCGTACGGACGGCCATGACCGCAGGCCTTGCCGAACCACCGCTGGCCACCACGGCTGCCGCAGTCGCGAAGGAGACGTGCCGTGCTCTGATGTCGACGAAGGACGTCGTATGGGTCCCGGCGCGGGTGGGCTGGGCCGTCCTCCTCCTCCGGCACCTTCCTGCCGGCATCCTCCGCAGGCTCCCGTACAGCTGAGCACGTGACGGGTACACGGGCAGCACGCTCCGCGAGCACCTCGGCCTCCGCCTGCCGCGCTGAGGGGCGGCGTGGGCCGCCGGGTCAGGGGCGGCGGCCCACGGAAGGGACCGCCGCGCCGGGGAGGGGCCGCAGCGGTCCTGGACCGGGGCGGATCAGCCGAGGGTGGAGAAGAAGGACGGGCTGACGGCGTCCTGGAGGCGCCAGGCGGCTGCCGGGCCCACTTCGTGCGCGGTGCGCGCTATGGCGCGGGCCGCCTGGACCGCCTCCTGGGGGTGGCGGGTGATGAGCGACGCGAGCTCCAGGGCCGCCTGCACGGCGGTGCCGTCCTCCGTGATCTTGTTGACCAGCCCGTGGCGGGCGGCGGAGGCCGCGTCGACGGGCTCGCCGGTCAGCAGCATCTCCATCGCGAGGTGGTAGGGGAACCTCGCCGGCAGCCGGGCCGCCCCGCCTTCGGCGGCGATCAGCCCGCGGGTGACCTCCGGCAGGGCGAAGAGCGCGGACGCTCCGGCGACGATCAGGTCGCAGGACAGGGCCAGTTCCATGCCACCGCCCACCGCGGCGCCCTCCACCGCGGCGATCAGGGGCTTGGTCAGGTGTGCTCGGGTCAGCCCGCCCAGACCCCTGCCACCGACGGCGGGCACGCCGTCGGTGGGGAACTTCTTCAAGTCCATGCCCGAGCAGAAGTGGCCGCCGGCTCCGGTCAGCACGGCGGCCCGCAGCTCGGGGTCCCGGCAGAACTCCGTGAGGGCGCCGTCGAGCGCCTGCGCGGTCGTCACGTCCAGGGCGTTGCGCACCCGGGGACGGTTGAGGGTGATGACCAGGATGTCGTCCCGGCGTTCGACGAGCAGCGAGTCCGATGCGTTCGGGTGCGTCATGGTGTGCCTTTCGGGCGTGGTCAGAACCGGACGAGGGGAAGGCTGTCGAGGCCGCGCATCACGCGCGAGTGCTTCCAGGTCAGCTGGTCTGCGGGGACCGCGAGCCGCACCCGGTCGAGGCGCTCCAGCAGGACGGGGAAGGCGATCGCGCTCTCCATTCGGGCCAGGGCCGCTCCCACGCAGAAGTGGGGGCCGTGCCCGAACGCGACGTGCGGGTTCGGGTGGCGGGTGATGTCGAGGCGGTCGGGATCCGTGAAGACCCGCTCGTCCCGGTGGGCCGAGCCGATCAGCAGGCAGACGGCGTCACCGGGCTCGATCGTCCGCCCGTGCAACTCGATGTGCTCCGCGGCGGTGCGGAAGGTCGAGGTGCGGGCCGGGCAGTCGTAGCGCAGGAACTCCTCGACCGCGCCGGCGGCGAGGCTCGGGTCCGCGGCCAGCAGGGCCTCCTGGTCCGGGTTCTGCAACAGGGCCAGCATTCCGTTGCCGATGAGGTTCATCGTGGTGTCGTGGCCCACCAGCAGCAGCAGGTAGGCGGTGGAGAGCAACTCCTCCTCGGCCATCGTCCCTTCCCGGTCGCACGCCGCGACCAGGGCGCCGAGCAGGTCCTGCTCGCCCTCCGCGCCGGCCGTGCGCTTGCGGGCGATCAGCACGCGCAGGAAGTCGGCCAGTTCGCGCTCGTCGCGCTCCCGGTCCGCCGCGGAGATCCCGGCGGAGGGCAGCAGCACCGTGGCCGCGACGACGGCGCGCGCCGCGGGCGTCGCCTGGTCGGCCGGCACGCCGAGGATGCGGCAGATCATGCGGAAGGTCAGCGGGGCGGAGAAGTCGGCGATCAGATCGATCTGCTCCCGGTCGGCCACCGCCTCCAGCAGGGACTCGGCGTCCTGCCGGATGTAGGTGTCCATGCCGGAGATGCGGCGGGGCGTGAACGCGGAGTTGATCATGCGGCGCAGGCGCAGGTGCTCGGCGCCGTCGGCGTGCAGCACGTGCCGGTTCAGCCCGGCGGGGCCCGCGATGTAGCCGGGGATCCGGTCCGGGTCCTTGCTGAGCCGGGTGTCGCTCAGCAGCGGGAGGACGTCCTCGTGGCGGGATATCTGCCAGACCGTGCGGCCGCCGGAGCCCAGCTCGGGGTGGACCGGATCATTGTCGCGCAGCCATGCGTAATAGGGATACGGGTCCGCCATGCGCATCTTCACCAGATGCTCCGGGGGGTCGAGGGGCAGCAGTTCATCGGTGCGCATGAAGCGTCTCCGGCTCGTCGGAACGGGTGGGTTGACCGCCGGGGCACTTGGCACGCACGCGCGGGTGTGCTCGAGTCCTGCAGCGCATTCCTGAACCGCGCAGTAGTGCGCGGTTCAGGGCGGTTCTGAGCAGCCTTTGCAGTCAAGCAGCGAAAGCGCGTTTCACCGGAGTAATGCGTTACTCGTTCCGTCCCGCTCCGGCTACTCGGTTCCGGCGCGGGCGCTCGCTCACGGTGCGGAGGCCGTGTCGTGCGGGGGAGCGGCCGGTTGACGACATCCCGAGCCGTCGCGGCTTCGTCACGAAGGGTCTTCACCCCTGCTGCGACCGCTTTTGCTTCGAATTCGAAGCACCTGCTAGTGTCCGGATCAGTTGCTTCGAATTCGAAGCGACTGATCCGGGAGGAGCATGCCGCCGTTGCTCCGAAGCCCGCCCTCCCGCTCTCCCTCCCTGCATGAAAGGAGACCCTTGTGAACCCGACCGGTAGGATCACCGCCGCCGTCACCACCCTGGCCGCCACCGCAGTGGTTGCCGTCGCGGGATCCGCCACGGCCTGCCCGGGCGACCGCACACCGCAGCCCCGCCTGTACACCTTCACCTCCGATGCCAACGGCTTCGACACCCAGACCCACTTCCTGGACACGGGCAAGAGCGTGATCGCCTTCGATGCCCAGTTCACCCCGGAGTACGCGCGGCAGGCGCTCGCCTACCTCAGGACGCGTACCGACCATCCCGTCAAGTACGTGGTCGTCACACACCCGAACCCGGACAAGTTCCAGGGCGTCCCGGTGTTCCAGGCGGCCGGAGCGGTGGCGGTGGCCTCCGAGGCGACGGCGGCCGATCTTGACGGCGTGTGGAAGTACAAGAAGAACTACTTCGTCAACGTGACCAAGATGTTCGACGAGTCGGCCTATCCGGCGCTCCCCGCCATGGACAAGACGTTCAAGCAGCACGAGCGGCTCACGATCGACGGCGTCACCGTCGACCTCGACGTCCTGGCCGCGCCGGGCGTCTCCACCAGCCAGACGATCGCCACGATCCCCGCGCTCAAGAGCGTCGTGGTCGGCGACCTCGTCCACCATGACACCCACGCCTGGCTCGAGGGCGGCATCGTCGACGGCCGCCCCACGCCCACCCTGAACGGCTGGAAGCGCGACCTGGACGAGATCAGGCGGCGTGTGCCCGCCCGCTGGACGGTCTACGGCGGCCGCGGCTCCTCGGCGCACGTGGACGAGGCCGTCGCGCAGCAGAAGGACTACCTGGAGACGGCCGACCTCGACGTGCGGCGGATGGTGGCCGCCCTCACGCCCGCCCAGCGCACCTCCGCCCTCGCCAACCCGTCCCGGCTGGTCTCCGAACTCACCGGCAGGCTCACCGCCCAGTACCCCTCCTACCGCCTTCCGTACATGATCGGGTACGGCTCCTACGGGCTCGTCACCCAGCACCTGGCCCACTGAGGAGCGACGGCGCACACCGGGACCGCCCGGCCGCCGCGCCACGGGCGAGTCCCCAGGCGCGCCGTCCTCGACCCATGAAAGACCGTCCCGCATCGTTCTCCTGAGTAATGCGCACTCAAGCGATTCGCACCGGAGTTCGCGATGCCGGGAGCCTGGTTAGGCTCCCGGCATGAAGAAGATGAAGCGGAATATCGCATTGGCCATGAGCGGCGTCGCGGCGTCCGCCGCCATTTCCCTTGTGGCCGCGCCAGCCGCGATGGCCGCGACCACCCAGTATTACCAACTCCAGTGCTCCACCTATACCGGCGGCAGCCTCGGTTCGTATTACGGCGGTGCCACCTGCACCGGGGCGGGCGTCTGGAAGGTGAAGGTCGACTGCGCGGTCGGCGGGACCCTCTACAGCCCTTCGGTCTTCTCCCTCGGTGAGACGCAGAGCACCAGCGCGGGTCCCTGCTGGTGGGGTGTCAGCTCGGTCCAGATCATAGAGATTCCTGCCTGACGGCGGTCACACGGAGGAAGCGGGGCTTTCCTGCCCCGGGAGCTCCGCGGTCCTCCGCGAAGTCGTGAACCAGCGGGACGCACCCTGGCGCGCCCGTCCGACCTGGAGTGACGGTGCAATCCGAGGGTGGGTTGCGGGACGACCCCGGCCCCGCCACGACTGCGGAAGACCGGCGAGATACGACGCGCTGCTCGCCCGGACCGGGGCCATCACGCCGGACGCACGGGCCGGCCGGGGCGCCTGCGCCTCACAGCGGTACCGCCTTGGCCCGGCTCGTCGGCCGACGTCCGCTGAACGCGTCCGACGACGACCACGCGACCGCGTCTCCCGCACTCCCGGCACCTCCGAGCCAGCCCGAAACACCTTCCCGGGACCGTACCCGGGGAACAGCTGCCCTCCGCAGGTGCCCGGTCAGGCCCGGCCGTCCTGGGACAGGCCCTCCAGCAACCGCCGCAGGATCGGACGGGCGTGTGTCCACAGCACCGACCCGCCGGTGCCCGGGACGAGGTGCCGCACCGCGCGGGGGATCCGCGACGCGAGCTGTTCGCCCTGGTCGGGGGAATGGCTGCGGTCCTGTGACCCCTACCACACGTCCACCGGTGCCGTGATGCCGGCAAGGTCACAGTCCCAGGGACGCATGGCGAGCAAAGTGTCGCGCGCGTACCCTCCTGGGCCTTGGACGAAGGCCTCCTGAAGGGCCCGGGAGTAGGCGGCGCTGAAGCGGGGCTCCTGATAGACAACGAGGTCGCATCGGGGACTGTGTCGCATGACCAGGTCCCGCATCGCCTCCGGGGTGAAGCGGGCGAAGACCGCCTCGGCCTCCTGCGGCCGCATCACGGCCAGTTCGGCCAGCTCGCGCATCTCCTGCGGCATCAGGCGTGCCGTCGCGGGCCGTGCCATCTCGTCGGTGGCAGCGACGAGGGCGACCGCGTCGCCCAGCCCTGCCGAGGCACAGGCCAGGGCGAACGGCGCGCCCTGGGAGTACCCCACGACGCCGCCGGGCGCCCGCCACCCCCGTCGGCCGGCCAACTCGGGCGATGTCGGCGGCGAAGTCTGACAGGGTCCGCGCCGGACTGGCCGTGGAGGCACCGAGCCCGGGGCGGTCGACCGAGACGAGCCGTACTCCCAGCTCATCGAGGTCCGCGATACCGAAGCCCAGCGAGCGGCTGGTGGCGGCTCCGGGACACAGCAGAACGGGCGTCCCGTCCTCGGGGCCCCACTCGGCCCAGGCCAGCTGCCTGCCGTCCGCGAGGGCGGTCGCGCCGAGCCGCCGGGGGGCCCAGGTGTCCGTGGTCATGTCACCGTGTCCCTTCCGCGTCGTCGTCCCGCCACGGCTTCCGTTAGCGTCCGGTCAGGGACGCAGGGGATTGATGTACTCGATGTCGTCGTAGCTGCTGCAGTCGTACTGGCCTCGGGGCCGGTAGTTCAGGAGGGAGAGGCAGCTGCCGATCTTGACCTGTCCGAAGGCGTTGGGGTGGAAGTACTCGGCGGTGTCGCCGCCCTGGAGGAGGGCGGCGGGCGCCAGGAAGCGCGCCCACTCGCTGGTGACCCGGGACGGTGAATGCGTCGCGTCGGCCAGGACGGTGGTCGCGGAGCACACCTCGTGACGGTCGAAGAGGTACTGCAGGTCTAGGAACTCCGTGCCCTTCTTGGTGGCGACCGCGCGCAGTTCGGAGGAGATGCGGGGGATCAGTGAGAGGCGCGCCCAGTTGAGGTCCGCGTCGTACATGGGACAGCCTTCCTTCAGCCGGTCGACCTTCGAACGCAGCTGGGAGGCGCGGGGGACGGGGGAGGGGTAGGACTGGAGGACCAGACGGTAGTCCTGGGTCGCGTAGCCGTTCGCGGTCATCACGGCCCGGATCTCGTCGATGGACTTGCCGACGCCGGCCATGGCCGGCGCCATTTTGGCGTTCAGTCCCTCCTGGATCCCGGCATGGCAGGAGTTGTTGCTGAACATGTAGTGCGCAACGCAGCTCTCGATGATGTCGGAGAAGCCGAGGTTGTTCCCGCCGATCGACAGCACGATCATTCTGACGTCCCGCGTGGCCGCGATGCCGGCCAGACGGTCGGCCTGGGGGGCCTCGCCCTTGAACCACTGCCCACCGTGTGTCGCGCGCCAGATGTTCTCGGACTTGGCGCCCGAGCAGGCGATGTTCTGCTTGTCGTTGACGGCGATCGTGTTGGTGAGGATCTCGGCCTTGTTCGACCGGTGACAGCCGTTGTCGGCCGTCCAGGAGTACACCCGTGCGGGGTCGGAACTGCCGTTCTTGTACGCAAGGTCGGTGCCGCTGCTGTTGCCGCCGGTGCCCAGGCTGTTGCCGGCCCACCGCCCGCCCTCCCCGGAGATGTAGCTGTCGCCCATGGAGACGATCGAGGTCGTGGGCGCGCCCGGTCTGGCCTGTGCCGGCGTGACGGCGCCGGCCGCCAGACCGGCGGCCAGGGCGGGGAGGAGCAGGAGTCTTGCGCGTCGTTTCATGACAGCGTCCCGGGGCGTAGGGGCGAGGAGCCGGCCGTATGGGGGCCCGCGGACGGAGCGGCCGCGGCGGCCGGTTCAGCGGGGACCGGGAGGCGCGTATGCGTCTCTCCGGAAGAGGAAAACGCAGCGGTGCGTTTCCGCGGATGAGTACTCCCTACCTGAACCGGTCCCGTGGCGGCCGGTGTGCTCGCGGGTCCCGCCGCCCGGCAACGCCGCACCGGCGGCCGGTCCGCCCGTCCTAGCGGCCGGGGAGCGGGCAGCCCGTCCGTACGGTGACCCCGGCTTCAGCCGCTCTTTCGGCGATCGCGGGGACGGCGCGTTCCGCGAGCGCCGCGATGGTCAGCGACGGGTTGACCGTGAGAGAAGTCGGCACCGCGGCACCGTCGGTCACGAACAGGCCGGGATGGCCGCGCAGTTCGTGCCGGTCGGTGAGCGCGCTGGTCGCCGGGTCGTCACCCAGCCGGACCGAACCCAGCGGGTGGGCGGTGACGCTGCCCGCCACGGCCTCACTCCAGGGCCGGACGCCGGCGAGGCCGTCGCGTTCCAGGATGTCCCGCAGCGCGCCGTCCGCCCGGTCCCAGCCATGCCGGGTACGGACGGTCGGGTGGTAGGCCATGGTTCCCCGGCCGAGCCCGGGAGCGAGGCGGACGAAGCTGCCGGTGGGCGGTGGGGCAGCAAATGTCCCCTCATTGTCGTCCTCGGTCATCGCCAGCGTGGTGAGCCAGGACGGCCACCGCGCGCGCAGGGCACGCTTGCCCGTCCCGAACCAGCCGGACGGGCCGGCCGCCTGCGCCAGCACGTTGACGACCGGCGGGAAGTAGATCTGCTGAAGGGTGAAGCTGGTGAACTCCGGCGCGGTGGGGTCGAGGTAGTCGTAAGTCGCGGTGGTGATGGGACGGCCGACGGGCAGGGCCCGGTAGGCGGACCCGTCCGGGCGGGACAGCCCCAGCAGGTCCCGCGCCTTGTCCTCGTCCACCTCCGCCACGCTGACACGGTCCCCGTTGCCGGAGAAGTAACGCCCCACCGCGCCAGGGACACCCCCGAGCAGCAGTGCGGACCGCTGGAGCAGGACCGGCGTGCCGACCGCCCCAGCGGCCAGGACGACGACCTTGGCATGGATGACCTCGGCCTGGGCCGTGCAGCCGTAGTCGTCCGGGTCGAGCACCAGGGAGGTCACGGCGTACCGGTATCCGGGAAGGGGCGAGGGAGCGACTGCCTGGACCTCGTGGAGCGGCCGGATGACGGCCCCGTGCGCCTCGGCGGCGGGAAGGTAGTTGAGCAGGAGGGAGCGCTTGGCGTCGAACCGGCAGCCCGACAGCATCCAGTTGCAGTTGACGCATCGGGCCGTGTCGACGGCGACGGGCACCGGATTGCAGGTTCGGCCCGCCCGCCGACAGGCCGCCGCGAGCACCCCGCCGGCGTAGGAGACGTCGTTCCACCCGGTGCGGGTGACGGGCAGGGCTTCCTCGACGCGGTCGTACCACGGGTCGAGGCCGGCCCGGGTCAGCGCGGCCGGCCACACGCGGCGGCCCGAGCCGCCCCGGCGTTCGAAGACGAAGGACGGGGCCCGGAGCGAGGCCGCGAAGTACACGACGCTGCCGCCGCCGACGCAGTTGCCCGCGACCACACTGATCCCGTCCCCCTGGATCACGTCCACGATCTTGTTGTACGTGCCCAGCCGCAGCGATTGCTCGAAGTCCGCGGTGGTCCTGCGCGGCCCCCGCTCCAGGACGGTGACACGGGCGCCCCCGGCGGCGAGGTAGTAGGCCGGAATGGCACCGCCGAAGCCGCTGCCCACCACCAGGACGTCTGTGAGCTGCACGTTCATGCGGGGCTCCCGGAGGGGGTCGTAGCCGGGTGGAGGGCCGCCAGGGCACGCCCGTAGGTGAAGTCCGGGAATCGCCACAGGCCGTCAGGTCCGGGCAGCGGGAAGCCGATCCAGGCCAGCCCGGGGTGGCCTTCGGTGGCGGCGTGGGCGGTGTCCGACGCGGCCGCGGTGTCGAAGGCGAGCCCGACCAGCAGGGCCAGCACCTGCCAGACGGGGAGATCCGGTCCGCCCTCGTCGAACAGTTCACCCATGAGGGCGGTGCGGTGCCTGAAGGACAGGCCGACGAACGGCGGCCGGTCCGGTGGCAGCCAGATCAGGTGAAGCGTCGCGTATGCGACGGCTCGGGCATCGAGGAGCGAGGCGAGCGAGGGGAGCAGGGGTGCCAGCGGCAGAAGCGGCGAGCCGAGCAGGCCGAGGACGCCGGCCTGCACCGCCCCCGGGCCAGTGACCGCCCCGGCGACCACGACGTCACCCGGGAAACGGCGTTCCCCGGGGACGAGGGTGTCTGCGAACGCCAGCAGCGTCTGCGTGCTCCAGGGCTCCGCGGAGCCCAGGGCGGCGGTGGCCGTGTCCGTGGTGGCCGCCTTCGCCGGGAACCCGGAGACGGCCAGCAGGGCGAGGGTGCCGGTGAGCGCCTGGAGTACGTCCCTGCGGTCCGGGCCGGTCATGGTCTCAGTCCGCCAGGGCGCAGCGGACGCTGAACGGGAGGGCCACGGTCAGGCCCGTCTCGCCGGCCGCACTGCCGTATTCGCCCAGTGCCCGGGAGAGGTCCGGGTACTCGGCGCGCAGCGCCGTCGCGGCGTCACCGATGCCGACCGTGTGCCCGTTGATGCGGAAGTTCGTCAGACGGGCGCCTGCCCGCAGCTCGGACTTGTCCCACCAGTACTGGCCGTCCCAGGCCACGACCGGGGTCGCGCCGGACGTGGACTGCACGCTCCAGTGGTCCTGCTGGTAGTAGTGGCAGGTCATCAGGGAGAGGGCGACCCGGGCGGGTTCGGCGACGAGGAAGCGCAGGGCCCCGCCGTTGTCGGCGGTGATGTCCCGCTTGCTGTACTCCACGCAGAGCGGGTCGGTGAACATCAGCCACCAGGGCGGCACTTCGCCCTCCCCGAACCGGTGCCAGGCGCAGGTGCCGGCGAAACCGGGTTCGGTGAACGGTGCGACGGTCGGGGACGCCGCCGCCGGGGACTGCTCACGGACGGCGGCCCGGGCGGGGCTTCCCGGCAGCACTGTGAACGACAGGGCGAGAGCCGCCGTCACGCCGACCACGGCTCCACGCCAACGCTGGTACGACACCGAACCTCCCGGAGATGGGTATGCAGTGGACTGGTGGATGAGCCTCTCATCCAGAGAAGAGTATGTGTGGTGCTCACGTCAAGACGGAGGAGGGTGGTCGTCCGACTCGCCGCTGAGCAGCCGGTGCCAACCGTGGTGCGGCCGAGCCGTTGCGCTGGTTGTCCGTAACGGCCGTCTCATTGACCCGGTCGTACCGCCGGCCGTGAAGGCGTGCCCTACGCGTCTACGGTTGGCCCCTCCGGCGGTGACCGGACAGACGGAGGGGGCCATCATCGGCACGCGTGGAACCACCGCACTCCTGTGGGCGCTGGCAGTGTTCGACCTCGCCCTGACCTGGACCGCATGGGTGGACCCCGGGCGGTGGTTCGTGCTGCTGCACGGTGTGCCCGTGCCCCTGGACGGCTCCGCCGACGGCTTCCTGCCGCGGACCGGGGCCTCCTGGTTCATGTTCGCCGTCCTGGAATGCGCCGCCGCCCTGCGGTGGCGCCAGGGCGGCCACTGGCTGGCCGCCGTGGCGGCGGTCCGCGCCAGTGACTGCCTGACCGATGTGACCTATGCGTTCGCCACCCCCCTGCCGCTGCTGCCGGCGGCCGGCATCGCTCTGGGCGGAGCGTCCGCCGTCAACGTCTGGCTGACCTGGTACCTGCTCCAACGACACACGGCACCTCGGCTCCGGCCGCCGCAGGAGGAGTCCGCGGAATGAAGGGCCGGGTACTCATCGGCGTCCCGTTTGCCGGGCCTAGCTTGGTCCACCGGCCGAGGGCCGTCGAGCCCGCTTTCGCGGGTGACGAGTGGAATCGCGAGTGAGGGTTGTGGGCGTATGTCAGGTTCGGGGTTGTGGCGGTTAGGGCGTGTGCGCCTGGTCGGGGCGGCGGCGCTGGCGCTGACGTTGAG
>NZ_JBVIYZ010000052.1:0-14709 GCF_055592085.1 Streptomyces sp. NPDC041135
TGGGTGGCATCGCGCTGCGCGCGATGCAAGCGAACACCCGCGCTGCGCGCGGGTGTTCCGCTCCCGCTCCGCGGGAGCGGGAGCGGGAGGCTGCGCCACCCGCACACTGTGCTTGCTGCGCAAGCACAGTGACGGTCCGTCCGCTGCGCTCCCGGTCCCGGTCCCGGTGGGACCCTGTTCCACTGCCAGGCCTCCGCTTCGCTCCAGCCTGGCCGGCGGGTCCGCTGCGCTCCCCCGCCTGACGGTCCTTCCGGCTGCGCCTCCAGAACCCTGTGCCCGCTGGCGCGGGCCAGCTGGCTGGCTGCCAGCGGGAGTGTGGGTCTGGTTTCAGCGTCGTCTTCTGAAATAACCGTGCTGATGCAGCTTGTAGAGGATCACTGGGGCCAGGACGAGCCACACGGCCAGGAATGCCCATTTAAGCCATGGGGGGCCGTCCGGCCTGGTGCCTTGGGCCAGCTCTGAGGCGGCCAGGCTGAGTCGAGTCATGCATCTCCAGTGCCCAGCCCGCAGGCCAACACGCAGCCTGTGCACCGAGTTGCGAGGGCGGGGGCTTGCGGGTCGCTCGTTCGTGGGAAGCGGAGGGCGGGTTGCCGGGGTCCCGCCTGAAGGTTGTGTCTGGGGCTGGTTGTCTACAACGTGCCGTCAGCGATACGTTCGGCCGCGTCCTGCGCGACCTCGTTCGCGATGCGCACGCCATGTCTCTCGCCCGCGGCCAGGAGAGCCGCCTTCACCTCCGGCGCCGGTCTGCCAGCATGCGTCGTGCGGATCTCTGTCAATGCCTTCTCATACCGCGTCACCTGATCCTGGATCCAGGGCACGGCCTTCTCATAGTCGAAAGCATCAGCCACACGGACAACCTACCTCAGTCAACCGATGCTTCATTCTCTCTTCCGGATTGGCTCTGGACTGGACTTGCACCGCTGGCTCGTCGTGTCGCCGAGCGGTGAAGCTGTGAGGTGCATCCGACAACGCCGCAAAGCAGGACACGCCGCCCCTCCCCCGCCGTCATGGACGGCCCTGTCCCGCGAGTCGAGGGGAACGCCACGAAACGCTGTCGACACGGCACTCAGCGCGTCGCCGAGGCCGGCATGCCGGTGCGCCCGGGGGCAGCCAGTACCGGAGGTGCTCCGTCACTACTGGGGCGCAGCGACGTGGGGGTCTGGTCGCCGGTCGCCGGTCGCCGTGGCGCGGAGTCCGGCAGGTTGTGCCAGCCCGAGCCGCGAAAGTCCCAATCGCGTCCAGGCCGCGCCGCAAAGGGGACGTCTCAGGGCCGGTTCACCAGCTGGGGGCGGGGGTGTAGGCGCTGACGAGGTAAAGCGCCTCGTCATCGACCGCGGGACCACAAGACCAGGGACGCGACGCACCCAATGATCACGCGCCCCGGGCGTCCTGGACGCCGAGGCCGTCCTCGCGCCGCACGGCGTCATACCACCCCGAGCACTCCCTCGGTCGGGGCGTCCTCGTACTTCCAGATAGTCCCGGGCGTAACCGTCCCGGGCCTTCTTCGGCCGGATGCGGGCGAGATGGCCCTTGGCGTCCAGGTCCAGGGCGGCGAGGACGGCGACTACTGGATCGGGTACCGCGACCTCGCCGGCGCCGGGATCGGCGTCGTTCACCAACTCGGCATTGACCAGCTCCACCGGCTCCACTTCGGTGCCGTACTCCGCTTTGGTGGTCGTCACTCGTCTGGCTCCACGTTGTCGGCTGGGACGGCGGTAGTCACCCAGCGCAGGACTTCCGCACGCCTGCTGTCGAGCGGCTTCGGGTGCGGCACCTGACGCGACCGCGTTTCACTGGCGGTTGGTGTTCTCGCGTGACAGCGCCTGCTGCAGCATCTCGCGGGCACGGGTGACATCTTCACTCGCTTTTTCCAGCTGTCGCAACGCTTCATCAAGCAGTGCGGATGCTTTGGCAACCTCGACGTCTGCCGCGAGCGGACCGTCCCTTTTGGGGAAGTTCTTCGAAATGAGCCGTGCGGCGTCCCCGGAGCCGAAGTGGTACAGACCCCCCTTGTTCCTCCGTGGGACCGCCGGCTCTGTTCCCGCATCCTGGCTCGAGTCGAACTCCGCCGTGACGACGTGCGCGTCGTATGCGACCGCGGCGATGCCTGACACGCGCTCGGCGGCAAGCCGCTGCTCGGCCTCCACATACCGGTCGGACCACTCCGCCAGCAGCGCCTTCCAGGTGCGGGGCCTCAGGCTCTTGTACTTGGCGACCGCGTCGACGATGCCCTGCACCGTGCTGTGGGTGGGCATCCGCTGGCCGCTGAGCGCGCCCATGAACGTGCTCTTGCTCAGCGACCCCCACTCGGCGATGCGGGACACCGCTCCGTCGTCGCCCGCCGCGTCCTGCACGAACTCGCGCAGTGCTCCTACAAACTCTCTGATCGCCGTTGGCGCGTCGTCGGGGATGGGCTTCATCGGCCTACCGGCCATGGCGATGTACTCCTTCACCTGCGGCTTTCATTGTCTACATTGTCCCGTGTTATTGTCCCACAACATCGGACAATAAGTCCACGGCCGTCTCACCCGGGGGGTCCCCGTGCTCACGCTCGCTGTCGCCGCCGCCTCGTCTACCACGCCATGGGTCGTCACGGTCATCGTGTTGTCCTCGCTGCTGATAGGAGCGCTCGCCTACATGCTGCTGCGCCACCCCGCTCCGGGCGGGCCTGGCCTCGGCCCCCAGACCGCGCTGCTCTCCGCCGCCGGGGCCGCCGGAACGTGCGCATTCCTCCTCTTCGCGGCGTTCAGCAACCTGCACATCCTCTGAGACGGCGGTCCCGGCTGCGCTGGTCACCGGCCGCTCGTCCAGGGCGGCGACATGGCGGGCGAGCCGCTGATGGGCGGCTTGCCTGCTTACACCGAGGGCGGTGCCGATGTCGGCCCACGAGCTGCCGCTCCGCTGGGCAGCGCCGGCCGCGGCGGTACCGTACGGCGCGGATTCCACGGGCGGTCGGGCGACCGCGCGGCGGTGCGGTCTTCGGGGGTGGGGACGAGGAGGAGCACGGTGGCGGCCGCGGGGGACGGGCAGGTTGCGGGCATGACGGGAGGGGCGGGTCAGGGACGTCGAGGGCGTGCAGGCATGGACGAGCGGCTCCATCGAGGAGGCGTACGGCGGTTTCCCGGGCGGCCCAGCGGGAGCGGCTGACCGCGCTGCGCGTGCGGGGCGTCTCCCTCCCCGCGTCGGCCGCCGCCCCCGGCGGAGCTCGCCCCGGCGCCGGCCGACGCGGCCAAGGACCCGAGGAAGACCGTGAGCAAGGCTGAGGCGGCGTTCCAGCGGGGCCTGCGGTTCGGTTACAGGGAGGCAGTGATGCCGAACTGGTGCATCAGGTCGGTGAAGATCTCCCGGGCGCTCGCGCGCAGGTGGTCGTCCTCGTCGGCCGGGGTGATCAGTGCCGTGACGGGTTGGATGCGGCGAGGCCGGTGTGCGCAGTCGAGGACGGACCGGAAGCCGCCGTACTCGGTGATGACCGGCGTCAGGGGCACCGGTTCGGTGGTGGTGATGGTCGCGGTGACGTTCACGGAGCTGTCCACGCCGAGGTGGCGGGTGAGTTCGTGGGCGAGGGCGAGGGCGCCGCGGCAGCTGGCTCCGACGATGTCGGCATCGACGAGGAGGCCGTTGGCTGGGAGGGCTGGCATGGCATCGGAGTGCAGGACCCTCCAGGACAGGTTGACCGCGAGCACGGTGCTGCCGTCGTGGTGCAGCTCGGTGTAGATCTCCCGGCCCATGCGCAGGGGCAGCGTGCTGAAGACCCAGCGGCGCAGCCCTGGACGGGGGTTGGACAGGACGACCTCGAGCCGGTCAGCGGGCCCACGGCCAGATGGTTACGGGTCAGGTGCTGGGAGCGGGCGCGGGCGGTCGCGCACAGGTCGGGGGCCTTCTCCCGGGCGAGTGCCGGTGCGGTGCGGGGCAGGGGCCGTTCCAGGCGGGCGACGGCGACGAACCATGCACAGCCTTCAGCCTGATCGGCGAGGCAGGTGTCGAGGGCATGGATGAGGAGGCGGTCGGTTTCGTCCTGGGCGTGCTGGGCGCGCGTGAAGCGTTCACGGTAGGCGCGCTCGATCTGGTGCTCGGCCATCCAGGCGGTGTGATCGCGGTCGCGGTAAGGGGCGACGGCGGCCTGCTGGTCCTTGTCCTTGGCGGCGGTGCCGTAGACGTGGTTGGGGGCCATGGGGCTGGCAGGGACGTCGATGACGAGGAAGCTGAGCCGGCCGTCGGGCGAGGTGAGGGTGGTCAAGGTGAGGTCGGGCAGGTAGGGCTGGACGTGGTTGCGGATCCACTGGGCGTACTGCTGGGGGTTGACCTCGTTGGGGTCGATGCCGACGCGCCCACCGATGACGACCACGTAGGCGACTGACCACCGAGCCGCAGCCAGCCACCGCGTGACGGAGGGGATCGCAGCGTCGTCGGACGGCGCGACCCCCGAGCCGGACCCCGGGGACCTCGTGGCTGATCCCCCGGTCCCATGGCGTGTTGGGATCAGATCTGCCCGGCCGCCGCGGTGGTGAGCCAGTCGACGACTTCGGCGTCGGTCATCAGCACCGCCTGGGCCGGGTGGGCGTCGCCGTCCTGTACGACGTGGACGCGGCCCGGGAGCGGGCTGCTCTTCGGGGCGGGGTCCACTATCGGGGCAAGCCGCTGCCGGGACGGTTTCGACTGGGCCGCGTAGAAGCTCAACAAAAGCTCAGGTCAATCATGTTGGTCTTGTCGCCGGGCGGCTCCGGTCCCTCGTATGCTGTCTTCGCTCCACCTGCTCCTCCTCGAACTCGCCGACCTGTTTGCAGAGTTCGGCGGGCGGCTCCGGCGTTGTCGGAGTCGGCCATCAGTCGGCCCGCCTAGGGTCGACAGGAGGAGTAAGGAGGCAACAGCGATGACCGACATGCGCAAGCCGCACAAGCCGTGGTCCCCGTTTGAGAGGTGGACGATCGGGCTTGCCGCGGCAAGCCTGCTTGTGGGGATCATCGCCGTAGTGGGGCAGCTCTCCCAGTAGGGAGTGCGGAGACCGGTCGGACGGGCTGCTGGCCGTAAAACGCAGCGAGCCCGGTCGAGTCCTAGACGACCGGGCTCCTGCCTCACTGCACGAGGGCTCGTCTCTTGCCGGGGGCGGGCCCTCTTTGATGTGCTGGCCATCGCTGGTTGGCGATCCGGCGTCCAACACCGAAATCTGTACACCATGTCCGACGGTTGCCCTCAGCTTACTATTCCGGGGCCGCCCTCAAGCTAGTTTAAGAGGGTAATTGTCCCTGAGCTGACCAGCGAAAGCTTCGTCGTTGTGGTGCTCAGCCTCGCCCTCGCGGTGCGGGCCCAGCGAGCGCGTGGCGGTCGGTGGTGGCCGTGACGGCGTCCGTCTGGGTGAGCGAGCGGCGCGACTGCGCTGTCCGGTGACGCGGCGCCTCTACCGTGCGGCCATGGAACACACCCCGATGCCTGAGCCCTTGCGGCAGGCGGTTCACCAGCTCATTTCCGAAGTGGTGATGAACTGCCAGGAGGTACTGCGCTACACCGAGCCGGACATCGCACGCGACTGGAAGCGGATGACGATGATCCGGGCTACGGACGCCTCCGACACGATGGACATGGCCTCCATGCTAATCGCCGCCTACTGCCAGCGCACCGGCATGGCCATGGACACTCTGGCGAGGTACCTCCAGACCCGGCAGCAGCGCAGCCGGGCGGCCGGCCCGACGGATGCGGACCGCCACGAAGTGGCCGGGATGCTCGGCACGCCACTTCCCCCCGAGGGCGGCCAGGACGCGCAGAGGCAGTTCTCGATGGGCCAGGGGTACGCGGACGGCGGGCTGGTGTCCGAGCCCGACGAGCAGCGGCTGTTCACCGAGGCGTGTCTGCACGGGCTGCGGGCCCAGCTGTGTGACGAGGTCGAGTCACTGGACAGCTATTTGCCGCCGCATGTCGCAGCGCTCGCGCGGAAGGTCGCCAGCGTGCTGAAGGAACCGCAGTTGGCCACGACGTGACGGTGGGGGTCGCAGCGTCGTTGAACGGTGCCACCCCCGCCGGGCCCCGAGGGCGTCATCGCTGATCCCCCGGGGCTCCGTGGCGTTTGTGCGTGGGCGCTACTGCACCAGCGCTCCGAGGGCCTGCTCGGCCATCTGGACACCCATCGTGGCAGCCATGGTGGTGCCGGCCTCCAGGAGCTTGTCCTTGAGCTGGGTAGTGAACTGCCGCAGTCGGCCCGGTTCGGGGTTGTCCGACGTCGCTTCGTCGTGGAGGTCCTGGGCGACGCGCTCCAGCTCCACTCGGTCCGGCTCGGGCATGCCCAGCGTGCTGCTGACCTGTCCGACGTACCCGGCCAGCTGGACGAACAGCGTCAGGTCGACGCCGTCGGTGTTGTTCTGGGTGAAGTGCTGCTGCTCGCCGATGATGACGCCCTTGGCGTTCGGCAGGAAGTTGTTGTACGTGGTGCCGGTGCGCGCCCGGTTGGTATGGTCTTGCACGCTTCCTCCAGACAGGGCGCAGCTGACGCCTTCAGGGGTGATGGCGACCGTGGCGGGGTGGGTGTCGATGCGTTCGATGAGGTTGGGCTCCGCCAGATGGGCGAGCGCCTGGTGCAGGTCAGTCCCAGAGATCGCGGCACCGGCGAAGTAGGCGGTGGGGGCCGCCAGGAACAGGGACGGGTCGGTGGGCGACTGGTCGCCGGCGGTGTCGAACAGCCACCGCAGGAAGGCGTCCATGGTGTGGCGGAGCCTGGCGGCGCGGTCCTGCTGCAGCTTCTTCAGTCGGCTCACTGCGACGCGGCCTGCGTCGCTGAGGTGTACGTCGGGGGTTCCGCCCATGTTGCGTGCGATCTTGACCAGGTCGAGCTGTTCCAGCTCGAAGGCGAGCACGGACGGGTCTTCGCCGTCCAGCTGCTGTTCTTCGACGAAGCGGGTCACGTCGACGTAGTGCGCGGGGTTCAGCTGGGCCTGTTCGTCCAGCCACACCAGGAGCCGGGCCAGGATCGGGTTGCCTTCGACGGCGTCGCGGCCGGCCATGGAGACTCCTTCGGCAGTCGCGTCCGTCTGGATCGGCACGCGGATCGGATTCCGTCGGGCTGCGCGCTCGTAGCCCTTGACGATGTCCTTGACGTGTCGCTCGATCGCGCGCTGATCAATCCTGGGTTTGCGGGCCACACTGCCCTCCTGTCTCGGATACCTCACGACCAGCCTACGGAGAGGGTCTGACAATGGGCCGTCCCTTCCGCCGCCGTCATGACGGGTTGCCGGGCTGAGCCAGAGGGGCCAGTGCGGGTCGGCCGCACCAAGTGGGTCGACGTGTGCCGTCGCCGGTGCGGCGGCTCTCAGAACGTGGTGACGGTCGGAGCCTGCCGGAATCCGGCGGCGATCTCATGATGGCGGGCGGGCACCGTGTTCGGGCCGACGCGGACGTAGAACTCCGCGCGCTGTCCGTCGCGGTAGGCGTACATCTGGCCCCCGCCGGAGACCTCGATCACGAGGACCTTCTTGCCGTCGTGGTCGATCACGCGTGACTCGTAGGGCGGCGCTGGTTCCACGCTGTCCCGGATCATGCCGATGACCTGGAGTTCCTGCTTGTCAACGGTCGGCTTCTCGGGCAGGCCCACGATCTGTAGGTCGTCGCGGACGCCGATCAGGAGGGTGCCGCCGTCCTGTGATGCGAAGGCGGCGATGGTCTTGAGCATCTTCTTCCGGGAGTCGCCCTCCGGGACCTCCTGTTTGCACTCCAGGTGCTTTCCCTCTCCGTTAGCCAGGAGGATTTCCAGCTCCGGGCCGGGCTGCTCCCAGACGACCGAGACGTCACGGGCGTGCCCGTACGTGGGAGCCGGGAAGTGGCGCCAGTCCAACCACTGGTCCTCGCGGCGGAGCATCAGCAGGCTGTCGTACGCGAGTCCGTTGGGCAACGCGAAGCGGTAGGCGCCGGCGTCGTCGACGGACTGGAGCTCGTTGCCCGCCGCCCAGCTCAGCTCGAGTACCGCGCCGTCCAAGGCCTCGCCGTCGACGACGGCCGTCAGCAGGTCGGGCCCGATGGTGATCTGTGAGAGCCAGCCCGCACGCTGCGGTTGGACGATGCGCCACAGGTCCGAGCGGCCCGCATTGCGGTCGTGGGGGCGCTGGTGGAGAAGGGCGCTGAGGGCCTGGTCGAAGTTCAGGAACGAGGGGCCGTCCCCGATCAGCAGGTCGTGGCCGGGCTGGAGCGTGTTGGCGTCCCGGTTGATGGTCCACTCGGTGCGCGGCCACGGCGTGGTCACCCGGTCCCACTCCTGCTGGCCGCGCAGCCGTGATGTGGAGGCGCTGGAGGGCGCCGGGCCGGGGGCGACGACGTGAAGACCGTGGATGTCCTGTTCGTCGCCCCGCAGCAGCGCGGCAACCGTCGGACCGGGCAGGCGCAGGTCCAGGAAGCTCGCCGTGCTGTAGCGCCAGGCCCGCTCCGTCACCGGGGTGTCGTCGTCCAAGGTCACCTGGCCATGGTGCAGCTGCCACTGTTGTGCATCCGCGGCGATCAGTGCCAGCCGGACGTTCACGGCGGCGCGCTCGTCGAGCATCGCTACCAGTACGGCCGTGTCCGTCTGCCCGTTGTTCGCCATGCCCGGCTTCCCTCTCCCCGCAGTGTGTGGAGCCGAACCAGGCGCATCGCCACGGCCCGTGCTCCCGAGCAGGCTACGCCGGGGGTGGGTGAGCGGGAGCACGGGCAGTAGCGGCGGTGACGACGGCGGCCCGGGAGCGCTCACGACCACACCCCGGCCTGCTTCATGACGGACTCGGCCGTCGGAGGGCGCACGGGTCCTGAACGCGCTGGCCCAGCTGCCGCCGCTGCAGCGGCACGCCATGGCATAGGCCCAGGACGGCTTCACCGACCGGGAGATCGCCCAAGCGCTTGAGATGCGGGAAGCCGCCGGCCGGAAGAACCGGAGCCGCGCCCGGCTTCGACTGCAGCAGAGTCTCGGTGAGGAGATAGGGGGCCGCGATGAGTGAACACACAGTGCCCCGGGAGACAACGGTCCCCGAGGCTGACACCGTCCCAGGAGAGGGCCGCCCCACAACCGCCGATACACATCTGGATCAGCTTCTTGCAGCTGCTGACGAAGAACTGTCCCAGTGCCTCGAGGTGCCCTGCACCGTTCGAGCCCGGACGTCACCGAACGTCCATCAACGACACCCAGCAGTTACAGGAAGCCCTCGACCCCCCGCAGCACACCAGCGACCAGTTCCACGGTCTTGTGAGCATGACGGACGACGGCCCGTCTTCCATGGAGACCACACGGTCCAAGCTGGCGCCCACGCTCGGCTGGTCATCTCACGGCTCATCACCAAAGCACAAGACAGGATGGGCGAGGCGTTGCGTGGCGCTGTCGAGAGTGTCGAGGGCGTCGTCGAGGAGCACGGCGTGGAGGGTTGCGGCGGGGCTTTGCAGCGTCTGCGCGACGGTGGTCCAGGTCGTGTTGACGCAGCCGTGGATGTCGTTGAATGCATTTTCGATCATCAACTCGATCAGATCGGAGAAGACCTCGACCAGCCCCTCCCCGCCTGAGCCGCTCCCACCCGGATGGGCACGCTCATCACCAACATCACCGGATCGTCAGCCAGCTCGCCGACGGACGACTGTCGGCGACCGTTTCACCGGTGCCCCGAGCTCCCCGCCGCCGGGCTGCCTCCCAGCCCCGGAGAGGACAGCCCCACCAAAGTGATCAGAACAGGTCAGCCCACCGACCACCGATCACGCAACCCGCTCCTGGACAGCCACCCTCGCCGCGCTGGCCATGGAGTGGGCGGGCGCGGTGTCGGCCGCCGAGGCCCCCCCCCCGCGCGATCGGCGGCCCCGGCGAAGCGGCCGGTGCGGAAGCACCACGAAGAGTGCGACCAAGGAGCTGTACGAGGGCGGGACCTGTACCTGCGACCTCATTGAGCGGTAAAGACCGAACACCGAACGCGACGACTAGCTCGTTCTCGAAGCCATAGTTGTTCGACTCACTCCACATGGAAGGAGCGTAGTGCTCAGCGGCGTGCGCGCCGGGCGGCGGCCGTCGCCGACAACGGGGGAGCACGCGCGGATGCGCACGGGAAGCGCACATATGCCGTACGGGATGCCGGTGAACGCCGGCCTGGACCACCCCCGCCGCCACCGCCGACGAGGTCCACGTCCTGCCCGCACCGCCTTCCTCCGCCGAGTCGGGCATCGGCGTCTCGTGGAACCTTCCCTATGAGGACCTCGACCAGCTGTGGCCCCACCTCGGCCTGCGCAAGGACGCCCCCCGCGAGGTGAAGAAGGTCAAGCTGCGCGAGATGATGCGCACCCCGGCCTGGTCCGCCGCCCCCGAGTCCCTGCGCCACCGGGCCGAGGCCTTCCTTCGGGACGGCTGACCCTGCACGCCGCTACTCACCACGACGTCCCCGTCCCCATTGCCGCCGCCGGCTGAGCGCAGGCGGCTACGCCAGGCTCCGCAGGGGCGGATGCGCACCCCGCATCCGCAATGGGTTGCGACAGAAACCGTGAGTCCGGTGAAGATACGTCCATGGACGGTGCAACAGACGATGTGAACCAGGCGATCGCGGGCGAGTTGCAGCTCATGGATCCGCGTGTCCGAGCCTCGCGGGAACGCGCCGCGCAGCTTCTCGACCCGGAGTTCGTGGAGGTCGGCGGGTCGGGGCGGCGATGGACGTATGAGGAGATGCTCGCCGAACTGGCTGACCACGCGGGCAGTTCGGCGGATGGTCCTCGCTACGAGCCCTCGGAGATCTCGGGAGTGCTGCTCGCGCCGGGTCTGGTGCACCTGACCTTCGAGACCATGCTCGGCGAACGCCGGACCAGGCACAGTTCGATCTGGCGCAAGAGAGATCAAACCGCAGACTGGCGGATGTATTACCACCACGCCACACGCGTGCCGCCCGCAGTGGACTGAAACCACCGGCACCTCGCCGACGAAAGCGACACCTTGCCCACGACCGGCCCCGCCGGAACACCAACCGGCCGGGCGTCGTCGTCCCCCTTCGGCACTGTGGCTTTGTTGGCGAGTTACGAGAGCGCCTGTAGCTCAGCGTGGAGAGCGCCCTCTTCCACGGGAGAGTGATGTCGCTGAGTTTTGAGAGCGTCTGAGTGCTTGCCTCGGGACCATGGTTGTGCTCTGCACGGCGAGGGGTCCCGGGTGCTGCCGAAGTCCAAGGTCGATCTGTACGCGGCGATCCGCCGTGATGCGAAGGCTGGTCTGTCGAGCCGTGCTCTTCAGCGGAAGTACGGTGTCGGGTTCCTGACGGTACAGAAGGCGTTGACGTCGGTCTGGCCTGAGCCGCGCAAGAAGCTCCCGCCGCGGCCGACGCGGCTGGATCCGTACAAGTCGTTGATCGACGAGATGCTGCGGGCCGACCTGGATGCGCCGCGCAAGCAGCGGCACACGGTGAAGCGGATCTTCGAGCGGCTTCTCGACGAGCACGGTGCGGACGAGATCTCGTACCAGATGGTCCGTGGCTACGTCGCTGTCCGGCGTGAGGAGATCCGGCTCCAGGCCGGACGAGGTGTGGTGGAAGCCTTCGTCCCACAGACGCACAAGCCCGGAGCGGAGGCGGAGGTCGACTTCGGCGACGTGACGGTGCGGCTGGCCGGCGAGCTGGTGACCTGCTACCTGTTCGCGTTCCGGCTGTCCTACTCGGGCAAGGCCGTCCACCGGATCTTCGCCTCGGCCGGTCAGGAGGCGTTCTTCGAGGGCCACGTCCACGCTCTCAACACGTTGGGCGGGGTGCCGACCGGGAAGGTCCGCTACGACAACCTTAGGGCGGCGGTCGCCCAGGTGCTGGGGCTTCTCCCGGCATCGCGTCGAGGCTGAGCGCTGGACCGCGTTCCGCTCCCACTACGGACTGGAAGCCCTCTACTGTCAGCCCGGAATCCGCGGCGCCCACGAGAAGGGCGGGGTCGAGGGTCAGATCGGCTGGTTCCGCCGCAACCACCTCGTCCCAGTGCCCGAGGTCGCGACGCTCGCCGAGCTGAACGCGATGATCGACCGGTGGGACCAGGAAGACGAGAACCGCCGGATTCGGTCCCGTCCTCGCACGATCGGCGAGTACTTCGCGGCCGAGCAGCCGCTGCTGGCGCCGCTGCCGCAGGAGCCCTTCGAGACGGGTCGGTTCTTCACTCTGCGGGTCGACCGCTACAGCCAGATCAGCGTCCGCACCAACCGCTACTCGGTGCCGGTCCGGCTGATCGGCCGGAACGTCCGCGCGATGCTGCACGCCTCCGAGCTGGTGGTCTACGACGGCCGGGACGAAGTCGCCCGGCACGAACGGCTGATCGCCAAAGGCGGCACCCGCCTCGAACTGGACCATTACCTGGAAGCGCTTGTGCGCAAGCCTGGCGCCCTCCCGGGAGCGACCGCGCTCGACCAGGCCCGCTCCGCAGGCCGGTTCACTCCCGTCCACGACGCCTGGTGGGACGCCGCCGTCAAGGCCCACGGCGAGCGGGACGGCACCCGCGCGCTCATCGAGGTGCTTCTCCTCGGCCGTCACCTGCCGCACGAGCACCTGGTCACCGGCCTCGCCGCCGCCCTCAAGACCGGGGCGTTGACGGCCGACGCCGTCGCTCTTGAGGCCCGCAAGGCAGCAGACGCCGACACCGCCCCTGCCGCGGCCCCAGAACCATCAGCAGGAAGCCGGACCAGCATCGCCCCGCTCCCGGCTGCCATCCGTGCCCACCTGCCACCCGACAAACGCCCCCTGCCGTCCGTCGCTCACTACGACCAACTCCTGCGGTTCCGCCGCGACCGCCCCACACCCTGAAGGAGAACAGCGTGTCCATCCCCCGCCAGCGAGGACTCACCGAACAGGCCGCCACGGCCGCGATCGACCAGGCATGCCGGATGCTGAGGCTGCCCACCATCCGGTCCCAGTTCCCCGAGCTCGCCGAAACCGCTGGCCGCGAGCAGATGTCCTACCTCGGCTTCCTCTCCGAACTCCTCCTGGCCGAATGCGACGACCGGGCCCGCCGCCGGTCCGAGCGGCGCATCAAAGCCGCCGGCTTCCCCCGCGACAAATCGCTACGCAAGTTCGACTTCGACGCCAACCCCAACATCGACCCGGCTATGGTCCACACCCTCGCCAAGTGCGAATGGATCAAGAAGGGACTGCCGCTCTGCCTCATCGGCGACTCCGGCACCGGCAAGTCGCACCTGCTGATCGCGCTCGGCACAGAGGCTGCGATGGCCGGCCACCGGGTCAAGTACGTCCTGGCGACCAAGCTGGTCAACGAGCTCGTCGAAGCCGCCGACGAGAAGCAGCTGACCAAGACCATCGCCCGCTACGGCCGCGTCGACCTGCTATGCATCGACGAACTCGGCTACATGGAACTCGACCGCCGCGGAGCCGAACTCCTCTTCCAGGTCCTGACCGAGCGTGAGGAGAAGAACAGCGTCGCCATCGCCTCCAACGAGTCCTTCTCCGGCTGGACCAAGACCTTCACCGACCCCAGGCTCTGCGCGGCCATCGTCGACCGCCTCACCTTCGGCGGCAACATCATCGAGACCGGCACGGACTCCTACCGCCTCGCCACCACCCGAGCCCGCGCCGAACAGCAGGCCGCCAGCTGAGCGCTGAGCAGCGAGGAACCACCCGACCCTCAGTTCTCCATGAATCGCCGGCGCCAATATCCGCAAGCACTGAACGGCGTTGCCAGCACGGGCGTTGTCACGTTGTTGGCTGTGACTGCCTGACGGCGCGTCGGGGCAGGGTGGGCTTGGGAGCCGGGCCTGTGCTCAGGCCGCGGTGGGCAGGCTGGCGACGCCGGTGATCTGCTCCCAGACTGCGAAGCGGACAGTCATTTCGGCGCGGTAGTGGTGTGCGGGCATCAGGTGGCGGCGGGGTCGGAAGTGGGGCGAGATACCGCTGAACGCGGAGAGGAACCGCTGTGCTCCGCCCACGGAGCGGAAGCCCTTCATCGCCCGTTCGCGCTGCCTGGTGGGCTGGTGGCTGTTCTCCGCCCGGTTGTTCAGGTACTTCGACTGGCGGTGCTCGACGCAGGGCATGACCTCGCGGTGGGCGGCAGCGTAGGAGCGGAGCTTGTCGGTGACGATCACCCTCGGCACCGCGCCGGTCTTCTTCAGAAGTCTGCGGAAGAAGCGCCTGGCAGCGGCCTTGTCCCGGCGGTTCTGCACCAGGATGTCCAGGACATTGCCGTTTTGGTCGACGGCCCGCCACAGGTACTGCAACCGTCCGTTGATCTTGATGAAGACCTCGTCCAGGTGCCACTTGTCACCGGGCCGGGGCTGCCGGCGGCGCAGCGCGCCTGCGTAGGCCTGCCCGAACTTGGCGCACCAGCGGCGGATCGTCTCGTAGGAGACCGTCACGCCGCGCTCGAGCATGAGCTCCTCGACCTCGCGGAAGCTGAGCGGGAAGCGGTGGTACAGCCACACACAGTGGGAGATGACCTCGACCGGGTACCGGTGGCCCTTGTACGACAGCGACGCGCTCCCCACGGACGACCCTTCCCAGGCTGATCAACCAGAAGATCATCCCACCGGTCAGCCAACGTGACAGTGCCTGCGGCAGCAATAACCGCCACGGGACGCACCCGAAAGCCATGCCATCGGAGTCGGCCAAGCCAAGCGCACCATCGCGACCGGTCCACGATCCGCCGGCGACGTTCGCCACCGGTCACTCGGTCCTGAACCGTTCCGGGTTCGGTAGAGACTTCAGATTGTGGTTGTGACCTGGGGTTTCGTGTTGGCGAGGTAGTGGTTGGCCTCGTATTCAGCGGGTG
>NZ_JBVIYZ010000053.1:0-13762 GCF_055592085.1 Streptomyces sp. NPDC041135
CGCTACGAGAAACGGGCCTACACCTACCTCGGCACCGTCACCGTCGCAGCACTCATCATCTGGCTCCGCACATGATCCGAGAAACAGCGCCTAGGACGTCGCGGTCGATGTACGGGTCGGCGGGGGCGAGGACCCTGCGCCGGAGTTCGGCCGGCTCGAGCGCCTCCACCTCCCACTACACCGGGCGGCGGGGGTCGAAGCCGTAGTGGCAGGGGAACCATTTGGGCATCTCCGCTACGAACGCGTCCGCGCCCGTCCATGCGGGCGGGACGTGGACCTCGCGGACGGTGTCGACGTCACTCAACTGCTGCCCCTACCCGACAAGACCCCGGCGGTGGCCGGCGTCGTCGGCCACCCCAGACATCGGCCCGACACCCCTGCTCGCGAACCGCGGCTACGACCACGACAAGTACCACCGCCTAGTAGGGCCTGGTCAGGTTCACTCGCCGGTGGCGTGTCCGTTTGATCGCTTGTTCCGTTGACCTGTTGTGATGGGTGGGGAGCTGGCCGCGGGCCGGTGCGATCTGGAGGACTCCGCGGCGGAGGTGTTCGAGCCGTTCGCGCGGGCGTGATCAACGCCGGTGGGGAACGGTTTATCTGCGGGGGCCTGCTGCTGGACGGGCGGCGCAAGTCGGTGGAACCGATGGCCGCCCGCCTGGGCGAAGACGGCAACCGGCAGGCCCTGGTGAACTTCATCAACACCAGCCCGTGGGACGCGGCGCATGTCCGCGCCCGCCTCGCCTGGCGGATGCAGCATGTGATCAAACCGACCGCGCTGATCGTGGATGACACAGGCTTCCTCAAGGACGGGGACGCCTCGGCGTGTCTGGCCCGGCAGTACACCGGCACCGCGGGCAAGGTCACCAACGGTGAGGCGGCGGTTCTCCTCCGTGGCACGGACGGGCGCCTGGCAGCCCGCCGCGGTCCAGGGCATCGAGCCGCACCCCAACCAAGATGTGGTCCTGCTACGCCTCGGAGCCGGGTACGTACGTCTCTCCGTGCGTGCTGAGCCGCCGCCAGGAGTACGTTCCCATTCGTACATGCTCTGGGGCCACCCGAAAACGGTTCTGTACGAGACCGTGGTCGATGGCATCGCTCTGCAGCGTCCCCACCTGATCTGTTCGGAAAGTCATGTCCGCCGACGCATCAGCGACTCCGCATCTGAGATCTATGGATCCCGCATCTTCGAGCTGAGCACACCCATTGGACCCGGCTGCTCCGGAGCTCCGCTCATCGCTCGCACCCCCGGTCGGCCGGGATACTCCGTCTGGAGCGGCGTGGCCGTATATGTCGGGAAACGGTACTCGCACCCCGGTGACTCTTTCGTCGGCTACGGGGTACGGATCGCCGACATCGACCAGGACGCCGAGAGCACCTGACCCGTTAGCCCTCCAGCACAGCAAAGCGGTGGGGAACGCACCCAACCGCAGGCACTGTACGGGCGCCGTCGGTCAGGTACTCAGAGCCGAACCCAGCGGGCGGGCGCGGCGCTCCATTGGCGAGCGACAAGGAATACGCATCCTGGCTTCCTACGCCTCCGACCTGAATCCCGTCGGAGGGCTCTGGGCCCTGGAGCCACGTCAAGCGCGGCCTGGCCAACCTCGCATCGGTTGCCCTCGACCGGCTGGAGGCATGCGTTCGCAAGATCTGTTGCAGGGGCTTGCCACCCCTCAGATAAACCGTAACCGCATGATCACGCTATCTCTCCAGAGAAGTTGCACCCATATGAGTAGCAGTTACTCATCCCTGCTGACGGCTGCAGGAGTCGAGTGAGTGAGACGGCTAGTGAGTGCGGAGGCACAGCTTCATGTCAGTTCTTGCACTGATCGCAAAATCAATGCAATATTTTCGGCAGTGCCAAAATTCGGATGGATCCCTGTCGATAAGTGCCAGTCTTGCCCCGTTTCGGACGTGGGAAATGGTAAATGCTCTCAAGGCTATCCACCTATGGAGAAAAAGAGCAGGATCCTTCGAAGGCCTACTAACCGAGCAGCTATTGAAATTTCTTAGAAGATGCGAAGATCTCAATGGAATGATCAGCCCAGGGCAGCCGAGCGGCAGTGAAAGTATATACTGTACGGAGACCAGTGCCGAATATATAAACGCTCTCGCCGCGGGTGGCAATATTGTTGACGCCCAAAAAAAGGCTCTCTTCCTGCGCAGACAGCAATTGCCGACAGGTGAATGGGAATTGGTCCATTCGATGGTCCCAAGGGCCTTTCGGATTACGCCCTCCGTTACTGCCTTTGCTCTGGATGCGCTCATGAGTGCAGAAGTAGAACCGATGCATGTCGGTGAAGCTCTGGAAGCACTCGTCCGGATGCAAACCAAAAATGGCGACTTTGGACTGAATAGATACTATTATAATACACCATTTTACTTCATTCGACCTGTCGTTAAAGTTTTGTCGATATATGGGTATCACAGCGCAGTGCACGCCGCCATAGGTTTCACGCTTAGAAATCAGCAAAATGATGGAGGTTGGCCTAGCTGCGAGGGTGGCGAATGGAATTCGTCATCGCGTGAACTGCATACTGGATATGCTCTAGAAATATTGGCGCATGCTGGGTTTAGGATTGATGCGGAACCTGTCCGGCGTGCCGTTAGGTGGCTTGCCGAGCGCCAACGGAAAGACGGTTCCTGGGCTGGCGGCCAGTACCCATACCCAAGCATAGGTAAAGCTCCGGATATGCAGGTTCCCCAAGATATTTATGCAACTGCTCAGGTACTTTGCGCCTTCCGAGCTGCAGATTTATGAGGGCGCAAAGAGTAATTGCTCGAACCACATCTACGATGCCGACTGAATCGACCGTCAATTGTAACTTCAGACATAGCAGTCCTCTGCGCGTACATAGCGAGGGTGTTCCACCTGTATTTGGCGGATTCGCTCCGCCTGGCTAAACGGTTACAGGAGCATTACGGTGTGACAAGCCAAACATAGCAGGCCGGTGAAGAGGTGGCACTTGTAGCGACGCAAATTGGCAACGTGCGCCGCATATTGCCGATCAAGCCCTTTGGTCCGAAACCGCAGATTTCGCAGCGAATCGCACTTAAACTGACCTAGCAGTCTGGAGGCTGGAAATGGCAATCTCTCGAATGGGCGGGGAGGGTCTGGAGATAGCTATCGTAGGGATTGGTTGCCGTTTCCCTGGTGATGCTAATGGGCCTCAGGCCCTATGGCAGTTGTTGGAGTCTGGGTTTGACGGGGTCAGTGGGACTCCTTCGAATCGGTGGGATGTGGATCGGTATTACTCGCCAAAGACGCCTCAGCGTGGGAGAATGAATGCACGTCGAGGTGGTTTCATCAAGGATGTGGATGCCTTCGATGCCGTATTCTTCGGTATTCCGCGCCGAGTGGCCGATCAGATGGATCCACAGCAGCGACTGCTGCTGGAGGTGTGCTGGGAGGCCTTGGAAGACGCGGGTGCTGCTGCTGGAAACTTGGCTGGTAGCCGCACTGGTGTCTTCATAGGGGCAAGCAGTGTGGATTACGCGGAGTTGCAGACCGCACCGGGGGAAATAGACAGTCTGGGGGCGCATGCAGCAACCGGGATGTACATGAGTATCCTGTCAAATCGCTTGTCCCATGTGTTGGACTTGCGCGGCCCGAGCATGACGGTGGACACCGCCTGCTCGTCTTCTCTCGTAGCTACGCATTTGGCCTGTCAGAGTTTGAGACAGGGCGAGAGTGACCTTGCCTTGGTAGGGGGTGTCAATCTTATGCTGATTCCACAGAGCGGGGTGGCCCTCAGCCAAGCGTCGATGCTATCTCCGGACGGCCAGTCACGTGCTTTCGACGCAGCGGCCAATGGCTACGTCCGCGGAGAAGGCGCCGGGGTCGTGGTGCTGAAGCCGCTTCAGTATGCGCTTGCCGACGATGACAGGATCTATGCGGTGATCCGTGGCACGGCGGTCAACCAGGACGGCCGGACGCAGGGCATCACTGTACCCAATGGCGTCGCCCAGATGGCGAATTTCCGTGCGGCGCTAGCAGAGGCTGGCGTTATGCCGACCGAGGTGGGCTACGTCGAGGCCCATGGCACGGGTACGCCGATCGGCGATCCCATCGAGGCCAATGCACTGGGCGAGGTACTCATTGCGGGCCGGTCGGACGGAAAACCGGCGCTGATCGGGTCAATCAAGACGAATATCGGGCATTTGGAGGCGGCGGCGGGTGTGGCCGGCCTAATCAAGGCCGCGCTAGCCGTTCGGCATCGCCGGATTCCGCCCAACCTGCACTTCCAACATCCGAATCCAGAGATCGACTTCGCGCGGTGGCAGATGCGTGTCCCAACGCAGCTTATCGAGTGGCCTGCCGCGTACCCGCGTGCCGTGGCAAGTGTTAATTCCTTCGGTTTCGGGGGCGCCAACGCCAATGTAGTGCTGACGGAGGCTCCCGCTGCTCGTCCAGTTGCCGCCGATATCGGGGATTCACCAACCGTGCTTCCCCTCAGTGCGCGCAGCGAGGAGGCACTGCGTCGGCTGGCCAAGAAGTATGCCGACGTTTTGGAGGAGCGGTCTTTTGATCTGCGCCAGGTTAGTGGCAATCTTGCTATGCGCAGAGGCCGTCATGATGTTCGTCTTGCGGTGGCGGCGCGGGATCACGGGCAGGCTATCGAGTGCCTGCGGGCCTATGCTGATGACAATGCTACACCTGGTCTCTATGTACAAAATGGGCATCACAGCGTTGGCAAGCTAGCGTTCGTCTTCAATGGACAAGGCCCGCAGTGGTATGCGATGGGGCGCCAACTCCTCGAGACCAGTCCACTATTCCGGGCAAAGGTGGCCGAGTGCGATGCGCTTGCCCGGCCGCATCTTGGCTGGTCGATCTTAGAGGCGTTGGAGGCTTCGGACGAAACTTCTTCGGATGTGCACCGGACGCAGTACCTGCAGCCGATGATGTTTGCGCTGCAGGTAGCATTGGTTGAGCTGTGGAAGTCCTGGGGTGTAGTGCCTGATGGTGTCGTTGGGCACAGCATGGGAGAAATTGCCGCTGCCTGTGTCTGCGGCGGCATCGATCTCGAGACAGCAGTGAAGGTGATTTCGCTGCGGGCACGGATCCAGGAGGACGCTGACGGCAGCGGCGCAATGATGTTCGTGGCGGTGAGCAGTGAAGAGGCCCGGAAGTTGTGCGCACGCCATCCCGGACAGGTTTGGCTTTCTGCGGAGAACAGCCCGAAGGCGTCCACATTGTCTGGGCGCAGGCCCGTTCTGGAAGCGCTGGAGAAGGAACTGGCCGAAGCAGGTGTGTTCGCGCGCATCCTCAAAGTCAATTGCGCGTGTCACAGTCCGGACATGGACCCGTTGCGTGAGGAGCTGATTGCCGCGCTCGGCGGTCTGCACGGCCGGGAGCCAGCCGTGGCGATGTACTCGACCGTGTCGGGGGAGCGGGTGAGCGGCGACGGGCTGGGCACGGAATACTGGTGGAGCAATTTCCGTCAGCCGGTGCGCTTCGAGGCGGCTGTCACGGCAATGGTCCATGACGGGTTCGACGCCTTCGTTGAGATCGGCCCACATCCGGTGCTGGCCGGCGCCCTGCAGGAGACGGCGGACAAGTGCGCCGCTCCTGTGCTGGTCGTCCCGACCTTGACGCGGACCAAGGACGACTGGGAATCGTTCCTGGGTTCCTTCGCACAGCTCTACACGGCCGGTCGTGATCCTCGATGGGCGCTGCGTCATCCTGAACCGGTTGCGGCTCTCGATCTTCCGACGAATCCGTGGGTCCATGAGCGGTACTGGAGCGAGAGCGAAACCTCGTTGCGATACCGGGCCGGTGGGCAGGACCATCCCATGCTCAAGCGAATCGACGCAGCGCGGCCGACCTGGGAAATCAAGTGGGATGACCACCGGCTGGCCTGGGTGCAGCAGCACGATGTCTTCGGCTCGGTGATCATACCCGGAGCCGCCTATGTGGAGGCGACCCTTGCCGCGGCCACCGAGGTCACCGACGCGGTGTGCGCATTGGAGTTCGTCGAGTTCGAACGGGCCTGCGTGATACCCGCGGACGAGCCGATGGTGAGCCGTATCGAACTCGACGCGGAGCAGGGAAGCTTCGAGGTCCACTCCCGGGCTGTCAAGGACGCCGCGTGGGTACGCAACGCCCGGGGACGGTTCCACCGCGCGCAGCCCAGGCCCGATGCGGTGGACCTGGGAGCGATCCAGGCCCGGTGCCCGCGGGCTTACGGCCCTGCCGATGTCTACGGACCGATGAAGCAGAAGGGCTATGCCTACGGCCCCGCGTTCAGCGGTATCGGCCGGCTCTACCTGGGCGAGGGGGAATCACTGTCCCGGATCGACACGCCCCGCCTGCTAGCGGCCGGACTGGACGGGTACGCCATTCACCCGGCGATGCTGGACGCCTGCTTCCAAACAGCTCTCTTGCAACCGTCCGATCAGTTCTCGGCATCTCCCGTTATGCCGTTCACGTGCCTGCCGATAGGGGTCGACACCGCGCGCCTGAACGACACGGCAGGGCGCGTTCTTTGGTGCCACACCCGGCTTCGTGCCCTGGACGCCACCGGCCTGCTGGCCGACGCCAACGTATACAACGAAGAAGGCCGACTGATCGCCGAGTTCACCGGTCTTCGGGCCAAGGCCGTGCACCACGTCACCGATGACGGCCAGGACGATATCGAGCAAGCCCTCTATCGCTTTCAGTGGCAGCCGGACCCTGCTGCCGCGCATGGCGTCCCGTACTCCGCCCTGCGTACTCGCCCCAACGAGCTTGAGGATGGCCTGGAACAGGAGAGCGAACGCCTGTCCGTGCGGTTCGGCCGGAGCGCCTACGCCGATGACTACCAGGCAGGGCTGCGCAGGCTCACTATGGTCTACCTGGTCGACTGCCTGCGCACCCTCAAAGGCAGTCTGGAGGCTGGCGAAGTGTTCGGTGTCGACGACTTCCCCATGCTGCAGCCTCGCCACCGTAAGGCCTTCGCCACCTACCTCGGCTTCCTGGCCGAGGACCGCGTCCTGCTGAACGACAACGGCCGCTTCCAGGTCGCTGACATTCCCATTGATGACTGCGACAGCCGGCAGATGTGGCGGGACCTGTTGGAACGCCATCCGTCCTGCATATGGGAACTGCAGCTCCTGCGCCGTACCGCCGAGCACCTGGCCGCTGTCCTGACCGGTGAAATCGACCCGCTCGAGCTCCTGTTCCCCGGTGGAAGCATGGACGACGTCGAACCTATCTACCAGAGTTCACCCGCCTGCCGGCTGTACAACATGCTTGCCCGGCACGCGGTGGAGCACATGGCCCGCTTCGCCGATCCACGCCGCACCATACGCGTGCTCGAGATAGGCGCCGGCAGCGGCGGACTCACCGCGAACGTCCTGCCGGTCCTGCCCGCTGATCGATGCCGGTACCTGTTCACCGACATCTCCCCCGCGTTCTTTCAGCAGGCCCGCGACCGGTTCAAGGACTACCCCTTCGTCGAATACCAGACCTTCGACCTGGAGACGGACCCTCACACCCAGGGACTCGCTGACGACTCCTTTGACCTCATTCTCGCCTCGGACGTCGTACACGCCACGACCGACTTGAAGAACACCCTGCTCAATCTCCAGGACCTCCTCGCGCCCGGCGGCGTCCTTGCCATGATCGAGGCAACCCCGGGCAGCCGATGGCTTGACCTGACCTTCGGCCTCACCGAAGGCTGGTGGCACTTCCGCGACCTGAAACTCCGCAGCGCGGGCCCGCTCCTGACCCCCGCGCAGTGGAAGGAAGTCCTCCTCTCCGCCGGTTATGAGGACGCCATCACGGTGACCGACCCGCACCACGACGGTCCGGGCGCGCAGACACTCCTGCTCGCCACCTCCCCGGCTCGGCACACGGACGCCCCGCCCATGCGGGAGGACGCAGGCGAGGCGGAAGAAGCCGGCCACTGGGTGATTTTTGAGGACCGGTCCGGTCTCGGCACCGACCTGGTGCATCGGATCGAAGAACACAGCGGCCGAGCCCTGCTAGTCCCCTCTCAGGAACAAGCCGACTACGACCACCTCCTGGCATCTCCAGCTCTGCGAGGCGTTGTCCACCTGTGGGACGCCGAGAACCGTGACAACACCGGGCCGATGCCACTCGACAACCTGATCCAGCACATGTGCGCCCGCACTGCCAACATCGTGCAGGCCCTGCACCGCCACAACCCGCAGCGCTGGCCGAGGCTGTACCTGGTGACCCGCGGTGTGCACCCGGTTCGCAACGACGCACTCCGCCTCGCCGGCGCCCCCGCCTGGGGACTGGGACTCACCGTCGGCCTGGAATACCCGGAGATCCGGTGCACACTGATCGACTTGGAAACCGTCCGCTCCGACGACGAGGCCGACGCCCTCTGGGCGGAACTGCGGCGACGCGACGACGGCGAGCGCGAGGTGGCCCTGCGCGGAGGGGAGCGGCTCACCCGCCGCCTGCTGCCGCTTCCGCCTCAGGACGTCCAAGGCCCAGTCCACACTCGCGACCTCTCGGAACAGCAAGCCTTCGCCCTCACCCAGCAGACTCCGGGCGCCATGGACCAGCTGCACTACCGCGCCCAATTCCGCACCGCACCAGCCGCAGGCCAGGTGGAGATCGAAGTGGCCTCCACAGGACTGAACTTCCTCGACATCATGACCGCACTCGGCCAAGTCCCCCGAGCGGACTCCACTCACGGCCTGAGCTTCGGCGCCGAGTGCGCCGGCCGGGTAACCCGGGTCGGTCCCGGCGTCACACACATCGCCCCGGGGGACGCCGTACTGGCCGTCAGCGCCACCCAACGGGCCGCAACCTCGCACCTCACCCTCGATGCCACCACCGTCGTCGCGAAACCCGCCAACCTGGACTTCGACGCGGCTGCCACCATTCCCATCGCCTTCCTCACCGCGTCCTACACCCTCACCAAACTCGCCCGGCTGCGCCCGGGTGAGCGCATACTCATCCACTCCGCCGCCGGCGGCACAGGCCTGGCCGCCATACAGATCGCCCAACTGGCCGGAGCCGAAGTCTTCGCCACCGCCGGCACCCCCGCCAAACGCGCCCTGCTGCAAGCTATGGGCGCCGAACACGTGATGGACTCCCGCTCACTCACCTTCGCCGACGAGATCCGCACCGCCACCGAGGGCCACGGCGTCGACGTGGTCCTCAGCGCGGCGACCGGTGAGACGGCCACCCGCAGCATCGCGTGCCTCGCCCCCTACGGACGCTTCATCGACCTCGGCAAACGCGACCTTTTGAGCGACCGCAGGATGGGCCTGCGCCCCTTCCTCAACAACCTCGCCTACTTCGGCTTCGACCTACGCCAGTTGACGATCGACCGCCCACGGGAAGTTCAGGAGGAACTCAGCGCCCTGACCGATATGTTCACCGAAGAACAGCTGCGCCCCCTGCCCTACCGGGTCTACCACCCGGACCAGACCGTCGCCGCGTTCCGGCAGCTCGCCAACGCCCAGCACATCGGCAAGATCGTGCTCGCCATGGACGAGCCAAAGCTACAGCTCCAGTCGTCCGTCGGCGGCCAGGCCCAGATACGAGGTACCTGGCTGATCACGGGCGGACTCCGCGGCGCCGGCCTGGCCATGGCCACCGCCCTCGCCGATCACGGCGTGAAACACCTTGTCCTGATCGGACGGTCCGGGGTAAGGGACGAGCAGGCGCAGGAAGTCGTCGACCGCCTGCGAGGACAGGGCGTCGAGGTACTCACCGAGGCCGTCGACGTCACCTCCCGAACCGAACTGTCCCACTTGATGGCCAAAATCAAACGCGATCTGCCGCCACTGCGCGGGGTACTGCACTGCGCCATGGTCCTGGACGACGTCCTGCTCACTGGGCTGGACGACAAGCGGCTCGCGAACGTACTCGCGCCCAAGATCGAAGGCGCGCTCAACCTGCACGAACTGACCGCCTCCCTCCCACTGGATGCGTTCGTGCTCTTCTCCTCCGCCACCTCCGTCTTGGGCGGAGTCGGGCAGGCCAACTACGCGGCAGCCAACGCCTTCCTTGACCACTTCGCCCAAGCGCTGCACCGGCAGGGCCGTCCAGCCCTGGCAGTCAACTGGGGTGCAGTGTCCGACGTCGGCTATGTGGCCCGCCACGCCGACATCGAACGACAGGTCACCTCCTCCGGCCTGCGCAGTTTCACCTCCCGGCAGATGTTCCAAGCCCTGGACGCCCTGCGCCGAGGCTCACATCCCCAGGTGGCCGTCCTGCCGATGGACTGGCCGCTGTTCTTCCAGTCCCGCAACAGTGGCGACACCGTCCCTGCTCGCTACAGCCAGCTCTCCGCCCTGCCCGGCACCGCCGAGACGGAAGCCGGCACAGCCCGCCGCGAAGGCGGCCTGCTGCAGCAGCTGGAAACCTGTCCCGCCGATCAGCGCGCCGACCTGCTCACCACTCATCTCCGGGCACGGGTCGCCACCGTTCTCGGCATCCCCGCCGACGACCTCGACACGACGACGCCCCTGATCGACTACCTCGACTCCCTCCTGGCCGTCGAGATCAACGTATGGATCGAACGCGAGGTCGGTGTCAAGCTCACGCTCATGGAACTCATGCGCGGCCGCAGCACCGCCGAACTCGCGCAAGAACTCCTCAGCCAATTCACCAAGACAGACACCACCGACGCTGAAGGACAGCGCGCCTAATGGAAAAAGTCATCTTCAAGCTTCCGCGCAGCGAACTCACCCTCCACGGCATCCGCACCAATCCGGCATCCACCGCGACGCCCACGCTGTGCCTCCACGGCTGGCTCGACAACTGCACCAGCTTCGAACCGGTCATGAACCACTTGCACGACCTGAACCTGATCGCCATCGACCTCCCGGGACACGGGCACTCGGCCCCCATCCCCTCCCTCACCTGCAACTTCCTCGACTACGTCGCCTGCCTGGTCGAACTGGCCGACAGCCAGGAATGGAAAGCAGTCCAACTAGTCGGCCATTCCATGGGCGGCGCACTCGCCACACTCGTGGCCGGAACCGTCCCCAACACCGTCACCGCCCTTGCCCTGCTCGACCCCGTCTTCCCGTTCGCCGCCGAACCAGGCACCACCCACGACACACTGGTCCGCTACCTCAAGGCCTACCTCGACCCCGAAACCCGCCCCACCCGCTACCGGAACCGACGCGAAGCCGTCAGAGCCAGAATCGCACTGGAAAAACTCCTGGCCGACTCAGCGGAACAACTCACCGATCGCGACCTGATCGAAACGCCCGACTATGCCACCCTGCGCACCGACACCAGACTGGGCTACCCCTTTGTCCCTAACCTGGCAGAAGAACAGGCCATCGACTTCTTCGGCCACATCACCGCGCGAACCCTCGTCATCTCACCCCTACACCCGGTCTCCCACCAAGGCCTGCAACGCTCCCTCATCGGAAAACTCCCCCACACCACTCAGATCAGCATCGAGGGAGGGCACCACCTCCACATGGAAAACCCTGCCCCGACCGCCACCGAACTCAGGACATTCCTGGTCTCTCCACCCATCAGGCCCGCGTGATGCCGCCCCTCCCCCTATCCCGGCGACCTTCGCCAGCACTCCTGAACATCACCCGCGGCAAACTCACCGACATAGAAGTCGCCGTCCTCACCGCGGTCTTCCCAGCCCTGAACTCCAAAACCAGCCTACCTAAAGCGTCCTAACCGCCGCGCGCCGGCCGCCCTCGACACTTCCACTCGCAAGCAGGGCGCGCAAAACGAAATAAATAGATCCACAGACTGCGTAGCGACCGGCCTGAAGAGCAAGTACCAGATTCTCATGGATTCATTGGGGAGGGTCAGCGTCTTGGGAGTGGATAAGCGTCCCGAAACTTATAGGCAGCATCCACATGAGGGCAGTCATGAGCAAAAGCGAAAGTATCCAGTTTCCGTTCACCGAAAGCCGCACTATCGAAGGGCCCGGCGATAGATTTCAACGGTTGATTGAAAGAGCATATGACCCGATGCTGGTGACCTTGCCCAGTGGGCGCAGAGCATGGCTGGTCTGTCGCTATGAGGATGTCAAATCAGTTCTCCGGGATCCGCGCTTCAGTCGCGCTTTAGCCGTAGAAGCGGTATCAGAGATACACCCCAGCTTGCTCGTTAGAACTTCACTACTATCTCTCGACGCGCCGGAACATGGACGCATCAGACGAACCATTTCGACTCTTTTTACAAGCCGCGCTGCAGAATGTTTGCGTCCACACATCAAAGGAATAGTTCAGGCCCGAATGGCGGCACTCCCCGACGCGCCCTTCACATTTGATGCCATTTCGTCTTTCTGCCTTCCCCTCCCTATAGATACAATTTGCGAAGCACTTGGGATTCCATGTGCTGATCGACCGAGTTTTCAACATTGGGCCTCTCTTGCCATTAGTCAAAATATAGACAAGGAGTCAATATTTGCCGCACATGATCATCTTATTAGATATTTCTCCGATATGCTGAAATCTCATCCTGGGCAACCGGGACGAGTATGTGCAACTCTGACGGAGGCTATTCAGCGCGGCGAATTGAGCCATGAAGATGCAGTGTCACTGCTGGCACTCATACTAGTTGCCGGATATGAGACGACAGCCACTCAATTGGGTTTCTGTTTGTTGCACCTGGCGACGCACCCAGAGAGTTTCCGCGATTTGCGCGAAAATACGAGCATGATTCCTGAAACCGTCTCCGAATATCTTCGCAAAACTCCTTTTAACATCATAGGGGGCACCTTGGCTCGAGTTGCTCGCTGCCCTGTTCGCATCGGATCTATCTTAATTGCTGAAGGTGATACCGTAATTCCGTCAACCGATGCAGCAAATATTCATTCAGGCGGCATGACGCCAAAACCCTCCCATCTAGCGTTCGGTGCTGGCCCGCACCGCTGCCTGGGATCATGGCTTGCTCAAATGGAGATCGAGGAGGCATTGAGTGGCATTATTGAACGGTTCGACATAATTGGGCTAGCTGCGGACACCAGCGCCATCGAACTCAAAACCGGTTCCATACTCAGATCGATAAATTCTCTACCGCTATGGGGTAAAAAGTCCAGCCTAATTTCATGATCTGACAGGCCGCAAGATCATTCAAAAGTCCGCGGGTGCGGTCAGATGACAGGCCTGATCATCAAGGTGAGTGCCCGGATGGTGCTTGAACTTTCCGATGGAGGGGGCCCCTTCGTTTATGAAGGGCCCACAGAACGCCGCTGTGTACGCCTTGGGCTTCGAACCCTTCGGCGCTGCCGCCACCTGCTTCAGCAGCTCCAGCTGCTTGTCGTTCAGCGAGTACTTCACTGTCTCCTCCATCAGCGCGACACTCCACGGAGTCCAGGCCCCGCTGGCAGTAAGGAGCAGTGAGGCTCTCAGTGCGGGAGGATCGGTTGGTTTTCATCCGAGCGGGTGTGCTCGCCATAGCGCTTGAGACCGGTAGGACAGTACGGAGCCGGGGTAGCGGGCCAACGTCGAGTGGATGCTGCTGTGGATCGAGAACACCGCCAGCCATCTGACCGAGAGCGGCCGTAGGGGTGGGCTAGGTGTTGCGGGCCGCTTGGCGGCGCCTCCTGAGCGGTGACGCTGGGGCGTTCGGTAGGGTTGCGAGGTGCTGGCTGTCTGGTCGGTGCCCTCCTGGGGGGGATGACGAGACGAGGAACATGCCGGAGCAAGCGAGCCCGCCTGTGATAGCACCGAGCGGGCCTGTGGCCGCGCCGGTCGAGGCTGCGCGGATGGCGGCGGTGCGCCGTTACGACATTCTCGACACTCCGCCGGATGGCGCCTACGACAGAGTCGCGGCGCTGGCGGCACGGTTGTTCGAGGTGCCGGTGGCGACGGT
>NZ_JBVIYZ010000054.1:0-11910 GCF_055592085.1 Streptomyces sp. NPDC041135
GGTGACGGCTCCGCCGCGGGTGGACGATCTGGACGGGTTGGCGTATGTCGTCTTCACGTCGGGTTCGACGGGCGCGCCGAAGGGTGTGGAGGTCGCGCACCGGGGGCTGGTCAACCACGTCGCCTGGGCGGCGCGGGAGTTGCTGTCCCAGGGCACGGGCGGTGCGCCGCTGTTCTCCTCGGTCGCCTTCGACCTGGTGGTGCCGAACCTGTGGGCGCCGCTCGTCGCGGGGCAGACCGTGCACGCCGTGCCCGGGGCGGTCGACATGGCCGATCTGGGCGCCCACCTGGTGGCCGGGGGACCGTACAGCTTCATCAAGCTCACCCCGGGACACCTGGAGATCCTCGGCCACCAGCTCAGCCCCGGGACGGTGGCGTCCCTGGCCGGGACGGTCGTGGTCGCCGGCGAGGCACTGCCCGGCGAGGTCGCGGACCGCTGGCTGGCCGCACTCGGACCCGGCCGGCTCGTCAACGAGTACGGGCCCACCGAGGCCTCGGTGGGCACCTGCGTCCACCCGGTGACCGAGGCACACCCCTCCGGCACCGTGCCGATCGGCAGGCCGCTGCCCAACATGACGATGTACGTCCTGGACGCGGCCCTGCAGCCGGTGGCGGTGGGGGTGGCGGGGGAGCTGTACGTCGGCGGTACCGGGGTGGCGCGCGGTTACGCGGGGCGTGCGGACCTGACGGCCGAGCGGTTCCTGCCCGACCCGTTCGGGCCCGCGGGCGCACGTTTCTACCGCACCGGTGACCTGGTGCGCCGGCGCCCGGACGGCGAGGTGGAGTTCCTGGGCCGGCTGGACGACCAGGTCAAGATCCGCGGCTACCGTGTCGAACTGGGCGAGGTGCAGGCCGTCCTGGCCGCGCACCCGGCCGTGCGCGAGGTGTGCGTCACCGTCCACGACAGCGGCGGCGGCGAACGCCGGCTCGCCGCCTACTACACGCACGGCGAACAGCCGCCCGTGCAGGACCTGGCCACGTTCTGCGCCCTGCACCTGCCCGACTACATGGTCCCGGCCACCTTCACCGCCCTGCCCGCCCTGCCCCTCAACGCCAACGGCAAGACCGACCGCCGCGCCCTGCCCGCCCCCGACACCGGCGCCGAAGGGACCGGGCAGGACCACCACGTCGCCCCGCGCACCGGCATCGAGGAGCGGATCGCCGCCGTCTGGCGCCGGGTCCTGGAGTGCGAACGGGTGTCGGTGGACGACGACTTCTTCGACGTCGGCGGCCACTCCATCCGCGCCGTCGCCCTGGTCGGCGCGCTGCGCGCCACGGGCTTCGACATCGGGGTGCGCGATGTCTTCGAGTACCGCACCGTCGCCCGGCTCGCCGAACTCCTCACCGGCCGGCCCGCACCCGAGACGGCCGCGCCGGCCGGCGTGGCGCCGTTCGCCCTCCTGCCGGAGGCGGACCGGGAGGCGCTGCCCGCCGGGGTCCAGGACGCCTACCCGCTCTCCCTCGTGCAGACCGGGATGGTCGTCGAGATGCTGGCCGAGGACGGCGGCACCAAGTACCACAACGTCAGCCTCTTCCGCATCCAGGACCCGGCCGGCGCCCCCTTCGACGTGGCGGCGCTGCGCGCGGCCGCCCGCACGGTCACCGGCCGCCACGACATCCTGCGCACGTCGATCGAACTGGCCGCCTACTCGGTGCCCCTGCAAGTCGTGCACGAGCACGCCGAGGTGCCGGTCACCGTCCACGACCTGCGCGCCCTGGCGAGCGACGAGGAGCGCGCCGAGGCGCTGGCCGGCTTCCGGAGTACCGAGGGCGCCCGGCTGTTCGACCTGACGGCCGCCCCGCTGCTGCGGATCGCCGCGCTCGTCGACACCGACGACTCCTGGTACCTGGGGCTGACCCAGCCGCACGTCGTCACCGAGGGCTGGAGCCACCACTCCCTGCTGATGGAGATCCTCGACTGCTACCGGCAGATCAGGGACAACGGCGTCGCGGACGCGCACGAGCCGATCGGCGTCCGGTACGCCGACTTCATCGCCGGCGAGCTGGAGTCCCTCGACTGTGCCGAGGACCGCGCCCACTGGCAGCGCACCCTCGACACGTACGCGCCCTTCGAGCTGCCCGCCTCCTGGGCCGACCCGGACGGCCCACGCCGCCCCTCCCGGGCCCGCGTCGACCTGCGCGGGCTGGAGCGGCCGCTGCGGGCGTTCGCGGCCGCGGCCCGGGTGTCGTACAAGAGCGTCCTGCACGCCGCCCACCTGACGGTGATGAGCATGCTGACGGACGAACCGGCCTTCTTCACCGGCATCGTCGCCCACGGCCGTCCCGAGGCCCCCGGCGCCGAGCGGGTGTACGGCATGCACCTCAACACGCTGCCGCACCCCTTCGACCGCGACTGCGCCGCCACCTGGCGCGAGCTGGTCCAGCAGGTCTTTGCCCGCGAGGCCGGCACCTGGCCGCACCGCCGCTACCCGCTGCCCGCGATCCAGCGGCTGGCCGGCGGCCACCGGCTGATCGACGTGGTCTTCAACTACCTCGACTTCCACCAGGTCGACACCGGCCGGGTGGACATGGCGGGCGCGGTGCACGACGCCGCCACCGAATTCGCCCTGCACGTCTCCGTGCTGGACGGACAGCTCGGGCTCAGCAGCCACACCCACGCCCTCGGCACCCGCAACGCCGAGCGGCTGGCCGCCCTGTACCGGGCGGTGCTGGAGGCGATGGCCGCCGACCCGGACGGTGACGCGCGCGCCGTACGCCTGCCGCGGGGCGAGCGCGAGCTGCTCACCGCGCTGACCGGCCCCGCCCCGGCGGCCGAACCCCTCACCGTCCCCGCGCAGTTCGCCGCGCACGTCGCCCGCACCCCGGACGCCGCCGCGCTCGTGTACGAGGACACCACCCTCACGTACGCCGAACTCGATGCCCGCGCCAACCGGCTCGCCCACCACCTGACCGGCCTCGGCGTCGGACCCGAGACGATCGTCGGCATCAGCGCCGAACGCGGCCCGGACCTGGTAGTGGGCCTGCTCGGCATCATGAAGGCGGGCGGTGCCTACGTACCGCTCGACCCGGCCTACCCCGCCGACCGCCTCGCGTACATGCTGGCGGACTCCGCGCTGCCTGTCCTGGTCACCCAGCAACACCTCCTCGCGAAGCTGCCCGCCCACGACGCGGCCATCGTCCTGCTCGACGGGGACGCCGACCGGATCGCCGCCCGGCCCGCCACCGCTCCCGAGGTCGCACTGGACGTCGACCACGCCGCCTACCTCATCTACACCTCGGGCTCCACGGGCCGCCCCAAGGGGGTCGTCGTCACCCACCGCGGCACCCGCAACCTCGCCGACGCACAGGCCGCCGCCTTCGGCATCGCTCCCGGCGACCGCGTCCTGCAGTTCGCCTCGGCCAGCTTCGACGCGGCTTTCGCCGACCTCGCCCAGACGGTCCTGTCCGGCGCGACACTGGTCCTCGCTCCGGCCGAGCGGCTGATGCCCGGTCCCGCACTGACCGCGCTCACCGCCGAGCAGGAGGTCACGCACCTCACGCTGCCGCCCACCGCGCTCACCGTGCTCTCCCCGGAGGGCGGGTTGCCGGCCGCCGCGACCCTGGTCGTCGCGGGCGAGGCCTGCACCCCCGACCTGGTGGCCGCCTGGTCGCCCGGGCGGCGCATGCTCAACGCGTACGGGCCCACCGAGACGACCGTCTGCGCCTCGGTCAGCGCACCGCTGGCCGGGTCCGTCACCCCGCCGATCGGCCGCCCCCTGCCCGGTTTCGCGCTGCGGGTCCTCGACGCCGCGATGCGACCGGTACCCGCGGGCGTCCCCGGCGAGCTGTACGTGGCCGCCGCGGGCCTCGCCCGCGGCTACCGCGGCCGCCCCGACCTGACCGCCGACCGCTTCGTGCCCGACCCGTACGGGGACGAGCCCGGCGCACGCCTGTACCGCACCGGCGACTCGGTACGGCTGCTCGACGACGGCCAGCTCGACTTCATCGGCCGCGTCGACGACCAGGTCAAGCTGCGCGGCTTTCGTGTCGAACCCGGCGAGATCGAGACGGCCCTGGCCCGCCTCGACGAGGTCAGGGACGCCGTCGTCGTGGTCCGCGAGGACACCCCCGGCGACAAGCAGCTCGCCGCCTACGTCAGTGCGGCCGACGGCCACACCCTCGCCCCCGCCGCCCTGCGCGACGCCCTCGCGGCCACCCTGCCCGACTACATGCTGCCCGCCGCCTACGTCGTCCTCGACGCCCTCCCGCTCACCGCCCATGGCAAGGTCGACAAGCGCGCGCTGCCCGCCCCCGACCGCTCGGCGTTCGCCGCCGACACCGCCTACACCGCCCCCCGCACCCGTGCCGAGGAGCGCATCACCGCCGTCTGGCAGGAGGTGCTCGGCGTCGACCGGATCGGCGTCCACGACAGCTTCTTCGACCTCGGCGGCGACTCCATCCGCGCGGTCTCCCTGATCGGCGCCCTGCGCGCGGCCGGCTTCGACCTGGGCGTGCGCGAGATCTTCGAGGGCCGCACCGTCGCGGCCGCCGCCGAACGCGCCACCGGCCGCCCCGCACCCGCCGGGCCCGAGCCGGCGGTCGCCCGCTTCGCCCTGGTGCCCGACGCCGACCGCGGATCGCTGTCGGCCGGCCTCGACGACGCCTACCCGCTGTCCCAGGTGCAGGTCGGCATGGCCGTGGAGATGCTCGCCGACCCGGCCGCCGCCAAGTACCACAACGTCAGCGTCAACCGGATCCGTGACGGGGTGCCCTTCGACGCCGCGGCCCTGGCCGGAGCGGTCCGGCTGGTGACGGCACGCCACGACGTGCTGCGCACGTCGTTCCGGCTCGACGGCTTCTCCGTACCGATGCAGCTGGTGCACACCGAGGCCGCCACCGCGGTCGCCGTGCACGACCTGCGCGGCCAGGACCCCGCGGCGCAGGACGCGGCGCTCGGCGCGTTCGTCGCCGCCGAGAAGGCCGACGTCTTCGACCTGGCGGCCGCCCCGCTGCTGCGGGTCGCCGCGCTCGTCGAGAGCGACCAGGCCTGGCACCTCGCCCTCACCGAGTCGCACGCCATCACCGAGGGCTGGAGCTACCACGCCCTGATGATGGAACTCCTCGACACCTACGAGCAGTTGAGGTCCGGCACCGCCCCCGGCGACGTCGTCGCGTCCGCCGCGCCCGATGTCCGCTTCGCCGACGCCGTCGCCGCCGAGCTGGCCTCGCTGGAATCGGCGGACGACCGCGCGTACTGGCAGCGGATCACCGGCACGTACGAGAAGTTCGAACTGCCCGCCCCCACCCCCGCCCAGGGCCCGGCGCACAGCTACCGGGTCCGGGTGCCGCTGCACGACCTGGAGCCGCGGCTGCGCACCTTCGCCTCCACGGCCCAGGTCTCCCTGAAGGCCGTCCTGCACGCCGCCCACCTGAAGGTGATGAGCCAGCTCACCGCCGAGGAGTCCTTCTTCACCGGGCTGGTCACCGACACCCGCCCCGAGGCGGCCGGCGCCGACCGCGTCTACGGCATGTACGTCAACACCGTGCCGTTCCCCTTCGACCGCACCGCCCGCACCTGGCGGGAACTGGTGCGCCAGGTCTTCGACCGGGAAGCCGCGCTCTGGCCGCACCGCCAGTACCCGATGCCCGAGATGCAGCGCACCCACGCGGCGGGGTCCGGCCGCCGGCTCATCGACGTGGTCTTCAACTACCAGGACTTCCGGATGGTCGACACCGACCTCGTGGACGTCGAGTCGGGGGTGGGCTCCGGCGGCATCGAGTTCGGCCTCGCCGTCACCACCCTGGCCGGCCACCTGCACCTCAAGACCACCACGGCCAGCCTCTCCCGCACGGACACCGAACGCCTCGCGGGCATGTACCGCGCGGTCCTGGAATCCATGGCCGCCGACCCGCACGGCGACGCACAGGCCGCCTACCTGCCGCCGGGTGAGCGGGAGCTGCTGCTCGCCGACTGGACCACCCGTCCCGCGGCGCCCGCCGATCCCCGTACCGTCCACGGCGTCTTCGAGGAGCAGGCCGCCCGCACCCCGGACGCGGTCGCCGTCACCTTCGGGAGCACCTCGCTCACCTACGGCGAACTCAACGCACGCGCCAACCGCATCGCCCACCTGCTGCGAGCCCGCGGTGTCGGACCGCAGACCCTGGTCGGCGTCCTGCTGGAGCGCTCCGCCGCGCTGGTGCCCGCGCTCCTCGGCGTCCTCAAGGCCGGCGGCGCCTACCTGCCGCTCGACCCGGCCCACCCCGCCGACCGGCTCGCCCACATCGCGGCCGACGCCGAGGCCCCCGTCGTCCTCACCGAACGGTCCGCGGCCGGCGCCCTGGCGGGCCGCTACGACGGCGAGCTGATCGTCCTCGACGAAGACCCGGCGCCGCTCGCCGCGCAGTCCCCGGACAACCCGGCCCCGCTGGCCGCCGCGGACGACCTGATCTACGTCATCTACACCTCCGGTTCCACCGGACGGCCCAAGGGCGTCTGCCTCACCCACGCCAACGTGCTGCGGCTGTTCACCGCCACCGAGGACCAGTTCCACTTCGGTCCGGCGGACGTGTGGACGCTCTTCCACTCGTACGCCTTCGACTTCTCCGTCTGGGAACTGTGGGGCGCCCTGCTGTACGGCGGCCGTCTCGTCGTCGTCCCGCAGAGCGTGTGCCGCTCGCCCGAGGACTTCCTCGGCCTGCTCGCCGACGAGCGGGTCACCGTGCTGAACCAGACGCCGTCGGCGTTCCGCTCCCTGGCCGCCGCCGCCCGCGACGGCGACCCGCGCGTCGACCGGCTCGCCCTGCGCTCGGTCGTTTTCGGCGGCGAGAAGCTGGAGGTCGGCGAACTCGCCCCGTGGGCGGAGCGGCTGGGCCTGGACACCCCGCAGCTGATCAACATGTACGGGATCACCGAGACCACCGTCCACGTCACCCACCACCGGATCACCCCGGCGGACCTGGCCGCAGCGCCGGCAAGCCCGGTCGGCGGCGCTCTCGGCGACCTGCGCACCGTCCTGCTGGACCGCGCGGGCCACCTCGTCCCGCTCGGCGTGCCCGGCGAGATCCACGTCGGCGGCCCCGGCGTCGCCCGCGGCTACCTGAACCGGCCCGGACTGACCGCCGAGCGCTTCGTGCCCGACCCGTACGGCAACGAGCCCGGCGCCCGCCTCTACCGGGCCGGCGATCTGGCCCGCAGGCTCCCCGACGGCCGGCTCGACTTCCTCGGCCGGATCGACGACCAGGTGAAGATCCGCGGCTTCCGCATCGAACCCGGCGAGATCTCCGCCGCGCTCGCCGCCCACCCCGCAGTGCGCGACGCCGTCGTCGTGGTCCGCGAGGACACCCCCGGCCAGAAGCACCTGGTCGGCTACTTCGTGCCCGCCGGCGCCGAGGGCCCCGGCCCGGCCGAGCTGCGCGACCACCTCACGCAGACCCTGCCCGACTACATGGTCCCTACGGCCTACGTCCGCCTCGACGGCATCCCGCTCAACGCCAACGGCAAGCTCGACAGGCGGGCGCTCCCCGCCCCCGCGCAGACCGCGATCGCCTCGGGCACCACCTACCTCGCTGCGCGCACCGACACGGAACGGCACATCACCGCCGTCTGGCAGGAGGTGCTCGGCGTCGACCGGATCGGCGTCCACGACAGCTTCTTCGAACTGGGCGGTGACTCCATCCGGGCGGTGCCGCTGGTCGGTGCCCTGCGCGCGGCCGGCTTCGACATCGGCGTGCGTGAGGTCTTCGAACACCGCACGATCGCCCGCCTCGCCGAGCTGGCCGACAGGCGGGACACGACGCGGCAGGAGGCAGCGGTGGTGCCGTTCGCACTCATCACGGACGAGGACCGGGCGAAGCTGCCCGCGGACGCCGTGGACGCCTACCCGCTCTCCCAGATCCAGGCCGGCATGGTCGTCGAACTGCTCGCCGACGACGGGCGCGGCAACTACCACAACGTGACGTCGTTCCGGGTCGAGGACGAGACGCCGTTCTCGCCCGCCGCGCTGACCGAGGCCGTCCGTCTGGCGGTCGCCCGCCACGACGTGCTGCGCACGTCGGTGCACGCCACCGGCTACTCCGTACCCATGCAGGTCGTCCACGCGGACGTCCCGGTCGCCGTCCCGGCGCACGACCTGCGCGGGCTCGGCCGGGCGGACCTGGAACGCACCCTGCGCGGCTTCGTCACCGCGCAGCGCCAGGACCTGTTCGACCTGTCCACGGCGCCGCTGCTGCGGGCCGCCGCCCACATCGAGGCCGACGGCGCCTGGTGGCTCACCCTCACCGAGTCGCACGTGATCCTGGAGGGGTGGAGCCACGCCTCGCTGGTCGCCGAGATCCTGCGGACCTACCGGGCGCTGCGCGACGGTCGTCCGGTGGAGCAGGAGGAACTCCCCGTCCGGTACGCCGACTTCATCGCCGGTGAGCTGGCGTCCCTCGCCGACGAGGACGACCGTGCCTACTGGTCCGGCATCGTCACCGAGCACGCCAAGTTCGAGCTCCCGGCCGGCTGGGCCGAGGCCGGGAACGAGTCCACTGGCTCCCACCGCGTCACCGTCGCCTTCGGTGACCTGGCCGAAGACCTGCGCGCCCTAGCCGCCACCACCGGTGCATCCGTCAAGAGCGTGCTGCACGCCGCCCACCTGAAGGTGATGAGCCAGCTCACCGGCGAGGCCGCCTTCTTCACCGGTCTGGTCTGCCACGGCCGGCCCGAGGTCGCGGGCGCCGAGCGCGTCTACGGCATGCATCTCAACTCGCTGCCGTTCGCGCACGATCGCCGAGCCCGCACCTGGCGCGAGCTGGTCGGCCAGGTCTTCCAGCGGGAACTGGAGATCTGGGACCACCGCCGCTACCCCATGCCCGCCATCCAGCGCGAGGCGCGCGCGGGCCGGCTGATCGACGTCCTGTTCAACTTCGTCGACTTCCACCAGGTGGAGGACGAACTGGTCGACTCCGGTGTGCGCGTCAGCGAGACACCCACCGAGTTCGGGTTCTGCGCCCACGCCACCGCCGACCGCCTCGTCCTGTCCGCCTCCACCCAGGTCCTCGGCCGGACCTACGCCGAGCGGCTCGCCGGCATGTACCGGGCGGTCCTGGAGTCGATGGCCGCCGACGCCGACGGCGACGCCCGGGCGATGTACCTGCCCGCGGGCGAGCGTGAGCGGCTGCTCGGTGAACAGAGCACCGAGTCCGCGCGGCCCGTCACCCGCCGGGTGCACGAGCTGTTCGAGGAGCAGGTGGCACGGACACCGGACGCCGAAGCCCTCACCAGCGGCGACATCAGCCTGTCGTACGCGGAGCTGAACGCACGGGCGAACCGGATCGCGCGGGTGCTGCGGGCCAGGGGCGTGGGTCCCGAGACGCTGGTCGGGGTCTGCCTGGAGCGCGGCCCCGAGCTGCTGCCGGCCCTGCTGGGGGTGCTGAAGTCGGGCGCGGCGTACGTGCCGCTGGACCCGGCGAACCCGGCCGAACGGCTGGCGTACATCACGAAGGACACGGCCGCCCCGGTGGTGGTGACGACGTCGGCGCCGGCGGGGCTGCTGGAGAACCGGTTCCAGGGCGAGCTGCTGCTGCTCGACCGGGACGCCGGGCTGATCGCCGCGCAGGAGGCGGGCGACCTGGGGGTCGAGGGCAGTGCGGACAACCTGATCTACACCATCTACACCTCCGGTTCGACCGGCCGCCCCAAGGGCGTCGCGCTCACCCACGCCAATGTCGTACGGCTGATGTCGACGGCGCAGGAGCACTACGCCTTCGACGAGACGGACGTGTGGTCGCTGTTCCACAGCTACGCCTTCGACGTGTCGGTGTTCGAGATGTGGGGCGCGCTGCTGCACGGCGGACGCCTCGTCGTCGTCCCGCTCACGGTCACCCGCTCCCCGGACGAGTTCCTCGACCTGCTCGTGCGGGAAGAGGTCACCGTCCTCAGCCAGACGCCGTCCGCGTTCCGCGGCCTGGTCGCCGCGGCCGGCGACGGCGACCACCGGGTCAGGCAACTGGCGGTACGCGCCGTGGTCTTCGCCGGCGAGAAACTGGAGGTGGCCGACCTCAAGCCGTGGACCGACCGGCTGGGCCTGGCCCGCACGGCCCTGGTGAACATGTACGGGATCACCGAGACGACCGTGCACACCACCTACCACCGGCTCACCAGGCGCGACCTCGACCCGCGGGCCGGCAACCCGATCGGCCGTCCGCTCAGCGACCTGCGCGTCCACCTCCTGGACGGCCGCGGCGAACTGGTGCCCATCGGGGTGCCGGGTGAGATCCACGTCGCGGGCCCGGGAGTGGCGCGCGGCTATCTCAACCGGCCGGAGCTGACGGCCGAGCGGTTCGTGCCCGACCCGTTCGGACCGGCCGGATCACGGCTGTACCGGAGCGGGGACCTGGCGCGGCGGCTGCCGGACGGGAGCCTGGAGTTCCTGGGCCGCGCCGACGACCAGGTGAAGATCCGCGGGTTCCGGATCGAGCTGGGCGAGATCGAGAGCGTCCTGGTGGCGCACCCGGGACTGCGCGCCGCAGTCGTGGCGGTGCGTGAGGACACGCCGGGCGACAGGCAGCTGGTCGGCTACGTCGTCCCCGCGGGGGGCGGACAGGTGCCGGGTCTGGGCGAGCTGCGCTCGCACCTGTCGGCGTCGTTGCCCCAGTACATGATTCCGGCGGCGTTCGTGCCGCTGACCGCGCTGCCGCTAACCACGAACGGCAAGCTCGACCGGCGGGCCCTGCCCGCTCCGCAGGGCGCCGCGCTGGGCAGCGACCGTGCCTACGTCGCCCCGCGCACCCCGGCCGAGGAGCAGATCGCCGGTATCTGGCGCGCTGCCCTCGGGGTCGAACGGGTCGGTGTCGACGACGGTTTCTTCGACCTCGGCGGCGACTCCATCCGGGCCCTCGTCGTCGTCGGCGCCCTGCGCGCCGCGGGCCACGACGTGGCCGTACGCGACGTGCTCGCCGCCCGCACGGTGGCCGCACTCGCCGAACTGGCCACCGGCCGGCCCGCCCCCGCCGCAGGCACCACCGCGCCGACGGCGCCGTTCGTCCTGCTGGCGGACGAGGACCGCGACCGGCTCCCGGAAGGCCTCGCCGACGCCTACCCGCTGTCGCAGGTCCAGCTCGGCATGGTGATCGAGATGCAGAGCGGCGACAGCCGGCACAAGTATCACAACGTGGTCTCCGTGCGCATCCGGGACGAGCAGCCCTTCTGCGCGCATGCGTTGCGCACGGCGGCGGCGGTGCTCACCGGCCGCCACGAGGTGCTGCGCACCTCCCTGGACCTCACCTCGTACTCCGTCCCCCTGCAACTGGTCCACACGGATGCCGCACCCGTCGTCACCCTCCGGGACCTGCGGGGCCAGAGCGCGTCCGAACGCGCCGACTCCCTGCGGCGCTTCACCGCCGACGAGCGCGCCGAGCTGTTCGACCTGGCGGCCGCCCCGCTGCTGCGGCTCGGCGCCCACGTCGAGAGCGACGGCGCCTGGTGGCTCTCGGTGACCCAGTGCCACGTCATCCTGGACGGCTGGAGCCACAGCAACCTCCTGATGGAGGTGCTCGACGAGTACCGGCGCGCCCGGAACGGCGAGGCACCGGGCGACGACCCGGCCGCCGCCGTCCGCTTCGCCGACTTCATCGCCGCCGAACGCGAGGCACTCGCCCGCGCCGAGGACCGCGGCTACTGGCAGGGCATCGTCACCGGCCACGACCGCTTCACCCCGCCGGCCGACTGGGCCGAGCCCGCGGACACCGCGCCGCTCGTCTGCCGCAGCAGAATCCCGTACGCCGACCTGGAGGAGCCGCTGCGCGCCCTCGCCTCGGCCGCCGGTGCCTCACTCAAGAGCGTGCTGCACGCGGCACACCTGAAGACGATGAGCCTGATCACCGACCAGGAACGCTTCTTCACCGGCCTCGTCTGCAACGCCAGGCCCGAGGTCCTCGGCGCGGACCGGGTGTACGGCATGCACCTCAACACCCTGCCCTTCGCCCACGA
>NZ_JBVIYZ010000055.1:0-11788 GCF_055592085.1 Streptomyces sp. NPDC041135
CAGCCTCGACCGGCGCGGCCACAGGCCCGCTCGGTGCTATCACAGGCGGGCTCGCTTGCTCCGGCATGTTCCTCGTCTCGTCATCCCCCCCAGGAAGGCACCGACCAGACAGCCAGCACCTCGCAACCCTACCGAACGCCCCAGCATCACCGCTCAGGAGGCGCCGCCAAGCGGCCGGTCCAGAGCTCGCGGTCAGCCCGCTTGGCGGTAGAGGGTGGTGGAGGACTCCCGAGCAAATGGCTTCTCAGCGGGTGTTGCAGCCGTCGTCCGGGTCGGCGCCGGCGTTCCAGTGGCGGAAGGCGTCGCGGGTGTAGCCGTCGCGGCTTTCCCCGGCGAGGGGGAGTGCGGGCGGCCCGCGCCCGCCGCCCCGGACGGGTCCAGGGCCCCGGACGGGTCCCAGGCCTCGTCCGGCAACGGGAGGCCAGGCGAGGACTTCATCCGCGCATCGGTGGAGTAGCCGATGATCCTGTTGCTGAAGGCGTCCTTGATCGCGCAGAGGTAGAGCTTGCCTTCGCCGGTGGCGTGCTCGGTGATGTCGGCGAGCCATAGCCGGTTCACACAGGTCGCGGTGAAGTCACGGCAGTCTAGGTCGTCGTGCACCGGCGGGCCGGCCTTCTTGCCCTTGCCACGCTTCTTGCCGAACACGCTCCACCAGCGGTTGTCCCGGCAGATCCGCCATGCAGTCCGGTCCGCCATCACGGCCCCGGCGCCACGCGCTTCGACGGCGAGGAAGCGTGCGTTTACCGGTCCGCGTTTGGTCAGCGCGGTCCTCGGATGCTGTCGATGATGCGAGTCCAGTTGTCGCTGCCATGTCCGTCCTTGATCGCCTGCCGGTAGTGGGCCTGCACGGCCAGTGGGAGCGCGAGGTCGAGGCCGAGTGACGTGCTGGTCTCGACGATGTGGTCGGACGTCGCCCCCATCATGGTGACCGTACTGAGGTCGCCGGGATGCTTGCCGGCATCAAGCGCGGCACCGGGATTCTCTTCACCAGCCCTCAGGATGTCGCCAATCGAGTCAGCGGAGGAGAGCAACTCTGGCAGCGCTTGCTTGGCCTTCATTCCCGCGGTGCCCAGCATCGCGGTAGCGTGCATCAGTCCGGACAGGGTGGTGAGGAACACCGCGAGTTGGGCTTGATACATCATCTGGGCGAGGCCCGGGTCCGCACCCAGATGCTTTGGTGTTCCGAGCAGTTTCAACGTCGCCAGGTGGCCCTCCATCACCTCGTCGCTGCCGCTGTAGTAGACATAGGCTGCCTCCGTGCCGACCATCGGCGCGGGAACCATGACACCTCCGGTGAGGAAGGTGGCGTCGTGGCCCGCTGCCCAGGCTGCCGCCTCTCGTGTGCGGTCGGGAGTGTCAGAGCTCAGGTTGACCAGCGTCCGGCCGGCGAGAGATTCGGTGGCGCTGTCGAGGACGTCGTACATCGCCTGGTAGTCGGTGAGGCTGAGGATTACGAGGTCACTCGCTTCGACCGCCTCGCTGGGTGTCGCCGCGAGCGCTGCTCCGTCGGTGACGACGCCGTCGGCTCGACTGGCGGTGCGGTTCCAAACGGTGACCGGGTGGCCGGCGGTGAGGAGGGTGCGTGTCATTGCCTGGCCCATCGGGCCAAGCCCGATCACGGTGACAGGGCTCTTTTGCCTGACGGTGCTGTTCTGGTGTCCGTTCACCCCTCCATATTCGAAGAAGGCCACTACTCTCGGAAGTACCCACTAGTTTCTGCGGTACTTACCTTTTCGTAAGGAGATCAGTGATGGCCAAGGTGCCGAGACGCGGGCCTTACATCTGCGGCATCGACGCCGCGCTCGACGTGGTGAGCGGCAAGTGGAAGGGGCTGATCCTCTGGGAACTTGACGCCCACCGCGTACGCCGCTTCGCTGAGCTCCGTCGCGGTCTGCCAGGAGTGAGCGACAAGATGCTGACGCAGCACCTGCGTGAGATGGAGGTGGACGGTCTCGTGCTCCGGAAGGTTTATGCCGAGGTACCGCCGCGGGTGGAGTACTCCCTGACTGAGCACGGGCGCATGCTCAATCAAGCGCTCGGGCCCCTCGGCGCCTGGGGGGCTGATCGGATACGTCGCGAAGGCCACGAAACGGTCAACGCAGCCGAGACCCCACACGGTTAGAGGTCGTTTTCTCCCGTTGTTTCATCCCGGAATCTGCTGTTTGGTCTGCGGTTTGGGGTCGCGCCAGGAGATGGTGTTCTCGCTGGTGAGGCGGCGGGCCATGAGGTCGGTCATAGCGACGTGGATCATGGCTTCGGATCGGTACGGGTGGGTTTCGTAGTCGCGGGCCAGTCGGCGGTGGAGCATGAGCCAGCCGTAGGTCCGCTCGACCGCCCAGCGTTTCGGGATGGGGGTGAATCCCCTGCTCCCGGGCTTGCGTTGAGTGATTTCCATGTCGATGCCGAGGATGGCTGCGTGCTCGACGAGGTGCTGGCGGTAGCCGGCGTCGACCCACGCTTTGCGGATGCTGGGATGTGCAGCGGCGACCTGGTCCAGGAGCTGGGTGCCGGCGATGGAGTCCTGCACGCTTGCCGCGGTCACCAGCACGGCGAGCACAAGGCCCTTGGTGCCGGTGACGATGCTCCGTTTCCGTCCGACGATCTTCTTGCCGGCATCGATGCCCTGGCTGGTGGCGAGCACGTTGGTGGAGGTTTTCACGCTCTGCGCGTCGATCACGCAGGCCGACGGTTCGGCCTCCCGGCCTTCCTTCTGTCGTAAGAGTTGCCTGAGTAGGCCGTTGATCTGGGCGAATACGCCTTCCTGCTGCCACCTGGCGAAGTAGCCGTAGACCGTATTCCAGTGCGGGAAGTCGTGCGGGAGGTAGCGCCACTGAACGCCCGTGCGGTCCACATACAAGATCGCGTCCATGATGTCGCGCAGGTCATGCTCGGGCGGCCGGCCGAAGTCCAGAGCTCTGCCCCGGCGCTCGAAACGCCAGGCCGCCAGGACCGGCTCGACCAACTCCCAGCGGGCATCGGACAGATCGCTTGGACAGGGACGTCGACTTGGCATGCCTCCGGCGTACCGCCGCTCAACGAGTGCGCCCAGGCGCACGGCAATGACGACGGAAGCACGCAGCCTGGGAAGCCGGGCATCCTGGGATGAGACAGGAACGAGCAGCACTCCGCCCCAACAGCCACACGTCAGGACTCATCGACCCCAGCTACACCGGCTGCCTCTTTCGCGTCACATCCTCACCCATCGGGAATCCGTCTATAAACAGGCAAGAAAGATGAAAACGACCTCTTACAGTAGGGCGTGTTGCGGAAGTGCCGACGGTGCAGTACAACGATGTCTGATTGCCGCCAGCAAGGTCCCGCTCTGGTCCTCACGCTGGTGGCATGACGATGTCATCCACTACGGAGTCAGCAACAGTTCTCACGGGCATGTATGCGGCTGAGGCGGAGTATCTGGCGGCGCGAGGCCCTGGCGAGGCTTCGTTCGACCTCCTCGCCCCCTTCTTTGCGCCGGATGTCGAGCTGCATCAAGCAGATGCCCTGCCCTACGGAGGCACTTGGCGTGGGCACAACGGCATGACGCAGTTCTTCCTCATGATGGGAGAGGTGTGGGAGTCGTTCGAGATGGTGGAACAGGAGTTCCTGGCCACCGGTGAGACTGCGGTCGTGCTCACACAGGTCCGTGCTCGGGCTCGCGTGACGGGCCGTGAACTCAGCTTCCCCATTCTGCAAGCGATCACCGTCAAGGACGGGCGGATCACCGAGGTTCGTCCGTTCTACTGGGACACGCGGGCTATCGCTGACGCCTGCGCCGTGCCGACACCGACAGACTGAGATCGACGGCAAAACTCACTGGTCACAGCCATTCGTTGAGGACTGCCACCAGCACGGTCGCTTCGTAACGGACAGCAAAGGGTCGTACTGAGTCCGAGGTCATTGCGACCGCACACCACCCGTTCTGGTCACCGAGCGCACATCGCTGGGTGGACGCTGGCGATCTGCACCCGGGAATGAGTCTCCGAACAGACACTGGCGTAGCGGTGCCGGTGACCGCTGTACGCTTTTTCCACCAGACGCTGGATACGCGAAACCTCACGGTCGACGGTTTCCACGGGGAGACCGTGGTTGCTGGCGGCGACCTTCTCGGTGAGCTTGGCCAGCGCGTCCTTGCGGGTGGTGCCGTAGACGCGGACGCGGCGGCGGGTGTTGCCGGGGGCAAGGACGTATCCGGCGGCTTCCCAGCGGCCGTCCTTGCGCTGGTAGACGGTTCCGTCGCCGTTGGCGCGGACGCGGCGGGAGGCGGGGGTGTCGCGAGGCCTGGCCATCAGGCCGCTTCCTGTTCCAGGCGAGTGCGGATGAAGTCGGTGAGGGTGTGGGTGGGGTTGCGGCGGGCACGGCCGAGGGTGATCGAGGCGAGCTGGCCGGAGCGGAGCAGGTCGTAGACGGCGGAGCGCCCGAGCTGGAGGCGGGCCATCACCTGGGGCACCGTGAGCAGATTCAGCGCCGGGGCCACCTCCGCGTGGAGGGTGGCGGGTGAGGGCGAGGCCATTAACAGCCCCCCTCGGCCGCGAACTGCCGTTCCAGTTCCTTGCGATGCCAGACGTGGGCTGCGAGGAGGGCGGCGCCGGGGCTGTAGCCGTGCCGAGGTAGTCCCAGCGTAGGCCGGCGTGGGCACGGGCCTGTTCGGTGCGCCAGCTGCGGCGGGTGTTGCGCAGCGCGCCGAGGGTGGTGGAGTAGCTGCGGGACTTGGTGGAGAAATGGCCCCGGAAGCCGAGCATGTGCGCCCACTTCCGGAGCTTGAGGTGGGCGAACTCCGGCAACAGTCTGCCCAGCTCCCAGCAGGTGCGGATCATCCGTCGCACATGCCGGGTGACGGCGAGCCGGGACAGCGGGCGAGCCTGCCCGGTCCCGTCGCACACGGTGCACGGGAGAGGCGTGCCGTGGGGCAGCACGGTGGCGCCGTATCCCTGGCAGGGGCGGCAGAGGAGGGTGTGGTCGAGGGTGCCGGAGGAGTCGGCGGACTTGGTGGCTTACTTCGCCGCGTAGGCGGCCACGGCCTGGTCGCAGAATTCGGCGTCAGTGCCGAAGGAGGCGATCTCGCGCACGTCAAACTGTTCGCCCCAGCCGAGTTCGCGTTCCCCGACCGCATCCGACTCGATCATGACGCGGACCCGTGCGGCGGCGCGGGCGGCCTCGGTGAGCACGGAGATGGTGGCGTACGGCGGTGGGGGCTGGCTGGGGCCGTCGGGGCCGTCGAGTCGGATGACGGCGTGGAAGTGGACCAGGCCGCGCTGCTGGTACTCGGCGACCTTCGCGAAGGACACCCGCAGGACCGCGCGGGCGGCTTTCTGGGTCGTGCCGAGCTGGAGGGCGAGTTCGCGGCGCAGGTAGGTGGTGAAGCGGGCCCACAGGGCGGAGGCGTGGGCGTCGAACAGGACCGCGCCCTCGTAGTCGTATGTTGCGGGGTTGAGCGGCGTCCCAACGTGCCGCCCGGGGCGGACGCCTGGTTCATCGGCAAGAGCAACTACGTGAAGAAGGCGAAGAAGACCTGGTCCAAGCTCGTTAGGCGCTGTTTCTCGGATCTCCCTCCTGGGGTGGGGTGTTGGGGGCAGGCTGGCTGCATGGGACGTGGAGACCTGACGAATGCGGAGTGGGAGCGGTTGGAGTCGTTCTTACCTCGCGGTGGTGCACGTGGGGGCCGGTGGAGCGATCACCGCCGGGTGATCAACGGGGTGCTCTACCGGGTCCGCACGGGGGTGCAGTGGCGGGATCTTCCGGAGCGGTTCGGCCCGTGGGAGACGGTCTACAAGCGCCATCGCCGCTGGTCAGCGGACGGGACCTGGCAGATGCTGCTGTCGAAGGTGCAGGCCGCCGAGGACGCCGCTGGCCGTGTCGACTGGGAGGTGTCCGTGGACTCCACGGCGGTGCGGGCTCACCAGCACGCCGCCGGCGCGAGGAAGGCACCGCCCGCCGCGAGCCCTACCTGCGGTGCAGGCTGTGCGTGACCCGCCCGCAGTGGTCCTGCCGTCACCCCACCCGCGGCTTCCTGCTCCCCGTCGACCTGGCGGTGCCCAAGCGAGTGCCGACGCTCGGTCGTCCTACGCCGTGGACTACAAAGCCTCAATGCACGTTGTGCCCATGATCGGCGGCGGCATCGCCGCCCTCGCGGGCACCGTGCTCGCAGTGCGCAACCGAAAGGAGTGACGGTCCGGCCGCCCCGGTCAGGCACGCGCAGCCACTGTGAGTCCCCGGCCGCTGCGGGAGAGCCGCCGGACCCGTCGCCTGCAACAACCCGGTCCCAAGCCGAACCGACATGGCGTCAGGAAGCGCTCCACGCACGCAGCTGACGGCCAATCAGGCCGACCCCCAACGCGCCCGAAGCAGCGTCCCGCACCAAGGAGACCGCCTCCTTCGACGGATACTCGAGCAGGCACCCGTTCAGAGCCAGGTACGCCTGCGCCGAGTGCCAGGCAAAGGCTTCGTTGGAGTGCTCCAGACAGGGCAACCGCGCCAACGTCTGCAGCAGCGCGGCCGCCCGGAGATACAAGGACCCGTAGATGTCCCGCTCCAACGCCCGGGCATTGACCCGGGCCACAGCCGCGTAGAGCGGGCTATAGTCGTCCACCTGAGGATCACCAGGCAGCAGCTCGGCCGCATGCAGCAGGAAGGACACATCAAGAGGGTGAAGCGGATCTCTCTCGGTCACGCCGCGTGACCCCGCTCCTGCTGCTCCTCAAGATCACGCCGCGCCGATGTGGAGTCCGGCCGGGTAGATGGTGGCGGTCTTCTCGTAGCGGGTGGCGTTGCCGCGCCACTGCTTGAGGCGGTTGATGCATCCCTCGACGGTGTTGCGCTGCTTGTAGGACTCGCGGTCGAAGGCTGGTGGTCTACCGCCCCGGCTGTCTTGAGGGCTGATAAGCCCACCCCGAAAGCCTCCCACTCGCAGGCGTACGCGCGCCTGCTCGAGCAGCTCGCTCAGTTCCACTCCGCCGCCATCGGCGCGCCGCAAGAGGAGCCCTGCACATCCACCACTCGGCCTCAGCCGACCACCGCCGGCCAAACGGGAGATGCGGTTGTGCTCCCCGCGCCCGCGGGGACGGTCCCCGGCCGATCCCGCACGCCTCGCAGTCTGTAGCGTCGGTCTCCCGCCTGTCACGGTCTACCACTACGACAAGCACTACCTGAAGGGACGAGTGAGATGTGCCTATGCCCCATGGTCCGCAGGTGTTCTGCCTACTGCACTGGCACGGTGAGCCCCCCTACGGGCTGACCGCGCTGGGTATCGCCCCGGACCGACTGTCCGAGGCGGAGGAGAGGGCCGTGGCGGCCCTGGCCGGCCTGGCCCTCCCCGCCTCGTGGGCGGACGCGGACCCGGCACTGCGGCGGCACTTCGTAGCCGCGTTGCGGCCGGTCCCGACGGCGGGCCTCTGGCACGTCACGGACGACCGTCCGGCCCTCGACGAAGATTGCGCCCGGCACGACTGCCTACTCGCCCTGACCGCCGAGTGGCCCGGCATCGAGCCTCTGCTGACCGAGGAGGCCGACCGGCTGCCGGGGCTGACCGCCCTCGCCCGGCTGACCGCCCTGGTCTGCCGGATGCCGCCGGAGGTGTGGCTGGAAGCCGAGGAGGACGTCCTCGACATGTACGACACCTACACGGTCGGCACCCTGCCACAGCAACTCGGCCGGTGACCGACCTCAGACCGCTTCGCTGTGTTCCGCTTCTCACATCGAAAAGGCGTGCGAGGTCCGGGTCACGGAGCCGCTGACATCTCGTCGGTTATTCCGCTAGCGTCGCCTCCGCAGGAGTAATCGATGATATTGCTGAGCGGAATGTAGTAGTTTCCGAGGTTTCGATAGTGCTGGTCGGCAAATCTGCCATAGTTGGCGAGGCGTGCATCGCTTGCCCGCATGGTCAGATCGACAACGTTGCGCCACTCACCGATGTGAGCGGCATATGTCGCTGTGTCCGTATCCGCCACTTGTGCCCGCAGCGGCGTGGCCTGATTGCAAATTTCCTGGTTACTCACGTCGGTTGACTCGCCGGAGGAGAAGGTGTCGGCTACTGAGCTTGATTGGGTGATGTCGGTTCGTTTGCCTGACAGCCGGCACTCGGTACCGGTAGCCCTGGGGGGCGTGAGGTATGCGCAAGGTGGAGGGCTGACCGACGCCGAGAGGGCTGGGCGGGAGCGGTTACGGCTCCAGACCCTGGAGCGCTTCGAGGCGGGGCAGAAGAGCTCGGAGATCGCGACCGCGCTGCGCGTGAGCGAGCGGTCGGTCGAGCGGTGGCGCCGGGCATGGCGCGAGTGCGGCGAAGCCGGGTTGCTGTCGAAGGGGTCACCGGGAAGACCTCGGCTCAGTGAAGCCCAGATCGCTAGGCTGGAGAGGGAGTTGGGGCGTGGTCCGCTGGCGCACGGGTGGGCGGACCAGCGGTGGACGCTGGCACGGATCAAGACTCTGATTGGCCGGCTGTTCCAGGTCTCCTACACGGTCGAGGGCACCTGGCGGCTGCTGAAGCGGCACGGTTGGAGCTGGCAGCAGCCGGCCCGGCGGGCGATCGAGCGCGATGACGCGGCTGTGGAGGTGTGGAAGAAGGAGACCTGGCCGCGGGTAAGACCATCGCGGCGGAGCGCGGGGCTTGGCTGGTCTTCGAAGACGAGGCCGGGCAGTCGCTGACTCCGCCGCGGGCGAGGACTTGGGGGCGTCGGGGCTGCACGCCGGTCGTGAAGGTGCGCGGCCGGGGGTCCGGGCGGGTGTCGATGGTCGGGTTGACCTGCTACAAGCCGGGCCAGCGGTCGCGGCTGTTCTACGCGGTCCGGGAGTACACCGGGCGCAAAGACCAGCCGAAGGGCTTCGGCTGGCGCGACTTCCGGGACTTGATCATCCGGGCCCGCATCCAGCTCGGTGGGCCAATTGTGCTGGTCTGGGACAACGTCCGGCTGCACCTGACGAGACCCCTACGCGAGTTCATCGAAGCAAACTCCGAGTGGCTCACGGTGTTCCAGTTGCCGACCTATGCCCCTGATCTCAATCCCACCGAAGGGATCTGGTCACTGGTCAAGCGCGACATCGGCAACCTCGCCGCGGCCAACCTCGCGGAGATCACTCGGGCGGTGAAGCGCCGACTGAAGACGCTCCAGTACCGGCCGACGGTGGTTGACGGCTGTCTGGGCGCCACTGGGCTGAGCTTCCAGGACTGCCTTGCTCAGTCCGCGGCCTCGTCCTGCGACATCGCCGTCACGCGGAAGCCATGCAGCTCAACGCTCCAGATGTCCACCACCGGCTCGGGGGCGTCCTCCTCGTCCGAGAAGCCTTCCACGTAGAAGCCGAAGAACTCCAGCAGCGATCGCTCGCCCAGCTCCAGCGGATGGAACGGCAGCGGGTATGGCTCCTCGTCCTCGAAGGGTGGAAAGGGCTCCACCGGGTGCCGGCCCTCCCAGTACGGAAGCTCGAACGGGAGCCGTTCGCCGATGTCCTCGATGACGCCGCTGTCCGGGGACAGGCTCAGTGAGCGTACGAGTTTGCCGTCGTCCCAGACTGCGAAGGCCAGCCAGTCGACGACACTGTGCATAGCGTGCAGATAGAGGCGACGGCCCCGGCTGGCCGCGACCAGGTGCTGCGGAAGTTCCGAGGGCCGGTCGAGCATGACCTCCTGGTCGCAGACCAGGTCAAGTCCCGACGCCGACAGCGCGCAGACGGTCCCCTCGGGCGGGTAGAGCGCGTCCGCCAGTTCCCAAGCCTCTTCGTCGTCCGCGTCTACGCGGTAACCGGGGCGAACCCGGGCAACCAGTGCCATAGCCCCGTCGGTCTCACTCGTTGATACGTCTTGGAGCAGGTTGGCAATCGCATCGTCTGCATAGGCCAGCACTGCGGTCTTCGCTCCCATGCTCCTCGTCCTCGGTCTGTGTGAAGTCCTGCCGGGAGGCTACCAATCACCTCCGACAGACGACGAGCAGTCCACCCGATGCCCCGGCCGACATCACGAGTTCAAGTTCAGTAGCATGTAGCCGACGAAGGACAACAGCGCTGCCAGTACGACTGCGGACACCAGTAGAGACGTGCGGGCCGCGCGTGTGTTGTTGATCGTCAGTCGGGCCCAGGGAGATCTGACTCCTACCTAACCTGTTGCCGCTTCCCAGAACCACGCTGTGCGCGATCGAGCTTGGTTGGCCTGCCGGCGGGGGCCCAGCGACGGCTGCGGTTAGTTGGGCCCGGAAGGCGCCATCGCCATCAAGCTCTCGTGCCAGGACCGACCGCAGTGAATCGACGGTCGCGGGCTCTTGCGGGCTTTCGTCGACCTGCGCCAGGGCAGTGCGGCCCTCTTGAGAATGAATGAGTCTTCGACGAACAAGATCGACCACTATGGCTGCCGTGCCGCTCGCTATTCCGGTAGCGGCGCTGTCGGATGCCTTGGTGACAATTTCCACGACAGTCGATAAAAGACCGTCTGATTCCATGTCGCCTCTCTCAATTCTAGAATGGGGTAGCAGCCCCCTTGCCTTCCCCTGGCTCGACGGCCAACCATGCCCAGGTCCTTGCTGATCGTGCCGGCCCTCTGCCGTCCAATGGCCGAAACGTCGTTTGTGAGGCAAAGACCCAGAGCTATCTTATCGTTGGCCAGCCGTCATGGAGCGTGCGTTTCAGTTCTCGTTCCGACGTCCACGGTGCGGGAGCTCCTGCAAGCGCTGGGGATCTTCCAGAGGGCTGGCCCGCTCCCGGCCGGACGCGATCGAGCACGTCGACCACGAGCTGCGGCTGTGGCGGCGGGTCTATCCGCCGACCGGCCGGGAGGGCCTGGTCCCGGTGGCGTTCGTGTTCGCGGACGCCACCGAGGCGAAGGTCGCCAACACGGTCGCCGTGCTGGAGGAGGCCGGCCGCCGCTACTGGGCGCCGCGCCGGTACGACACCCTCTACCCGAAGGCGGTCACCGCGCGGGACTACCGCCAGGCGGTGCCCGTCGACGTCACCACCCTGGAGCAACTGACGGAGCACGGCGCCGATGCGGCGGTGTGGCGGCGGCTGGGACACACCGGCGAGCAGACGCTGACGGCCGCGCTCGACAACCTCGACGGCCACGCCCTCTACCGCGCCCAGGACGCCCGCGCCAACGCGGAGGACAAGCAGCGCCGCGCCGCACAGCGGGAGGCGCAGCGCCCGGTGTGCAAGCGCTGAGGGCGGAAGTTTACGGACGAGCGCTGGGAGGAGATCACCGTGCACCGGACCGCCGTACGGGCCGGGAGCAAGTCCGTGTGTGGCTCGTGCCGCGCCGACGACATCGCCTGCGAGGAAGCCGCCCGCCTGGAGGCCGCCGCGCCGCCGGAGCCGCAGGACGGACCCGAGCCGGACCGGGGTCGCGGCCGGTTCCGCCGGCGGACCTGACCGCACAAGCCCGCTGTGCGGTCGGCAGCCGCCAGGCCGCACAGCGGGACCGACCACGAAGTCACCGCACGGCGCGCCACTGTTTGCAGACGGGCTCACCGGCTCACCTCGGGCGCGGCAAGGCAAGCTGGACCAGCTCGATGCCGAAGCAGCCCGCCGACCCTCCACAGTCGATCTCGGCATGCCGACCTTCGCCGACGTCGCCATCCGCACCACCACTACGTCGACGGACCAGCACCGTCCCTGAAATCCATGGTCGTCACGAAGCTGAACTGCCTACGCTCCGACCCATGCGAACTGTTTTCGTGTTTCCCGCAGGTGAGCGAGCTGAGACCGTTGCCTCGCTCGATCGGCATCTGAACCGTTCCGGGTTCGGTAGAGACTTCAGATTGTGGTTGTGACCTGGGGTTTCGTGTTGGCGAGGTAGTGGTTGGCCTCGTATTCAGCGGGT
>NZ_JBVIYZ010000056.1:0-11240 GCF_055592085.1 Streptomyces sp. NPDC041135
CCAGCAGACTGTGGACCTGCACCCGGCACGGCAGACGTGAACTCGGGCCACGCTGAAGTTCGCGACGTCCCACCGCTTACCGTGCACGAGCTCGTTAGCCGGCTGACAAGCAACAACGCTGGTCATCCGGCATGTCGTAGAATATTTACGGGACAACGCTTACAAGCTGGTGCACGGTAGGCGGTGAGGCGTCGGGTTCCTGATTGTCGATCATGGTTGTGTGGTGGGGGACGCGTTTCGTGAAGTGATCGTCAGTGACCGGAGGATCACGGGCCTGTCGGCTGACGTGATCGCTGAACTCGTTGCTGAATTAGGGCCGTTGTGGCGCGAACGGCACCAGGCCAGGCTTGCGTTCAGGCCGCGGGAGCGGGCTGTGGGCGTGGGTGCGAAGCACCGGCTGGTCTTCGTCGACCGGCTCCTGGCCACGTTCATGCATCTGCGCCATGCCGTCACTCATGACGTGCTGGCCTGCTGGTTCGGTGTGGACCGCTCCACCATCACCCGTGCCATCGGCGAGGTGCGGTCACTGCTCGCCGAGCGGGGGTGCACCATCAGCCCGGGTGTGCGGCTGCGGACCCTGGCCGAGGTCGTCGACCACCTGGGGACCAGCGGGAAGACCGGCATCACCGACGGAACCAAGATCCGCGTCCGACGTCCCGCTGGCGGACGCAAGGACCGGGAGAAGTTCATCTCCGGCAAGAGCAGGCAGAACGCGGTCAAGAGCATGGTTGTCACGGACGGCGACGGCCGCGTCCTCTTCTGCAGTACGGTTCAGCACGGCAGCTGCGCAGACATCACCCATGCTCGCCAGGCAGGGCTGGTCAGGCTCCTGGACGGCGGGCCCGCACTGGAAATCCTCACGGATGCCGGCTACCAGGGCCTGGGCGCCCAGACGGGCGGGCGCGTGGTGACGCCACCGCACCGCAAATTATGCCTGTCGAGCGGCGCAACATAGCGGCGCACTGCTGAGTATGGGCGTGCAGCCTCCCCACATAGCACCGGTGCAAGAGCTTGCGCACCGGCTACGCAGTCTGGAGCGCTCGCACGCAGGCAATCTGCCCACTTTCCTTTTAGTGAGCACGTACCCAGCTGATGGACTGCGGTCAGGAAAGCGAGAGGCGACAGTGACTGACGAGCACGCGTACCCATATGCGACCAGCCGGCTGCAGATTATCCCTGCACAAGATGGCCGGGCCTATATCCCCGCTGACTCAGTCGTGGCACTCCTGCGAGCCATCGCTAATTCATGCCGGCATTTCGCTGAAGACTCCGACCACGACCTCCATACCGTAGGTGCTGCCATTGACCAGGAGGCCGACAATTTAGATTGCTGCGTCATTGAACAGCTAGAACATCACAATTAACCTTCATAGCGCACCAAAGAAGGTGAAGGCTTTAGATTTTTTGCACTTCTTGTAGCAAGCTCTCAAGCGATACTTGCACCCACTCGCGCAGTTTGCGCCGTCTTTCCTCCAGGATATCGAGCGCAGAGGCCAGCTGGGTGTGGCGCTTCTCTAGTTCAGCTAGCTGAGCAAGTCGTTCCGATTGCGCGCTGGCGACAATAGCGCCTGCCTCCGCCTTAGCTCTTTCGAGGGTAGAACGGGCCTCCGCAAGCGCTTGGAACCTGACTTCTTCAGCTTCGATTACGGCCTGATCCGTGATCTGTTTAGCCGCTTGCTCCGCCGAGGCAAGAACGTGCTTGATTGCTCCTAGATTGTGATCGATTGCTTCTGTCGTGCCTTTCTCAGGCGGATCGCATACCCGTCCGATGTCATGTTGCATCTCAGTCAACTGCTCTAGTTTGTGGTAATCGCGTGCTAGCAAGTCGAGAAATGCATCGACCTCTTCTTGACTGTACCCTTCTTTGATTCGAGTCACGGAGAATTTCTTGTTAGAGATGTCTCGATGAGTGAGCATTATTCCTCCCGGGCTTGTAACGGCAGCAACCAAGGCATGCCACTTATTACCTGACTAATAACATATGAGTCACCCAGATGCCTCATGCGCCAGCATGCAAGCCCCCGAGTCACTCTTCAGACACGAAGGAGCTGGGAACCTTCGGGGGCCAGGCAGAGCCAGCCAGCAGTCCGTAGTGATAGGCGCGCGCTACAAGCGCTCCCCTGCCCGAAACGTTGAGGCTGCGCTTGAGCAGAGAGATTCTGTAGTCCAATCCTTGACGGCTGAGGCTGGCGGCTTGAGCGATATCGGCGTTGCTTAATCCCTGAGCCAGGAGCTCGAGAATAACAGCATCGGTGCGTGTCACTATTACGGGTTTTTGCTGCAACCTTTCGGCTGGGTCGCCCGCAGACATGACGGTAAAGGTAAGCACCGATGCATCTTCTTGCCCGCCAGAGCTGATTGAGACATCGGCGAGTACTGGAGCGCTGCCACCAACCTTCTTCATGAGCAGTTGTGAAGTAGAGAGTTCACCACCGTTCTCGCGTGCTCGAGCCAAAATTTCTGAGACTTTGGCCCTAAACTCCTCCACAATGAACGTCAAGATATGCGCGCCAGAGTGATCCGCTTCTTGGCCACCGAACGTCAGGAGCCACTTTTTATTGACATGAATCACCGTGCCTTCCCCATCCACAACCGCTAGGGCATAGGGACTCGATTCGATAAGCAATCGACTGAAATCGCTCAAAGAAATGGAAGCCGTCTGCTGTGAAGCGGAATCTGCCCAGTCGATCTTCAGAACTATCGAAGTGCCCGCGGCATGCAAAGTGACATGAGATGATCGACGCTGACCGGGAACATCTGGCTTCTTTTCTTCCTCGACCTCCGCCTGACGTGCTCGGTCAGCCGGGACGTTGGTGGTTACGGAGACGTGAGCAGGAACCAACTCAGAAAGGGTTCTGAACAGAGTCTCATTGAACTCCCGTAGTTCGGCCTGCTCTCGCAACTCAGAGACATCCAGAGCGAATCCCATAACGCCAGTGATACGTCCTTTTGCATCACGTAGCGGTCTAGCGCAGGCGAGGAGTGACTCACCCCTACCCATGTGCCATACGGCAACGTGCCCTGTAATCGCTTGCTTGTGAGCGATGATATCTTTGTAGTGTTCAATTTTCTGCTCTGTCGAGCCAGTAAGATGGGGCACGCGCAATGCGGAGAACCCGATTCGTTTGAAGTAGGTAACGCGTGGTCCTTGCGTCACGGTAAGAACGTTGAGCTCTAGGTCTGTTACCCAACAAACGGCTGGAAGAGTGGAAATGCACTCCAGTAGCGTTTGATATTCATCCATGCCGCTGCCGCCCTTTCCAAGACAGCATACGCTTGTCCAGCGGACGGCAGGTCAAAACGATGGCGATCGAAAAGTGTGCTAGATGGTTGACGCCAGCTGCCACTATCTTGTCACCGTCATGCTGGGAGTTGATGTCATGTACGTCGGGCGCTGAGACATACTCAACTTTCGTGAATCAGTGGACGCAGAAGTGCATATCGGTTGTTATTCCTGCTTTGCAGGCCATAAAGAGTGGTTGGATGCGGAGCCGTAATCACTATGAAAACACATGGAATCCTAGTGACTCATAGAGTAGGCGCTGCAGTCTGAACAACCGAACGACACATACAAGCGAACGAGGCACGGCGCAGCCGCCCCGTCATGCTGCACCTGGGACCTGCCGGCCTGCACTCGTCATCGCCTCCAGAATCTCACCTAATCGTGACATAGAGCATAGGAGAGACATCGTCATCGTGGACACGCCTTCCGACCCCCATGTAACAAGTGCCAATTAGCCCGTAGGGGGTAGAAGCACCGTAACGACCGTTGGACTCGGTTGCGCTCTTGTCTCTCTGGTGTGCCAGCACGCGCGAGCGGTGCGTCGCGCCAGGCTGTGAGCTGATCATCGTCCTGTTCGATGGTGGCGGTAGGTGCTGTGCGGGTATGGGCGCAGACGTTCATGGAGCTACAGATGGTTCAATTCTGTCGATGCCAAAGTGGTGCCGGGGGGGGCGAGGCAGCGGCGGCATGCAGCGACGAAGCTTTGGTCTCACTGCCTGCGAGGGGTGGACTAATCCAGAGGCAACTAACCTGACAGATACCGGCTGCAGGGCCTTACCATGTGGCAGCCGGACTCGCTGTAGGCGACAGGCCACAGGTACCGGCAACTATGGCATACGCGTATGCCTTCGGGTCGAAAAGCGACCTTCGGGGCGTTACCTGCTTGATAGCAGCGCGCCTATCTCGACTGCGGGACAGCAGTGATGCACCACAAGGCCCGCAGAGAGGCGAGCCGACGCACAGGCCGGAGGTAGATGGCATTCTCCGCTTCCTGGTGTGGGCTGAGATGCGTCTGACCTCGTCGTGTGCGGTGCGGGATGAGCAGGCCGGTTCCCTGGTTGCCGCCGTCGGCGATGGTCGGTGCACCGCGGCAGGCCCGGTCAACGCCGGACTCCGTGAACGCCCGGCAGTCGTTGCGGCTGCCGGGCAACGGCAAGCCGACCGCCACCACCAGGCGCCTGTTGGCGTCGATGACGACCTGCAGGTTCGTCGAGTACCGGTAGTTCTTGCTCGAGGCGGCGACACTGCGGTCGCGTGTGGGCACCAGGGTGCCGTCCACGATGTAGACGCTGTCCTTGCGCGGCCGGCGGGCCGGCGAGATGGCCAGCAGGGGTGCAAGGTGATCGAGGATGCGGTCGGCTGCCAACTTCGAGACCCCGAACAGCGGTGCCACCTGCCGCAACGTGAGGTTCGTGCGCCAGTACGTTGCCACCAGCAACACCCGGTCCTCCAGTGGTAGCCGCCACGGCCGGCCACGCTGCACGTCACCACCCCGGCGCCGCACCAACGCCACCAGCCTGGCGAACTGCAACTCGGTCAGCGCAGAGAACGGCTCAATCCACCTCGGATCACCTGCTGAGATCACCCCACCCATGCCCTGCCAACGCAGCAACCACCCCACCGGTTACAGGACAACCTCTAGGGTCTGCGTTCCCGGATGTGACTGGCGGCCTCTATAGAAGGGTTCCCCGACATGGTGTGTTGTGGATATACCTGGCCCGTTACTGCCGCGACGCGAGCGGCACCCTCAGGCGTTGCCTGCAAACCGTTGTCATACCTTAATATCGGTAAGCTCGGCTTCCGAGCCTGGCTGTGACTTGCTCACGCACCCGAGAGAACAACTGGTCATCAAAAGTTCCGGAAGCTTCGGAGAATTGCGCTTCAATTGACGCACTTTGCAGTGAAGCCCACAAGAGGGCCACCGCAGATTGTTTTAGTGTGTAACTATACTCGCCGAACCAAGCTTGCGTCGGTCCTTCGTTTGGAGAAGCTACCAGGATCATTTGGACACTATTCTGGTCTCCTGCAGTCTCGATGAGGTCTTTCCACTCATTGATAGTTGCATTATTGCCTGCGGACTCAATAACGGAGGAGGGAAGTCCAGCCTTCTGAAACAAGCCATCAAATGGATTAGAGCTATTGGCAGGTACTGAAGGGACGGATGAGCTGGAAAGAATCCACCCCAGATCACCTAAGACGCTGTAAAACTTGTCATACCAATTGGAGGACTCGCGTGCTCGGTTGTATTGTGCACCAGCTGCAAGGCATGAGAAGAGAACTGAATTGAGAACGTCTGCTTGATTTTGCACGCTGGGAGCAGGCGATATGAAGTACAGTAGCGTAGTATCCAGGATATTGATTCCGCTTGAGTTCGGAGTCGGTTCGGTTGTTGTCGTCACGAAAGTGCCTCCGTGTAACAGTGGTGCGTGTCACGGTTCCACTAGTCCCGCTGTGTGAGCGCGCTCAACGCGGCTAAGGGGCGAGGTAGATCCGTGTTGCTCCAAGATATCCGGGACGCGCCTACAATTATTGCTTCCCTCGTACGGTCACAGGAGGGAGGCGGGCGCTAGCCGAAAGTGCCGAGAAGCTGGCAAAATTCAGTCGACTTGTTCTCCGATGCGCTGCCTGAATGCTAAGACAGCGGCAGATTGGCGATATATGTCGAGGCCATACTCCCAAGTCGTTGTACGACTGTATCCCTTAGCGGTGCATATGTTTCCTGATCAAGCGTCGCGTCCGTGTAGCCTTGAAAAAAGTAGGCCTGCGAAGAATCGAAAGTCATGCCGAAAAGTGATGACACGACTTGAGACGTGGAAAAATAATATGCCGTCAAGGTAAATGTTGCTTGGTCTGCCTTGGTGTAGGCTGCGGAGCCGATTTGAAAGCTGCCATTGTTCGTCGTATGAGTTTGTTGCTCATATAGTTTAGACGCGGGGGTATCACCGGCCTCTAGGGACCTCAGTGCTGCATCAACTACGGCCACCTCCTCAGAGGTAACGCCCGCCAGGTCAGCCATGAATGCATGCACCAGTTCCGCTACTCTGAAGGCGGAGCCCGAAGGGGAGGCCGCCTTAAATACGAGTCCCGATGTCACCCACTGAAGTTCTTGTAGAATTCTTATCATGAACTGATACCACTGCTGAGTCTGCGTGTACGGTGAATAAGCCGCAGTCGCCGCTGCCTGGGCGAACAGCATCGAGTTGAGTACGTCAGTCTGCAATTGGGGAGGGAATTGATCGACAAAGGATGCCTGCAGGGTTTTATCTACTGCGGCTTGCGGGCCGTTGTCAGCCGAGAAGCGCTCCTTCGTAAGATGCAAACTGCGCGTTAGGTCATTGATGGACGGCGGCTGCAACGGAATATTAGCAATCTTTGCAAGCAATTGTTCGTTCATGTGCCTTCGCTTTCATGCTCTTTGCTAGAAGCGTGCAAGGGGCCGAGGGCGCGCTTGAACGTTGGCAGCGGACGGTGGCGCCGAAGGGGTTACCGGCGCCACCGTCTCAGAAGTTAGGAAAGCGGGATGTTGTCGATGTCAGACTTGGCGTTCGCTCCAAGCCGTTCCACTACAGCATCCCGAATTGTCGCGTAGAAAGACTGATCGAGGACGGAGGAGGTTTGTCCGGTGTAAAGATGGATGTTTTCCGTATTGAAGTGCGTCCAGAGGACATCCGTCACCGTATCCGAGCTGGCGAAGTAGAAGGCGGCGAAGTTCAGGGTAACCTGATCGCCCTGAGTATAGGTTGCCACGCCAACCTGGAAGTTTCCGTTGTGCGCTGAGTGCGTCTGGCGGTTGAAAAGCTGCGTCGCTCCTTGGTCGTCCTGCAGAGCGTTGATCGCGTCGTCGACGGAGGCTACCTCCTCCTGGGACAGGCCGGTGATTCCCTTTAGATAGTCAAGCACGACCGTGTCTAGGGTGAAGCTCTGAGAGCTGGAGTCGTATGAGTCGAAGGTGAAGTCTGAGAAGACCCAGCCAACCCTGTTCAGGATACTAACGAAATACTGGTACCACTCTACCGTGTTCGCCTCGCGATCCGGATACTTTGCGCTGGCTGCAAGCTGCCCGAAGAGAAGTGAATTCAGAATGTCGTCCTGCTGCTGGGCCGGCACGTTGTCGACAAAACTTACCAGCGTCGTTCCGGTAACGTCTGCTGCTTGATTGGTGTCGCGTACGACCGGTGCTTCATCCTTCATCATGAGCGCACGACTCAGCTGCTCGATAGAAGGGGGTACGAGGGGAACATTCCGTACGAAATTCAGAGCATCTGCATTGCTCGTCATGACGAACCTTTCTAATGGCTCAGGGAACGGAGCGCTTCGGGCGCTCTACCTACACAGTGGGCAGGAGGCTCGGGCGCTCGCCTTCTACTGTCAGCGGCTAGGACTTAGCCCGACGTCCTTCATCTGCGGGTTTATGGCCTCATATGCGGAGTCTCTCGTACGACTGTTCGGCCTTAATTAGCTCGGCCGGGCTAACACTTACCGGGCTTGATCGCTGGATGCTCGGCCACTGGGCTGTCTGCTCCGCTTGGTCCCGAACCCTGAGGTACGCCGAGTGCAGGGGCTGACCGACAGAGGAGAAGCGGAGCCTTTGATGTGATGGTCCTGCAGTTCGCCCTGGGTTTCTCCACCAAACGGATCGCCTTGTTGATGGACGTATGCGAGGTGACCGTGCGTTCTACCCGCTGCACCGCCAAGTCCAGCCTGGCCGCGGAACTGGTACCGCAGTGCGGTGAGAACACCGAGGATGAGGAGTGACACCCCATGCGCCCCACCAGACGCGCACTCTCTAAACGAAGCCTCGAGCTGGCTGAAGACATTGACCAGGCCCGCGCCAGGGCAGCACTCCCCTACCCAGTCGCTCTGGCTGCATGAGCGAGCCGGACGCGACCTGCGCACTCTGTCAGGGCGTCATCCACGCCGGTGACGCCACCCGCCGAATCGCCCGCTTCGACACCTGCCGCGCGGTCCCGGCGGCGTCCTCGCCTTCGCCTGCCTGCTGCTCCTGGCCGACTACGAGGAAGGCGTACAGTTCTTAGCTGCAGTACGCCGCCGGCAGTGGCCAGGCCACCGGCGCGGTGTGTTTGCACCTTCTCCACCCACACCGCGGGGAGTGGCGCGACGGCGACGTGCTAGGCCGAGCAGATCGCCATCCTGCGTGCACCTGGCCCGCTATCAGCAAGCAGCGCTCAAGACCCCTCAGCCCGCTGCCGAAGGCACCGAACCGGTTCTGATACCCCTGCTCGGGCTCGTCGGCGACCGGCCTCGTGGCCACCGCATACACGAAACGCCTGCGCGACGGCGCCCCGGAGCGCTGGTACTTACGTTGGTGGCGAGCCACCGACCCAGGCGGAATCCCTCGTGGACGGTTGCTGAGGTCACGGACGCCAGGCTACCGTGCTGGGCTGCGTAGGAGCGGGCGTGGGGCGAGGGCTTTTTCGGCGCTTGCCTTGAGATTGCGTCGTCTGGGGCGGGCGGCGGCCGCCGCCGCGGCATCGATGCCGATCTGGGTGAGGAGGCGTTGGTGTTCGGGGTGGAGGCCCGGGTAGCGGGTGCAGGTGAAGCCATTCGCCGAGGCTGTAGCTGGTAGTGGGGAACCCGCGGGCCGGCTTGAACGGGCCGCAGGTCTGGTGATGGGTGCGGGCCTGGCGCAGGTGCGTCGCTGCCACGGCGTGGTCCAAGGCGCGTGCCACCACGGATGCAGCGCGGTGAGGGCGGCTGTCTTCTGCGCCACGGGTGCGGCGACCGCGCGGGTGTGTACGCAGGAGTGGGCCCAGGCGAATAGCGGCCCGTGGGTGGCGGTGGCGGGGTGGTGGGCGAGCTACGGCCGCCCGAGCTGGTCAGCGAGTTCGTGCCAGCAGCCCGGGTAGTTCGCCCAGCCAGCAGGCGCGATTCGGTGACGGTGCGCTCTTGTACGGTGCGGTCGGCCAGCAGGCGTGCGAGGACGACGGTCCCGGGATAGGCGATCAGGTCGCGAGCGGCGACCTTCCAGCAAGGCGGATCGGCGCCGGCGGGCCGGGTGCCCTCGAGGCGGGCAGGCCACAGATGCTCCTCGTTCGACCAGGGCTCGTCAGTCTTCCTGCCAGAGAAATGGCTGTTCGTGAGGTGGTTGGCTGCGAACTCCGAAGCCGAATTGTTCGCGGCGGTCGAGGCGGTCCTGGCCGATCCGGACACCGCTTGGGAGGACGGCGGACTGTGGGTCACCGATGGCCCGGCGGTGTTGATGGATTCGGCCGAAGCGGGCGCCGATCTGGGAGTGGAGTATCCCGACGGGGGTCAGCCGGACCAGGCTCCGGTGCCGCTCCCGGCAGGCCAATGGAGGGTGCGGGCGGTCCATAAGAGCGGCGAGTTCCCATGGGTCGGCTTGGTGCAGCTCGTCACCGAGGACGGTCACTCCTGACCTCGGTACCCCTGCCATGTGGCAGCCAGCCAAAGTTCGATGGCACAGGACAGCTCACCACTCCTCCAGCTGGTCGAGCTGGAGGCGAAGCCGCGATCGTCCGCGAGCCGGGCTGCACCCGCGGGATCCGCCTTCCATGACTGGATCAGCGAACGCGGCGGCAGACCGGGCACCCGCGTCACCCTCCTCGATGAGGAAGCCCGTGCTGGCCGACTGGCCCGACCAGCGGTAGACCGGTGCCTGACCACAGGGGTTACTCGCCGGTCGTGCCGTCCTCCGGCTCCGGGTGCCGCACCGCCTTCTTCACGGCCCCGGGCTGAGTCGACACAGCGCGCGGTGACCCAGCCCGGGGTCGGTCCGTCGCGCCCCTGACCATCCGAAGCAATCAATCTCGACCGCCTCGACGCCGAAAGGTCCCGGCACTTACGGGAGGAACCACGGCGCGGCAGCAGACGCGAGGGGGCGGAGATGCGCCGGGCGCCGCCCGTGCCTGGGCCGCGCCGGGCATGGCGATGCACAACGACTGGTGGGCTTCGGGCTGGGATTACGTTCTGCCTGGCCAGGGCTTCCCCTGACGATGCTGATCGGGACCACGAGCCAGCCCGGCTTCACCGGTTCCCTGGACGACCTTCTCCAGGAGATGGACGCCACGGAGAGCCAGGTCCGCCGACCTTTGGCCGGCCGCGGTGGACGGCGCGCGTTCGTCTCCGGGAGGAAGAAGCAGAACACCAGGAAGGCCACCGTCATTGCCGACGCCCAGGCCCGCAGGCTCTGGGTGATGCTCTACGACCAGGGCGGCTGCACGACGCGACCGCCACACGCAGCTTCCAGCACTTTCCCGACGTGGACGACGGCTATCTCGGCCTCAGTCGCGACCACTCCGGCCAGGCCATCACGCCACCAAGGAAGGCGAACAAGATAAGCGGGCGTTGCTCGTGCCGCGGCCGCGCGTGATCACCCGTCGGTGCGGGCTTCCGCGGCGATCAGGTGGTCGACGATGGGATGCGGCAGGCTGAGGGCGTAGGGAGGCAGCCCTGTGGGTCCTGCGCGAGCCGCTCCGGTTCCACACCGCCAGTTGCCGTTTGTGTAGGCATCCACCCCCAGGCAGGTGACCCCGGGCCAAGGTGGCCGAGCTTGTCGGGATTAATGAGCTCTTTCAGAGAGGCCACTGATCGGGTGACGGCTGGGTTCGTAGGAGCTGGGCTCTGCTGCAGGCCGGAGGGCCGTCAATGCCAGGAGGCCCTTCACCCCCTTGGGTGATTGTTGAAGAGGCTCAATGACCGAGTAGATGGTTTGGCCCAACGTATAGGAACCGAGGAGGTGCGCGTGAAGCCCGGCATACCGTCCGGCACAGGGTTCTGCACTTCATTACTGACTAAGCTTCTTCAGCAGCCACCCAGCGGGGTGAGGGGTCTCCTGACGTTGACTGCCCTCCGGCCTGCAGCAGAGCCCAGCTCCTACGGACCTAGGGCCTGTCGTTTGGATCATGTCGGCGTCGCGGGGCGTGGCACGCACATCTGCGGCGTTGTCGTCGGTCCTCGACGCTCCGCGTCGACTCCC
>NZ_JBVIYZ010000057.1:0-11092 GCF_055592085.1 Streptomyces sp. NPDC041135
CCCGCGGAGCGGGTCCCACTGCGCTGCGCGCAGTGCAGCGAGCTGTTCCGCTTCGCGGAACAAGCTCCGTCCCCGCTCCGCGGGGACGGCCCGCTTCGCGGGGAAAACCGCGCTGCGCGCGGAACGCTCTCGCTTCGCGAGAGAGCAAGCCCCACTGCGCTGCGCGCAGTGCAGCGACCTGTCCTGCTTCGCGGGACAGGTTTGTTCCCGCTTCGCGGGAACGCTCTCGCTTCGCGAGAGAACCAACCCAACCTGCTGCTGCGCAGCGGGGACGAAACTGCGCGCAGTGAACTGCCGCGCTTCGCGTGGCAGTTCTGTTTCCGCTTCGCGGGAACGCTCTCGCTTCGCGAGAGATAACGAAGCGCAGTGAAGGCGGCCTCGCTGTGTGAGGGCCTCAATGTGCCTGTGGTGCAGGCACATTGAGGTGGGGTTAGGCGCTTGCGTGGCGGGGGGCTGTTGTTGCTCGGCTTGCTGCGTGGTGTGCGGGCCTGGACACCTTGGTTGCTTCGAGACGTCGTAGCCATACGGATGCGGTGAGGAGGAGGCCTGCGAAGACTGCCAGGAGAAGGGCAGATGTCCACATCTGCCGGCTTCCGGGGTGTTCCCATGCCATCCAGGCCACTGATGCGGCCCACAGGAGAACGCCTGCCGCGTAGAAGGCGCGGACCTGGCGCAGCTGCCGGCTGGCCTTCAGGGGCTTCAGGTGATCGGTGTTCGCTGCCATGTCGGCCCGTGTACCCAGCCGTGCGTTGTTAACCGGTTCGGACGGTGCGCAATGCCTGTTCGGTCCACCCCGTCTGATGCCCTCGCGCGTATGCATCATTCTGGTGTGCAGATTGTCTCTGGAGCACGGGCAGGTGGTGCTTGACGGTGGCCCGGGCGTCGGAGGCCCTGGTGGGGTCTCGGTCCGTCGTGCGGCAGTCACGCGTTACTTGGTTGCCTGACATCAGTACTCCGGGCGGGTGACTCGGTATCCCTTGCTGGTCCCTGCATCAGTGCAGGTCGGGAGCTGGTTCATTGGTATAGGGACAGCCGTTCGGCGTAGTTTTTGCACGAACTCCGTTTTTAGCTACAGCTAAACGTGGCATCCTTATAGGGAGGCAACGAACGTTGTCTCCCTATGAGTTGGGGGTGAAACATGGGCATCTTCGCCCGTGCTGAGAGCAACACGGACTTAGCGGCTGCCCGGCTGGCCAGGCAGGCTTCTGCTTCGTTGGCCGGCCTACTGGCGGGCCTGGACATGTCCCGCTCGGACCTGGCGAAGGCCATGGGGGTCAGCCCAGGGCGGGTCAGTCAGATCATGTCCGGCGACGGCAATCTCACTGTGCGCACCCTGGCCGCGGCAGCCGAGGCGCTCGGCGCGGAGGTGGAGATCAGCTTCCGTTGCCCGCCTCGCGGTACGGACGTCGCCGGTGCCGACGGTACGGATGCTTCGCCACTGAAGGACAGCGGACTCACCTCGCGGATGTGAACCGTGGCCTGAGCCGTTCTGTCCGAAAGTTGTCCTGCCTCGGAGGCCTCAGAGGTTCGTCCGCTGCCTCCGCTTGCGCCAGCGCTCGAGCCAGGAACGCTGCGGCGGTACGTGCGCGCTGCGAAACGCATCGTTCCATGTGGCCTTGGTGCGCAGGGCGGCCAGCTGCGGGTATTCGCTGCGGCGTCCGTGGATGTAGGCGAAGAGCAGCAGGTCACCGCACTCGGCGCGGGCTTCGGCGAATGCCCTGCGCAGGCGGATGCTTTCGCTCTCGGTGCGCTCTCGCGAGATGCCGGTGTCCGGGTCGCGGCGGGCCTGGTCGATCTGTGTCTGTACGTCCAGGGCCGCGTCGATCGCCTTCTCGGCATCCGCGTAGATGGTGTTGACGGTTTTGACGTCGCCTGTGAGTTCGTGCCGGTCCAGCAGGTACAGCTTGAGATCGTGGATGAACACGCGCAGTTGCACCGAGTTCTGGATGCCTTCCAGGAAGGTGTCGGACCAGGCCCGGGCGTCCAGGTGTACCCGCTCGATCAGTCTCTCCCTGACCAGGGCGATGCCCAGGGTCATGAGTTTGATGTAGGGCGGTGTTCCCTCTTCCTGCTTCCGTCTCGGTACCGCAGCCGCGCCCGTGGCAAGACCTGCCACGACGGGCGGTAGCGCACCGGCGTGCGGGAGCAGCGCCGCTGCCAGCACGGTGACGCCGCCGAGCATGCCCAGCATGAGAAGGAGCAGGCCGGCCGACCGCCAGCTGCCCAGCAGCCGTCCTCGCCGGGAGAAATCCCGCAGGAGCCCGACCCAGGCGATGGCGGCGCTCACCGCCGCGGGTAATGCGTACTGCGCCAGCCAGGCGTGTTCGTACCACTCCACCGACGGCCCCCTCGGCGTCCGCAATAAGACAAGGACAACCGGCAGCGCGCACGGGCGAAGCCGGTTTTCCCCCTCGGCGCGTCATGGCAGCGCCCTGCACACGGCGACCGGTCGTCGGGCTGCCGCGAGTGAGGACGATGATGTCACCCGGCGCAGGCTCCAGTTGTCACTTTGCGCAACAATTGGCCACCTCGGGAAGCGGGCTTGGGTTGGTCGGCCGGGCCGGACACGGTCCCGCCCGGCTGTTTGGGGTGCCGGTCAGCGCCGCCAGGCGCCGGGAGCCCGGTGGTGCGAGTGGGACCAGTTCGGACGGGGTGGGGCCGGCGTGGGGGCGGGGGGCCGGGGCAATCGGGCGCGGGTGAGCAGAACCGCGGTCAGTGCGGCCAGCTCGGTGGCGTCGGGGGCGCCGCGTTCCACGGTGAACAGGAGGGGTGCGGTGGTGGGCATGTCGTCTCCTACAGCGGAGGGTTGCCGTGCTTCCGTTCAGGTATCGAGGCGTGTTTGGTGCGCAGCATGGCGAGCGAGCGGATGAGGAGCGTGCGGGTCTGGGCGGGGTCGATGATGTCGTCGACGAGTCCGCGTTCGGCGGCGTAGTAGGGGTGCATCAGTTCGGACCGGTATTCCTCGATCAGCCGGGCGCGGGTGGTCTCGGGGGTGGGTGAGGCGGCGATCTCGCGTCGGAAGACGATGTTCGCGGCGCCTTGCGCGCCCATCACGGCGATCTCGTTGGACGGCCAGGCGAAGGAGAGGTCGGAGCCGATGGAGCGGGAGTCCATAACGATGTAGGCGCCGCCGTACGCCTTGCGCAGGATGAGCTGGATGCGCGGCACTGTCGCATTGCAGTACGCGTACAGCAGTTTCGCGCCGTGCCGGATGATGCCTCCGTGTTCCTGCTCGCGGCCGGGCAGGAAGCCGGGGACGTCGAGCAGGGTGAGCAGGGGGATGGAGAAGGCGTCGCAGGTCTGGACGAAGCGGGCGGCCTTCTCGCTCGCGGCGATGTCGAGTACGCCGGCGAGCGATGCCGGCTGGTTGGCGACGACGCCCACGACGTGGCCGTCGAGGCGGGTCAGGGCGCACACGACGTTGGCCGCCCAGCGGGAGTGCACCTCCGTGTAGTCGCCGTCATCGACGATCTCGGCGATGACATCGCGGATGTCGTAGGCGTGCGAGGGGTCGGCCGGGACCACGTCGAGCAGTGTGTCGTTGCGGCGGTCGGCCGGGTCGTGGGTCGGAGAGTGCGGGGGAAGTTCGCGGTTGTTGGAGGGCAGGAGCGACAGCAGGTGGCGGACCTCCTCCAAGCAGGACTCCTCGTCGTCGTGGACGAAAGCTGCCACCCCCGTCGTGGTCGCGTGGACGTCGGAGCCGCCGAGGCCGTTGTGATCGATCTGTTCGCCGGTCACGGCCTGTACCACGTCGGGGCCGGTGATGAACATCTGTGAGGTGCCGCGCACCATGAAGACGAAGTCTGTCAGCGCGGGCGAGTAGGCGGCGCCTCCCGCGCACGGGCCCAGCATCACGCTGATCTGCGGGATCACTCCGGAGCAGCGGGCGTTGCGGCGGAAGATGCCGCCGTAGCCGGCGAGTGCGGTGACCCCTTCCTGGATGCGGGCGCCCGCTCCGTCGCACAGGGCGACCAGCGGGGCGCCGGCTGCCTCGGCAAGGTCCATCACCTTGTGGATCTTCTCGGCGTGGGCCTCGCCGAGGGTGCCGCCGAAGACGCGGAAGTCGTGGGCGTAGACGAAGACGGTGCGGCCGTGGACCGTGCCCCAGCCGGTGACGACTCCGTCGGTGTAGGGGCGTCTGTGCTCCAGGCCGAAGCCCACGGCCCGGTGCCGCCGCAGGGGCTCGACCTCGGTGAACGATCCGGTGTCGAGGAGCAGGGCGATCCGCTCGTGGGCGGTGAGCCTGCCGCGTGCGTGCTGCCGGTTCGTGGCCTGCTCGTCCGGGCCGCGCCGTGCTTCCCCGTGGTGGCCGCGCAGTTCGGCGGTGCGCGTGGCAAGGTCCGGCCTTTCGGCGGGCGGGGGCTGTGGTGGGCCGGTGGCCGGCTCGGTGGCGAGGGTCATCCGAGTACTCCTCAAGCGGGGTTCCAGGGTGTACGTCGGAACCAGCTGTAGGCCCTTGGCCTTTACTTCTTCTACGAAGGCAAGAAACGGAGTTCTTCCGACCGCCGGATCGGAAGGGATTGATCCGCTGTCAAGCTACTGCCAACGCAGCACCCTGACATGAGTTTTTCCTGGTCGCGGGGGTGAGCGAGGGACAAGAATCTTATTCATCGGGGGGCGCTTCACCGGAAAGAGGGAAAGCGTTCACGGCAATTCCGATGGGCCATGTCTGCTCGCTCGGCGTCTTTTTCCGGTGTTCCGGGAACAATCCAGGGGGTCTTCGTGAAGGTCAGCTTTCTGCACACAGGTTTTGTCGCCGCAGCCGCCGTGACGGTGGTGCTCGGCGCGTCGGCCGCGGGGGCGGTCGCCCAGTCGGCACAGGGCGTGACCACGCAGGTGGCGGCGGCACTCGGGGACCCGAGCTGGGACGGCGTCCAGACGGATCCGAGTTGGGACGGCGCCCCGACGGACCCGAGCTGGGACGGTGCCGTGCCGCTGCCGGCGGAGGACCCCAGCTGGGACTGACCAGACGCGGACGTCCTCGTCGCACCGGCGAAGGCCCTTCTCCGAGCATTCGGTGAAGGGCCTTTGTCTTGCCCGGTCGGCGCGGGCGCGGCGATGTGCACCGGATGAAATCCGCCGCTGCCGTGCTTTCATGCGCCAGGAATCCGCCATTCCAGAAATGGGAATACGCGAGAATACGGCGATCAGGCCCGCAGGAAGGCGAGGACGGCGAGGACGCGGCGGTGGGTTTCGTCCGCCTGCGGCAGGTCCAGCTTCGCGAGGATGTTGCCGATGTGCTTGCCCACCGCCGCCTCGGACACGACGAGTTCGCGGGCGATGGCGGTGTTGGACTTCCCCTCCGCGACCAGGGCCAGGACCTCGCGCTCGCGGGCCGTGAGGCGCTCCAGCGGATCGCGGCGGCGGCGCAGCAGCTGGCGGACGACCTCCGGGTCGACGACCGTGCCGCCCCCGGCGACCTCCAGGAGGGCCGACTGGAACTCCTCGACCTGGCCGACCCGGTCCTTGAGCAGGTAGCCGACTCCGGAGCCGTCCCCGGAGTCGAGGAGTTCGGAGGCGTAGCTGCGCTGGACGTACTGGCTGAGCACCAGTACCGGCAGTGAGGGGCGGATCGCGCGCAGCCGCACGGCCGCGTGCAGCCCTTCGTCCGTGAAGTCCGGAGGCATCCGCACGTCGGTGACCACGATGTCGGGGGTGTGCTCGGCGACGGCCGTCATCAGTGCCTCCGCGTCCCCGACCGCCGCGACCACCTCGTGGCCGAAGCGGCCGAGCAGGCCGATCAGTCCTTCACGGAGCAGCACGCTGTCCTCGGCCAGGACTACACGGAGCGCTCTGTCGGCTCGCACGGGATCTCCACACGCAGTAGGGTCGGGCCGCCAGCCGGGCTGGACAGGGTCAGTCTGCCATCCAGCACGGACACCCGGTCCGCGAGTCCGGTGAGGCCGCTGCCCCGTTGGGCGTCGGCGCCGCCGCAGCCGTCGTCGCGTACCTCGAAGACGAGCCAGCCGTCCGCGTGCCGGCCGCTGACCTCCGCGCGGCGTGCCCCGCTGTGCTTGGCGACGTTCGCCAGCGCCTCGCAGACCACGAAGTAGGCGGCGGCCTCGACCGCTTCGGGCAGCCGGCGCGGCAGGTTGACCGAGACGTCCACCGGTACGACCGACCGGTCGGCGGCGTCGGCGACGGCGGCGCCCACACCGAAGTCGGCGAGGACCTTCGGATGGATGCCCTGGATCAGCTCCCGCAGCTCGCTCAGCGCCTTGCCGGCCTCGTCATGGGCCTTGGCGAGCTGGTCGGCCAGGGGGCCGGGCGGGGCGTCGAGCCGGGCCAGGCCGAGCGCCATGGTCAGGGCGACGATGCGCTGCTGGGCGCCGTCGTGCAGGTCCCGCTCGATGCGGCGGCGTTCCGCTTCGAAGGCGTCGACGAGGCGGACGCGGGAGCGCACCAGCTCGGTGACCTTCTCGCCCAGTCCGGTCTCCACCGGCGCGATCAGCAGCCGGGTGAGTTCGGCGCGGGCCACCGCCACGGCGCCGATCACATATCCGCTGACGGCGAAGAGCAGCAGGCCGGCGACGGCGACGGCGAACGCCTCGGGCCAGCTGGTAGCCGTCCACATCTTCAGTACCGGCGCCTGCTCGCCGTCCCCGGTCGTCGCCATCATGACCGGGGTCGCCACCAGTCCCGTCGGCACGACGAGCGCCATGACGAACACCAGCAGATCCAGCGGCCACAGCACTGTGGCGAAGGCCAGCGTGTAACCGAGCTCCCGCCAGGTCGCCGGTTCCCGGAACCGGGTGCGCCCCCAGGCCAGCAGCCCCGGCTCGTGCGGCACCCGGTGCGGCGTGGGAGCCGGACGCCGGTCGACGAGCCGCAGCCGCCGCCGTTCCACAGCCGCGACCGGCAGCCCGGACAGGGCGAGCAGCGCGAGCAGCGGCAGCCCGATCAGCACCACGGCCAGCGCGCTGCCGACCGCCGCTTCGAGAACGATCGCCAGGAGCACCATGATGCCGACGGGGGCGCTGCTGAGGAGGTAGCCGGCGGCCCGCCAGGGCCAGCCTGAGAGCAGGTAGCCGGAGCGGGTCAGTGCCTGCCACACGTTGAGTGAGCGCATGGCCTCACGGTAGGAGGCGGTTGTCTGCCGGGGCCATCCCTCCAGGGCGAGGGTCGGGGGTAGGGCGGGCCCTACCCCAGGACTCAGCCCAGTGGTCGTGTTCCGCGCGGCCTGGCGCGGTTGTCTTGGAGGCGGCGAAAGGGGGGCCGGAGATGCTGGCCTGGCTGACGGACCACACCCTGGTGTTCGGAACCTGGGGAATTCTGGCGGCGGTGGTGCTGCTGCCGGCGCTGGAGGCGGCGCTGCCGCTGATCGGCGTGGTGCTGCCGGGGCAGACCGCGGTGATGATGGGCGGCATGCTGGCGCATCACGGCCGGGTCCCGCTCGGCTGGATCGTGGTCAGCGCGCTGCTCGGTGCGGTACTGGGCAACGGCCTCGGCTTCGCGGCCGGGCGGCGCTGGAACACCCGGCTGCTGGACCGCCTGCCGCGCCGGCTGCTGCGGCCCCGCGCCACCGCACGTGCCCTGTCCGCCGTCCAGCGCCACGGCGGGCGGGCGGTGTTCGTGGGGCGGTTCACCGCCGGGCTGCGCACGCTGGTACCGACGCTGTGCGGGGTGTCGGGGATGCCGGTGCGGTCCTATCTGACCTGGTCCGTCGTGAGCAGCGCGGTGTGGGCGCCGACCTTCGTGTTCGTCGGCTACGGCGTGGGTTTCAGCCCGGGGCTGTGACGGCCCGGTTGAGCGTGCAACGTCTTGCCACCGCAGTCTCCTGCCCCTTCGCTTGGCTGACTTCGCAGGTCACGGCCTCCAAGAATGGTTCAGCAGGAGGCTGTGACGATCCAGCCGGCCTTCGCGACAGCAGTGCACGGCAGTGAGTGGGGGACTCATGGATTTCCAGCTTCTCGGTCCGGTGGAAGCCAGACAGGGCGACCGGCGCGTCTCCATGTCGGGGGCGAAGGTGCACACCGTGCTCGCCGCCCTGCTGCTCGCCCGCGGGAAGATCGTCACCGACGACCGGCTGAGCGCGCTGCTGTGGGGCTGGGACCCGCCCGCCACCATGAGCGCGCAGATCTACACGTACATCTCCCGGCTGCGCAAACTGCTCGGCCCGCAGGTGGAGCTGGTCCGCCGCCAGCCCGGATACCTCATCCTCATCAACGACGCCCGCCTGGACACCTCGGAGTTCGAGCGGCTCGGCAGGCTCGGCCGGGCCGCGTTCGCCGAGCAGCGTTACGAGGACGCGCACGAACTGCTCAGCGGGGCACTGGAGCTGTGGCGCGGCCCCGCGCTCGGCAACGTCACGACGTTCCTCGCGGACGCGGAACTCCCGCAACTGGAGGAGGCGCGGGCCGCGATGCTGGAACACCGCATCGAGGCGGACCTCGCGCTGTCCCGGCACCAGCAGCTGCTTCCCGAGCTGATCGGCCTGGTGACGGAGTTCCCGCTGCGGGAGCGGCCGCGCGCCCAGCTGATGACCGCCCTGTACCGGTGCGGCCGGCAGGCGGACGCGCTTCAGGTCTACCGGCAGGGCCGCCGCACGCTCGCCGACGAACTGGGCGTCGACCCCGGCGCCGATCTGAACGCCGCCTACCAGGCGGTGCTCCACAGCACCCTCGACCTGCCGCGGCCGGTGGCGGCGGCGTCCGCGCCGCACGCGAACACCCCGCAGAACCCGGGCGGTCGCCCGTTCGCGTTCGCGCCGCCGCCCGTCCCGCAGCCCGCGCCGCCCGCGATGCTGCCGGCCGACATCGCCGACTTCACCGGCCGGGAGGCCGAACTGGGCGTCCTGCTCAGGCAGCTGGCGCCGCCGCGGGCGGGACGGCAGCCCGTGTTCCGGCCGCAGCGCATGCTGATCACCGGCATGGCGGGAGTGGGCAAGACGGCACTGGCCGTGCACGCCGCGCACGCCGGCGTCCGGCACTTCCCCGACGGGCAGCTGTACGCGAACCTGTGCCACGCGGACGGCACGCCCAAGGACCCGGCCGAAATCCTGGTGCGGCTGCTGCGCGCCCTGGGTGAACCCGTCGCGGCACTCGACGGCCCGGACGCCGACCTGGACGAGCTGGTGCGGCTGTACCGCACCCGTACGGCGGGCAAGCGGCTGCTGGTCCTGCTCGACAACGCGGCCGGTGACCTCCAGCTCGATCCCCTGCTGCCCGGCAGCGCCTCGGCCGCGGTGCTGGTCACCTCGCGGGCGCGGCTGTGCGCGGTGTCCGGTTCGCACACCACGGCGTGCGAACCGATGGACCGGGGCGAGTCCCTGGCTCTGCTCGCCGCGGTCGCCGGTGCACGGCGGATCGCGGTCGACCCCGAGGCGGCGGGCGCCGTCGCGGCTGCCTGCGGAGGGCTGCCGCTGGCGCTGCGGATCGCCGGCGCCCGCCTGGCGTCCCGGCCGCACTGGTCGGCGGCGCGGCTGGCGGAGCGGTTCGCGAAGGAGGACACGCGCCTGCACGAGCTGCGCTTCGGGGATCTCGACGTGCGGCGGTGCGTGCTGTCCTCGATGCGTGGTTTCAGCGCGCGGGAGCATGAACTGCTCGCCGAGCTGGCGGTGCTGGGGCGCGGCCCGTTCCCCGCGGTCACGGCCGGGCTGCTGTTCGGGATGGCTGAGCAGGCGGCGGAGGACTTCCTGGAGCGGCTGACCGATGTGTCGCTGCTGGAGATGGCGGGCGTGGACGCGACGGGCCTGCCGCAGTACCGCTTCCACGAGATGGTGCTGATGCTCGCCCGGTCACTGGCCGGGACGCGCTGCTGAGGCGGGTTTCGGGCCTCTCGCGGAGTCCTGCCGGGGCACCTCTCGCAGGGTCCTGCAGGGGCAGGGTGCTGCCGACGGACACGCCGAGCAGGCGGCCGCGCCGCCCCGTTGAATGGATCGACGTGAGCGGCGTGGAAGGAGGTCGGTGATGAGGCGTCGGGCCCGGTCAGGTCAGCAGCATCCGCGCCCAGCCGGCGCGGGCACCGGCCACCACGGTCAGCGCGTAGGCCGCGACCGGCAGCAGCAGCATCCCGAGCGCGGCGAGCGCCCAGGCCTGCGGATAGGAGGTGACCGCCCACTGCTTGAGCGCCATGGTGGACTCACCGCCGCCGTACGCGGCCAGCATGTACGGGGTCGCCATCAGGCCCACGGGAACGGCGAGCGCGAAGACCACCGCCAGCAGGTCCAGCGGCCACAGCACTGTCACGAACAGCAGTGTGTAGGCCAGTTCGCGCCAGCTGGCGGCCTCGCAGAACCGCTTCCTGCACCAGGGGCCGAGTCCCGGCTCCTCCGGGACCTCGTGCGGGTCGCGCAGGGCGTGGGGGACGACCATCCGCAGCCTGCGCCGCTCGACCACGCCCATGGGGACGCCGGACAGCGCGGCCGCCAGCAGGACGGGCACCCCCACGAGGACGACGCTGAGCGCGCCGCCCACCGTGAACGCGGTGAGTATGGCGATCAGCCCGATCAGGCCCACCGGCGTACTGCTCAGCAGATAGGCGGCCGCCCGCCACGGCCAGGACGAGAACAGGAACCCGGGGCGGCGGACGGCCGCCCATACCGATGTCGTATCCACGATTGCCATGACTCCACCGTAGAAACGCGGTGCCCCCCGCGCCCAGCAGCCCAGTCGTACTCCCGGGGTATGCCTGGCCCTACCCCGAAGACTCTGTTCCGCCGCAATGTGCCGGACCCCCGACTCGCGGTTTCGTTGAGTCAGCAGTCGGAGCGCCGCAGCAGCGGGGCCAGGTCACTTGGGAGTCCATATGTCGACGGTCGCGAACACCCGGAGCTACGTCGAGACGTGCCCGCAGCGCTCGCTGGTGGCGGGGCGTCTGCCGGCCGGGGGTGCCGCACCGACGGTGGTGTTCACGGGTCCGCGGGCCGGCACCGGGACCACCTGTTCCGTCGTGCGGGCCCAGGCCGTCGGCGGCGTGTGGGTCGCCCAGACCCCGGGTTCCTTCTCCCACGCCTCCTACCGCGAGGGCGGCCGGTGCGTGACCCGCCGCCCCGTGGGCTAGGGCCTGTCGTTCGGATCATGTCGGCGTCGCGGGGCGTGGCACGCACATCTGCCGCGTTGTCGTCGGTCCTCGACGCTCCGCGTCGACTCCC
>NZ_JBVIYZ010000058.1:0-11036 GCF_055592085.1 Streptomyces sp. NPDC041135
GACGATCACTTCACGAAACGCGTTCCCCACCACATGACCATGATCGACGATTGAGAACTCGACGCCTCACCGCCTACCGTGCACGAGCTCGTAAGGGCTGTCCCGCAACCACAGTTGCGGGACAGCCCTTAGGTTACGTTGTACGCAACTGAACTTGATTGAGTGATGTCGGTGCCGTTCGCCTGACAGCTGGCCGTGAGTACCGATAGCCGTTGGGTGTGAGGTATGCGCAGGGCGGCGGGCTGACCGACGCCGAGAGGACCGCACGGGAGCGGTTACGGCTCCAGGCCGTGGAGCGTTTCGAGGGCAGGCAGAAGAATGCGGAGATTGCCGCTGCCCTGCGGATCAGCGTGCGGTCGGTCGAGCGGTGGCGCCGGGCCTGGCGCGAGGGCGGCGAGGCGGGAGTCCTGTCGAAGGGGTCGCCGGGAAGACCTCGCCCAGATCGCCAGGCTGGAGCGGGAGTTGAATCGTGGTCCACTGGCTCACGGCTGGGCGGACCAGCGGTGGACCCTGGCACGGATCAAGACGCTGATTGGCCGGCTCTTCCACGTCTCCTACACGGTCGAGGGCACCTGGCGGCTGCTGAAGCGCCATGGCTGGAGCTGGCAGCAGCCCACCAGGCGCGCGATCGAGCGCGATGACGACGCGGTCGAGGTGTGGAAGAAGGAGACCTGGCCGCGGGTAAGAGCACCGCGGCGGAGCGCGGGGCCTGGATCGTTTTCGAGGACGAGGCCGGGCAGTCGATGATTCCGCCGCGCGCCAGGACCTGGGGCCGGATCGGCCAGACCCCGGTCGTGAGGGTGAGCGGCCGGGGCTCGGGGCGCGTGTCGATGGCGGGTATGGCCTGCTACAAGCCGGGCCAGCGGTCCCGGCTGATCTACGCGATCCGCGAGTACCGGGGCCGCAAGGACGAGCCGAAGGGCTTTGGCTGGCGCGACTTCCGCGACCTCATCGTCCGCGCTCGCATCCAGCTCGGCGGACCGATCGTGCTGGTTTGGGACAACGTCCGCCTGCACCTGACGGTCAGCATGCGCGAGTTCATCGACGCGAACGCCGAGTGGCTCACCGTGTTCCAGCTGCCCACCTATGCCCCGGACCTCAACCCGACCGAGGGCGTCTGGTCGCTGGTCAAGCGTGACATCGGCAACCTCGCCGCGGCCGACCTCGGCCAGATCACCCGCGCGGTGAAGCGCAAACTGAAGATGCTGCAGTACCGACCGGAGGCCATCGACGGCTGCCTCGCCGGAACCGACCTGGCCCTGGAGCTGTGAGCGTCGGGTCGACGGACCCGAAATTGGGCGAAGCCCAAAGCTGCTGGTCAGCTACGGTGGCGGCATGACTGGCAGCCTGCCCGAGGACGTAGCCGACGTGCTTGACCTCATCCTGAACCCGGACGAGCCTATTCACGTCGTCCTCCGACGGCAGGTGCCCCAACTCAGGGTGCAATCCCGCTGCGAGTGCGGTTGCGGCACTGCCTACTTCGACCTTGACGCCGACGCGGTGGAGCCCGCGCCAACGGGCCCCGGCACCGTCGTGGCTGCCGACGTGCAGCTGTTCACCGAAACCGGCGAGTGCCATGGCGAGGTCCTGGTCTTCGCGCAAGGCGGCTACCTCTCATGGCTGGAGGTCTGCTCTTGGAGCTATGACGTCGAGGTGAGTCTCGCCGCGGCGCGGCGCTGGCTACAGCCATCGTCCTGAACCCGGGCCGGTAACAGCCGGCGGTCTCGGACCCTGACGCCGTCACCACGTGCCGACCGACATCACGAGTTCAAGTTCAGAAGCCACATCAGAGATTCTAGATAGGCACAGGAATCACTGCTTTCCCCGCCTTCGCCAAGGCATCGCGAATGGCCACTTGATGTTGACTGTAAACCTCGGGAGAGAAGTCCAGAACGGCAACTCCCTGATACAACTCTACGGCGTCGGCTGGTAGTGGGGAGAAGAGCATGTCGGTGACCGTGCAGGGTGCATGTAAGGCAAAATAGAAGGAGCCGCTATAGACGCTAATCGCCCCACTATTAGACTCTTTGGCGTTGCTGATCTGGAAGGCCCCACCATTTTCGACCATGCAATTATTTCGCCAATACCGCAAGACTTGCGCGGCCTCCGTATTCTCAAGAGAAGATAACAGGTGCGTCAAGGGGGTGACCTGGGGGAAGTGCAGCGCGAAAACTTGCTGTACGGCCTGACTCAGCGTGAAAGTTGGCCCCGTAGGATCATACCGCGAAAAAGCGAAGGCTGGACTCGCCCACCCGACATCTTCAGCCGAATTCAAGAATATGGAAAACCAATCCAGCGTATCGGTGTAGATGTTGCAGGCTTTGTCGGCCGATAGTTGAGCAAAGAGCAGCGAGTCAACGATATTTCGTTGGGTAACACTGTCTATACCAGTGAAAACGGTCAGCGACTTACCGACGACAGCCGCCTGCTGCGTAGCGGCCATATGCGCCTCCGAAGTCCAAGTCCTGCCCGCAGGCGCGCGGGCATTTTGCGAGTCGACACGGCTACGGCACCATGCCCCGGCAAACGTCCGCCCCCCGCTTCGTAGGTGGCTTTCCTGCCCAGGCGTCTATCGCGGGCCGGTGTCTCCCTTTCGGAAACACCGGCTACACGTACCCCATCGAGGAGAGATTCTCAACATTCCCCTACGCCCGCAGTGCGAGCACTATGGATCGAGGTGATCCTGCAGACTGCGATTCACAAAATCACGCAGTTGGACATGCGCTGTCGTGTCACTGGAGGCGGTGATGCTGCTGCTGCTTTTAGTCGATTCTCAAGCATTTGATCAGTGCAGGCCACAGTCGCGTTGAGCTCGCCGGTGTCTTTAGGGATCTTGGACCCGGCAGCGAATGCCCGCTGCGAGGAACCGACACTGTAGAGGCCGACTATCATCCCGTCTTCCGCGAGCAAGGCAGCCCCAGAATCCCCATTCGCTCCCACGTCGCCGCGGAGCTCGATCATATTGGCGAGACTGACTATCTGGGTCGTACTTGGGTCGGTGTGCACAGCCGAAGCCATGAATACCCATTTATCCGTGTCACCGACTACCGCCTGACGAACCTGCCCAGTTTCCGCGCCAACCCATCGGACAGTTTCTCCCTCGACGGGGTCCCTGAATCGAAGTGGGATATCGCCATCGTAGAGGCCGTATATGTGCGAAGAGAGAACGTCTTCGCTAGTCGGTGCGAAGTAAGCAAAATCGAATGCAGCGTCAATGGCCTGTCCGCTATCAACGGCGGCACCATACGCTTTTGCCGTTTCATAGTACTGCAGAGGAGAAGCGCCACTCACTTTCCCTATGTTGTCCGCCTCCCCTTTCGTCATATCGGGTTGATAGACTGGCTCGTTAAGCCATGGAAGGACGTGGGAGTTAGTTATGCCCACTACTTGTCCGTTCCATACGATAGCGGCTCCTAGTGTTCCCACGTAACGATCGTGGCATTGTATCTGGTAACCGCCCTGGACGGGACGGATTCGACCGTCAAGCGGCATGTTCGCTCCTGTCTTACGCTGGCGAGCTTATATATGCTTAGTGGGCAGAAGTGCGAAGTTCCACACTCAGTCCGCGATATCTCCGGGCCGGCCGCACCCGGACTCACCGTGCCGAAGCCGACCGGGCCCGCGGGCGCCTCTGAAGCCGCCGTCCCGGGCCGGTGGCAGGGGCAGTGCTGCGGGTGGCGGGCGCCGTCGCCAATGCCGCTATCGCCATGACCGCCGAAGCACACCGAGCCGGTTGCTGACGGAACCCTGCCTCACCCAGAGACGAATCAGCCGGCACTGACTAAACACCTTCCCCAGCGAGGGGTGAGGTGCTGTGCCTTCAAGCGCTGTTTGTGCCGACCCGCGATGAGGGGCGCAAACCTTTTGGAGTACAGTTCGCCTCCGTCGTGTCACAGGGGAGGGCGCGACCGCCCCTACTGCCCACTTACCTCAGTGACGAGTACAACCGCGCCGTGTTTGTGGCCATGAATGGGATGAATGAAATGCCAAACAATGAACGCAAGCGCCCCGTGCCTGGCGGGTTTCGCATTTGGGCCGACGGTGCAACACTTACGGGAACGTTCGGTGCAGCAATATCGGGTTGGGGTTTGGAAGGCAACATGAGAGTGGGGATCACTAACGCCCACGTGCTACAGAATGTTGGCCGCACAGTATATCAACCAGCGCCCAGTGGTGGACCGGCACCCTCCGCGGATGCGATCGGGCAGGTGGGCGGCCTTTCCACGCCCCCCGTTAGATTCGGTACCTCCAATCCTGAGGGCTACTTCAATAGCGAAGAACCAACAGACTTCACCTACGATTTCGGCTGGTTTGAGGTCGGCGACAACGAGGATATATCTAATCAAATTTATGGAATTAAGACCACTGAGGATCCACTGAAGTTCGCAAGTCCCAAGGTTGGCCAGACCGTCAAATGGATGGGAGCTACGACTGGCGTAGTTCAGACCAGCAAGATACTGGATATCGACTACTGGATACTGGACAAGAGGGAAGACGGTAAGTATTATTCGTTCGCTGGCATGATCGCAATGACCGGGAATTCAAACCCTGGCGACTCTGGGGCAGCCTTAGTTGATGACGCCGGTAACATTGTTGGCGTCCTATGTTGGCAATTAGTTAAGAGTGGCATCCTGATTGGCTCAAAAATCCCATGGGGGGCACCTGATGTGAACGCGCTTGCGTATCCATCTCAAGAGCAACTCAAGACTAGGCTGCAGCAATTGCAGAAAAAACCTGACTCTTGTGTTATTCTCTGATGACTGGGGAAAGCTGTGCCGTAAGGCGGACACGGGCGTTGTAGGGGCCTTGGGCTCGCAATGTTGATATTGCATCATTTCCCGTTCGCCGCCATTGGGCTGAACTGGAGTGCGGCTAAGCAGCATGAGGCGCGGGTCCAGCGAAAGCGCAGGCCCCGTGCGCCCGTAGCGCACCAGTCGGCGTGTCGCGGTCGTTATTAGCAGACCTCGCCAATGGTCTAAGGATCAGCCAATGCGCAGCCCAAATTGCGGTATCGCCAATCTCATCAGAAGGTGACGGTATCAGGCCTACTGTGACTGCGACTGCCATGGCCCCTTGTCATTTCACATTGACCACTAGCGGGACCCTGGGGCTAACGTCGACGGGTAGGCGCGGGTAAGGGAGCGAACGTGACGGCCCAGCGCCCCGAACAGGATGCGGCCCGCCCGAACGGGCTGGAACACGATGGGGCCGATATGGAGCTTCAGCGGCTGCGCGAGGAGAACGCACAACTGCACCAAGCGCTGGAATCGAGGGCGGTGATCGACCAGGCCCGCGGCATGATCATGGCAGTGGGCCCATGCACGCCGGCACAAGCATGGGAAGTACTGGTGGCCGTCTCCCAACACAACAACGTCAAGCTGCGTACGGTCGCCGAGCAGCTGGTGGCCACGACCGCCGGCCGCCCCCTGTCTCCGCCCATACGCCGGGCCCTGGACCAGGTCCTGCGCGCCCGCCGCCCCGTGTGACAAGCTCAGATGGTCAGGGGCGCGTGCTCCACCACCTCACGCTTGCTCACCCCGCGCTCGTCTTGGACCAGCGCTACCAGCTCATCAAGCACCGGCAGCACCCGCATCAGCGTAGGAGCCTCGTTGGTTCCCTGTCCTGCCGCACTCGACCTGCCGCACGCCCTGGTCGAGTGGGTAACCATGCTCATCGACACCCGTGAGGATGACCGCCGCTGCAAGCTCCCGCCTCACCAGCGTGCTCTTCTGGTCGGCCTGGTCTACCTTCGCCGGCACGACACGCTCGCGCAAATCGCCGCCGGTTTCGGCATATCCGTCGACACTGCCCATGCCTACGTCACCGCCGTCGTCGGCCATCTCTCCCGCCGGGCGCCCGGGCTGCTGCGGGTCCTGCGGGAGACGGATCCCGATCACGTCCTGCTGGACGGAATGCTCGCCGAGTGCGACCGGGTGGGTGACCGAGTTCTCCCCAAAAGCACCGCTGCCATGGCGTGAACGTGCAGGTCGTTGCGGACCCTGGGGGCAAGCTGCTGTGGATCTCGCCCGCACTTCCCGGCCGCACCCACGACCTGACCGCGGCCCGCACCCACCGCATCATCCGGATCTGCGAACGCCAGGGCGTGCCCGTCCTCGCCGACCGCGCCTACATCGGGGCCGGCTGCTGGGTGACCACGCCGATCAGACGTCTTCCGCACTAGCCTCGCGCTTTCACGAGGTGAGCTGTCCAGGAGTTGATCAGAAACGCGAAAAGTGCCCTTGACCTGCAACGATGGGACTTGCTGAGGGTCCTGTTGGCTGCAAGGAAAAGAGCACTTTCCAGGTGAGAGAGCCTATCTCGTCGTACCCGCGTGTCCGTGTCGAGGGAGACGGTCGGCGGGTGGTCTCACAGGCCGGTGCGGTCCTGCTGCTGGAGACGGTCCGCAAGATCGGCCTTGACCAGGGGATATCCACAGCCCTGGCACCCTGGCGCAAGCCGCAGGCCGTCCACGATCCTGGGAAGATCCTTCTGGACCTTGCTCTGGCGGTCGCGCTGGGCGGGGACTGCCTCGCGGACGTCGCGATGCTGAGGTGTGAGCCGGCTGTCTTCGGGCCGGTCGCTTCCGACCCGACGGTCTCCCGCCTGATCGACGCCCTCGCCGGCTCCGACGAGGAAGCCCTGCAGGCCATCCGGTCCGCACGGGCCGAAGTCCGCAGCCGGGTCTGGTCGTTGGCGGGCAAGAACGCCCCGGACGCTGATGGAGGGGTCACGGTCGACATCGACGGCGTCCTCGTGATCGCGCACTCCGACAAGGAGGATGCGGCCGCGACCTGGAAGAAGACCTACGGCCATCACCCCGTGACGGCCTTCGTCGACCACGGCCCGGGCGGAACCGGAGAACCGGTCGCCGCCCTCCTACGACCAGGTAACGCGGGCTCGAACACGGCCGCCGACCACATCACCACCGCCCAACGGGCCCTGGCTAAACTGCCGAAGAAGTACCGGCGAGGACGGCGGACGTTGATCCGCACGGACTCTGCCGGCGGCACCCACGACTTCGTGTCCTGGCTCGCGAAGCGAGGCCGATGGCTGTCCTACTCGGTCGGCATGGTGATCACCGAGGCGATCCACCAGCACGTGCTGAAGATCCCCGGCCCGGCATGGACGCCGGCCGTCGAGGCCGACGGCCAGGTCCGCGACGGAGCCTGGGTCGCCGAGCTCACGGGCAAGCTGCTGGACGGCTGGCCCAGCGGCATGCGGCTGATCGTCCGCAAGGAACGACCCCACCCCGGCGCCCAGTTGAGAATCACGGACGCGGACGGCATGCGGATCACCTGCTTCGCCACCAATACGACCGGTCGGCCGATCGCCGAGCTTGAGCTGCGTCACCGTCTGCGGGCCCGGGCGGAGGACCGGATCCGGGCCGCCCGGTCCACCGGCCTGCGCAACCTGCCCCTCCACCACACTGCGCAGAACAAGGTCTGGCTGGAGATCGCCCAGATCGCACTCGACCTGCTGGCCTGGATGCCCGTGCTCGCTCTGACCGGCAAAGCCCGACTCTGGGAACCCCGTCGCCTGCGGCTCCGCCTGTTCTCCACGGCCGGATAGCTCGTCACTACCGGCCGGCGCCGCATCCTCCGCCTCGCCCAGCACTGGCCCTGGGCCCGTGACATCACCGACGCCCTCGAACGGCTCGCACTCCTGCCGAACCCCGGATGACCAGCAGACTCACCTGTCCCTGCGAGAAGTGGATCCAGCCCGGAGCAGCGGAACCCGGCGTCCACCCGAGACGACACCCGGGCCCTCAGCCTGCCCGCCCTCCACCACCGACAACGAAATGGGCCGCCGACTTCGTCGACGGCCCATCACGAAAATTCGAGGCTAAAGGGGCTCCGAGAGCCGGGGTGGTCGCCTTGCCAAAGGAGGACCGGGCGGAGCAGCCCGCCTGCCAAGGCGGGGTTTTGCAACATGGGATAGAGATCAGCTCTATGAGCTGGAGCCCAGGGCCGGGGCCTAGGTCATCGCTTGCAGAATTTCCTTTGCGGCTTGGTTGAAAGGCTTGCCTTCGTCTGCGATTTTTCGCTTCAGGTCTTTCACATACTGCGCACGCTTCGCCCCGGGCGGGTGGGCGCCATTGGAGCCTACTGTGAAGATATAAGTATTTGCCCAATTGTCGATGGCGTTCATGACTTGGGACCAACTGCCCCCCGTCGAATTTACTATTGCCCAGGATCCGCCCAGATCGGCGATTACCTCAGTGGGTGGACCACTAATACCCTCCAAGCCAATCTGTTTGAGGACAGCCGCACCGAAGACATGTCCTAGCTCGTGAGCTACGACGAATCGCGCCGCATCCAGATCGCAAAAGGTTAGGACTCCTGCGAATATTTCGACGCCGACTTCGTTATCCCCGATTGGGAAAATTCCTGCATCTACACCGGAGTTCGCTTCATCAACGAACATCACTGGATTCATGTGCAGTCCCGAGGCGGTTTTAAAGTCAGCGGCATTGCCGCCATAGTAGAGCTTGACCACCCCGGCGTAAATTGCATTTAGTGCGTCTTCGACTTGCTGCTCCGAGACTGGCATGGTTACCTCTCTTGTTCGAGTGTAAGCCAATTATCTTGTAGATGCTGAGCCGTCATGTACAACAGTTGATCCAGGAGGGGTGTCGACCGACCCGTCCGCCTCTAGGAAACGGACCGATACCGCATTCTCGGCGTCACTCAATAGTTCTTCAAGTGTAGACATGGGTAATTCCTAGCCATGGGTGATTCCTGACTAAGGAGGGACATGCGTCGTACTAACACTGGTCTACGCGGCGCCGAGTTCGGTCTGCCGCTGGTGGACGTCTCGCTGACATCTCAGGCTGAGCGATCCGGCCTCTACCACTCAGTGGGCAAACGACGCTGTGCGCGTATGGGGCCGTAAGGGCTACCCGGGTTACACGGCCGCATGCTTCGACGTGTTGCGGGAGGTCGTCGAGGAGCTGGAAGTAGCGGCCGTAGCGTCCGGCGTGGGGATGGGGGTGAGGCGAGTGCGAAGCGAGGAATCCTGGGGCGCCCATGCACTGCAGAGCTACCTCGACAGCGGGATAAACGTCGACGCTAACAACGGCTAACACAATGAGGTGGATCGGTCTGTCCAGAGCGGTAGTTGAGTGTTCCACTCGGTGTGGGGACATCACCGTGGATCGTGTCAGATGAGCTGTGGGACCGCCTTGAACCGCTGCTGCCCAGCGCGAGAGACGCTTCCGGTGTGTTGTGGTTCCTGGTTGGGCCGCTGGTAGCGTGTCGGCAGCGTTCGTGGCGTTCCCTCCGCGCCGCCTGCGGCGGGGCGCCACGCATGCTGCCGACACGCCCTGGCCAAGGCAGGCGGCGCCGCCTACCTGCACGAGCTGGTGCAGAGCGCGGACACCCCCGCCAACGGCCCGTACCACGCACAGATCGTGAAGGAGAAAGCCGTACTGCGCCGTCTCGGGGAGGCGGGCGTAGCCATCACGGAGGCCGCCTACGCCGGACAGGGCGACAGCGACGAGCTGGTCGCCGCGGCGGCGTCCAAGATCGCCACCGTGGTGGAAGGCGCGCGCCAGGACGACGACTTCGTACTGCCCGCCGACACCCTCGAGGCGACCCTGGACGCCATCGACCAGGCCAAGCACGGCAAACACCTCACCGGACTGTCCACCGGGTTCATCGACCTCGACAATCTCACCAGCGGACTCCAGCCCGGCCAGATGATCGTCGTCGCGGGCCGCCCCGGCATGGGCAAATCCACCCTGGCCATGGACATGGCCCGCGCCTGCGCCATCAAGCAGGACACCCCCGCCGCATTCATCTCCCTGGAAATGGGCGTGGACGAACGCAACATGCGCCTGCTGTCCGCAGAGGCCCGGGTCGCCCTGCACCACCTGCGCTGCGGAACCACCACCGAAGAAGACTGGCAGCGCATCGCCCGTCGCCTGCCCGCCATCCAGGCCGCGCCGCTGTACATCAACGAGTCCGCCAACACCCTCGGCGCCATCCAGGCCAAGCTGCGCCGCCTCAAGGCCCGCGAGCCCAGGCTCGGCCTGGTGGTCATCGACCACATGCAGCTGATCACCCTCGGAGGCCGGCGCCCCGAGTCACGCGAACGGGAAGTCGCGGAGATCAGCACCTCCCTCAAGCGCCTCGCCAGGGAACTCCAGCTGCCGATCATCACCCTCGCCCAGCTCAACCGCGGTCCCGAGAACCGCACAGAGAAGCGGCCCACCAAAGCCGATCTGCGCGAGTCCGGAGCCATCGAGCAGGACGCCGACATGGTGATCCTGCTGTACCGGGACGACGCCTACACCCCCGAGTCCGCGCACGCCGGCGAGGCCGAACTGATCATCGACAAGCACTGCAACGGGCCGACCGCCACCATCACTGTCGCCAGCCAGTTGCACTACAGCCGCTTCGTGGACATGGCACAGACCTGAACGGCTCACCTCCGCTCGCGCGGAGGACGGACCGCAGGGACCGGAAGGACCGGCCGGGGCAGGCTCACCTCCGCTCGCGCGGAGAGGACTTGAACCGGGTGATTCGAGCGGCGGCAGGGGCCGGCTCACCTCCGCTCGCGCGGAGAGGCCGGCTGCCCCCTTCGCTGCCCCGACGGCTGCTCCGGCTCACCTCCGCTCGCGCGGAGAGGACATTCGTTTCCAAGGCGCAGAGAAGTGGCGCTCCGGCTCACCTCCGCTCGCGCGGAGAGGACGGACCAGGGGCCCGTCATCTGGCTCCAGACCTCGTCCTCTCCGCGAGAGCGGAGGTGAGACGCCCTTGGGCAGGCCTGCCGACTCCATCACCTGGTCCTCTCCGCGAGAGCGGAGGTGAGCCGGCGACGGCCGGCGTTCCGTGGCGCCAGTGCATGTCCTCTCCGCGAGAGCGGAGGTGAGCCGCTGCACCCGGTCGACGGCAAGTCCGCCGACGTGTCCTCTCCGCGAGAGCGGAGGTGAGTAACAACGGCTAACACAAAGAGGTGGATCGCTGCTGATTGCCGTGTCCAGGGCAGGAGTTGAGCGTTCGCCCCGTCGTGGGGACGTCACCGTGGATCGTGTC
>NZ_JBVIYZ010000059.1:0-10855 GCF_055592085.1 Streptomyces sp. NPDC041135
CAATGGGAGGCGGAGTTCACCTGCCCCTGCTGCGGCGAGGGTTGGGCCCGGGACAAGCTGCAAGTCGCTCTGTTCATGCTTCCGCCAAAGGCCGCTGGCGAACTCCGGGTGCAGGTTGAGCGCCTGGACACGGTGCTCCTCGGGCGAACGCATCACGAGCCGACAAAAGACCCGGGCCTGGCGTGGTGGCATCGCAGATGCTGACCGTACCCATGTCACCCACTGGTTCGTTGGCTCTTACGTGACTGGCCGGGGGGGATCTGACAGAGGTGGAGTGGCGATGTCTGGAGCCGCTTCTGCCCACCGGCAACAACCGCTGCGGGCGGTGGCGCGATCACCGTCAGGTGATCCACGGCATCCTGCACCGGGTACGCACCGGGGTGCAGTGGCGTGACCTGCCTGAACGCTACCGGCCATGGAGGACCGTCTACGAGCGCCACCGGCGCTGGTCAGCCGACGGGACCTGGGAACGGCTACTCCAGCAGGTGCAAGGCCAGGCCGATGCCGCCGGTGGGATCGACTTGGACGTCTCGGTTGATTCCACCTCGATCCGTGCCCACCAGCATGCGGCCGGCGCGCGGAAAGCTCCGCCGCCCGCCGCGTCAAAAGGGGCGACCGCGATGGCACAACAGAGCGGAAGACTGTGGGCGAGGCTGTGCACCCGCCTGGCAGAGGTGGTGCAGGAGGCGAGGCGCTCGGCCGCTCCCGAGGAGGCTTCACAACCAAGATCCACCAGAGTGCCGACGGGCAATTGCCGCGTGCTCTCACTGTTGCTGACGGCAGGCCAACGGGCGGACTGCACACAATTCGGGCCAGTCATGGAACGCATTCGAGTGCCTCGACTCGGGCCAGGCCGCCCGCGCACCACACCAGACAGCGTGAGCACCGATAAGGCAGACAGCAATCGCCGGACCCGCCGCTACCGGGGGACGCGGCATCCGCCACGTCATCCCCGAGAAAGGCGACCAGGCCGTGAACCGCGTACGCCGGGGCCGGGCAGGAGGTCGCCCACCCGGCTTCGACAAGGAGCAGTACAAGAAGCGCAACACCGTGGAACGGGCGATCAACAAGCTCAAGAACTACCGAGCCGTGCCCACGAGGTACGACAAGCGCGCGCATACGTCTACCTGGGCACCATCACCGTCGCAGCAACCATCATCTGGCTCCGGACATGATCGGCGCGACTAGGGCTGGTCAGGCTCCTGGACGGCGGGCCCGCACTGGATCCTCGCGGATGCCGGCTACCAGGGCCTGGGCGCCCAGACCGGCGGGCGCGTGGTGACGCCACCGCACCGCAAATTCAAGAAAAGCGCCCCGGACTGGTACGAGGAGATGCACGAGCGCCAACGCAAGGCCCACTCCTCACGCCGTATCCGCGTCCGAGAGCGGGTTTCGTTCGGTGACCGGCCACGCATCGGACTCGGTGCTTCCCTAGCGTGGGTCTACTTGCCCACTAACTTGATGTGGGGAAGAGAGTCTGCACCGCCAGGGGGGGGCTGACCGCGGCGCGGCGTTGCAGGAAGCAGTTGCACAGTCGCTTGGCCAGCGCTGAGCACTGCGCTGGGCGGCGAGTGGCAGATGGACTAGCCGCCCGGTCTCTCCAATGCCTCTAACTTGCGAGAAGCTTTGCCTCTGTCGTTTTCATCTTGAATGCGCCGGTATTTCATAGTTCTGGAGGTGCGGGGCCGGGGTGCCGGTGAGGCTCCCGGTGTGGTTGGGACCTATGGGTCTGATGGTGTGGCGGCTGGGGCGGGTGAGAGCTCGTGCCTGTCTCATTCCAAGACGCCCCATTCCATCTGTGCTTCCGCGGTCGTTGCAGTGCGCCTGGGCGCACTCGGTTCGGAGCGGTACGTCGGGAGCATGAGTGCGCGACGTCCGTATCCGAGTGATCTGTCCGACGCCCGCTGGAAGTTGATCGAGCCAGTCCTGTCCGCCTGGCGCTTCGAGCGCCGCGGCAGGGCCCTTGACTTCGGGCGTCCGCCCCAGCGCGACCTGCGCGAGATCACGAACGCGATCTTGTACGTGGACCGCACCGGCGTCCAGTGGCGCTACCTCCCGCACGATTTCCCGCCCTGGGAGACGGTCTACGGGTACTTCGCAAAGTGGGCGAAGGAAGGTGTGTTCGCCCAGCTCAACGGCCTGCTACCGGAACTCGTGCGGCAGAAGGAGGGGCGGAGTGCCGCACCGTCGGCCCGCGTGATCGCCACGCAGAGCGTCAAGACCTCCACCAGCGTGCCAGCGTCGAGCCAGGGCACGGATGCCGGGAAGAAGATCGTCGGCCGGAAGCGGAGCATCGTCATCGACACGATCGGCCTCCTGCTCGCGGTGCTGGTCACCGCGGCCAGCGTGCAGGACTCCGTGGCCGGCACCCAACTGCTCGACCGGGTCGCCGCCGACCACCCGGACATCCGCAACGTCTGGGTGGACGGCGGTTACCGCCAGCACCTCGTCGAACACGCCGCAACCCTCGGCATCGACATGGAAATCAGCGCACGCACCCCGGGGACCAGGGATTCACCCCGATACCAAAACGATGGGCGGTCGAGCGGACCTACGGCTGGCTCATGCTCCACCGCCGCCTGGCTCGCGACTACGAAACCCTCCCCACCCGCTCCGAAGCCATGATCTACCTCGCCATGACCGACCTCATGGCCCGCCGCCTCACCGGCGAAGCCACCATCTCCTGGCGCGACCCATCCTGCGGCGGGCAATGGCCGGCACGATGGCTCGCTGGCGGACCTGGTTGCGGTAGAGGTCAGCCGCGGTCGGCGAAGAGCGAGTCAGGCTTCCGGAGGAGATGGCCGCCCCTTCCGCGTACCGGTGGGATCGCGTCGAGCAAGGGCAGCAGTCGGGTGACGTCGTTGCGGTTGCCGCCGGTTAGCAGGACCGCCAGGGGAGGACCGTGCCCGTCGGACCGACACTCGGCACACCAACAAACCCTCTCCGAGCGTTAGCTGGCGCCGCAGTTGCCCACTACGTAAGGAGAGCACGATTTTATATGGAGGACCTATGTCAAATCCGCAGGAACCCCAGCACACGGGTGGCCTTTTCGCCGCTTTTGGTAAAATGTTCGCAGCTTGTCGAGATCTGAATCAGCTGCCGGCTCCGCAGGGAGATGAGGTGGGGGCTCGCAATAGAGCCGCAACCAATGTCTTGTCGTACGTGTCAGATGTTGACCCAATTCACGATCGCCGAGTCGCACATGACGTCTATGACGGGATCACCGCCATTCATGATCTATCGGGAGATCGTGGCGCCAAAGGTGTAGACACGGTTGTATTTCCTGCAGATGATGAGAAGTGGGCTCCTATACTTACGGCGAAGCATGATGACGCCGACGCGCAGCGGAAAGCAGGCGCATTGGAGCTGGATCGATGGGCTGAGAATTCCAGTAGCAATCCGCAAGGCGCAGAAATAGCTGCCCGAGTAACGGCGGAGGAGCGGGCTAGGGCGCAGGTTGTTACTGGTGATGCAGTGCTAGTGACGACGCCGGGAAGCAGTCTCTGGAGCCTACTATGGACCAGCGACTAATTTAGCAGCCGCCCTACCACTCACCTTGCTCACATCCCGTGCGCCTATAACTTGGGCACCAGTAGCCGCTTTGGCTCGGCTCTGCTGGATCGATGGCGTACGGGATGTGAGCACGCCGCGCGCGCCCCACGAGCCTGCCGTCGGCAAGGCGCCGGCCCGGCGCGAGTTTCTGCTCACGTTGAATACGCGACACCTCTACATGCGAGCCCACCATTCTCCAAGGCCATGCAGAGCGGCTCAAGGCCGTGATCAATCTCACCTATAAACACGATTCGATTGATCACCGACGCCGTACCTCGCTGGCGATCAGGACCCCTCCGGGCCAGAGCGTGTCCGTATAGCCGCCTCCGCCCACGGCGAAACGGAGGACCACACCGGCCGCTTCTACGGAGATGCTGTGTCCTCGGTCCCGATCTGCGCGCCAAACGAACCGCCCTCTATGCCGCGGGCGTTTTGCCAGAATGAAGGAGCACCCGCCATACCCTCGCGCGCTTTGCCGCCCGCACCCGCTAACTGATGGGGCTTTGCAATGAACAGCGACGCGAAAGTCGCCCTGCCGACAGTCTTGCCCCCTCCTCGAGCCTCTTCGGACAGCGTGCTGACTGCATCGAACACTTCAACTGCGCGAAGGCCCGTTCCCCGGGAGCCCTCGCCCGCGCGTGGTCGCGGTTGAACTGCTGGTAGTGCTCGGGTTGCTAGTTGTGGTGGTAGTAGGGGGTGCGGAAGGTGGCGCCGGCGCCCTGGTAGGCGCGGTCGGCCAGAACGAGGATCTGCCGGGTCAGGCAGGCCTGCACGATCCCGTGGGCCCGGGCCGCGGCCAGATCGTGGTTTTGGGGCGCGTCGGGGGAGAGGGCCTGGTCGACGACGGTCCGGACGTGGGCACGCTCGGGCTTCTCCTGGCGGCCGTGCTGGTCACACCGGCGTCCGTGACCGATCGGGACGGCGCCCGGTCCCTTCTGCCAGCGGCGGCCGGCAGCTTCCGGCGGTTAGCCTGGGTCTGGGCCGATGGTGGCTGCACCGGCCACCTCACCGACTGGACCAGCGATCACCTCGGCCTCGTCCTCGACATCGTCCGCTGCGGTGAGGACGTCCGAGGCTTCCAGGCCCTTCCCCGCCGCTGGGTCGTCGAACGGTCCTTTGCACGGTTTCTGCGCAGCCGCCGCCTGGTCAGGGACTACGAACGCCGCCCCGACACGAGCGAAGGCGTCATCCGCTGGTCGATGATCGCCCTGATGAGCCGCCGCCTGGCCGCACAACTCGTCGGCCTGCAGTCATGATGGCATGGTGAACCTCCCGGGCTTCGTCTCCACCAGCCAGCCCCGTTCCACCAGCCTCTTCAGCCGTGCTCTCGCGCCCTCGACGCGTGAGGCCGAGACACTGTCCCAGCCAAGCACCACGGCCGTCCGCCGGGCACCCAGCCCGTCGTTCCCGGCCTCGGCTGCCATTACCGCCTGGTAGTCCACCGACAGGTCGTCTACCCCGGCCGCCTTCTGCCGATGCGGCACCGCACGGCGCGGGCCCACCGCCGTCGTCGGTGACAGGCCAACGATTGTCTCGGCCGGCTGTTCCGCCTCGACGAGCGCTTCCAGATACTGCTCGAGGCCGATCGTCCGAAGCTTGAGGACCTCCCCGGCATCCGCCAAGTCTGCCCGCACCCGCTTCAGTTCGGCTTCGAGCTCATCCACCGCACGGCAGCGGCCTTCCGCCGCGTTTCCAGGACGCCCGCATCGACGGCATCTGCCACCCCCACCGACTCGATCAGCAACGAGTAGAGACTCCCGTCACAGCCGCAATCTCATGCCTGACCAGCGGATCCGCACACGGCATTCGGAAAGAGAACGGCCTCTAAGGTACGAAACGTAGCGCTTCCCGACAAATTCTGCGGCCAGGTCAGACTGTAGCGCTAATGCGCCTGTGCTGGACATCTACAGCACCGGGTGGACGGATCGTGCCCCGCTCCGAGGGACCCGTCTCCGGCGTCGAGAGGCACTCGGACACGAGGACGCACGGGTGGGTCCGGCAACAGCGGTCCGAGCACACTGCGACGTGTAGTTGCAGCAGACGTTACCGAAGCGGGTTTCCGCTGGCCGATAGTGTGGTTAGTATTCGCTTATGGCTCAGAAGATTGTGACCGTTTTCTCGGACGACCTGACCGGTGCAGAATCAGAGGAGGTGCAGACCCATACTTTCTCCCTCGATGGGGTCAATTACGAAATCGACCTCGTCTCAGACAACTATGACAAGCTGTACGAAGCGCTGGCCCCATTCATCGATAGCGGCCGCAAGACCGGCCGTGCTAGGACAGCTACCCAGCCGCGCAAGCAGGCGACAAGCGGGCCGAGTGCCGAAGGAGTACGTTTGTGGGCACGAGAGAACGGTCACCAAGTCAGTGACCGCGGTCGCGTCCCCGCCAGCGTTCGTGAAGCTTATGAAAGGGCTCACTGAACCCCTTTTATCCTGGGGTCTGAGGAGTGAAACAGGCTGGTCAAGTGGGGTGACGTGGCGAAGCCCCTCGTCGTTGGTGTGGTGATCTCACTCAACACGCCGAGGGCCGGGGGGCTTCGTTGGTTCCGTATCCCTCCACACTCGACGTCCCGCACGAGCTGGTCGAGCATGTCTCCTGGCTCATCTAGACCCGAAGGCGTGAACTTCGCTCGCCGTGGCGGAAGTTGAGCGTGCTTCACGCAAGCCCTGCTGACACTGGCCCATCTGCGGAAGGGTCTGCTGCACGATCGGGTGACAGGTTCGGTCACGCGGCCTGGAAGGCCGATGTGGTCATGACGGTCTCGCATTCGACGGGTGTCAGCCGGCCGAGTGGGGCTTGTCGGCGGCGCCGGTGATAGGTCCGCTCGATCCAGGACACGATCGCGATCGGCAGTTCCTCGCGGGTGGCCCAGCTCCGGCGGTCGAGGACGTTCTTCTGCAGAAGGCTGAAGAAGGGCTCCATGGCCGCGTTGTCGCCGGCTGCCCCGACCCTCCCTATCGATTCGGCCATGCGGTGTCGGTCAAGGGCCCGGACGAATTTCCGGGACCGGAACTGCGAGCCGCGATCGCTGTGCAGGATGCACCCGTCGACGTGTTCACGCCGGGCCACCGCGTTGTCCAGGGCGGTCACGGCCAGGCGGGACTTCATCCGCGCGTCGATGGAGTAGCCCACGATCCTGTTGCTGAACACATCCTTGATCGCGCAGAGGTACAGCTTGCCTTCGCCGGTGGCGTGTTCGGTGATGTCGGCGAGCCACAGCCGGTTCGGGCCGGTCGCGGTGAAGTTCCGGCTCACGAGATCGTCGTGCACCGGCGGGTCGGCCTTCTTGCTCCTGCCGCGCTTCTTGCCGAAACACTCCACCAACGGTTGTCCCGGCAGATCCGCCAGGCGGTCCGGTCCGCCATCCGAGCTCCGGCACCACGCGCTTCATCGGCCAGGAAGCGGTAGCCGAATTCCGGGTCGTCGCGGTGAGCGTCGAACAGTGAGCCTTTGCCAACTTGATCTGTGAGCTGGACAGTTGGGTCGACAGATGAGTGAAGCCCCTGGTAGACGGGTTCACGACCAAGATCACCCGTGCCACCAGAGGCTTCGTGTGCTTGTCTACCCGTGCGGGCTGGACGTGTCCAGTCGATCCCTGTCCTTCCTCGCCGCTCGCCTGCGCGAACACCGCCGGCGGATCAAGAGCCGCTGGCGTCGGCTCCCGGTCGGGCGTCAAGCCGTGCTGGTGCTGGCGCAGCTGCGGAACGGAACCACGTACGGCCAACTCGCAGCAGGTTTCGGGATCGGGACGAGCACGGTCTACCGCTACATCACGGAGGCCGTCGACTTGCTGGCCGCACTCGCACCGACCCTCGACGATGCCGTCCTGGCTGCCTCGGGGAAGGCGTACGTCCTGCTCGACGGGACGCTCCTGCCGATCGGGCCCGGCGCAGGACCTCGTTCTCCTGTTCCAGCAGCTTGATCCGCCGACCGCGGCCTATCTATCGCAGGCGCATCTGCCGGGAAAAGGATCTACCCGCTCGTGAAAGAGCTGGCCGTGGACGGGGTGCCCGTCACGGTGACGTGCCGGGTGCTGAAGCTCGCCAGACAGCCCTACTACCGCTGGCGCGACAAGCCGGTGGCTGACGCCGTGCTGGAGGAGTCGTATCGCCCGAACTCACTGAGGTCTTTTCAACCTGCGGTTGAGCTGGCGTGATGCAGGGTGAGGACGGCCTGGACCAGGCCCGTGATTCGGGTGGTGGAGCAGCGGAGTGTGCGGAGGAGCCGCCAGTTCTTGATGGTGGCCATGGCTTGTTCGACGAGGGCTTGGATCTTGGCCTGGGATCGGTTCACGGCCTGCCGACCTGCCGAAAGTGTGTCCCATCGGCCGCGGTATGGCACCCGTACCGTGCCGCCGGCGCCTTGATAGGCCTTGTCCGCCCAGCAAGGTATCTGGGCCTGGCCGAGGGCGTTGATGACGCCGTGTTCGCGGGCCGCGCGAACGTCATGAACGGGCCCTGGCAGTGCGGGCGAGACCCACAGCAGTCGGCCGAACGGATCGGTGATGACCTGCACGTTCATCCCGTGCTTTTTATGCTTCCCGGAGTAAAAGGGCCGGTCGGCGGCGATCCGGTGCGCTTCCCGCAGTTCCGCGCTCTCCCGGCTGGTCACCTCGGGCTTGGACCCGTCATCGATGTCCGCCCGGGCGCATCCACTTCCACAACGTCATCGGGTGAACCCCGAAAGCGGTGGCCACCTGCTCGACCGTGACACCCGGGCCGCGGTTCCTCGCGACCCGCACGACGTCCTGGCGGAACTCTTCCGGATAGGGCTTGGGCACAGCGACATCCTTCCTACCCGCCCCTCAGGGAAAGCCAGTTCAGATGTCACCCGATCGTGCAGCAGACCCTATACACCCTCACCCCGGTCCTGACAGTCACCCCGTCAGTTGGTTCGATGCCGCCCCGGCGCACCATGACGGCCGACGGGCGTAGCTTGCAAGCGCTCCTTCCTGCCCACCTATACATGTGAAGGACAAGCATCGCAGAGGCCTAAGTGGCCCCAATGTGGTGCAACGCATACGACTGGCATCGGAGCATCGGTATGCTGAATCAATATATACGCCCCGTACCTGGCGGTTACGAGATACAGTCAACCATCATGGATAACAGCGGAACTCTCGGTGCGGTTGTTAACTGGCAAGGCAGCCTGGTGGGGTTCAGTAATCAGCACGTGCTGGGGTCGACTGCTGGCAGTCCCGTATTTCAGCCCAATATCTTAACGGAATCCAAAGCGGATCAAAAAATCGGAACCGTTGTCGCCGGCTCAGCAAGTCCAACATACGCCACCATTGAGGACTACCTCGCAGACCCTGTCGACATGCTCTACGATTTCGCCTATTTCGACGTAGAGGCGGGGCGCACTTCATGCAAGATTGTCGGCATCCGCGATGTTGACAGTCCCGTTGAACTAAGAGATCCCCAGGTGGGAGAGGAAGTTGTGTGGGTCGGAAAAGTCACCGGGCCGGAAGTGGGAGAAGCGCAAATCGTAGACATCGACACCTGGATGATCGCGTCGAATTCCAATGGAAGAATATACGGAAGTGCAAACATGATCAAACTGAAAGCTATTGGGAAAGGCGAAAAGCGCCTACAGTCGGGCGACTCTGGTGCCGCGCTAATCTCAAAGCACGATGGGAGGCTAGTGGGTCTAGTTGCTGCATCCGCGGTAGGTGGCGACTATGATGTAGGGAGCAAAATCCCGCCTTCCCGATTCGCGATAGGCCAGACCGTTCCCATGGATAGTGATGAGGTGCTGGCTCGCTTCTATGAGAAGGAAGCCAAAGAGAGAGAGCAGTTAAGAGCAGCACAAAAAGCCAAGAATGATGAATGCCTAATTATGTAAGAGTGGTTGTGTGGATTTCGCTTGCAAAAGCCTCTGCCCTGTTACCGATAGCGCATATCGGGCGGGGCGGCATAGGGGTACCTCTGCTTGATCAGCACTGATCAGTTCTCCGTGCGCACGGACATCGGGAATTTGCTTCACTCCTCTCAGCTCGGGTGGCGAGCCGCCGAGAGGTGAGGTCCCCACCGCGCGCTGCCCTCCTCCCTACACACTGTGCAGGGAGAAGGGTCGGCGTTCCTCAGGGCTCCTGGGAGCCTGGCACGTACCCCTCCGGGCACCCCAGCGGTATCAGGACGACACGCAAGCATGCAGGCCCGACGCAAAAGGGGCTCACATGTCACTCGCCCTTACCCTGAACCCCGAACCACCGGTTCATGAGCCTGGCCCATGTTGAAGCTCTCAGACATCCGCTCGCTTGGGCGGCTTATATCAATGTGCTCCTACCCCCCCCACCAGTGACGGCCCACTTGGTCTCACCGAGCTTGGGATGCGAGGTGGTTGTTTGAGAACTTCGTGCTTCAACGGAAAACTGAGTTGTGCCGTTAGTAGTCCGGGATTTCACTTTGCCCGGGGTCACGGCGGTGCTGGATGATCACGCCGGTTCCGCGGTAGCCGCCGTCCCGGTGGCTAGGTGGACCGTAAGGGTGCCGCGGTCGGCGTTGGCGGCCTGGTAGGCGGGGTGGGCCAGGAGCGTGGGGACGACGACGGTGCGCAGCACGTCGGCGGCGGGGCCGTCGGCGGGGGCGGGGGCGCTGAGCGGGTCCTGAAACACCTCGCCGTCAGCGCCTTCCTGGAAGTCGAGCACCCAGGAGCGCCCGGCCGCGGTGAATGCGACGTCGCCGCAGGTGCCGACGTCTGACGTCGCTGGTGACTGGGTGGGCCTCCAGAACGTCGGCGAGGCCAACGGATATCGAGCTGCGCACTTGGGCCGCCGAGTCAGTGCAGTGCTGGCATCCTTCGCCGGACGAGCGGCGTGGCGACGCGGAGGTGGGTGAACTTCTCGACCGGAGCCGACCTCTTCAGCGACTACGTGTTGCGCCGGCACAAGTGGGAAGCTGCTGGGGTGGGCAGCTGAGACTGTACGGTCCAGAACTTTGCCCTTGACGGCGCCTTGTCCACACCGCTGGGTGCGGCGGAGGCGCTGGGGATGCCCGCCACCTACAGCCTGGCCGCCCTGATCGCCGAGGACGTCTCCGTGCACCGGCATCGGCTGCTCCAAGTGGTCCTGCGCGCCGATACATCGTCGCCGATGAGCGACGTGGCCTGGGTGCGTGACCCGTGGAGGCTGCCACGGCAGCCGTTGGGCCGGCGGCAGCCGCCACATCCTGCCTCTTGTCCAGATCCTGACAAAAAGCGCGCCTAACGAGCTCGTGCACGGTAGGCGGTGAGGCGTCGAGTTCTCAATCGTCGATCATGGTCATGTGGTGGGGAACGCGTTTCGTGAAGTGATCGTCA
>NZ_JBVIYZ010000060.1:0-10623 GCF_055592085.1 Streptomyces sp. NPDC041135
CCGTTACGAGAAGACAGCCACCATCTACTTGGCCGGACTCCACATCGCGGGCATCTTCCTCTGGTCCGCCCGATGATCCAAACGAAACTGCCTAGCCGTCACCCGATCAGTGGCCTCTCTGAAAGAGCTCGCTGAATGGAATTCCTAGCCAAACTCAACCATATCCAATATCCCCCTCGTCGCAGGCCACTCCATTGCCGTTTGGATCCAAATGCAGCGGGTCGTGGTCGCCTTTAACCTTCAGCAGGCCGTAATGGTTCTGCTGGAGCCATGTGCAACGCTCAACCGTCCTCGTCACCCGGGATGGGAAGGTCTTCGGCACGCAGATGTCAAGGGAGCCGTAGTGTCGATCGCAGCCGGAAACGTCCAGGACGACCTTGTGTGACGACCGCTTCTTGCCGGGCCGGATCGTATCGCCGGTCAGCGAGTTGGCGAAGCTGTGAATGTGCGGTGCAGCGGCGGAAGTGCGCGGGACCACCGGTCCGGTTAGGTGCACCCAATTGGCCACCGACGGCACCCCGGCCGCATCAACGGCGAACAGCATGTACCAGCCGGGTGGGGCCAGGTTAGGGTTGTTGGTCACGTTGAGGTCGACATTGCCACCTTCCCCAGACAACGGCAGGTCGACGAAGCGCTGGTTTGGATCGGAGGAGTGGGTCACCGCGGCGGGTCGGATAAGTTCGGCCCGGGCGATGGGCCGGTCGACCGTGATCCGCTGAGTGTCGCCGTACTTCCACTCGCGATTGATCACCGAGGTGATTGCCGGCCGGGTGCCCTTGTAGAGGTAGGACGGGCTATAGATGGAGACGTTATGATTCCAACTGCCGTTACCGGGATTGTCGCCAGTGGCCATCACGCGGCCGTCGGGCAACAGGAACGCCGAGGAGTGGTAGCCGCGGGACTCGGGATCGGAGGCCACCGGGTCGAAGCGATTCGTTTCCGGGTCATAGATCGAGGCCTCGTACACCGGGTGTGCCCGGTTGTGTAGGGCGCCCCCGGTTTCCAGCACCGTGCCGTCGGGCAACAGCACAGCGGAAACATACATCTTGCCCTGGCTTCCGGTCTCCGCGACCTTGCCGGCCCCGAAATCGACCATGCCCTGTGGAATCGGCGGTCCGGCGACGTACGACGGATCAGGTTTTTTGAGGTCGATTAGATCGGTCAGCCGATCTGCGTCAGGGTTAGAGTCAATGTTGCCACCGCCGATGGTGAGAACCTTCTGGTCCTGTGCAGGGGGCAGAAGCACGGACGCCGACTGGTCGCGTTCGTCTTTCCGCTGCAGGCCCGGAATTTGCGTGACCGTGTTGGCGACATAGTCGTAGATCGCAGCGCCGGTGCCCGGGATGTTGTTGCCGAAGACGTGGCTGCCCGTATAGAAGAGGCGACCGTCTTGCATCAAGATCATCGCTGGGTACAGGCCCCAGAACGACCATGTCTGGTTGACGTTCCAGCTCGGCAACCATTGTTGATCCCTGTCGGACCAGCGCTCGGAGGTCACCGAGCCAGTCGAGTCTTCGCGCAGCCCGCCCAAGGTGATGACGTCGCCATTACCCAGTTCCGTGGCCGATGGGTACCAGTGACCGTCGTTCATGTCATTCGTCCTGGTGTAGGTCTCAGTCTTGGGGTCGAAGGCATACGCGTTTTTCAACCCCTCATAGCCGTGACTGTCCATGGTCGGATACGCCTTGGTCCCGCTTAGGACCAATACTCGGCCATCTGACAGCTGCACATGACCTGCACAAAAGAGGTCTACGGGCGTTGGCACGATCTTGTAGTCACCGTTCGCCGGGTCGTACACCGCGGAGGTGAACGTGCCCGCTTTGAAGGATTCCTCGCTGTTTCCCGAGCCTGCGATCAGCAATACTTTGCTGTTATTGAGTACAACGGAGTGCATGGAGCGGATCGGGTTCTGGGTCGGCAGCACCGACCAGCTTCCGTTGGCGCACTGATCGCTCGTGCCGGTGCATTCATCCCGCGTAGGCGGAACGGACGCCTGCTTCATGGTGTACTCGTCAGTGGTCGCCGAGCCGGTGCCGTAAACGGAGACTCCCCAGGTGACACGATCGGTACCGGCCGGGACCTTGGGGGTGCGAATGATGACCCGAGTCCAGCCTCGCGCGGGATGGAGGGTTTTGACATCGGTCCAGTGCTGCCAGCCGGCTGAACTGTCATGCCGAAAGATGGTGACGTCCGTATACGGTGTAGTTGTTTTGTACCAGAAACCCAGATCGTAGCGCTTTCCGACGCTTACGGCCAGCGTGCAGTCGGTCGATTTGGTGAGCACCGCCTCGCGGTCGCTGTCAGCGTGACGACTAAGGGTGATTTTTGCAGCCTTCTCGCCGGAGTGCGCGTCTGAGATGCTTCTGAAGCTGAAGTCGTTTTCGCCCCTGCCAGCCTTCTCCCAGCAGTGCGGCATATCACCGGTGCCAGCGATCTCGAACCCTGGTTTCCTAACCATGGTGGCGGCCTCGAAGCTTTGCGGCGAGGTCAGGAACAGACCGGCGATTAAGGCACCCACTCCGACCGGCGCGGTCCGTCTGCTGTACGTACTCAAGCGCTTCTCCATGCGGTGCGGATACGTCGGTGTTGCTGTGATCTACCCAAGGTTCGTGCATAGTAGGCGATGAGAGAGAGGATAGTGGAAGGTCGGGTAGGTATTCACAGGACGGGCGCAAAAGTAGTCGCGCTCTACTGAAGGGAGTGCCAGCCGACGCAACCGACGCGGCTCGCGGTGATCGGTGTGGCGAGGGACGCACACTAGTTCTTCGGGTGACGCCGCTTCGTCGCAGACGGGTTTGGAAGTGCACAACGCCCTGTCGCTTAAAGCAGGATAGCCTTCGGCGTGGACTCGGCGGTGCGCCACAACGACATCGTCGTCATCGACGACACAGGCACCCAACTCGCGGAGGCACACATGCGGGACGACGTCGGCGGTCACAGCCAGCTCCTAAATTTCCTGGTCATACACGGCGACACCCGGAAAGCCGGACACCCATAACCATCGAGGCTACTAGGCCGTTTCTTTCGGATCACCTCGCTGACCAGATGAAGATGGCGGCGAGGTGGAGTCCGGCCACGTAGATGGTGGCGGTCTTGTCGTATCGACTGGTCAAGCCGCGCCACTGCTTGAGCTTGTTGATGCACCGCTCGACGGTGTTCCGCTGCTTGTAGGTCTCGCGATCGAAGGCTGGCGGACGGCCGCCGAGTCGGCCGCGCCGCTTGCGGTTCGCGGCCTGGTCCGCCGGCTGCGGGATCACCGCCCGGTTTCTCCGCTGCCGCAGATGGAGGCGGATCGCCCGTGACGAATACGCCTCGTCGGCCAGGACCACGTCCGGTGTGACCCTGGGTCGGCCGATCCGCCTGGGCACCCGTAACCGGCCCATCAGCTGCTCGAATGCGGGTGCGTCACCGGTCTGGCCCGGCGTGATGACAAACGCCAGCGGTCGGCAACGGCCGTCCGCGACGAGGTGGATTTTCGGGGTCAGGCCGCCGCGGGACCGTCCGAGGGCATGGTCGTCCGGCTCGCCGGCCGGGGCCCCTTTTAACGGGCCCCGGCGGCGTGCTGGTGAGCCCGGACGACCGTGGAGTCGACCGCGACGACCCAGTCGAGATCGCCTTCGGTGTCGGCCTGCGAAAGCAGGGCGGTGAAGACCTTCCCCCAGGTGCCGTCGGCGGCCCACCTCCGTAGCCGGTTGTGGGCGCCCTTCGTCGAACGCTTCAACCGCACCCTGCTCGACGAATGGGCCTACCAGCGGCCCTACCAGACGAACCACGAGCGGACCCAGGCCCTGGCAGACTTCCTGCACACCTACAACCACCACCGCTGCCACACCGCACTCGGCGGACACCCACCCATCAGCCGCGTCAACAACCCTGCGGGTCAATACACCTAGCGGCCTGCTCATGGCCACCCTGCGACAGGCAGCCGCCGCAAAGTACTGGCTGCGGTCGCTAGCGCGACCTGCACAGTGTTAGCCGCAGGCCCCGGCCCGAGCGACGCTCTGGCCCGCCGTCATTCTGCGCGTCGATGTGCAAGCCGACAGGCGGCTGCCTGCCGGCAGTGGACTCGGAACGACAGGAACGGTCCTTCGACAGGCCCAGGCTTCCGACGGCAATCGGCAGGCTTCCGGTCGTGATGAGTCAGCCAGTTCGGAGATGCGTCCGAGATGGTTCAGTATGGCGGCCTTTGAGTCCCCCCACCATGTGCCCCTACTGCGGTGCATCCGGACGCACGGTCCGGTGGATCTGTTCGACGGTGACATGTACTCGCTGCGCGCGGCGCACGACACCGCCACCTCCCCTGCGCGCTACCAGTAGCGCACTGCGCACTCACCTGCTGGTTCGGGATAGGCACGACGAAGATCCGCTCGCCGACGTCTACCTGTACCTAAGACATCCGGGCTCGGCGCCGGCCAACTCGCAGGCACCTTCGGTCTCCCAGCAAGGTAACTGAAAGGGCTGCGGGCCCCGCCTCAGGTCGCATTGTCATGTCAAGTTCCGCTACGTGCCCGTAATTAGTGCCTGATATGCCCGCCATTTGTCCACGACTTGACTCAATGTGAGTCCTGCCGTGTCGGTGGCGGTGGTGGCCATAGCCTCGCGACTCGGGGGAATCTTGGTCGCGAAGGACACACTTGTGGCCTGCCCTCCTGCCGCGTGAAGTCCTACTACTTTGTTATCGCTGCTAGCTACTAGTGCGGCACCTGAGTCACCAGGGATGGGCCTGTTACTCCCCTGCAATTGCAGCACGATAGCGTTCGTGAATGTTTTGAACATGAACTGTTCTGGTGTACTGAAAGGGGGCCTGATTCTGACGAAGCCCCACCCATCCATGGAACTCACGGTGCCTGTGATGGTTAGCCCCGAAGCCGCCCCAGTGAATCTCACCGTTTCACCAACCACAGCGTTCCGGGTGGTAAGGGGATCTGACCCCGAGTAGATTCCAGCAATCTTACCAGTAGTGGCTCCGGGCACTGGCGTGAAGTAGCCAAAATCATACATAGCATCTGAACGATTTGAATCCTGTAAGTAGGTATCCATACTCGTATAAGCCGTCATAGCAGAGATGCCCTGCACCGTTCCAATAGCACCGGTTTTCGTTGTGGACGTACGACGCGCCGGCTGCAAAACCTCTAGACCTTGCGCCATGAGAACATGAGCACTCGTCACTGCCACTTTCTCCCCGAGCCAATTGATCGTTGCTCCCAGTGTCCCCGCTACTGCCATACCTTCGGCCTGGATTTCGTAGCCGCCCGGAACTGGCCGAATAAACTGATTTAGCGGTGGCATTAATCACCCTCCTTGTCGTTTCACGAATAATTGACCTCCGATTCGGCCGCCTCTGCTCCACCCCCTAGATATCGTGAGGCATCCGTTAGACGCAGCGGGAATCGCCCCATCCACAGCACCTGACAACAGGCGGGTTTCGGCCGACAGTGGTGCTGTGCTCACTTAAGTGGGCAGGACGAGGACGCGCCGAAGGTCTCTTGGCCGGGGGCGTGCTTCCTCAGCCGGATCGTCTGCAACGCTGGGCATGTGCCTCGATCGCGCAGCGCAAGGAACGCTCGGGTCTGTGAGAAAAGCTCACGCCTGGGCGAGTCAGCGGACGTTGTCGTGAAGCCCCGGCGGGCGGCCACATCGACTAACTAACTATTTGGTCCCTTGATCAGCGCAGGATTCAAATGAGGAGGCCGGCATGTGGCGGATCGCTGACGGAGCCAGTGTCGGATTGCTGCAGCGGTGACGGTGCCGGGGCAGATAGGATCGCTGTCGCAACGAGCAGTGCCCGCTGGGGAGTTCTCGATTGGGCTGATCGTCCGCTCGACTTCATTACGGCGTCGCTAGTGCTGTGGCCGGAAAGGTTCGCCGAGAAGCACGCGGCGTCCGGTGCGGTACATCGCAAGGCGGAGCATGGCCCGCGTACTGGATGTACTCGGGTGATGCGACGACGCCGCGAGGTGCCGTGCCGGACGCCGCGAGCCGGTGAACTTTCCGGTCGCAGCACTAGCGGTACGGTGGCGGGCGAAGGCGGGCCTGCCTCCCCCTCTGCCTTTCGCCGCCGGTCGGCCCGCTGGTCCTTGGTTCCGGGAACGTGTCCCGGATATGGCGTCTTCGCAGGTAGCGGCGGTTAGGCCGCCCGCCCGGGACCGGCTGAGTCCCTCATTGGGGTGGTGTGGTGCCGGGGCGTCGTCCCATGTTTCGGGACACGCGGCCGAGCCTTGCGTACACCGGTCGAGTGCTGACGGGCCCGGCAGGACTTCGAGCGACGCCGACCATCGACCAGTCGAGTCGGCCCGCGGAGTCGGCGGCGGCCTGGACCGACTGCGGGAGCCGGTCCCAAGGTGCGGTCCGCCCAGCAACATTGAGGTCTTTTCAACCTGCGGTTGAGCTGGCGTGATGCAGGGTGAGGACGGCCTGGACCAGGCCCGTGATTCGGGTGGTGGAGCAGCGGAGTGTGCGGAGGAGCCGCCAGTTCTTGATGGTGGCCATGGCTTGTTCGACGAGGGCTCGGATCTTGGCCTGGGATCGGTTCACGGCCTGCTGACCTGCCGAAAGTGTGTCCCATTGGCCGCGGTATGGCACCCGTACCGTGCCGGCGGCGCCTTGATAGGCCTTGTCCGCCCAGCAAGGTATCTGGGCCTGGCCGAGGGCGTTGATGACGCCGTGTTCGCGGGCCGCGCGAACGTCATGAACGGGCCCTTGCAGTGCGGGCGAGACCCACAGCAGTCGGCCGAACGGATCGGTGATGACCTGCACGTTCATCCCGTGCTTTTATGCTTCCCGGAGTAAAAGGGCGGCGATCCGGTCGATCGGCAGGAGCGTCCCGTCGAGCAGGACGTACGCCTTCCCCGAGGCAGCCAGGACGGCATCGTCGAGGGTCGGTGCGAGTGCGGCCAGCAAGTCGACGGCCTCCGTGATGTAGCGGTAGACCGTGCTCATCCCGATCCCGAAACCTGCTGCGAGTTGGCCGTACGTGGTTCCGTTCCGCAGCTGCGCCAGCACCAGCACGGCTTGACGCCCGACCGGGAGCCGACGCCAGCGGCTCTTGATCCGCCGGCGGTGTTCGCGCAGGCGAGCGGCGAGGAAGGACAGGGATCGACTGGACACGTCCAGCCCGCACGGGTAGACAAGCACACGAAGCCTCTGGTGGTACCGGGTGATCTTGGTCGTGAACCCGTCTACCAGGGGCTTCACTCATCTGTCGACCCAACTGTCCAGCTCACAAATCAAGTTGGCAAAGGCTCATTGCCGTTGGTAGGTGGTCTTCCACGAGCCGCGGCAGATCGCGCCTCCCGTTCAGGTTTTTACCTGCTGACACCCAACCGTTTTTAGGTTTTTGCCGCAAATCGTTGGGATTTTACGACACGCACGCCTCTGGACACAGGGCGTGCGATCTGTGCGGCACCATTAAGGCAACCCAGAGGGAAGGAAATTTGTCTCATGGCCAACGCACTCGCAGAAAGAATGAAAGGGTGCTTCACCAAGGGCTGCGGCTTGTTCAAGGCGTGGCACCGATCCAAGCTGCGCGTGGCGATTATCGCCGTTTGTGTGGCTCTCCTTCAAATTCTATTCGCTGGGCTTGCAGCGCAAGAGGGGGCAGGTGCCTCGAACCGTGGAACGTCTCAAGGGGACAAATCGTTCGATCACTCGTCACTCCTAACGAAGCGAACACCGACTCTATCGAACCACCACTTGCTTGCAAGCCAAGCGTGTCAGACCAGTGCAATTTCCCTTTCCCAGCCCTCTGACCCACGTTGGTCGGCAGAGCACTCACAACACATGAGGTGGCTGTTTCTAGCCCACTTCAAGAAGCGTGACGTCACCGGATGCTACGCAGACGTCCACTACGGCCAAAAAAATGAAAGTGTCCGGCTATTTCAACAGGCTCTTGTCGATCACGGGGCTATCATTTTGTCGGGCATGACCGGGTACTTCGGACAGCAGACACGCGCGGCATGCGCAGAAATTCAGGACCGTGCACGCTGCGATGCCCCCAGTCCAGAAACCATGAGACGTCTTGGGTTTTTGATGATTCCGGACGCGAGCCTTCACAAGATCTCCTCGCCGGTCCCTGGTCGCACTGTCACATATGCCTTTGGTACCCGTGATGCGCACTACAAAGCCGGATATCATACCGGTGATGACTATGCTGCACCATGGGGCACGCCCGTCGTTGCAGTTGTTCCCGGAGTTATCGAATGGGCGAATCACAACGGTGGTGCATTGGGAAATTGGGTCGGACTCCGAGCCAACAATCGGCGTCTGTACGTATACGGCCATCTCTCACGACTCGTCGCTTCCCGTGGCTCGTTCGTGGCGGCTGGCCAGCGCATTGGCACTGTGGGAGCAACGGGCAATGCTACGGGCCCCCACTTGCACTTCGAAGAGCATCCTCCCGGTCAATTCAAGTACGGAGTGAACAGAAAACCGCAATGGTAAGTCATAAGGTAGTGGCGGACAGGGCTATGTCGTTGTCCCCACTCGGTGATGACCAAAACCCGCGCCAGCCCGCGCGGCCCGCAACCGTACGTTGTATCGGCGCTATCCCCCGGGTCATCCGGCCGCATCACCACCGCCCGCATCAGGCACGACAAGGACCAGCGTCTTGCCTCAACCAGCTCATCTGGCCTTCGCGCCTTCAACCGCATTTCCCTGAGCATGAACGCCCTATACCAACACGCAGCCGAAGGCCGCCACGTAGCAACCCAACATAACCACTTCAGGGGCTTACAAGGGCTAACACAAAGAGGTGGATCGCTGCTGATTGCCGTGTCCAGGGCAGGAGTTGAGCGTTCGCCCCGTCGTGGGGACGTCACCGTGGATCGTGTCGGATGAGTTGTGGGACCGCTTGGAGCCGCTGCTTCCGCAGCGTGAGCGGCGCTTTCGGTACCCGGGCCGCAAGCCGCTGCCGGACCGGGAGGTGCTGTGCGGGATCTTGTACGTGCTGCACACCGGCATCCAGTGGGAGTACCTGCCCAGGGAGCTGGGCTTCGGCTCGGGCATGACCTGCTGGCGGCGGCTGCGGGACTGGAACGAGGCCGGCGTCTGGCAGCGACTCCACGAAGTTCTGCTCGCAGAGCTGAACGCGGCCTCGCGACTGGACTGGTCCCGCTGCGTGGTCGACTCCTCCCACGTCAGGGCCCTAAAAGGGGGCAGCAAACGGGCCCTTCGCCGGTCGACCGCGGGCGGGCCGGCTCGAAGCACCACTGATCACCGACGGGCATGGCACACCCCTCGCGGTCCTGTTGACCGGCGGCAACCGCAACGATGTCACCCAGCTGCTGCCCCTGCTCGATGCGATTCCGCCGGTCCGCGGCCTGGTGGGCCGTCCGCGCCGCAAGCCCGACGCGCTGTTCGCCGACCGGGGCTACGACCACGACATCTACCGCGACCAGGTCCGCGCCCGCGGCATCGTGCCCGCGATCGCCCGGCGCGGCACACGACATGGCACCGGACTGGGGACCTACCGGTGGGTGATCGAGCGCAGCTTTGCCTGGCTGCACGGCTTCCGACGACTGCGGATGCGCTGGGAACGACGGGCCGACATCCACAAAGCGTTCCTCAAACTCGCCTGCTGCCTGATCACCCACCGACAACTCGGCTCATTTTGTTAGCCGTTGTAAGACGCCCCCCGGCCGCGCGGCCTAGACGCGATTGGTACGCAGGATGTGCGCTTGAGGTAGGAGTGCGGACGCTTTCGTGGTTCGGGCTGGCACGACCTGTCGGACTCCGCTACACGGCGACCGGCGACAGACGCCGCTGCGCCCGGGTGATTCTCCCGGCTCGCCCGTGACGGATCACCCAGTGCCCGCCCCGATCGGCCGGCGCATCCGGCGACCGGACCCGATGGCTGCCCCCGGCGCGCGACGGTTAACGCACCCACCAGCTACCTGTCGAGACCCACACGCCCAGCTTCACGCGCATCGCCTCTGCGATGTCGATGACCGCGCCGCGTGATACCGGCCTCTGGCCTGTCCGATCCACTGCGTGAGGGCGGGAGAACGTGCCGTCGCCGGGCTTGTCGCGGTCTCCGCGGTAGCGAGCGGTGCGCTCACCGCCGCCACCATGAAGGCGACGCCGCACCCCAAGACGAAGTCCCGCTCCGCGGCCCAGGACACGGCAGAAGAGGCGGCAGAAGTCGCCTCCGACCCCGTCGAGCAGCCTGAAATCCTTCAGGGGCCGCGGCTGGGAGCTGTCTCTTTGGCGTTCGTTGACGGGACGGTGTCGATCAGGAACCGGACATGACCCATCCGCCCGATGATTCGCTCACCTCACGCTTCCCTCACAAGGCTGCTTGCACCGCCTCTATGATCGACCGGCCGCAGAACGACGACAGTTGGAGGGCGTGATGCCTGGTCAGGTGGCCGCAGTGAGCCGTAACGAGGGGTACTTGTTCAGCAAGCCCACTCGCGATTCGATCAGGCTGCTCACGGGGCTCGGAGTGGAAGGAGACGTTCACGCAGGTGAGACGATCCGCCACCAGTTCCGTATGACCTACGAGCCGAACCTGCCCAACCTGCGCCAGGTTCACCTGATGCACGAGGAACTCTTCGACGAACTCGCGCTCAGGGGCTATAGGGTCTCTGCGGGCCAGCTCGGCGAAAACATCACCACGCGCGGGGT
>NZ_JBVIYZ010000061.1:0-10448 GCF_055592085.1 Streptomyces sp. NPDC041135
CGCGTGAGCGCTGGCGGGGGGCTGCGCCCCCGCACACCCTGCCTGCTGCGCAGGCAGGGTGACGGTCCGTCCGCTGCGCTCCCGGACCGGCGGGACTCCGTCCCGCTATCAGGCTTCCGCTTCGCTCCAGCCTGGCCGGCGGGTCGGCTGCGCTCTCTCGCCCAAACGGTCCTTCCGGCTGCGCCTCCAGAACCGCTGGGGCCCGCTGGCGCGGGCCGGGCTGGCTGCGAGGGGCGGGGGTCGCTCGTTCGTGTGGGTTCCAGTATGCCGCGCGCATCAGACTGATGCGGCATGTACCGTTGGCAGAAACACGGGACCAACCCCAACCACCCGCACAAGGCGCGGCTTTTGATGTGGGGTCAGCGCCTGAATCCATACAGCAGCTTTGGCGGAACCGGGCCACTCTGTGCTTCAAATCGAAATCCGGATCTACTCTGGAAAATGACAATGCGTCGACTGGAGAATTCCAGCCTATCAACTTAAATGCAAGTTCCCTAATCGGGGAACCTTAGATCTCAGCCGATTGTATTCTCTGGGTCTACTACTTTTTCATCAAGGAGATCTCCGAAGTGCCCGAATACCCACTGGTCGACCATCTGCGGATAAGAGTCGATCAGCTCTTGGGGTAGAGATTGGTACGGTTCTTCGAAGCGGAAACCCCACTGTGAGACGATGTTATCGCCAGCCGCCAAATCAGAAACCGCGGAGCGCAGGCGACGAGTATGCGCGATAATCCTTCTCTCTCCGGCGACGCTGATGCCACCGACGCTGGCGCCCTCATGTGCAATGAAGTTTCTTGCCTTTGTGGCCCGTCGCAGCACAGCCATGGTCTCATCCGGACTCGGAATTTTGCCGGTCAGGGAGCTTAGTGTGGCTGCGAGCATTTTGTCAGATGGAAGGTTGGTGATCATGTCACCCTCCATGACGAACTCAACGCCACTCTTGTGCATTTCAACCAGGTTGATGCATCGAACCATCCAGCGGCACTTCTCTTCGAACGCGTTAGCGAGGTAGAGGGAGCGTCCAACCGAAAGGAACAGGGCGTCGAGCAGATCTGGCTCGCGGGGAGGCAGATGGGTCAAGGACCAAGTCATGCTCTGACAGTAATGGCGTTGTCCAACGAATATTCGGTTGTCGGCGTACACCGGACTGCCTTGTGCAGCTGGCTCGATTCTTCAGACGGCCCGTGCTGTCACACAGCCGAAGACCTGGTCGAAGGAGTGGGCCCGTCGGGTGCTGACTAGGTGGTAAGCACCGCTTCGGTGACGCAGAGCGTGAACGGTGTAGTGGAGCACCTCAGCCGGGGTGAGGACTCGCATGTCGCCCAGGACGTAGTACAGCGGGGTGGGGGCGTTAGTGGCGGTAAAGAGCAGGCCGGCGTTCACGGTGGCAGTGCTGATCGCGTAACGGTCGCTGTGGGTGCTGGGCATGCGGTCCTTGGCGTCGATGGTGACGAGGTCGGCGCCGCGAGCGGCAATGAGGTCGGGGAACTGCCGCAGGCCGGAGCCGGTGCGGCGCAGCGCGTCTTGGATCGGGGCGGGGTAGGTGCCCTGGCCGCAGGCTTGCACGGTCCATCCGCGGTCTCGCAGGGCCTGCATGACACGTGTTTCGTGGCGGTCTCCTGCTTCTTTTCGGGCCTCCCAGTTCGGCATTGCTCCCCCTTGAATCGCCGGACTCGCGTGGTACGAAGCCATGATGCTTCGTGCTACCACCGTAAGGGGTAGGATGCCGTCATGGCGGCATACATTGACCCACGTTTTCGTCCCACGCTATGGCCCGGGACGCCTGTGCCATCGCCACCACTGACGCCCGTTGCGGGAGTCCGAGTGGAGGGTGACTGGATCATGTGGGACGTGCAGGACCCGTTCGCCGTCCGGGAGATGACCGCCCTGCCCGACGACTTCTACCTGCGTGAGCTGCTGGAGCTCGACCCGGACGATTTGCCTACCCTGGCCGACTGGATCGGCACCTACGGCATGTTCTGCGGCTTCGGCACGGAGCTCGACGATGCCAACTGGGGCGAGGACGAAGAGTTCGAACTCCGCGAGCTCGCGGAACGGGAGAACGAGGAGACCGGGGGTTTCGGTATGCACCGCGACCTCCTCAAAATCTACATCCGGGAGGTCCAGACAGCCGTCACGACGTGGCTCGCCTGCTGCCGCGAAGGAGGTCTCGACGAGCTCATCGAACCTGAAGTCACCGAAGCCCGGCTCGCTCAGATGAGGGCCGACAATGTCCACCGAGAGGACGGATGGCCCCAAACCCTCGACGTGCTACGCGAATTCCTCCTGTGGACCCGGCTCAACCAGATGAAAACCGCGATGCAGGAAGCCCTGCGCCCCTTCAGCGTGGGCATCGGCAGTCTCGCCGAACGCCACCCCACCATCTACTCCGTGGCCTTCCTCCAGCTCTATAACCACATGGCCGAAGGCGCGACCGTACGCCAATGCGCCAACGAGACCTGCTGCCGCCCCTTCGTTCGCCAACGCGGTCGTGCCGAGTACGGCCAACACCGCACCAGCGGGATCAAGTACTGCTCCCGCGAATGCGCCCGCGCCCAGGCCCAGCGAGAACTACGCCGACGCCGCAAGCACCAAAGACCCGCGTCGGCACCGGAGCTTGAAACAGCCGAACCCCAGCTCGCCGCCGACCCGCATGGAGCCTGAGGTGATCAGCCTTCGACAGCACCAGGTCGACCAGCGCACCGCGTTCCGCAAGTGGGTGGGATTCCCGGCAAGGTCATCCGTGCCTCCGCAGGGTGCCCGGGGCACGATCGTGTCAGCGACTGGCTCGGGCAAGACGATCACAGCCGCCGCGTGTGCGCTGGAGTCGTTCGCGGACGGCCGGATCCTCGTAACCGTGCCCACCCTGGACCTGCTCGCGCAGACCGCTCAGGCGTGGCGGGCCGTGGGCCACCGAGCCCCGATGGTGGCGGTGTGCTCCCTGGAGAACGACCCGGTGCTGAAGGAGCTGGGGGTACGGACCACCACCAACCCGATCCAGCTCGCCCTCTGGGCGGGGTCTGGGCCGGTGGTCATGCTTGCCACATACGCCTCCCTGGTTGACCGCGATGACATCGACGCACCGGAGAGCCAGCGGAAGGTTCGCGGGCCGCTGGAGGCCGCTCTGGCGGGTGGAGACCGGCTGTACGGCCAGCGCATGCCGGGCTTCGACCTCGCGATCGTGGATGAGGCCCACGGAACCGCCGGTGATCTTGGGCGCCCGTGGGCGGCCATCCACGACAACGCCCGCATCCCGGCGGACTTCCGGCTCTACCTCACCGCGACCCCCCGCATCCTCGCCGCGGCCCGGCCGACCAAGGGCGCGGACGGCCAGGAGGTGGAGCTCGCGACTATGGCCGATGACCCGGATGGCACCTACGGCGCATGGCTCGCAGAACTCAGTCTGAGCGAGGCGATCGAGCGCGAAATCCTTGCGGGATTCGAGATCGACGTACTGGAGATCCGCGACCCCTCGCCCGTTCTCGGGGAGTCGGAGGAGGCGCGGCGGGGCCGGCGCCTGGCACTCCTGCAGACCGCGCTCCTGGAGCACGCCACCGCCTGGAACCTGCGCACTGTCATGACCTTCCACCAGAAGGTCGAGGAAGCCGCCGCGTTCGCCGACAAGCTGCCCCAGACGGCAGCCGAGCTGTACCTGAACGACGCCTCAGACGAGGACCTGGCCGCCGCGGACATACTGCCGGAGTCCTCCATCGACGCGGAGTTCTATGAACTCGAGGCCGGCCGCCACGTCCCGCCGGACCGCGTGTGGTCGGCGTGGCTGTGCGGCGACCACCTCGTCAGCGAGCGGCGTGAAGTCCTGCGGCAGTTCGCCAACGGCATCGGCGCGGCAGGGCGCCGGGTGCACCGCGCCTTCCTCGCCAGCGTTCGCGTGCTCGGGGAGGGCGTGGACATCACCGGCGAACGGGGCGTCGACTCGATCTGCTTCGCGGACACCCGCGGCTCCCAGGTGGAGATCGTGCAGAACATCGGCCGCGCGCTCCGGCTCAACAAGGACGGCAGCACGAAGGTGGCCAGGATCATCGTGCCGGTGTTCCTGGAGCCCGGCGAGGACCCGCAGGACATGGTCGCCTCCGCGAGCTTCAAGCCGCTCGTGGCCGTGCTCCAGGGGCTGCGCAGCCACGATGAGCGCCTGGTCGAGCAGCTCGCCTCCCGCGCACTCACCAGCGGCAAGCGCAAGGTCCACCTCCAGCGCGCTGAGGACGGGCAGATCGTCGGGGCCGGCCGAGAGGACCAGGAGCAGGACGACACCGACGCCGCTGCCGAGTCCGCCCTGCTCCACTTCTCCAGCCCGCGCGACGCGGCGACCATCGCGGCGTTCCTGCGCACCCGGGTCTACCGGCCGGAGTCACTGGTGTGGCTGGAGGGCTACCAGGCCCTGATCCGCTGGCGGGCGGAGAACGAGATCACCGGCGTCTACGCCGTGCCCTACGACGTTGAGGTTGAGGTCGGGGCGACGAAGGCGTTCCCGCTTGGGCGGTGGGTGCACCAGCAGCGGAAGGCGCTCCGGGCGGATGAGCTGGAGGAGCGGCGCAAGGTCCTGCTAGACGCGCCGGAGGCCGGGATGGTCTGGGAGCCCGGTGAGGAAGCGTGGGAGGCCAAACTGGCCGCACTCAGGTCGTATCGGCGGGCCACCGGGCACCTTGCGCCGCGTCAGGACGCAGCCTGGGGCGAGGGCGAGGCGATGGTGCCCATCGGGCAGCACATCGCCAACCTCCGGCGGAAGGGCACGAAGAACGGCCTGGGCAAGGACCCGGAGCGGGCCGCCGTGCGCGCGGCGCAGCTGACGGAGATCGACCCAGACTGGGACTGCCCGTGGCCGCTGGACTGGCAGCGGCACTACCGGGTGCTCGCGGACCTGGTCGACGCCGACGGCCAGCTGCCCGACATCGCACCCGGCGTGCTGATGGACGGCGACGACATCGGCAGGTGGCTCAAGCAGCAGAAGCAGCCGGCTATCTGGTCGCGGCTCCTGCCCGAGCAGCAGGAGCGACTTACCCTGCTGGGCGTCACGCCCGCTGAGACGCCGTCTCCCACACCAAGCTCCAAGGCTGCGACGAAGGGGCAGGGCAAAGTATCGCAGGCGTTCCAGCGGGGCCTGGCGGCCCTCGCGCAGTGGGTGGAGCGGGAAGGCTCCCGACCTGTGCCGCGCGGCCACGCTGAGGAGATCGTGGTCGAGGGTGAGACCAACCCGGTGGTCGTGAAACTGGGCGTATGGACATCGAACATTCGCGCGAGGCGGAACAAGCTCACCCAGGAGCAACTGGAGGCGCTGCGGGCGCTGGGAGTGGGCTGGGCATGATCTGGCCCGTGCGTGAGGGGCGCACGGGCAGCAGGTTCTTCCCTCACGGCCTGCTCGCACTGCCGGCTATCAGTCGGTGACTGAGGGCGGCAGCGGAATGTCGTACCGCTGGAAGAGCTCCCGGAAGAAGCCTGCGACTATGCGCGGGCCGTTGTTCCGGTCCAGTTCATGGCCGCCGAAGCGGTAGACGTCGTAGCCGGAAAGGCTCAGCTGCCGATCCTCCGACACCATCTGGGCGTAGAGCTGTGGGCTCGCTTTGCCGTCGACTGAGTAGTGCTGTTGGCCGTCGACCTCCAGGACCACGCGCACTCGGTTCGGCAGCAACAGGAGGAAGTCCATGCGCTGCCGAGCGAGAGGGCCCGGTTCGGCACGGCGCTTTGCCGTGTAGGGGTCGTAGTGGAGGTACACCTGCGGGATCAGGGCGGGCAGTGCATGTCCTCCCTCCCGGAAGTACAACGCCGCGTAGGTGTGGAACAGGACCTCTTCCGGCGGGGACGCAAGCGAATCCGCAAGCCGTGCACACAACGCCTGGGAGGCAGACGGCTTATCCTTCTGACCATCCGGTTGCGTTAGCTGCCACCAGTCGACGAGGGCTGCCCACGACAGGCCGGCGGCGTCGAGAGGTCGGGTGTACGTCAGGCAGTATTCGGCGTTGCGGACGATCTCCAGGCGGTTACTGACGGCGTCGCGCAAAACGATGTCGGGCTTGGGACCGTTGGCCGCGAAGATCAGGTTCTTGAACTCGCCGTCGACTCCGGTCATGCCGAGCGACGCAAGAATCTGCTCCAGCTCTGGAACGTCGTACTCGTCCGCCACCTTGCGGGCCACGGCCGTCAGTTCCGGCACCGCCAGCGGTCGCAGGCGCGTGAGAACGTAGCGGAACTTGCTCCTGAAGGCTTCGTCTTCTTCACCCGGCGCGAGCCCCAGACGCACGCACTCAGCCGGAACCTCGTAGGACTTCAACTCGGCTACAGCGCTGGCTATAGCGGAGCGCAGCGTTTCCGGTTTGACCGCATCTCCCATGGCCGGAGACTACTGGCCCGCGTCCCGACGATCGACCACCTTCCAGACGTGACCGTACTGGGCCGTCCGTGACTTCTCTCCCGAGGCGGACTGGGCCTGCGCCTCAGGCGCGCACGCAGTCATCAGCGCCTTGCCGGAGTCGGTGATCACGCGCAGCACCTGTTCGCTCCACACCCGCCCGAAGCGATGCACGTCGCACCGTACGACCGTCTGCCCCGTCGGGAAGGTCTTCACCGCAGCTTCCCTCGTGAGCGTGGATCGGAGCGTCCGGCCGCGCGGGCACCACCTCAGCGCTCCGAGGGCGGACCGGGCAAGCCGCCGTTCGGGGCGCCTCTCCGGCTCTCGCGCTCACAACAACCCGTTGTCAGGCTCCTGCCTCACCACTCTGCGTACGCTGCTTGGCCCGTTCGACTTGTCGCAGCAGCAGGTCGGCGAACTGGATGATCTCTGCGGCCTCGATCGGGTCGTCGAACTTTACGGTGCGATGGCTGGAGGGGTTCTTGTATGCGCCCATGGCTCCGGCGAAGAGAGCCGAGGCGGCTTCCTGCTCGCCGCCTTCGGCTTCGGCGTCAGCCAGCGGCCCGCCTGCTTTGCCGTTCTTGTGTGGCTGGAACGCTGCACGCATGAGGGGCACGCCGACCAGGAAGTTGTCGAGGCCGGAGGCTTCCCGCACGGCGACCTCGACTGCTTTCATGGCCGCGAAGCTGGCGATCTCGTACTCGCCCAGATGGAAGTTGGTGCGCACCGGCCCCTCCAGGGTTGGGTGCAACGGGCCTGAAAGGCGTTCGCCGGCCTCGAACCGCGTCAGGCCAGAAGGCTCCTTCGCCAGCTCCATGCCCTCCTGCGAGACCCGGCGGAAGGCTTCGTTCTGGGTCCGGTCCCGGGCGAGCAGCGCCCGGGACTCAAGCCATGACCAGGCATCGGCCAGCTTGTCGAGAAGCTGGCCGACGTCCGGCTCTCCTTCGTACGCGCGGGCCGCAGTCGAGCCCACGATGCTGTTCAGCTGAAGAGCACGCCCGTTCCCACTCGCCAGGTGCTTGAGCAGGAGCAGGGCGACGTCCCGTATCGGAAGCTCCCGTACCTGCTGGGCAGGGACGGGAGCGTGGTAGGTGAAGGTCACGCCGTCACAGTAGGGGTACACGCCGACAGGGGACACCGACTTGGTGCGTCAGGGCCGCCGACGGAACCAGCCGCGGCCCTGGCCCGGCTCTGGGTCCTCCTCCAGCAGCGACGACGCCAGACCTCGGCGCTCTGCCCAGAGGACGTCGACCGCAGGCTGAACATTCTGGTCCGCGCAGCTGCCGCCGCCGGCGAACGCACCTCCCGCGCAGAACTCCTAGCCGCCCTCGTCGCCGCCGTAGACGTCGAACCCGAGCAGGTAGCCGCTCTGCTGCACCACTACCGTCGCCTGCCAGCCGACGCACTCACCGGCGACCAAGACAGAGACGACCTGCCCGCCGTACGCGCAACAGGCCCAGGCCGCGTCGCCTCGACATTACGAACCGCTGCCCTGCCAGGTCACAGACCAACCCCAAGGCCCGCTGACCATCTCCCGGCCCCAAAAGCGGGCGGCTCGTCCAAGCACCGCCGCATATCAATGACCACCGGAAACGCACCGCGCGCAGTGCAGATCACCCGACCTGATCACCACGGCCCGCTACCTGACAAAGCTGCAGATCAGGCCCAAAGACCAGGACCAGCTTCCACGCTCGCCACGGCTACCGAAGCAACAGCACCGTCTGACCATAGCCACACACCAAACTGATCGCTGCAGGCCAGAACACCCGCTCCTGATCACAAACACTGCTCCTGGAAAGACGCGCTGCGGAAGCTGGGCGTGGAATGGGTATGACGCCGTCGTCTGGCCACTGAGTCGAAGTGCACGAGGCCTTGGACGATGGTCCCGGGCCTCGTGCGCATCTCGGCAGCTACCGAAGCTCCCTCACGTTGCGGCTACTTCGACGTCTTGGCTGCGTCACTGCGCGCCTTACGGGCATGTGCCATCCGCTTCCGCTCCGCTGGCTGCACGTAGAGGATCTGTGCGGCTTCCTCGATGAGCTCCGCAAGGTCGGCGATCTCGTCCGCCGCGTACTCAAGGTTGTGGTGGATGCTGTCGTTGCCGACGACGCGGGCCTCGTGCATCGCGTCCACAACATCCTGCGGGAGCCCACGCCCGGCCAATTCCGTGATCTTGTCGTAGAGCGTGTACTTCGTCGCTCCCTGGTCCTTACAGATCTCTTCAACCGCGGCCCGGTATCCGACTCCTGCGAGGCGGTAGCTGCCGGCGTTCTCGGCCTTCGAGGCGTCCGTGAACAGGGAGCGCACCAGCTCCGGCACGTCTTCGGAGAGTTTCCGAGGCAGCGGCTCCGGCCACACCTGACGACGCCAGGATTCGGACGCCTCTTCCAGTCTTGTTGCGGCCTGATCCACAAGGCCGACCAGTTCGACGGTGGCTCGATGGCACAGGTCGCAGGTCCACAGCTGCTCATAAACGACCAAGCCATCCGTCTTCACGATCAGGTTGCTCGAGGCGGTCGGATGGACCTGCCGCTGCTCACGCAGCGACATCGCGACACCGACTGCACACTCAGGATGGGGACACACGGCCCTTCGCTGGCCGAAGGAGCGCTGCTGCAGAGGATCGGGCAATCTGCCGTAGGTGGAGGAAGCCATAGGCGGATTCTTCCTGTCTCTTCTGCTGTTCACCAGCACTTTGAGGGCTCGGCAGCCCACTGGGCACTGCGCCATCGAGGTGAACGGGGCGTGCCCTGCGGCTATGTCTCATGCGCTCGGCTGTCCGCCGGGGATAGCGATACGGGCATGGACCTCAATGACGTCATCGATCGCGCAGAGTTGCATGGGGAAGTGGCGCGCCGGTTCGGCAATCCGCCCGTCCCGGGGCGAGGCCGGCAAGTGGAGCCCGCCTGGCAGGCGCGTGGGCCCTGCTCGAGACCGCGATGAGGACGTATGACCCGGCCAACACCCAAGGCCTGGTCCGGGCGGCGGCGGAGGCCCACCGGCAGTACACCGCACCAGGCGCCCTGATGACCGCTGGCTTCCTGCACTTCATCTTCCAGGAGCTCGATCCCCACAAGCGGTTGGACGCTGCCCTGCACCTTGCCCCGCGGGTGGAATGGGCCGGCCGTGTCGTGGAGTGCGTGCGGGCAGGACTGGGCGATAAGGACTTCTCACTGCTGATCGAGGGCATCAGCGACATCCTGGCCGACGAGGCCGAATCGGTCAGCGTGAGGTGACTCCGGCGTTCTCCGCTCGCGTCGCTGCGTCCGGCACCGATGCCCGCTTGAGCCTGTACAGCGCTTCGACGGGCCCGGTCCACCACGGCCGGCTACCGGATCCGACTGGACGCCATACCGGTACTTGTACTTGTACCGCTCTGCGCTGCCCCGCGTACGGGCCTGGACGCCTGCCGCCTCCCGGGCCAGGCTGTCGAGATGATCGACGCGAACGCCTCCGGCTCGGATGACGGCAGGATCGACAACGTCTCCCTCTACATGGAGACGCTCAAGGCCCGCATGGACCCCGAGCAGTACGACGTCCTGGCCAAGGCCGTGCACGAGACAGCGCACCTGATAGCCGAGGGCCATCAGGCCGGCCCTGTCGGTGACGCCTCACAGTTCACCGATGAGGTGCAGCGGGAGTACGCGACGGTCCTGGCGATTCTCCTGACGGGGAAAGGCAGCATCCGGTGTGCTGTACGCCGCAGCCCGACGTGTAGCGCCTGGCGGAGCGGATGAGCGCGCGTCGCGACCAGTACGTTGGTCGCGGCGCGCGCTTGGCCATGCCCCCGTGCCCCGCGGGAGGAAAGGCCGGGCTGTGCAGTGCCAGCCAGCTGTTGGCGCCTTGGCGAGCGAGGGGTTTCAGGCGGTGGTGCGGTTGCCCTGGCGTGCGGCGAGCGCGGCGTCGGCGCTGGGAAAGGCGGGCAGGAAGGTGTCCATCCCGGTGACGTTGAGCAGGCGGCTCAGCCGGTCGGGGATGGCCGCCAGGGTCAGGGAGCCGTCGGCTTCCTTGGCGCAGCGCCAGATGCCGACGAGGGCGCCCAGTCCTGAGGAGTCGCAGAAGGTGACGCCTGAGAGGTCGGCGAC
>NZ_JBVIYZ010000062.1:0-9652 GCF_055592085.1 Streptomyces sp. NPDC041135
ACGATCACTTCACGAAACGCGTTCCCCACCACATGACCATGATCGACGATTGAGAACTCGACGCCTCACCGCCTACCGTGCACGAGCTCGTTAGGTCTAAAACTGACGGACGTTGTTGACAGGTGGGTCTCCCGTCCCTAGGAGACCCCCATGACTGAACGCGAGCTCGCAAGACGCGCCCGCCATCGGCTCGCAGTGCTGCGTCACGCGGAAGAGGTGAGCGGCAACATCGCCGCCACCTGCCGCTACTACGGCATCAGCCGCCAGTGCTTCTACACCTGGCGCCGACGCTACGAAGCCGAGGGCCTGGACGGCCTCAAGGACCGCTCCAGCGCTCCGCACCCCACTCCGCATGCCACGACCGCCGACGTGGTCGAGAAGATCCTTTAGTTGCGCCAGCAGTACCACTTCGGCCCGGCGAAGATCGCCATGTATCTGCAGCGCTACCACGACGTGAGCATCAGCACGTCGGGCGTCTGGCGGATCCTGAAGAAAGTCGGACTGAACCGCCTGCCGGCCTCGCAGCGCTACAAGCGCCGCTCCATCCGCTGGAAGCGTTACGAGAAGCAGCGCCCGGGCCACCAGCTGCAGGTCGACGTCAAGTTCATCGAGCCGCTGAGCCAGCGCGGACGGAAGAAGCGCCACTACCACCGCCATCGACGACTGCACCCGCCTGAGAGTGCTGCGCGCCTACCCCCGCAACGACCAGAAGACCGCAATCCAGTTCATCGACTACGTCCTGGCCAAGCTCCCGTTCGCGGTTGACCAGGTTCAGACCGACAACGGCCAGGAGTTCGGCCAGACCTTCCACTGGCACCTGCTGGACAAGGGCATCGGACACGTCCGCATCAAGCCCCGCACCCCTCGGCTGAACGGCAAGGTCGAGCGATCCCACCGCATCGACTCGGAGGAGTTCTACCGCCTACTCGAGGGCCAGGTCATCGACGACGTCAACCTCTTCAACAGCAAACTGCAGGAGTGGGAGGACTACTACAACTACCATCGCCCCCACGGCGCCCTCGCTGGCCAAACCCCTTACGAACGCCTACGGCAGAAAGCCCAAGACCCACTGTCATAGGCGTCCGTCAGCTGCACACCTAGGGCGTTTCGTTTGGATAACCGGGCGGACCAGAGGAAGATGCCCGCGATGTGGAGTCCGGCTAGGTAGATGGTGGCGGTCTTCTCGTAGCGGATGGTGATGCCGCGCCACTGCTTGAGTCGGTTGATGCACCGTTCGACGGTGTTGCGCTGCTTGTAGGTCTCGCGGTCGAAGGCCGGTGGCCTGCCGCCTCGGCTGCCCCGGCGGAGTCGGTGTCTGCGCTGGTCTGCGGGGACGGGGATCACTGATCGGATACCGCGTTTGCGCAAGTGCTCGCGGATCGCGCGGGAGGAGTACGCCTAATGGGAGGCGAAGGCCGGCGGGAGTTGGCCTTCGTGGGCGCGAGCCGAGTCTTTGAGTATGCCCGGGCCTGGGAGCCCTGTTGACAAGACGAGGCTGGCTCGTGCCCAGCAGTCCGGGCAGAAGTGCTCGGAAACAGGCGTGGTTCGTTCCGTATGAGCCTCGAAGAAATCCTGTTACTGCGGGACGGTCTGGCTGCGCCTCTTGGCGGGTTGGCTGTTCGTAGTCCGAGCCGGTTGCGCGGATCACCTCTCAGCTCTGCCTTGAGCTTTCAGCTCTGACGCGGACCGAGGGCTGTGTGACTCGCTGGGGTTGCGAACGGCTGGTGGGATGACGTGCCTTGAGCACTTCCATTAGGGAGCACGCGCACCCTGTGCAGGCTCTGACCTGGGAAGAGAGTCGTCACAAAGGAGGACCGCATGGAGATCACCGGGTTACCGACGTCAGTGTTCTGCGGGGTGGACTGGGCCGAAGATCATCACGACATCGCACTGGTCGATGCGGGCGGACAGCAGCTCGCCAAGGTGCGAATCAGCGACGACGCCGCAGGGTTTGCCCAGCTCATTGCCCTGCTGGCCGAGCACGGCGATAACGAGGACACACCCATTCCGGTGGCGATCGAGACCTCACGCGGACTGCTTGTCGCGTGTCTGCGGGCCACCGGCCGACCGGTCTTCGCGATCAATCCGCTGGCGGTCGCCCGCTATCGGGACCGGCACTCCGTCGCCCGAAAGAAGTCGGACGCCGTCGACGCCGCTGCCCTGGCCAGCATCCTGCGAACCGACATGGCCGCCCACCGCCCGCTGCCGGCGGACTCCGAGCTCGTCCAGGCCATCGCCGTGCTCGCCCGGGCCCAGCAGGACGCCGTCTGGGCACGCGGCCAGGCCCACAACAAGCTTCGCTCCCAGCTCAGAGAGTTCTATCCGGCGATCATCGACGCCTTCGCGAGTCACAAGCACGGCCTGTGCTCAAGGGAAGCCCGCAGCATCCTGGCCGCAGCACCAACCCCGACATCGGCTGCAAAGCTGACACGGCGACGCCTGCAGTCGCTGCTCAAGAAGGCCGACCGCACCCGCGGCATCCAGACCGAAGCCGAACGTCTCCACGAGGTCTTCAGCCGCGACTACCTTCACCAGCTCCCGCTGGTCGAAGCAGCCCTCGGCCATCAGACTTCCGCTCTGCTCAGGCAGCTGAACACCGCCTGCGACAACGCCGACCAGCTCGAAGAAGCCGTCACGCAGGCCTTCGAAGAGCATCCGGACGCGCCGGTCATCCGCAGCTTTCCGGGTCTCGCCGCACTGGCAGGCGCCCGAGTCCTGGCGGAGATCGGCGACGACCGGACCCGCTTCGCCACGGCCGGATCCCTCAAGGCCTACGCGGGAAGTGCCCCGGTCACCAGAGCCAGCGGCAAGAGCTGCAAGGTCATGAGCCGGAAGGTCAAAAACCAGCGACTGGCCGCCGTTGGCTACGTCTGGGCCTTCAACTCTCTCACCAAGTCACCAGGCGCCAGAGCCCACTACGACCGCCGCAGAGCAGCCGGCGACCGCCACGTCGCAGCACAGCGAAACCTCTTCAACCGCTTCATGGGCATGCTGTTCCACTGCCTCCAGAACGGTCACACCTACGACGAAGCAGTCGCATTCCCACAGCCCTCAGCAGAGCTCAAAGCAGCGGCGGCTTGACGCTTATCCGCGTGGGATGTCTTGTCGGCCAGGACCAGGTCCGGCCTGGTGCGAGGTCGTCCCCGCCGACGGGGAACGCGTAGGCGGGCCATGACCTCGGTGAAAGCAGGTGCATCACCGGCCTGTCCGGCGGAGAGAACGAACGTGAGAGGTCGGCAGCGGGCATCGGCAGCCAGGTGGATCTTGGTCGTCAGCCCACCGCGGGACCGGCCGATTGCGTGGTCGGCCGGTTCGCCGGCCAGGGCCCCTTTTTGCGGGCCCGGCAGCGTGCTGGTGGGCCCGCACGATCGTGGAGTCGACGGACACGGCCCAGTCGAGGTCCTCATCGGCGTCGGCCTGTGCCATCAGCGCGGTGACCACCCGCTCCCAGGTGCCGTCGACGGCCCACATCCGCAGTCGGTTGTAGACGCCCCGCCAGTTGCCGTACTTGTCCGACAGGTGGACCCACTGCGTTCCGGTCTGGAACTTGAACGCGATCGCGTCGATCACCTCACGATGATCCCGCCAGCGACCACCCCGCTTCGGCGTGCGGTCCGGGAGTAACGGCTCGATCCGCGCCCACTGCGCATCTGTTAACGGCACACCCGGACCAACGACCGACTGATCCAACGAAACTGCCTAGTCGGGGGCAATGGCGACGTGCCCACGTTGGAGTGAATGCTGTGGGCATCCGCCCTGCGACGACAGGGTATGGTCCGTCGTTCACGGTCATGTCGGGGCCGTGTCGTTTGGGAACACGGTCATGTCGGGAGGCCGAGGTGGGGCCGTCGCGGATCGAGCTCTTTGCGGGGCCAAGCGTCTCGCCCCCTCACCGCACAACGCGCGTTGGCGGAGAAGTACGGCACTCACAGACGGATGGTGAGGTAGGCGCTCCAGTCGGCGGTGCCGTCGCTGCGGAAGACGCCCAAGCCCCGATGCCGGTGCTGGACCCAGCGAAGCGGTGGATTGACGCGATGCTCGTGAAGTGGAGGACCAGACCGCCCGGCGCAAGCAGAGGCATACCGCCCGGCGCATCCAGCAGCGGCTGGTTGCTGAGTACGGCTTCAAACAGCGCGTCGTACTCCACCACGATCTGCGACTACGTCCAGATCAGACGGCTACGCCTCGAGGCTGATGTCGACTTCGCCGAGGTCTGGGTGCGGCTGACTGGCACGGCGGCGAAATGCCACTTGCTCACACGTCGGCTATCGGATTCAGGCAAGGCGGTCCACCGGATCTTCGCCTCACAGGCCCAGGAATCCTTCAAGTGAAAGCGGTCACTGACCTGAATCGCTTCGAGGGCGCCGGTGGTGATGCCCTGCCGGTAGGCGAGCGAGCCGTCGCGGCAGGCGACTTCAACACCAGGATGCTCACGGAGCCAGCGGCCGAGCTGTTCTGCGTCGCATGCCTCCCAAAGCGTGAGCGGGAGCTGGGTGGTCTGCTTCGCCGATACCCGCGGCTCCCAGTTAGAGATCGTGCAGAACATCGGCCGCGCGCTGAGGCTCAACAAGGACGGCTCCACCAAGGTCGCCCGCATCTTCGTGCCGGTGTTCCTGGAGCCCGTCGAGGACCCGCAGGACATGGTCGCCTCCGCGAGCTTCAAGCCGCTCGTGGCCGTGCTCCAGGGCCTCCGCTCGCATGATGAGCGCCTGGTCGAGCAGCTCGCGTCCCGCGCGCTCACCAGCGGCAAGCGTAAGGTCCACCTCCAGCGCGATGAGGACGGGCGGATCGTCGGGTCCGGCGGAGAGGGTGACGGCGAGGACCAGGAGCAGGACGCTGCCGAGTCGGCCCTGCTCCACTTCTCCAGCCCGCGCGACGCCGCGACCATCGCCGCCTTCCTGCGCACCCGGGTCTACCGGCCCGAGTCCCTGGTGTGGCTGGAGGGCTACCAGGCCCTGCTCCGGTGGCGGAAGGAGAACGAGATCACCAGCCTCCACGCCGTGCCCTACGACGTGGAGGTCGGGGCGACCAAGGCGTTTCCGCTTGGGCGGTGGGTGCACCAGCAGGGCAAGGCACTGTGGGCCGGGGAGCTGGAAGACCGGCGCAAGGTCTTCCTGGACGCACCGGAGGCCTGGATGGTCTGGGAACCCGGAGAGGAAGCGTGGGAGGCCAAGCTCGCCGCACTCCGGACCTACCGTCGGGCAACCGGGCACCTCGCCCCGCGGCAGGACGCCGTGTGGGGCGAGGGCGAGGCTATGGTGCCCATCGGGCAGCATATGGCCAACCTTCGGCGCGCAAGGGCGGCCTCCGGAAGGACCCGAAGCGGGCGGCGGCGCGCGCAGGAGCTGGCCGCGATCGCCCCGGACTGGAACTGCCCGTGGCGCGACTGGCAGCGCCACTACCGCGTCCTCGCCGACCTCGTCGAAGCCGACGGCCACCTGCCCTACATCGCACGGGGTGACAGCGTAGACCAGAGTACACAGCTCAACTTCGAAGACCCAGAAAGCTTCAAGAATGAGATGTTAATACTCATCGGCTGGTCATAGCGGCAGTTAGTCTGTCTGGGTTGCGTAAGAAGTTGCGACCTAAGGCCCGCGACCTAAGGCCCTCCTGAGAGGAGTGTCAGTGAGCCTCTTTCATCCTGGAGTCCCAGGGGTGAAGATCCAAAACACCACCGCAGGTCAGAGCTACTCAAGGCATCGTGCCGAGCCGAGGATAAAAGAGGCTCAGTGACGGCGGCGGCGGGTTTATTGATGGGAAGCTCTTACGGTTCCGTCTGCCAGCGCATGAAACCGAAGGTCAATGGCTCGCGGGATGGAATATGCAGAGTTTCCCATCAAATTGGAATAACGCAAAAAGCAAGCATGCATCGCTGAATATTGAGGATGAAGTGAAAATTAGATTGTCTCGGAAGGTCGGTATGTCGGCGGCCCTTGCCGTGTCGCTGGCCAGCTCGCTCATGGTGAGCCTGCCGGCCCAAGCCACGGATGATAAGGGCGTGGTTCCGCACGTGAACTCTTCCGTGCCGGTGCCGGAAGGCTTCGATTCCGTCGCGCGGTTAATGGAGATCCAGAACTATCTGGACGGAGTGGCTGATTCCATTGTTGCCGAGTCGGAGAAGTCGGCCACCAGTGGTTACACCTCCATCGAGGTGTCTCCGGAGACCAAGCGGCTCACCCTGAACTGGAAGGGTAATGTTCCGGCCGCTGTTTCCGCCATCATTGCGGGGATGAAGCCGGATTATTCGGCGACGGTGGCGAATGCCGCCTACTCGAAGAGTGACCTGGTCGCCGCCATGGACCGGGTCCGAACGGCCTGGACGGACAGCGAGAAGGTGAAGATCGCTTCTCTCGGCCCTCTCTCGGATGGTAGTGGAATCACGGTTCGGATTGACGGCGACCTCTCCGCGGCCGGCAACTCGAGCGCGATCACCGGTTCAACTGTCCCTGTCACCCTTGAAGCAGGAAAGCGGGGCACATTCACCAGCCGTCAGCTGGACACTGCCCCCTACTACGGCGGAGCCCGCTACGATACGCAAGGCGGCTCGTGCTCTACCGGCTTCGCGGTACACGAGACTAACGGTACTCCCCTCATGCTGTCCGCCGGTCACTGCTTCACGCACGGCGTAGACAAGGGCGTCTTTGTCCCGAAGACCCTCCCGAGCAAGTGGGACCCCGTCACTGGACTCCCCTCAACGCAGACCGCCACCCGGGTAGGCGCCCAGAAGTACACGGTCAACGCTCTCGACAGCTCCATAAACACGATGGGCAACGACACCCGGGCCCGGATCTACCGCGGCGATACCCCATCGACCACATCGAGCCCGGTTAATAAGATGTCGGGAACGTACAAGGGCGACTACATCTGCACCGGCGGTGCCCGCAGCGGGGAACACTGCTGGGGAAAGGTGCATGACGTCGGCCGTGAGGAAAAGATTTCGGATGCCCCAGACCCGTCCGGATGGGTGCTGGACGTGGCTGAGGCATGGAACATTCTTCCCGGCGCAGTGATGGTTGTCGGAGGTGACAGTGGCGGCCCGGTCTACCAGCTGAACCAGTTGGGCGACGGTGTCATCGCCAAGGGCATCATCAGTACGGGATTCTATGAGACGGACTGCACCGGCTACACCCAGACGGATCCGGTCAACTGGCCCGATACCGAATGTCTTTCCATTGTCGGGTTCGTTCCGATCGTCGACAGTCTGAAGGGTTACGGATCGAACATCCACCTTTCCGTAGAGTGAGAACACTCCTTTGTTAGCGGATCGTTCAGGTTTTTGGTCATACTGAACTGAAAATGTTTGCTTGTCTTCTCTGAGATGCATTGCCGCAGATCGAAGCGCTGCAAGAAGTGCGTGAAAATTGGCAGACCTTAAAAGGCCTCGGCCTATGATCTTGTAACACGATCATGAGTAGGCCTTCTTGAGGCGTCGGTAGCAGATGAGGCTGCAGGCGACGAAGATGAAGGCGTCGTTGAGTGCGATGCGGCGTTCCCGTCGGACGGCGAGGCGTTTGAAGTGGTGGAGGATGGCGAAGGGCTGCTCGACGACGTAGCGGAGTTTGCCGATGCCCTTGATGTTGGGTGATCCCTTGCGCGAGATGAGAGGCAGGATCCGACGCTCGCGCAGCGCGTCCCGGTTCGGGTTGGAGTCGTAGCCCTTGCCGCCGAACAGGGCTTCTGGTCGGCGGCGAGCCCCTCCGGGGCGGCCCGCGACAGGCGGGATGCCGTCGACCAGGCGAGCATCTGGGTGACGTCGTTAACGTTGACCGCGGTGTGATGGCTTTTGAGTGGGGTGCCGCGTCCGTCGCAGATCAAGTGGTGCCTTTTCGCCCGGATGTGTGATCCGTCCACGCAGGCCCGGGACCAGTCGAGTTCGCCGGCCGCGTTCAGCTCCGTGAGCAGGACCTGATGCAGCCGGTCGTAAACCCTGCCTCCTACCACCGGTCCAGAGACCGCCAGCACGTCTGCCCCGAGCTGAACACCAGCTCATGCGGCAGGAGTGGCCACGCTATGTCGTTGTAGAGGACGAACAGGATGCCCTGGAGGCAGAGCCGGTCCGGCACCGGCCTCGGCCCGGCGACCGCTCCGGTCAAGGCGGCAGGAGTGGCTCAATCAGCGCCCACACGTCGTCGTCCCGATCCACGGCCGGGTACTCACACCGTCACGAACGGCCGAATCCTCACACCGGTCACGGCCAACCAGTACGTCGAGGCTGCGTCCGCAGGGCGGCGGGACCCAGGACACGCCTGATGAGACGCTGTTCGCGGCGATCGTCTAACGAGTTGGTGCGTGATAGCGGGTGAGGCGTGTTTGGCCTGGTCGTGGCATGTTTTGAGATGTTGGCCGTGCGGTCGGAGACGAGGCTGGCGATGGCGCGGTAGGTGTCGGGCAGGCGGTCGCGGCGGTGGGTCCAGCACCACGAGTGATGCAGGGCCCGCAGTCTCTTTCAGGGCCTCGATGGGCCGGGGTGGGCCTGGCGGTGCCCCGCACCACTGCCCATTAGGGTGGGCCTCCAACAGTTCCTCGATCCGGGCTGCGAGAGGTCCGCGCTGGTCCAGTACGGAGCCGAGGCTGGCGACGAGGTTGGGGATGATCAGTGCGGCGGCGTCGGTGCCGGGAACAACCACGGTCTGCTCGTCGAATGCGGTGAAGATGTCCTCGGCCAGGCGCTCGGCCATCCGCGAGGCCTGCGGCCGCAGCAGTGTGGCGAGTCTGCACCGTCCTGCTTTCCGCAGCTGGGCAGGAGCCGAAGCGTTCGAACAGGGTGAGGACGGCGGGGTGGTCCAGGCGGGCCGATGATCTTCTCCAGCGGCGGATGGATCTGTGTCAGCAGGCCCCGCAGGCGGTTCTTGGTCCGTGTCACCTCGGTGGCCAGGTCATCGTCGAAGCCGGTCAGCATCTCCAGCTCGGCCACGGTCTCGTCGGCCGCCTCGATGGCCCGCAAGGTGTGGGGCATCGAACGGGCCGCGTCCGCGATGGCATACGCCTCGCGGGTGTCGGTCTTGGCCTCGCCGGGGTAGAGATCGGCGATCCGTCGCATCGTCAGCCCCGGCAGATAGGCGACACGGCAGCCCGCACCACGAGCTACTGCCAGAGGCAGGGCGCCTATGGAAGCGGGCTGGTCGATCACCACCAGGACAGGGCGGTGCTTGGCCTGGAGCTTGGCAAGATCTCGCGGAGCTTGAACTCGGTGTTGGGCAGCCGCTTGTCGAAGGTCTTCTTGCCCTCCGGGGTCAGCGCCGTCGCATGGTGTTCGCCTTTGCCGACGTCCAGACCCAGATAGACGTCGATGCCACCTTCACCGGTCACGTGCTTGCTCCCGTGTGCGTGTTCTTCTCGGCCTCACCTGCGGCATCAGCGTGCCGGCATCCACGTTACGAAGAGACTGCTTCTCCCATCCGGGATCGGCGCTCGTGCCCCTAACGAGCTGGTGCGTGATAGCAGGTGAGGCATCGTGGCTGGCAGGTGGCATGATCCGGCTGTGGCGATCAAGGTCAATCGGGCGGTGCTGGCGCATCGGCTGTTCACGGGGGTCTCTCGTCGGCATCTCGCGTGTTTGGTCGATGAGTTGGTGTTGCCGTGGGAGGCTGATCTTGAGGGCCGTCGTCATGCTGCGCGGGGCGGAGTTCGCAAGCGAGCCGCGGGGGCGGGT
>NZ_JBVIYZ010000063.1:0-9292 GCF_055592085.1 Streptomyces sp. NPDC041135
CGGGGCGTGGCACGCACATCTGCCGCGTTGTCGTCGGTCCTCGACGCTCCGCGTCGACTCCCTCCTCCGCCTTGCAGCTGCACGCACCACGCCCCACTCGGGTCGGCCGAAAGGCGCAGTTCCGCTCAGCCGACCTGATCCAAACGACAGGCCCTAGGCCCTGTCACCGGCTTTCCGCCCGCCCGCACCCGCGCGGACCTGAGCACCCGAAACCGTCCTGAGCACCGAACGAAGAAGAGGCCACCATCATGAAGCTCCGCGCCCGCCATCTGTCCGTCGCCGTCTTCGCGCTGGCAGCCGGGGTACTCGCCACCGGCTGCGAGGCCGGCCAGGAGGGATCCAAGAGCACGAGCAGCTCGTACGACGTGACCGGGAAGGTGTCGGCGCTCGACGTGCGCACCCCCGGCGGCGACATCAGCGTCGTCGCCGGTGACGGCAGCACGGTCCGGGTCACGGAGAAGGTGACGTACAGCGGTGACCGGCCGCGGACGCGGCACACCACGCGGGGCGGCACCCTGCTGCTGGCACCGGGGGCCGGCTGCGCCGTCGACGGCGGGGCCTCCAAGTGCACGGTGGACTACACGCTTCAGGTGCCCAGGTCCCTCGCGGCCGTCCTGGACAGCAAGGGCGGGAACGTCTCGGTGTCCGGGCTGGCCGGCGCGCTGGAGGTGAAGTCCGGCGGAGGCCGGGTCACCGCGGACCGGGTCACCTCCAAGCGGTTCACCGTGGAGGGAAGCGGCGGTGCGATCGACGCCCGCTTCACCGGCGCCCCGGACACCGTGGACATCGACACCCGGGCCGGCGACGTGTCGGTGCAGGTGCCGGCTGCGGAGGCGTACGCGGTGAAGGCAACCAGCAACGGCGGCTCGTCGAAGGTGGACATCAAGACCGATCCGGCGGCCGCCCGCAGGATCACACTGCACACGGACGGCGGCGACGTGCGGCTGAGCGCCGTGAGTTGAGCGTCCGCGGCGCGGCGACGGGCCGGGCACCCTCTCCTGGGGGGGTCCCCGGCCCGTCGCCGTCGCCCGGGGCGCGTCAGCCCTCCCACGGTTCCGCCATGGCGACGGCTATGCGGCGCGGGCCCGTAAAGGGCTCGCGGCCGTGGGCGGCGAGCATGTTGTCGACGACCAGGATGTCGTCACGTTCCCAGTCGAAGCGGGTGGACGCGGCGCGGTAGGCCGCGCGCAGGTGGTCCGTCACCTCGTCGGGGATGCGGCCCCCGTCCCCGTAGTACGTGTTGGTCGGCAGGTCCTCCTCGTCGAAGATCTCCCTCAGCCCCTGCCTGACCTCCTGGGCCAGCGAGGTGACGTGGAAGAAGGTCGCGTGGTTGAACCAGACGGGCTCGCCGCTGTCGGGGTGGGTGTGCACGGCGCGGCGCACCGCGGTGGTGCGCAGCCCGCCGTCCGGCCGCCAGTGCGGGTGCAGGCCCTTGCCGCGGCAGTACTGTTCGACGGCGTCCCGGTCGGAGGTGCCGAAGGCCTCCTGCCACGGCACGCCGAACTCGGCGTGGAAGTTGCGTACGACGCGCCAGCCGCGCCGCGTGAACTCCTCGCGGACCTCGCGGTCGATGTGCCGGTGGACCTCACGGATGTCGGCGAGCGGGGTGGCGCCCTGGGTGAGGGCCGGCTCGATGCACAGGAAGTACAGGGTGCGCGGCCAGACCGCCTGGTAGGAGTTCTCGTTGTGCAGGAAGATCTCCTCGTCACGGGGGTAGTCGGTCGAGGTGTAGACCTGCCCCTTGATGGTGGAGCGGGGGGAGGAGCGTTCCGCGTAGGTGAGCGGCGCCGAACCGGAGAACCCGCGGACCACGCCGTCGAACCCGTCCACCCCGCCGACCTCGAAGCCGCGCAGCAGGATCGCTCCGCGTTCGGCGAGGACGCGGCGCAGCGTGCTGTGGTGGTCGCGGAGGTAGGCGTGCACTGAGGTGCCGCGGGTGCCGGGCGGCGCGAAGAACTCGACAGAGGTCATGCGGCGTTGGCTCCGTTCTTCTCGGTGCCGTGGACCGGGGCGGCGTACGCGTCGGTGTCGCGCCGGTCCGTGGCGTACGGGATGCTGCCGTAGGGCGTTCGCCGGAACTCTCGCCCGTAGTCGCGCAGCAGCACCGGGCCCGTGCTGCCGGCCTCCCGGGCGAGCGCGGCGAACAGTCCCGGGCCGGCCGGCAGGTTCTGCACCGTCCAGGTGTCCGGGCCGTTCGGTTCGGCGTGGGTGACGCGGACCGGGCCGTCGTCGGCGGGGCGCACCTCGATGGTGCGCAGGTCGGCGACGATGCCCACGCCGGAGGCCTTCACGACGGCCTCCTTGCGGGTCCAGCAGCGGAAGAAGGTCTCCAGGCGGCGTTCCTCGGTGGGCTGAGCCCGCACGAGGGCGAGTTCGGCGTCCGTGAGCACGATCGCGGAGGAGCCCTGGACGTCGACGGTCCTGCCGTCCTCGACGTCGGCGCCGACCTGGTGGCCGGCGACGACGGCGAGCAGCCAGTGCCCGCCGGAGCGGGACAGGTTGAAGTCGAGGCCGCTGGGCGGCCAGTCGACGCGCGGGCGCCCGTGCTCGGGGTCCTCGCAGCGCGGGCAGGGACGGCGCCCGAGTTCGATCCGCTCGGGTGGCACGCCCAGGTAGCGGGCCAGGACCCGGCGCAGGGCGGCATGGGCTCCCGCGTACCGGACGGCCGCCTGCTGCGACCTGCGTCGTACGATCTCGAGTTCGGCGGTGGAGAGCAGGGCGGCGTCCTCGGGGAGCAGTACGTCCGTCGTGCGGCCCCGCCAGACATGGACGGCGTCCTGCGTCCGCAGCCGTTCGAACTCGGCGGTTTCGGCGGTCATGGTGTCACTCGTCCGACATCGCCACCAGCACGCGGCGGGGGCCGGTGAAGGGCCGGCGGCCGTGGGCGAGCAGCACGTTGTCGATGAGGAGGACGTCCCCGGCGCGCCAGTCGACGTCGACGGCGTTGGCCAGGCCGCGGTCGCGGATCTGGGCCACGTACTCGGCGGGGATCGGGCTGCCGTCGGCGAAGGTGACGTTCTGCGGGAGTTCGTCCTCGGGCAGGATCTGCGCGAGGGCCGCGGCGGTGTCGTCGCCGAGGCCGGCCGGGTGCCACTGGTCGGCCTGGTTGAACCAGCCTTCGGCGCCGGTGACGGGATGCCGGGTGGTGGCCGGGCGGACCGCTTCGACGTGGATGCCGCCGTCGGCCTTCCACTCCCAGCCGGCTCCGGCGCCGTCGAGGAAGGCTTCGACCTGTTCGCGGCTGTCGGTCTCGAAGGTGTCCTGCCAGCTCTTGCCGAGGCCGTAACCGTCGTGCAGGTTCTGGATGTAGCGGACACCGCCGGCGAAGGCCCGCCTGACCTCGTCGTCGAGGGAGTTGAGCCATGTCGCGGAGTCGACCACCGGGGTGGCGCCGCCGCTGCCGGGCCGAGTCTGGCAGTAGAAGGCGAGCCGGGCCGGCCAGGCGTGGGCGTAGCTCATCTCGTTGTGCATGGAGATGGTGAATTCCGGCGGGTACTCGGTCGAGGTGTAGACGTTGCTGCCGACCTTGGTGCGCGGCGAATTGCCGTGCACGTAGGCCAGGCGGTTGGGCAGCAGCAGGTCGAGGACTTCGTCCAGGGCGTCGGGAGTCACTCCGAAGCCGCGGAAGACCAGGGCTTTCTCCTGTACGAGGAGTTCGCCCAGTTCGTCGCCCATCGCCGCGAGGCGGTCGACGAGTTCCTCCGTGCCGCCGACCAGCTCGGTCTCGATCTCGAGTGGTGACCATATCTGCTGTTCGGTCATGGGCCGATCCCTTCACTGTTTTCCGATTGTCGCGGGGACGCTATAAACCTTCTATTTCGCCCGACCGCGGTCAGCTGCTGTGCGATGTCGGCCGTCAGCTCCGCCTCGCACGGGTCGAGGTAGAAGTGGTCCCCGGGGAAGGACCGCACGCTGAAGCCGTCCGCCGTGGTGAGTTCCGCCCAGGCCGCGACCGCTGCGCGCTCACGGCCGTAACCGGGGTCGCTGTCGCCGGCGTAGGCGCCGACGGGGGCGCGTACGGGTAGCGGACGGCCGGGCCGGTACGTCTCGATGAGCCGGTAGTCGGCGCGCAGCGCGGGCAGCAGCAGTTCCCGCAGCTCGGGCACGTCGAAGACCTCCGAGCCCAGGCTGCCGAGGCGGCGGACGCCCGCGATCAGCGTGTCGTCGTCCGCCCGGTGCAGCCCGCTGTGCCGGGCCCGGTGCGGGGCGCCCCGGCCGGAGACCATCAGGCGGGCGGCCGTGATGCCGTGCCGGGCCTCCAGGCGCAGCGCCACCTCGTAGGCGACGGCGGAGCCCATGCTGTGGCCGAACAGGGCCACCGGCAGGTCGAGGTAGGCGACGAGCGCCTGGGTGATCCGGTCGGCGAGGGTCGCCATGTCCTCGACGCACGGCTCGGCCAGCCGGTCCTGCCGGCCGGGGTAGCGGACGGCGAGCACCTCGATGTCCTCGGGCAGTCTCGACGGCCAGCCGCTGAACAGCTGGGCGGTGCCGCCGGCGTGCGGGAAGCACACCAGTCGCAGCCGCGGCCGCACAGACCGCCGGTGCACCCGGAACCAGGCGTCCGGGCTGTCAGCTCCCGTCATGTCCCTCTCCTTCTCCCCCGTGGGTTTCGATGCCGGCGTGGTCGTCCTCGGTGCGCAGGGCGGGGGTGAGCGCGGCGCCCAGGGACAGCAGTGCCATCGCGGCGCCGGTCAGCAGGATCGACTCGCCGGCGCCCCACAGTTCGAGGGCGAGGCCGGCGAGGAGCGCGCCGAGCGAGTTGGTGCCGGAGGAGATGAGGTTGGCGGTGCCGGCGACGCGGCCCTGGAACTCGTCCGGTGTGGTGCGCACCTGGTAGACGGCGGCGGTGACGTTGAAGACGGCACCGACCAGGCTCGTGCCGGCGAACAGCAGCCCGAGCAGCAGCGGCTGGGCGTGCGTGAAGGAGATGGCTGTCATCAGGCAGGCCCAGACGCCCAGCCCGCCGACGAGTGTGGTGCGCTGGCCGCACCGGCGTGTCCACCAGCCGCCGGTGAGCGCGCCGAGCATGCCGCCGATGCCGCCGCCCGTCACGACCACCGCGAGAACGGCCTCCGAGCGGCCCTCGTCCTTGATCATCAGGATCACGGCGAGGCTGAGGACCTGGAACAGCGCGTTGGTGCCGGCGACGAAGGCGAGCGCGGTACGCAGGAAGCGCCGGCGCCACAGCCACGCCATGCCCTCGGCGACTTCGCGGTGCAGCGTCTTGCGGGCGGCGGTCCGCTCGCCCTGGAAGTCCTTCCTGATGGACAGCAGCGTCAGCAGCGAGACGAAGTAGGCGACCGCGCCGAACAGGAACGGCACCGAGCGCACCGCCGTGTAGAGGAGGATGCCGGCGGGCTGCCCGAGCAGGCCCGCGGCCCGGCCTCGCGCCTCGTTCTGTGCGAGCGCCTGCGGCAGCTGCTCCTGGGGCACCACGTTGCGTACGGCGCCGCGTTCGGCCAGCCGGTAGAAGACGGTGAGGCCGGACTCGGTGAACGCGACGGCGGCGATGTGCACCACCGAGACGCCACCGGTGAGCACGGCGGCCGCGACGGTGGCGAGCGCCAGGGTTCGGCCCGCCTCGCACACCATCATCACGCGCCTGCGGTCCCACCGGTCCACGAGCGCCCCGGCCGGCAGCTGCACCAGCAGGGCGGGCAGCAGGGCGGCGAAGGTCACCAGGGACATGGCGACGGGCGAGCGGGTGTGCCAGAGCACGAGCAGCGGATAGGCGACCGCCGTGACCCGGGTGCCGAGGAACGACATGCCCGCTCCGGACCAGAGCAGCATGAAGTCGCGGTTCCTGCGCAGCGGCGGCAGCCGGGGGCCGGCGTCGGCCGGCGCCGCGGGGGCGACGGTCACCAGGACCGCCCCGGGCCGCCGGCGCTGCCGGTGGGTCCGCGCCGGCACCACTCCAGGACGGCCATGGCGCTGTGCATCTTGTTCTCGGCCTGCTGGAAGGCGAGGCTGGCGGGACCGTCGAGGACGCCGGCGGTGACCTCGTCGCCCCGGTGCGCGGGCAGGTCGTGCAGGAAGACGGCCTTGGGGCTGTCCTCCCACAGCGCCTCGCCGACCTGGAACGGCGCGAAGGTCTCCCGCCAGCGCGGGTCGGCCTTGCTGGTGCCGGTGGTCTGCCAGCGCGTCGTGTAGACGGCGTCCTGGTCGGCGGGCAGCGCGGCCATGTCGTGGCGCTCGGTGAACCGTCCGCCGTGGCGCTCGGCCTGCTCGGCCGCCCGGGCCAGGAAGCGGGCGGCGAGCCCGTAGCCGGGTGGGGTGCGCAGCTCCAGCTCGACGCCGGGGAAGCGGGTGAGGGCCAGCGCGAGGGCGGCGGCGGTGTTGTTGCCCTCTCCGACGTACAGGACGCGCAGCCCTTCCAGCCGGCCGAATCGGCCCAGCAGCGTGGTCAGGTCGGTGAGTGCCTGGGTGGGGTGCTCGTCGGCGCTCATCGCGTTGATGACGGACATCCGGTGCTGAGCGGCCCAGGCGCGCATCTCGGCGGGGTCGTCCGCGGTGCGGGCGACGAGCACGTCGAGCATCCGGGACATGACCCGGCCGGTGTCCTCGCTGGTCTCCCCGGTGTTGAGCTGCAGGTCCCCGGCGCCGTAGGAAACGATCTGCGCGCCGAGCCGCAAGGCGCCGGCCGAGAAGGCCGTGCGGGTCCGGGTGGAGGTGCGGCGGAAGTAGATGCCGGCGATGTCGCCCTCCAGTGGGCGGGCCCCGGCGGGACCCTCGGCGCCGAACTGGACGCCGCGGGCGACGACGGCCCGGAGGTCCTCGTCGGTGAGGTCGTCGATGGATATCAGATGCCGCACGGTGGGCGTCCTTTCGAGAGGGGGGCGGGGGCGGGTCCGGGGGCCGGACCCGCGGGGGTCACCGGGCCCATTGCCCGGCGCGTTCGCCGCCGCCGATCCCGGACTGCTCGCGCAGGGCCGCCGAGACGGCCTTGATGGCGGCTCGGCCCGACAGGGCATTGGTCAGGACCACGAAGCCGGTGCCGTCGCTGATGCGGACGATCATCATGTTGCGGTAGCCGTACGGTTCGCCGCCGTGCCCCGCCTCCAGGGCGGGGGCGTCTCCGTCGACCACGGTGCCCAGGCCGTAGAAGGTGCCTTCGCCGACCGGTGTGAGCAGTTGCGCGGCGAGTGGCTTCGACAGGAAGGCGAAGGGGTCGCCCAGGTAGGCCCGGCGCAGTTCGACGGCGACCTTGGCGAGGTCGGCGGCGGTGGACCACAGGCCGGAGGAGGCGAGGTGCGGTCCGACGCGCCAGCCGCCCTCCACCGGGTCGCCCAGCGGCCCGTGCCCGACGGCCGTCGGCCTGCCCGATGTCCGCGGGTGGTCCGGGTCGAAGCTGCTGTGTGTCATGCGCAGCGGCTCGAGGACGGTACGGCGCATCAGCTCCGCGAACGGCAGTGCGGTGACGTCCTCCAGCAGCCGCTGGATCACCCAGTAGTTGGTGTTGGACACCAGGAACCTGGTGCCGGGTGCCACCTCGCTGTGCACCTGGGCGAGCAGGTCGGACAGCGGCGGCAGCGCGGCGCCGGGGGTGAGCCCGGCGTACGGCACGGAGACCAGGCCCGACCAGTGCGAGAGCAGCTGACGCAGGGTGACGGCCACCGGGAGGCCGGCCGGGTCGGCGATCCGCCAGCCGCCGGTGAGCCGGGGGTTGACGTCCGTGTCGAGGTCGAGGACGCCCTCGTCGACCAAGCGCAGCACGGCCAGTGCGGTGACGTGCTTGCTGATCGAGCCTGCCTGGAAGAGGGTCGTCGCGGTGACGGGGTGCGTCGAGCCCGCCTCCAGAACGCCGTAGCCGTGCAGCGACGCGACCTCTCCGTCGCGCAGGACCGCGACCGCGACCCCGGGGATGTGGTGTTCGGCCATGACGGGCAACCGGTCGGCGGCGGGTGCCGCCGGGGTGCCGGAGACGGCCGGCGTCGTGCTGCCGGGGCCGGCCGCGGCGTCCAGTTCGGCGGCCAGCTCGGCCAGGGTGTGCGTCTGGTAGAGCATCCGCAGGGTGAGGGGCAGCCGCAGTTTCCGGGCGGCCGCCATCACCTTGATGACGAGCATCGAGTGGCCGCCGAGGTCGAAGAAGTTGTCCTCGGTGCCGACCCGGTCGAGGCCGAGGATCTGCTCCCACAAGCCCGCCATGACCTTCTCGGTCCCGGTGACGGGGGCCGTGTACGGGTGCGGTGCGGCGTCTGTGTCGGGGGCGGGCAGGGCGCGGCGGTCGGTCTTGCCGTTGGCGTTGAGGGGCAGGGCGGGCAGGGCGGTGAAGGTGGCCGGGACCATGTAGTCGGGCAGGTGCAGGGCGCAGAACGTGGCCAGGTCCTGCACGGGCGGCTGTTCGCCGTGCGTGTAGTAGGCGGCGAGCCGGCGTTCGCCGCCGCCGCTGTCGTGGACGGTGACGCACACCTCGCGCACGGCCGGGTGCGCGGCCAGGACGGCCTGCACCTCGCCCAGTTCGACACGGTAGCCGCGGATCTTGACCTGGTCGTCCAGCCGGCCCAGGAACTCCACCTCGCCGTCCGGGCGCCGGCGCACCAGGTCACCGGTGCGGTAGAAGCGTGCGCCCGCGGGCCCGAACGGGTCGGGCAGGAACCGCTCGGCCGTCAGGTCCGCACGCCCCGCGTAACCGCGCGCCACCCCGGTACCGCCGACGTACAGCTCCCCCGCCACACCCACCGCCACCGGCTGCAGGGCCGCGTCCAGGACGTACATCGTCATGTTGGGCAGCGGCCTGCCGATCGGCACGGTGCGGGAGGGGTGTGCCTCGGTCACCGGGTGGACGCAGGTGCCGACCGAGGCCTCGGTGGGCCCGTACTCGTTGATCATTTTTCCGGGGCCGAGCAGACGCAGCCACCGGTCGGCGAGTTCGGCGGGGAAGGCCTCCCCACCGGCCACGACCGTGTCGGTCAGCGCCGCGAGGGTCTGGTCGTCCAGCTGGTGGGCGAGGACCTCCAGGTGTCCGGGCGTCAGTTTGAGGAAGCTGTAGGGGGCGCCCGCGGCCAGGTGTTCGCCCAGCCGGTCCAGGCCGATGTCCTGGGAGAAGGTGCGCACGGCCTGGCCGGCGACGAGCGGTGCCCAGATGTTAGGCACGACCAGGTCGAAGGCGACGGACGAGAAGAGGGCGGTGCCGGTGCTGCCTCGGGACAGCAACTCCCGCGCCGCCCAGGCGACGTGGTTGACCAGCCCCCGGTGCCCGACCTCCACACCCTTCGGCGCGCCCGTCGAACCCGACGTGAAGACGACATACGCCAACCCGTCCAGATCGTCCACCCGCGGCGGAGCCGTCACC
>NZ_JBVIYZ010000064.1:0-8944 GCF_055592085.1 Streptomyces sp. NPDC041135
TCGCTACGAGCGCAAAGCCGAACACTTCCTCGCCTTCACGAGCCTCGCATGCACCCTGATCTGCTACCGCAGGCTCGCCAAATGAGATGACCTCTAAGACTCCAAAGTTTCATCAGCCCCGATCTCAGCCAGGGGCCCTCCGGGATGGTCAATCGATGCCCCATTCGGCACGGCTCTGCAGGCGGACCGGCTCGGCGCCGGCGCCTGGAATCGCCGTCGGGGCATATCCGGACACCACCAGGGCGTATGCACGGGCAAGCTGCTCCAGCGCCGTGGATGCCTGCCCCTGAGACTTGTCCGCGACGTTCCGCGCTTCCTGGCTGATGGCTTGCAGGAGCGCGTCGCGGGCGTCAGCGGCTGCGGGGACTTCGGCCACGGTCCTCGTGGCTGGCATCAACGCCACCTCGGTTGCCTGGACACCGGCTTGCTCGTCTGGCATGGCTACGTTCCCTCCCTGGCCGACTCCTTGCCGACCAACGTGAGCATCCCATGACGGAGAGTCTCCATTACAGTGCCCGTTGACGGAATCCCGCCTGCGGAGGGAAAAGGGGACGGTTGGCTGGACTACGAGCTTGCTCCCTCTGACCCCAAACTCGCGATGGAGGTTGTGTTGACACCGCAGTCGTCGACCTGGGTGATCGCGTTGTAGCCGTCATGGGTTTCGGTGGCACCGTGACCGTCAGCGGATGCGGCATGGCCGGGCGCGGTGAGGCCGGATGGGCCAATACCGCCAGTGGGCGGCATTCTCACACCGACCCGGAAGCCGTCCTCACCCTCCACGGCATCCCGTGATCAACCCGGAGATTCGCGGAACACTCCGGGGCCCTGCTGTCGCGCATGGGTCTCTCCTGTGAAGTGGGCCCGGATTCGCGGTCCGGGCCGGCAATCGAAGCTGACTTGCATCTGCTGTTGTGCCGGGCAGCCCACCTCGCCGCCGCCCGCTGCGCGGGCTGGCTCTCCTGACGGCCGGGGCCGGGCGGAAGGGCGACGGGACAGAGGCGGAATGGTGGATTGCAGCCACTCGGCGAAGTGTTCAAGTCGTCTACGCCCCAGGTGATTTGACAACGGTCCCCGCCCGCAGTCGCGCGTGCCAGACTGCCGAAGCCCTGTGGGGGGGCGCCGCACGGCCAGGCTCGTGCGGATGTGGGAAAGGGGAACAGTGGCAGCTCAGAGATCTCTGCTCAAGGTCTACGGGGACCGGTCGTACCGGCACGTGACGATGGCCCGGCACCAGGGCACGACGATCGCGTTCGCGATGGACGCCGCGCGCCGGATCGTTTACTCGGTGCTGGATCTTGCCGGTCCGCCGACCAAGGGGGACGTGGACTCGGCGTATTGGAGCGACAACCCGGCCGAGCTGGTCTTCCCCCGGGAGATCGCCGAGGTTGGGTACGCGGTGGTCGGGGCGACCGCGATGCCGACGGTGAAGAGGGGCGGGGCCGAGGCCGCGGCCGGGGAGCAGCCGGCCGAGGAGGAGGTAGACCGGCACCTGTCGAGCACCGGGCGGCTGACCGGGGACGCGCCGTTCCAGGTGGCCTCGGACGGGACGTATGTGGTGGTGCTGCGCCAGTCGGTGGGTGCGGGTGAGGCGGGGGCGGTGTACAAGCTGGCCGGGGGCGGCTCGTCCGGGGACGCCTCCCGCGCGGACTACGTGCTGGACGGCGGCGGCGCGAAGGTGCCGCTGGTGCGCGACACCCTGTTGTGCGACCGGTTCGTGCTGGTGGACGGCAAGTTGAAGCCGGTGCTGGAGGCGCGCTTCAAGCGCAGCCGGCACGCCACCCGGCCGGAGTCGGCCAAGGACAGCCTGGGCACCGAGGACATGGAGGGCCGGCCGTTCCACGAGCCGACCCAGGAGCTGTCCTTGGTCCGGAATCTGACCCAGGGCCGGTTCGCGGCGGTGCTGGTGCCGACCGGGGTTGCGGGCGCGCAGCGCTGGCAACTGTTCGCGCACAACGACGTCACCGGGCGGATCGACGGCTTCAACATCGAGCAGGGCGCCCAGGGCCTGTTCAACACCCAGGGCACCCGGTTCTACACCAGCCCCGACCCGGCGTATCAGGACGCGGTGTTCGAGCGTTCCCCCGGCGCCTGCCCGTTCACCGGCCGCGACCTGGTGCCGGTGGTGAGCAGCGGGGGGCGCGGCGAGACAGCGCTGCGGCTGGACGGCCACGATGCCCACGTCGACCTCGGCGACCCGGTGGTGCTGCGCTTCGGCGGCAAGGCGTACTCGGTGGAGGCGTGGGTCAAGCCCGCCGCGCTGGACGGCCCGCTGCTGGGCCGGGCCGGGGAGTTCCGGCTCGACGTGGACGCGTCCGGCGCGCTGAGCCTCACTCACGAGGGGGCGCCCGCCGCGCTGTCCTCCACCGAGGTCCTCGCAGTCGACGTCTACACGCACGTTGCCGCGACTTTCGACGGGACCACGGCGCGGCTGTACGTCAACGGTCGGTCGGCGGGCAGCGGCCCGCTCCCGTTCACTCCCGGCGCCCGGGGGCCCGTCCTGGTCGGCAAGCAGGACGACAGCGGCACCGAGCGCCACTTCCAGGGCGACCTCGACGAACTGAGGATCTGGAATCGGGTGCGCTCGGCCACCGAACTCACTGAGGACCTGGGCCACCGGCTGATCGGCAACGAGCCGGGCCTGGTCGCCTACTACCGCTTCGACGAGGGCGCGGGCACCACCGCCTACGACCAGACCGACCGGGCCCTGCACGGCACCCTCGGCGGCGCGGCGGACTGGACGGGCTCGGACGCCCCGATCGGCGACCACCCCGGCGTGCGGCGCGACAGCTTTGTCCTCAAGGGCCGCACGGTGGTCTCCGGCATGTCGGCCGTGCTCTACCACCAGCAGGAGAACGTCGCCGCCGGCTATCGCCCCGACCCCAAGCCGGCCAAGCGGCAGGCCCGGGTGATGCTGGCGTTCGCCGCCAAGTACGGGCAGGAGCCGTGCGTGGCCGCCCTGGACTTCGCCGTCGGCCGCGACGGACGCCTCGCCCAGGCCCCGGACGTGCTGGAGCCGCCGGTGCTCAAGCGGCCCACCAAGGGCCAGGACTCCGAGCGGGTCAGCGCCCTGCAGCAGATCGTCAAGCGGCTGGAGCCGGAGGTCGCCGCGCTGCCGACGGAGATCACCCGGCTCGCCGGCACGGCCGCCACGCTCGCCGACCGGCAAGCCGAGCACGACCGGCTCAAGCCCGGCTTCGACGATCTGGAGCGCCGCTACCTGGCCGAGAAGGATCAGGTCACCGCCTGGACGTACAACCTGGAACTGAAGAATCCGCGGACCTTCAGCGGCCAGGTCGGGCGGTGGGTCTATGCGATCAACACCACCCCGGACGCGCGGGGCTCGGTGGTCTTCACAGCCAACCTGCCCCGTTCGACCTGGCGGCTGGAGTCCGTCGGCGAGAGCCAGGACGGCCGGCCCTGCTACTGGCTGGTCTGCCACGAGCAGAGCCGGGACCTGTGCGCGGTCAACAATTCGGCGGCCGACAACACCGCGTTCAACACGATCGCTCGCGAACCCGGCAACTTATACGCCCAGTTCCAGCTGGTCGCCGAGGGCGAGTACGTCCGCCTGGTCAACCGCGGCAGCCGGCTCGCGCTCGGCAGCCCCTCTGGCTACCCGTACCAGCTGCTGGCGCAGGCGGCCGAGTGCCTGAGGGCCGAGTCGGGCCTGCTGCGGATGACCCGCCTCGGGCTGCGCTCGGGGGTGGACACCGCGTACTTCCCGGCCAAGGAGAAGATGGACACCGCGCGTCTCCTGCTCCAGGAGGCCCGCACCGCCAGCCATCGGGTCGGCGAATTGCAGCGCACGCTGGCCGCCAAGCAGGCCGAGCTGGCGGACGCGCAGGAGCAGTTGGCCCGGTTGTCGAGCGCGCTGCAGGGCGACGACGACCTCACCGTGCCGATGCCGCTGCTCGCCGTCGACACCACCGGCCTGAGCCTGTCCGGCGCGCTGCTGGAGTTCGCCCGGGGCAGCGACCGGCCCGCGTTGCTGGACAGCGGCACCGGCAACCTGGTGCTGTACTTCCGGGGCGCCAACGACCAGTTTTTCGCCGCCTACTACGACACCGCCGTGGTCCGCGGTGCCCGCACCCTGGCCGGGGACGGCGGCACGCTGAGCTTCGTGGCCCGCGACCCCGGCATCACTCTGGACACCTGCGTCATCGAGGTCACCGACGGCGACGCGCCAGGCCGCTGCGACCTGACCGTCACCGTCGGCGCCGACACCGAGACCTGGCGCTCGCTGCCCCGCAAGGCCGAGGCACTGGCCGCCGCCCTGGCCGGCGACCCCGGCCGCCCGGTGACGGTCGGTGCCGTCGCCCGGGTCACCGGCACCACCGTGGAACTCACCGCCGCCACCACCACCGCCGTCCCGGCCAAGGCCCATCTGCAGATCGGCACGGCCGGCTGCGCGGTGGCCGCCGACGCCCCGGTCGGTGCCAGGACGCTCACCCTCGCCTCCGCCGTCACCGGGATCAAGCCCGGTGACAAGGTCGTCCTGGTCGGCTACGACTGGGGCCGGGCCGCCTCCAGCCGCCCCGGCGTGCTGCTCTCGGCCGGCTCCCGGCTGGTCGGGCTGAACCCGGGCGGCGTCGACTCTGTACCCAACGGCACCGCCAAGTCGGCCGTCGCCGGGCGCGGCTGCCGCTGGCGGGCCGAAATGCCTGGCCGGGCCTTCCTGCTCGACGGCAAGGAGCAGTACCTGACCCTGCCCGCGGGCAGGCACCCGGGCATCACCCCCGCCGGCGACCTGACCCTGGAAGCATGGGTCAACCCCGAGGACGGGCAGGGCCGGATCATCCACGCCCGCACCGACGACTCCGGCTACTCCCTCTCCCTCGCCCCCGTCGGACTCACGGTCAAGCAGTTCACCGGTACCGACCGGGTCGAACTGACCGCCTCGCTCGACCTGGCGAACCGCGACTTCACCATCGAACTGTGGGCCAAGCGCAACCAGTCCCGCGGCCGCACCGAGCCGCTGCTCACCCACGGCACGCCGGGCGGCGGACTCGACCAGGCGCTGCACCTGGTGTTCGATCCCGCCGAGACCTTCCGCTTCGGGCTGTACGGCGACGACCTGGTCACCGCCCAGCCCTACCCGGACCTGGAATGGCACCACTGGGCGGCGGTGTACAAGCACGCCACCCGCGAGCAGTTGCTCTACCGGGACGGCGTAGAGGTCGGCCGCCGCACCGCCACCGGCGCGTACACCGGGAACGGCCCGCTGGTGATCGGCTGCCAGCCGTTCAGCGGCGCGTACCTGGACGGCCGGATCGACGAGGTCCGGGTCTTCGGCCGGGCCCGCACCCAGCGCGAGCTCAGCGCCGAGCGCCACCAGCGGCTCTCCGGCCGCGAACCCGACCTGCTCGGCCACTGGACCTTCGACGGGCCGAGCAGTCCGCCGTCCCCGATCAAGGGCTATCAGGTGGTGGCCCGCGTCGGCGACCGGGTGCTGCGCTCGGCCGAACGGTTCCCCTGCAACGAGTGGGCGCACCTGGCCGCCACCTTCACCCAGTCCTGGGCCCTGCTCCTGGACGGCGGCCAGGGCCTTGCGGTGGCCCCGCAGGAGTCGCTGAACCTGTTGGAGGACCTCACCGTCGAGGCGTTCGTCCGGATCGACCGGATCGGCACCCCGATGAGCCTGCTCGCCAAGGGCACCGTCGTCGACGGCGGACAGGCCGGCGTTCCCTACCAGTTGGGTGTGCTGGCCGACGGGCGGCTGGAGTTCGCGTTCGCCGAAGCCGACGGCAGGGCCGTCCGCTACGCCTCCGACCGGCCGGTGCGGGCCGGCGCCTTCCAGCGGGTGGCTGTCGTCCGGGAACGGCGCAAGCCCGACGCCACGGCCGCCACCCGGGCGGACCCGACCGCCCCACCCGAACAGGACATCCGTTTCTACCTCGACGGCGTGGCGGCCGGCAGCCACCTCTACAAGGGCCCCGGCGCGCAGGCCAACACCGGCGAGCTGGAGATCGGCCGCGGCCTGACCGGCGTACTGGGCGAGGTACGGCTGTGGAACGCCGCGCGCCCCGTCGTCCAGCTCGGACTGCCCGTCACCCCGCGCGAGAAGGGGCTGCTGGCCCGCTGGGCCTTCGACGAGAACGCCGGCAACGTCACCATCGACCACTCCGGCTCCTTCCCGGCCAAGCTGCGCGGCGCCCGCTGGACCCGCGACCCCGACCCGGCGGCCAGCCCGCTGCGGCTGTACCGCAACGGCGAACCGCTGGCCGAGGGCACCGTCACCGCGCAGGACTCCGCCCCCTGGGGCGAGGCCCAACTCACCCTCGGTGCGCGGCTGTCCGGCGGCAAGCCGGCCGACCCGTTCACCGGCACCCTGGAGGAGGTGCGGATCTGGCGCACTGTCCGGACCGCGGAGCAGATCTCCGACAACCTGTTCACCCGACTGCGCGGCGACAAGCAGCACCTGCTCGGCTACTGGCCGTTCGACCGCGACTCCACCGAGCCCGGCACCACCTCGGTGCGCGACGAGGGACTGCGCGGCAACCACCTGGCCTTCTCCACCAAGCGGCCGCGCATCCTGCTTTCCACCGCCCCGATCTCCACCGACACCGCCGAGGTCCGCTCGGCCCTCGCCGACGTCCGCACCCCGTTCCACGACACCATCGGCGGCGGTCCCGGTGCGAGCGAGTACGCCGACCTCCAGTACGACGCCAAGGGCGAGGTGCTGGGTGTGCTCAAGCGCTGTTACGGCTTCGTCCGCGGCGGCCGCTGGCACCTGGTCACCGGGTACAAGGTCGGCGACCTGACCACCGAGTGGGTCGGCCAGGCCCAGTTCGACCCGCAGCTGACCGGCTACGTCGAGGGTGCCCCGCCAGTGCCCTCGGAGAACCTCACCGGCAAGGACGACGGCTACGCCGGCGCCTCCTCGGTGGAGTTCACCGAAGCCGACCAGGTGGTGCGCAGCCTGTCCTCCAGCCGGACCCGGAGCACCAGCACCGCCTTCAACTTCGCGCTCGGCGGCGAGACCGACGCCGACACCATGACGATCACCGCACCGCTCGGCATCGGCACCGCCACCCCGCTGGCCAAGGGGCAGCTGAAGCTCGCCGCGACGGGCAGCCTGGAGTTCTCCAACACCTGGAGCGAGGACACCCAGGTCAGCCAGGGCACCAACACCTCCCGCAAGACCAAACTGGCGCTCACCGGCCACCCCGAGGACTCCGCCAAGCTGCTCAACCAGGCCATCGGCCGCCGCTACGTGCCGGCCAACACCGGCCTGGCGCTGGTGCGCTCCCAGACCGCCGACGTCTTCGCGCTGCGCCTGGCGCACACCGGCGCCCTGGTCGCCTACCGGATGCTGCCCAACCCGGACATCCCGCCCGACTGGAACGTCATCCACTTCCCGATCAACCCCCGCTACACCAAGCAGGGCACCCTGGACGGCGCGGTCGGCTTCGATGACCGCGGCAAGGTCACCGACCCCGACTACCCCACTGCCACCGGCTACGGCGAGTACAGCTACTTCAAACCGCGCGACGCCTACGCGCTCAAGCGCCGCATCACCCGTGACCAACAGCGGCTGCACGCCTTCTACGAGTCGACCTCCACCGAGGCCGGCCACCGCACCGACAGCGACCCTGCGGAGAAGCAGGCCAGGTCGGTGCTGCGCTCGATGGGCATGACCGCTGACCCGCAGGAGACCGGCCGGGCCACCGGCGGCAGCGCCGCCGCGGCCGCCTTCTCGCACCGAGACCTGGTCAACACCTACGTCTGGACGGCCCAGGGCGGCTTCTTCACCGAAAGCACCGAGGCGACCGACGCCGTCAGTGAGACCACCTCCGGCTCCTACACCTACAGCAGCATGTTCGGCGGCTCCTTCGACCTGACCTTCGGCGCTCTCGGCCTCGGCTGGTCCGTCCACCTGGACGCCTCCCGTGGCGGCGGTTTCAGCGTCACCCGGGCCAAGAGCAAGGAATCCACCCGCTCCTTCGGCCTCGACGTCCAGTGCGCGCCCTCCGGCGACCTGCAACGCCGCGATACCAACGGCAAGCCGGTGTACGACGCCGCGGGCCGGCCGGTCCTGGTGCCGGGCAAGGTGGACGCCTACCGCTTCCTCACCTTCTACCTCGGCGAGACTAGCGCCAACTTCGACGACTTCTACCACAAGGTCGTCGACCCGGCCTGGTTCCAGAGCAGCAGCGCCCCCGACGCCGCCGCCCTGCGCCAGGCCCGGCAGAGCTCCGCCAAGCCCCCGTGCTGGCGAATTCTGCACCGGGTCACCTACGTCAGCCGGGTGCTGGCGCCCGTCCCGCCGCCCGGGGCGCCACCCCTGGAGAAGGCGATGCGCGCCGAGAACATCGACAGCAACTACGAGCTGATCAAGCGCCTCGAACCACACGTCCGCCCCGCCGCCACCAGCACCGGCGCCCTGTCCGCCGCCACCCGGCAGGTGCTCGCCACGGAACTGCCCGAACTCCAACCACACGCCGTCGAGATCATCAACTACCTCTGCCGGTACTTCGGCATCGACGACTGATCCCCGCCCGGCCCTCCGCCCCGCGGAGGGCCGGGCTGTCGTCGGTCACCGGCCCGGACGGCGATCACCCATGACGGACGGACGGACTTCGAACCACGGGGTCGTCAGGGCCGGCCGTGAGGGAGGACGGGATGCGGCCGGTGTGCAGCACAAACAGGATCCCGCACAGGGCCTGGCGGTCCGGCACCCGTGGTCGGCCCGCCACCAGCTTCGGACCCGGCTCGGGCAGCAACGGCTCAACGAGCGACCACAGTTCGTCCGACACGATCCACGGCCGCGACTGACGTTTCCCCACGACCCGACCGACGAGCGGACATGCCGACGGTCACTCGATCAACACCTTCTGTTAGGAACTCTAAGAGAGCATCTGATCAGTTTTCACGCCGATTTGGATGAGATGTCCGTTTCGATTCGCCAGGTTGATGTTGATTCTCCGGTCAGTTCGCGGGACAT
>NZ_JBVIYZ010000065.1:0-8303 GCF_055592085.1 Streptomyces sp. NPDC041135
ATCCCGCTCCGCGCTCTCTCTCAACGGAGTTCGCGGAGCGAACTCCTAGGCTGACTGCAAGGCCCACTTTGTTGCTGGGGTTGCGGAATTTCGGCCCTTGCTCAGCTCGAGCTACTGAGGCCTTTTCAGAAAAAGGGATGGGGGATTTCCCGTCAGGTCTTTAAGGGAAAAGAATTACAGAGTCTCTGTTTTTCGTAACGCTCCCCGTCGGTAGAGGAAGGGCCGGATCTACGGAGGTTCAGCTGAATCAACTTGCTTCCTTTTCAGAAGAGTTGGCTGTTCTTTTGAATGTTCGGACTCTGCAGATCCAAGGGCGGACAGTGAGTGGACGACCACCACCATGGGGGCCGATACCTCGTGCCTCCACCTTGGTACGGAGCTGTGGGCCCTGCCCGAAGGCTTCGCCGCCGGTCGTCCACGGTTCCTCCGCTCAAGCATTCAGCACGGTATTCGGATCGATGCGCCAGAAGGGCTCAGGGCAGGTAGAACCGACGGTCGATCAGCGCCCGTTCCCGGCCAATGGCTTAAGGGAAGGAAGTCACCGGCCTGGGAGTTCTCGATGTGCCGAGTGGTATCGGTCTGCCATCCATCGAGGTAGTCCTGGGAGCCCGTGCCGCTAGTACTGGAAGCGAGAATGCCGGCCGGAAAAGGGTGACATCAGGCGGCGAAGCCGATGTTCGTCACCTATTCGTACTGCCCGCTGGCCCCCTAGATCCAGCAGGACACCGGTGGTCCAGGCATCCTCCAGGACACGGCCGTCACCGGCACTCCAAGCAGTCACAAGGGAATCCCAGCAGCGACTATTGATGTACCGGTAAACGAGAGTGCACCGGTAAAACACGAAAACCTGGGCCTGATCAAGGAAACAAATCCCCACTCGGACGCCGCCGGAGGAACTGAGACTCTTCAAGAGACAGCAGGGCCAGGACACGTTCCACACGTTCACCCTGACCATCCTCAAGACGAACGACCTCGCCGAACAAGCCTGGACCATCCTGCACCGCACCGTTCTCGACGAGGTCCTGGGGACCTCCCACGAGAGCCTGTCCTTCATGGACAGCGACATAAGTGTGAGCTGCTGGCTGGGCTGCTCGGTCGACGGCGGCAGCCACGATGGTGCGGGCGAGCAGGGCGGATTTGTGGACGCCTGTGTAGTCGACTGCGGTCAGGGCCATGGCGGCGCAGGAGGCAGTCTTGCCGAGAGGGAATGCCCGTCGGCCAGGTAGCCCTCAGAAGTCGCCGAGGCGCTTGCGACCATAGGCATAGGTGCCCCCGAGGCGGGATAGAGGGTAGCGAGCCAGGCGGAGGGGGTGGCGTTGCAGTAGGCCACGACCACTGCCGGGGCGAGGCTGAACAGCAGGCTGGAGCCGGCCGCACGGGCGCGGTCTGTTCGTCGTGGAGTTCGGCCCCCGAGCGTGATGGGACAGGCTGAAGGTGTGGAGATCAAGGACGTCCGGCGGCTCGGCAGACCCGGAGCCGTCGTCGATGCTCCTGCCGCAGGAGCCGATGATCCTGTCGTGCCACGCGTCGTGAGCCTCCTCAGCGACCGGATGAGCCAACCGGAAGCTCTTTGGGTTTCCTCGGTTTACGGCGCATGGCATGGGCATGCTTCCAGGCGAGACCGTTGCGGCACAGGGAGAGCGCACGTGGCAGGAGCGTCGGCCGCAGCCATTGACTGATAACGCCGTTATCAGTGCCGCTCCGCAGCCCGAGCCGATCCGGTGTGTCGCGCAGTCAGTGAAGTGCAGCGACACGCGTGTTGAGCAGGGCGTTGAACACAACTCTCTGCAAAGTTAGTAAGCTGACCTCATGGTCACTTCAAGTACTGCTGGAGATAGAGAGAAGGTTGTCTCCAAGCTGCCGTCCTGGCTGCGCCAGGACCTCAAGGTCCGTGCTGCGGAACTCGGCGTCGACATCCAGGACGCTGTGTCCGTCGGCATCACCGCCTGGCGTGAAGCGGCACCCGATGAGTGCCCCACTGTCGACACATCAGGCTCCAGTTCCTTTTCCACGTGGCTTCCGCCGGGCCAGTGGCAGGAGCTCAAGAGCACCTGCAACGAGCGTGACGGCATGCCGTTCGTCCAAGGCCTCGCTCAGTCGGTACAGAGTTGGCTGAGGGCCAACCCCTCCCCCAGGCACCGTCCCGTCACGGGCATCGTCCAGCGCAAGGTCGTCATAAACCAGAAGGGAGGGGTGGGGAAAACGGCTGTCGCCGCTGGTGTCGCGCAAGCGCTCGCCGAGGACGGCATGCGGGTGCTGCTCGTGGACTACGACCCTCAAGGGCACCTGAGCGACCAGCTCGGTGTCGAGCAGCTCCCCCCGGGGACGGACAGCCTGGTGCTGCACATGTGCGGCGAAGGCAAGGGGCAGCTGAAAGACTTGGTGGTCACGATCGAGTCGCCCCGCTTCGAGAAGCGCCTCCATGTCCTGCCCGCCTGCCCGGACGGATTCCTCCTCGACGCGAAGATCGCCGTCGCACGGATGCGGAACAAGGAAGCCGCGTTGGAGCGGGCGCTGCAGCCGTTGGAGAAGGACTTCGACGCGATCGTGATCGACTGCCCGCCGAGCCTCGGCATGGCGACCGACGCGGCGATCTACTACGGGCGGCGTCGCCAAGGCGAGGCCGAGGGCATCTCAGGCATGGTCATCCCCGTGCTGGCCGAGGACTCCTCGGCAACGGCATACGCCATGCTGGCCGATCAGGTCGAGTCGCTGCGAGACGACCTGGGTCTGGAGATCGAGTATCTCGGGCTCGTGGTGAACCTCTACGACAGTCGGCGCGGCGTCGTCGCCACGTCCTCTCTCCGGGAGTGGCGGAACCTGGGGGATCCGAAGGTGCTCGCGGTGATCGGCGACCTCAAGGAACAGCGAGAAGCGGTACGCAAGCGGATGCCGCTGCTGGAACACGCCCCTCACTGTGACCAGTCGACGGGCATGCGGGCGATTGCGAGGCAGATTTCATGAGTTCCAAGGAAGACCAGCTGGGCGCATCGTCGTCGTTCGCGCGGGCCGGCAAGGCGCGCAGTGTGCGGCGCCAGCTGACCGACCAGGCTTTCGGAACCGTGGATCCCAACGAACTGCCGCTCACTGATGTCAGCGTCAACCCCGACAACCCCCGGGAGACCCTGGGCGACGTCTCCGGGATGGCCGCCAGTCTCAGCGAGATCGGGCAGATCCAGTCCATCACCGTCGCGTCCGTCGAGGCATACCTCCGCGACCGCCCTGAGCGAGCATCGGAACTCGAGCCGGGTGCGGGTTATGTCGTCGTCGACGGTCACCGTCGGCTGGCGGGGGCACGGGCTGCAGGGCTCGCGACGATCAAGGTCACCGTCGACGACGCGCGGGTCACCACGGACGAAGCCCTTCTGGAGTCCGCGTTCGTCGCGAACGCCCAGCGGGAGAACCTCTCCGACCTGGAAGAGGCAGCGGCGCTGAAGACCTTGGTGGCGTTCTACGGATCGCAGCACAAGGCAGCCAAGAGGCTCGGTGTCACCCAGCCCTACATCTCGCAGCGGTTGTCCCTGCTGGAGCTCGCCCCCGAGCTTCAGGCGGACCTGGAGGCCGGCCGCCGTAAGGTCGAGCATGTGCGGGGGCTGGCCAAGCGCACCCCGGAAGAGCAGCGCGCAGTAGCGGACGCGCGAGCTGTGCAGGCCGTGGCGAAGAAGGGGAAGCGGAGTGGCCCCTCGTCTCAACCGTCTTCTGATAACGGCGTTATCGCCCCCGCGCGGCAGAGGGCGAAGGAGCCGCCGGAGTCCCCTGCTGATAACGCCGTTATCAGCAGGCCCGCCGAGAACCAGCCTTCCGTGGTGGCTCCGGCCCGCCCGACGGGACGGGAGACTGATAACGCCGTTATCAGTGCCATCACGGGCCAGAGCTCCTCGAGGCATCTTCCCTGGCACAGCCCGCACGCACTGAACAAGCTGGTCCGCGAGCACATGACCGTCGAGGACCGACACACCCTCGCCAAGCTCCTGACCCAGGAGTGAGTCCACGCACGAGCGCCCCTGCCGCGCCGAGGTCACCCGGCAGGGGTGCTAGCTCCTCCTTCAGCGAACCCTTCGACAGCCCGCTCCACCAGGAGGCTCTCGCGTGGCCGCGATGCAGCTGACACGCACGCACCGCATACTCATCGGGGTCGTCATCGCCGGTGCGGTGGTCATCGCCGCGATCGGTTTCGCGGGTTCCTACGCCGCCGTGCGCGAGCTCGCGGAGGACAAGGGCTTCGGGACGTTCTCCCTGGTCTTCCCGATCGGCATCGACGCGGGCATCTGCGTCCTGCTCGCCCTGGACCTCCTGCTCACCTGGATGCGCATCCCCTTCCCGCTGCTGCGCCAGACCGCGTGGCTGCTGACCGCCGCGACGATCGCGTTCAACGGGGCCGCCTCCTGGCCGGATCCGCTCGGCACCGCGATGCACGCGGTGATCCCGGTGCTGTTCGTCGTCGCCGTCGAGGCCGCCCGGCACGCGGTGGGCCGGATCGCCGACATCACCGCCGACAAGCACATGGAGGGCGTCCGCCTCACCCGCTGGCTGCTCTCGCCCGTCCCGACGTTCAAGCTGTGGCGGCGGATGAAGCTGTGGGAGCTGCGCAGTTACGAGCAGGTCATCAAGCTCGAACAGGACCGGCTGATCTACCAGGCCCGCCTCCAGGCCCGCTTCGGCCGCAACTGGCGGCGCAAAGCCCCCATCGAGTCGATGATGCCCCTGCGGCTGGCGAAATACGGCGTCCCCCTGGCCGACACCGCCCCCGCGGGCCTCACCGCCGCCGGCATCGAACCGACGGCTCTCATGGCGGGGGTGCCGACCGTCGAGCAGGCAGAGCCGCAGTCGAACGGGAGCAGCGCAAGGTTCGGACCGGAGCGGACGAAGCCGAAGAACGGTTTGTTCGAGGAGGTGCCGGATGAGCCCGGGGTCTCGAACGAAGCATCCGGGAGCCATGTCGGCGAGGGGCGTTCTCGTTCTGAGGAGACGCCGGTGGAGAAGATCGCCGTGTCCGCTGCGAAGGCGGAGTGGACGGGGGAGCGACGCCGCGTGGTTCAGATGCGGATCCCCGAGCACGATGAGGTCCCGGGCTTCGTGACCTCACGCCCGGACCCGGCAATCGATCTCGCCCAGCCTGCGCGGGAGGAGGCGTCGGAGGTCCAGGAGCGCGAGGCTGAAGTACGGACGGGGCCGGAAATCGTGGCAGTCCGTTATCGGCGGCTGCCTCCGGAGGAACGTTCCCGGTCCGCGAATGCGCTCGCGCCGATTCTTGCCGAGGGCTCCGGCTACACCGTTGGAACGGTGCGGAAGTACCTCGGGGAGATCAAGCGGGCCGAGAAAAGCGCAACCGTATCGAGCTGAGCGCCTCGGTTCCCACCCGTCTCATGGGTGGAATTCGTGGGCGTCGGGTCGGCGGGTAGAGGACCGAACCAGGCGGGAAAGCCGACGGGAGGTGTTCCGTGGAACTTGTCATTCCAGTCGAGGTCGGCTTCCTCGCCCTCGCTCGACGGGTGCCAAGCGGTGACCGCCGCCTGGCATAGAGAGCGTTGGAACGAGCTGACCTGCGTTTTTCCAACTCGAGGGGTGTCTGTCCGTATCCGTCGCCGCCTGGAAGCGGGGGCCCCGCCGTTCGCTGGGCGGCCAGTGACACCCCCGTTCCACACGCCCCGGAGTTCCAACGCGGCCCGGAGCTCCAACGCGGCCCGGAGCTCCGGTTGGCGCCGGAGCTCGCTGCGGGCCTTCTGCGGTGGTTCAATTCCAGCGGTCGGCTTCCGGCGTACCGGAGGCCGACCGCTAACCGATTTTCTGTCGCGGGGCTGTGGTTCAGATGCGGGTCATGGTGGACGCGTAGCCGCCCCCACCGGGGTAGACCCAGTCGCCGGTCATCTGAATGCCGTCGGCGTTGAACTTGCCTTCGAAGTAGGCGGGGCTGCCCTTCTCGCCCGCCCAGATGGTGAGCTTGTCGTCGACCAGCTCGTAGACGTAGTCGAAGGTGTTGCCCTGGGAGTCGTAGTACCGCGACACCACGTCGTCGCCGGGCTGCTCGCCGAACGGGCGGAGGTGGCCGATCATCTCCATGCCGGAGACCTGTTCGCCGTCCTGGGTGAGGTCCACGTGCTGGATCAGGAAGAATCCGCCGGGCATCCACTCGTACCGGACGGTGCCTTCGGCTCCGCCGGTGACGGCCCAGGTGCCGACCAGGCGGTCGAGAGACTTCAGTTCAGCGCTCGGCGTGTTGGCTTCGGACATGTCGTTCTCCTCGAAAGGTCTCTTCCGGGTTCCACTTGGTCGCCTTCCCGCCCAGCGGGGGAGGAGGCTTCTTTCGCCGGTCGTCAGGAGACGGGCTGCCGGGGAATGGGGTCGGTGGGCCTGCTGGGGGGCTCGCGGCGCCCGCCCCCCCGGGGGGGCGCGGTCTTACGCTGCACGGTCCGGGGGGCGGGGCGGTGGCGACATGCCGTGTCGCCGTCCGACAGAACCCTTCCGCGTGGGCCCGTACCAAGCGGATCGAAAAGTGGATCGAATAGTTCCGGAAGTAACGGTTATCTTCGCAGCGACGGCGGAGGAACCGTCGCTGCGGTGGTTCGGTCGCCGCAGCGACCGGAGAGTCGCTCGGTCGCTCGCCCGCGTGGGCGTGCTACCAGGGCAAACGGGCCTTCCGACGTCCGTAGCGACTCAAGCGACTCAAAGTTCGGGTATATGAAGCCATTTCGCGTGTGCAGGTGTGCGTCATATACAGGTGGGTCGAGTCGCTTCAGTCGCTGTCGGGCATCGGCAACCCCTCCGAACTGCCGCTATGTCGATTCAGAGGTACAGCGACTCACGAGGTTCGGTCGCTGTGGAATTCGTACGAGCGAGTAGAGGCTTCTTCGGCCTCGATACGGTGCAAGATTCGGGAAGAGGAAGCTCCGCACAGGCCGGATGTTTTCGCTAATCTGTGTTGGTCGTTGGGTCGCTTCAGTCGCTACGGGGGAACGGTGTATGGCTCCTGAGCTGCGCGTTCTGGGATTCTCCACCGCACGCCCGGGATCCGTCCTCCCGGCTGGGCCGCGGTCTGTGGACGTTGCCCGGTGGTGTGCGGAGCAGGGTTGGCCGGTTCATCCGTTGGCGGCCGGCCGCAAGACTCCGGCGGGCAACTGCGAGGCCTGCCGGGCTCCCGGTCACGCCTACTCGGGCTGTCCATGCCCGGCAGAAGGGCGTTGGTGCCACGGTTTCCGGGCCGCCACCCGTGACGTCGAGAGAATCGTGCGGTGGTGGGGGAGCGCCCCGGAGTCAGGGGTGGGGGTCTCGTGCGGTCCAGCGGGGCTGGTGGTCATCGACATCGACGCTCACGGGCAGGAGCTTCCCGAGCGCGACCGTCTGCTGCCGGGCATCCCCATACCGGGGCAGGTGGACCTGACGGGCCTCGCGAACGGCTACCACACGCTGGCTGTTCTGGCGGCCCTGCGGGGCGCTCCCGACCCGGCCGCCGACGAGGGCACCCTGCGGGTGCGGACCCCGTCAGGCGGCCTCCACGTCTGGTACCGGGCACCGGACGCCCGTCCGTGGCAGAGTTCTTCGGGGTCGGGTGGCGGGCGTGCGCTGGCCTGGCAGGTGGATGTGCGCGCCCATGGCGGGTACATCATCGCGCCGGGGACGCGGACCCGGGCGGGGGCCTACAGGGTTTTGGGCTCGTGCACCAGGCCTGCGGTGCTGCCGGCCTGGCTGGCCGAGGAGCTTGAGCGTACGGGCCACCTGCCCCGGGACCGGCCGCCCGGGCCCCGCCCCGTGCCGCCCAGAGCGCTCCAGGCGGTCGTCGAGGCGGGCGGCGGCAGGCAGGGGGCCTTCAGCGTGCTCGGCTCGGTGCTGGCCGAGGTGACCGCCTGCGCGGCGCATGCGGAGGGCGCCGGTTTCTCGGAGAAGCTCAACCGGGCCTCGTACACCGCGGGCGGACTCGTCACCGCCGGGTTCCTCACCCGTGAGCAGGCGGAGCAGATCCTTCAGGACGCCGCGGCCGGGGCCCGCCCGGAGCAGGGCAGGAGGGCGGCCGGGATCATCCGCAGCGGGATGTCCGCCGGTGCGCGCCGGCCGCTGTACCCGGGGAGAGAGGGATGACCCCCGGAGGGGGATCGCCGTCCGGCTTCGACGCTCATGCCGTGGCAGCTCAGATCATCGCCCGGTCCGCTCCTTCCGGACCTCCGCAGTCTGTCGGAGGTCTTCCGGGCCAGGTGGGGGCGTCTGTGCTCCAGGAGCGGGTGTTGGGGGTGGGTTTGTTACCTGATTCGTTGACGGATCGGGGGAACGCGAAGCTGTTCGTGCGGTTGTACGCGCAGGATTACCGGCAT
>NZ_JBVIYZ010000066.1:0-8138 GCF_055592085.1 Streptomyces sp. NPDC041135
GTCTGGTCCGGCCAGCCGTGTGCCACCGGCCCCTTGGCCAGCTCCCGCTCCAGCACGGCGAACAGTTCGTCACTGAGCAGCGGCAGCGATGCCGGGCCTTTGGAGGCCAGGGCCCTGGGCCCGTTCTGCGACCAGGCCCTGCGCCACCGCTGAACCGACCGGACGCTGACCCGCAGGTCGTGCGCGATGACCGCGCTCTCGTCGCCCAGGGCGAACCGCACAGCCGCCTCCATCCTCAACTTCTCGCGGAAGGACCGCCGTTCGTCGGTCAGTCCGCCCCCTTGCGCATACCAGATGCGGTCGGCATACCGCAAGGATCACGAGGCGTCAGCCCCTACGACACCACGCTTTGAAGGTCAGTAGTCCGCCGTCCCGCCCGGACAAGACCCGGCCGCTGAGTCTCCTGGCGAATACCGAGCTGCTGTCGGCGAAAGAGGAGTGCGCACATCCCGCTGATGATCGGGCGTCAGGTGATGACAGCAGCCGACGGGACAGGTTAAGTCAGGCGGCTCAGCTACCCGTTGTCCGCAGTTCCTCGGCGAGGGTTGCCACGGTGAACTCTATGTGCTCGGGCGTGTGATTGCAGACGATGAAAAACCTGAGCCGCGCCAGGTCGTCGGATACGGCAGGGTGGACGATGGGGTCAACACATATTCCCTTCTCGAACAGGGATTTTGCGAGCCGGACGACCTTATCGGAGTCTCCTAGGATGGCCGGTACGATGGGCGACTCGTGGCTGTTCCCGGTGTTGATTCCGGCTTGACGTGCGAGTCGGAGGAAGAGCTGTGAGTTGTCCCGCAGCCTCTTCAGTCTCGTGGGCTCGTCGCGCATCACCCGCAAGGCCGCCAGCGAGGCGGCGGCGTTCGCAGGTGTCATCCCGACGCTGAAGATGAATCCGGGAATCGATGATTTGAGCAGGCTCACGACCCTGCTGGTTCCGGCGACGTAGCCGCCGCACCCGGCAAGGGCCTTCGATGTGGTGCCCGACCAGAGCTCCACGGCGCTGCGGTCCACATCGAAATGTTCACCGACGCCGCCGCCGCTGGCTCCCAGCACACCGATGCTGTGGGCTTCGTCCACCAGGACCATGACGTTGTGGCGTGCTTTCACCTCGAGGAGGGACGGCAGGTCGACGATGTCACCGTCCATGCTGTAGACGCCCTCGACAGCGACCAGTACGCGCCGGTAGTGACTGCGCGTGCGGCGCAGCAAGAGATCCAGGGCCGCCATGTCGTTGTGCGGGAACGAGCGGGTCTGTGCTCCCGAAAGTTTGCAGCCTTGGAGGATGCTGTCGTGCGCGAGAGCGTCGTGCACGATGAGGTCACCGGGACCCATCAGGTGGCCGATGAGGGTGACGTTGGTCGCGTTGCCGCTGACCAGGACGATGGAGTCCTCAGTCCCCGTCAGACGTGCGATCTCGGCTTCGAGTTCTCTGTGCAGAGGCCGGTCACCTGAAAGGATTCGGCTGGCGGAGACGGATGTTCCGTACCGATCAACGGCCTCCTTCACCGCTGCGTTGACCTTGGGATCTCCGGACATTCCGAGATAGTTATAGCCGGAGAAGGAAATCAGTTCAGAACCGTCGATCCTGGTAGTGTCGCGTATGGTCCCTTCATGGAGCAGGAAATACGGGTGCCGGTTGAACCGCTGCTCCATCTGCAAGAGCTCGGGAAACTCCTCAATTTTGTTCTGGGGGATGATCCGTCCGGCCGTGGGGGCCTCCGGTTCGGGAGAATGCCGCTGGAGTCTGGATGCCGGCCTGCGGGTTTCCGCGGCATCCAGGGAGTGGCTCGGTGACGCGGACGTGCCGTGAAGCTCCGTCAAGGTGGTGATGGTTCCTCCGATGGTGGCTTCGCCATTGATGAGCCCCTCATCGATGTGCTCGGCCGCATCAGGCAGAGCTTGACGCAGTCGTTCGAGGAGTTCGGTGACCATGACGGAGTCGAATCCTAGGTCTCGGGAAATGGAAAGGTCATCTGACAGGTTTCTCGGGGGGAACGCGCCGACGGCTGCGACCTCGGCATAGACACGATCGCGCACATGGGCGCCGCCGCCGCTTCCATCGGGGGCTGGAGCGGGTGCGCTGGCCGGAGATTGTGCGGGGGAGCCCTCACGCTCTACAGGAGCACTGGGCGCGTGAGATGGTGCCATTTGGCTCGCGGCCCCAGGATCTGCCATCGCCCGCAGAAGGCTGATCTGTTCGCGCAGGAGTGCCACGACATCGTCGGTCATGAGTCCGTCCTTGGTAGCAGCCGGCTGTCGGGTCGAGCGGGGCGGATGTGGTGTCGCAGGCGGAGGCGTGGGAACGCCCCGGGTAGCGGCGAGGCCCGCCGTTGTGGGCGGCGCGGGTATGCGGGTGGCGACCTGGGGATACCAGTGGGACGTCGGGGCCAGGGGTGAGGGTGGCAGCGTCGTCAGCGGAGCGTCCAGGTCCGCCAAGGGCGACGGGTCGATGTCGGCCCCCGCCACGGCCAGCTGTCCCACGGCCGCGAGGAACGTTCTGGCACCATCGGGGTTCTCGCCGGTCAGGGCAATGAATCGGGCGGCGGCTGGATCTTCGAGGCTGCGACGGATAGCCTTGAGAAGGCTTGACCCACCACAGACCTGAACGAAGAACCGGGCACCCTCGGTAAACGCGGAACGGGCCGCTTCAGCGAACCGCACCGGAGCGGCGGCATGACGTCCCCACAACGCTCGAAGCGCTTCCGGGTCCCCTTCCCGTTTGCCGCTCACGGTGGAGACGAAGCCGCCCGTCGGCGGCACGATACGACGGCCGGCCAGATCGTCCTCGAGTCGGGACCGCACGCTGTCGAGGAGAGGAGAGTGGAACCCGTTCGAGACTGCGAGACGGTGCGAACGCAGGCCGGCCTGACGGCACCGCGCCTGGAGCTCGTCGATACCGCGGACGGAACCGCTGTAGACAGTCTGGCCGGGGCTGTTAAAGCAGGCCGCCCACACCTCGTCCACCGCCGCCGTCAGTCGCTCAAGAGTTTCCCGACCACCGTGGACAGCCAGCATCGCGCCGGTTCGGGTTACTTCGGCCTGCCGCATTTCCCGTCCTCGACGGAGCAGGAGTTCACGGCACTCGGCTTCGTCCAAGGCACCCGCCGTCACGGCAGCGGGGAACTCGCCCACACTGTGCCCGAAACTCACGACGGGTAACACACCCAGCGACTTTGCCAGGCGGGCGACCGCCAGGCCCGTGGCCCCGACCACCGGCTGGCAGACATCGGTGGACGCGAGCCGCCAGCGTCCCTCATCTGTGGTGCTGCTCGCACCGAACACTGTGTCGAGAAGAGCAATGGGGGGCTTTTCCCGGTGGCCGGCCGCGTCCCATGACCGCAGGACCGTGCTGACGTCCGGATAGCGGGCGTAGAGGTCGCTGATCATACCTGGTGACTGGCTACCCTGACCGGGGAAGACGAATGCGATGCCCCGGTCAGATGCCTGCAGCGGCGCGTCGGCGAGGTAGACGCCGTCCGCCAGGGTGCCGGTTCGACATTGCGTCAGCGCGTCGTGAGCCGTGCGCATCCGAGCGGAGAGCTCTTCGTACGTGGCCGCGACGATCGCGAGGCGTGCATCGAGCAGCTCGCGGGACAGCAGCGTACGGGCAACCGAAGCCAGTCGGACATGTGGCCGGCTGGCGAGAAGAATCAGCAAGTCCTTGAGGTGGTCCTGCAAGTGCAGCAGGTTCCCCGCCGATAAGAGGAAGAGGTGAGGTGGGGCTTTCCCTTCCGTGAGCCGCACGCTGGGAGTGGATTCCGTCTCGGATGTGTGAGCCTCCTCCAGCACGACATGGACGTTCGTTCCGCCGAAACCCGAATTGCTCACACCGGCACGACGCGGAACCTCAGCCGAGGTGTTCCAAATCTCGGGGGAGAACGGAATACGCAGTCCTGCATCTCTCAGCTCGTCTGGACGGGCCACCTCGGTCACCGGCATCGGAGGAATGACACGATGGTGCAGTGCAAGGCTGGCCTTGATGACCGAAGCCACGCCTGCCGCGCCAAGACTGTGTCCGATGAGCGCTTTGACTGACGTCAAAAAGGCGTCATGGATTTTTTCGGATGCTGGTCGCAACTGGTTGCGTACACCGGTCATGGTTTGCGTCTCCGTTGCGTCGCCCACGACGGTGGCGGTGCCATGCGCCTCGAAGAGTCCCACGGTTATGGGAGAAAATCCGGCATCGTCATAGCATCTCTTCATGGCGAGCATCTGGCCGTGGGTGCACGGAGCCATGGGTCCCTCGGACGCCCCGTCGTTGGACATCCCGATGCCGCGGATGACTGCATAGACGCGATCACCTGCGGAGAGGGCGTCCGTCAGCGGCCGCACAACTACGACGCCCACGCCGTCGGCAAGGACGAACCCGTCCGCGCGGCGATCGAAGGGGCGGCACACGCCCTGCTTTGATACTGCGCCGATCTTCGAGAAGTTGATCAGAATGCGCGGATCGAGTGTGAGGTAGGCGCCGCCGACCAGGGCTACCTTGGATTCGCCGGAAGATAAGCTTACCACCGCCTGGTGAAGAGCCACCAGAGAGGCTGAACATGCTGAATCCACGGTGAAGCTCGGACCGCGCAGGTCGAAGAACTGGCTCACGTTCGTCGCTGCCATGTTCAGCGGGAAGCCGGTAAGAGTGTAGGAATCCATCGTCCGTATGTCCGGAATCAAGTCCCGGTAGTCTGAGAAGTTAAGGCCAAAAAATACTCCGGTCGATTCCCTGTCAAAATGTGCTCGTTCCCATCCGGCGTCCTGCAACGCTTCCCGTGATGTGTCCAGCAGCAGCCTATGTTGCGGATCCATCGAAACGGCTCGCCGGGGAGTCATGCGATAGTGTCGGGCGTCGAAGAGATCTATGTCCCGGATCGTGGCCAAGCGATCCGTGTAGGTGCCCGAACGCGCTTTGAGGTCATGTGGATCGTAGACCAGTCGGTGATCCCACCGTTCAGGCGGAACGGTGGAGAACTGTGGCTCCGCACTGAGCAAGAGTTCCCAGTACTCAGAGAGATTGCGGGCGCCCGGAAAACGGCACCCCATTCCGACGACGGCTATATCGCGCAAGGCTTCTCCTCGCCATTGCAGGCGGATTGATCGAGGCTCTGAAGGTATGCTTGCTCCTTGCCGAGGGAGTGAGTAGTCACTGCTCACCGGCTCCCGCTCCGGCGAAAGCCCAAGCCTCCGCGGAAATACATATGGTTCCTGTACGAACCCGTTCACGCCGTCGCCAGCAAACCGGGATGGAGGTCCGACGGCAGCGACCAACATGCACGTTAAGGCCGTCGGCGAGGACCGCACCGGCCACCAGCGCTCAGCGTTCAAGCACTGAGCCTTTGCCAACTTGATCTGTGAGCTGGACAGTTGGGTCGACAGATGAGTGAAGCCCCTGGTAGACGGGTTCACGACCAAGATCGCCCGGTGCCACCAGAGGCTTCGTGTGCCTGTCTACCCGTGCGGGCTGGACGTGTCCAGTCGATCCCTGTCCTTCCTCGCCGCTCGCCTGCGCGAACACCGCCGTCGGATCAAGAGCCGCTGGCGTCGGCTCCCGGTCGGGCGTCAAGCCCTGCTGGTGCTGGCGCATCTGCGGAACGGAACCACGTACGGCCAACTCGCAGCAGGTTTCGGGATCGGGACGAGCACCGTCTACCGCTACATCACAGAGGCCGTCGACTTGCTGGCCGCACTCGCACCGACCCTCGACGATGCCGTCCGGGCTGCCTCGGGGAAGGCGTACGTCCTGCCCGACGGGACGCTCCTGCCGATCGACCGGATCCCCGCCGACCGGCCCTCTTACTCCGGGAAGCATAAAAAGCACGAGATGAACGTGCAGGTCATCCGATCCGTTCGGCCGACTGCTGTGGGTCTCGCCCGCACTGCCAGGGGCCGTTCATGACGTTCGCGCGGCCCGCGAACACGGCATCATCAACGCCCTCGGCCAGGCCCAGATACCTTGCCGGGCGGACAAGGCCTATCAAGGCGCCGCCGGCACGGTACGGGTTCCATACCGCGGCCAATGGGACACACTTTCGGCAGGCCAGCAGGCCGTGAACCGATCCCAGGCCAAGATCCGAGCCCTCGTCGAACAAGCCATGGCCACCATCAAGAGCTGGCGGCTCCTCCACAAACTCCGCTGCGCAGCCCTGGTTGGTGTCCACGCTCCGCAGCAGAAGGCGAGGACCAGACGGCCGCACACACGGGCGGCCCCGTACCCATCCCGAGGGAATGTGCCGGCGTCCCGCCCCGGTTCGCCCTCGCGCCCGGCGTACCGTCGGTAGCACCGTCGCCTGGCCCAGCTCTCTCCCGAGCACGACCAGGGGACGCCTGCAGCGCGCCCTCACGTAAAGGTGGTTGGCGCTCGACTCGCCGACGCTGCGACGCCGGCACACCACCTGGCCCCTGTGCTGCCCAGCGGGATAGTGCTGGAAGTGGCACTGCCTGTCGACGTACAGCTTGTCCGCCCGACGAGCCCCACAGCCCCCGAGTAGCAGGTCGCAGCAGAAGGAGTCGCCACGATGAAGCCGGCGGAACGCATCCACGTCCTCGCCACCCTCACCGAGCTCGCATGGGTAAAGTTGAGCACTCATTGCTCATGTGCACAAAAATCCTAATCAGGTTTTATGTTGTTTGCAAATGAGCCTTTTCAGCGTTCCACCCCACGGCGTGAACTGTCGTCAGAGGTTGATATCGCCCCTACCTGCAGTGTGGCTCGAAGTCTGCGTCGGCCATCACCCCGATCGGTGGTAACTCTGCACAGGCTTAATGATCCAGTCACATTTTTGGAGTGAGTGCCATGCTTGGCTTACCAGTTAAAATCTTCATGCCATTTGCCATTTTGTCAATCTCGCTCGGCATTTCAAATCCTGCCGTAGCGCTCGATTCTGCAGCGCCTCCTCTTGTGGCGGAATGCACCGATACGGACGTTAAGCCATATGAGGATGGCTCCGTATACTCTTTTCAGCTCTGCTACGTAACGAACGGGGGTCAGCGGGCCGTTCAGGGAAGGTTTACTCAAATTTCCCTTGCCCCAAATGGCTCCGCGACACAACTCCAACGAGTGGTTGTTGCGGCTCATGATGGCGGCGATACTACGCCTCCGGTACTTTCTTGGGAATGTGACGCGCTTACATTGAAAGCCACGGGTATTACCCTTTGCTCATCGCCCTATCTGACGCTTCCTGCTACGGATTACAGGTTCGTTGACATGAATATTTATTGGAAGTCAGGTGCACATCAGGGCACATGGATTTACCCCAAGGTACTCTAGTAACTTAAGATCGTGCCCTACATGGTCAGTTTGAGGAACCGCTTGTAGCGGCAGAGGGCGGATGCCAGTCCGAGAAAGGCCAGGTAGTTTCCTGGTTTCCGCTTGTAACGGTGGGTGAGACGGCGGTAGCCGGTCAGCCAGAACATGGTGCGTTCGATGACCCACCTGCGTCGGCCGAGTCGCTCGCTGGAGTCGATACCCCTGCGGGCGATGCGGACGCCGATGCGTTTGCCCTGTAGCCATCGCCGCGGGTGAGGGATGTGGATGTCATGCGCCTTGTCTGCATGGAGGCGTACGCGTTTGGAGTCGGCAGCGTGGGCTTCGTGTCCCATGTGGAAATGGGACAGCACACAGAGCGAGACTGAGCTCTGTCCATCTTCAGTCTGAGCTGGCCAGATAAAGGGTGAGGACGGCTCGGACGAGGCTGGTGATCCCGGTTGTCGAGCTGCGGAGTTTGCGGAGGAGTCGCCAGGACCCAGCAGTCGATGCCGATCTCGGCCAGGGCGTCGATGATGCCGTGCTCGTGTGCGGTCCGCACGTTGTGGACGGCTCCGGTCTGGGCTGGTGAAGCCTGCAGGAGACGGCCGCCCGGGTCGGCGATGGCCTGCACGTTCATGCGGTGCTTCTTGTGCTTGTCCGAGCAGTAGGGGCGGTCGGCGGCGATCCGGTCGATCGGCAGGAGCCGTGCCGTCCAGGAGCACGTACGCCTTCGTCGACGCGGTCCGCACGGCTTCGGCGAGGGCGGGTGCGAGTGCGGCCAGGAGCTTGACGGCCTCGGTGACCTAGGCAGTTTCGTTTGGATCATCGGGCGGACCAGAGGAAGATGCCCGCGATGTGGAGTCCGGCCAAGTAGATGGTGGCTGTCTTCTCGTAA
>NZ_JBVIYZ010000067.1:0-7428 GCF_055592085.1 Streptomyces sp. NPDC041135
CACCGATGTGGTCGCGTGCCGCGCGGCGTGTGGCACGCTGTCTCCGCCGACCAGGGCACCCGCTCCCTGCACGTCACCTGCGGCCTGCAGACCCACACGGCGACCGACCTGATGGCGTGCGTGTCCGAGCAGTTGCTCACGCACGAGGGCTGGAGGCGCGACCTGCCGCTGCTCGCCGCGCCGGACGTCCAGGCCGACGCCGTGGACCAGATGCGCAAGCGGCTCGCTGAACTGGTGGACGATCCCGGGCTGGTCGCCCGCTTCCGGGCGGCGACGGATGGGTAGGCCGTGGGCCGGATGGTGCCTAGCCTGCCGTACATCGACGCCGTCCCCGTCGACGGCGGTCTGCGGGTGAGGCGGACGACCGCCCGTGCGGTGCTGGACGTCGGCGAGGACACGGTGAGGCTGTCCGCCGCCGGCGCCGTGTACGAGTTCGCGCCCGAGGCGGAAGCGGTGCTGCGCCCGCTGGCCGCCGGCCGGACCGTGGATCTGCCCACGCTCGCCGACACGGCCGGCCTCGCCTCGGAGGACGTCGCCGCCCTGGTTCAGGAGCTCGTTGCCGGGCAGGCCGCCGTGGTGGGGAGCCTGCTGTGACAGCGGATCTCGCCCTGGGCACCTACCGGTGCCGGGCGATCCCGGAGGCGGCCGTCCGTGCGCGCAGTGGGTCGACACGGCCCCCAACTACGCCACAGGCCAGGCGCAGACCCTCCTGGCCTCGGTCCTGGCCGCCCACCCGTTGCTGAACGTCTCCACCAAGGCTGCTCACCGAACACTCGTAGAGCTTCGGCCGACCGCTTCGGGTCAGCTCGTCCAGGTCTTGATCTGAGCGGCGACCTCCCGTACCGGGAGCCCGTCGCGGGCGGCTCGGGCCAGCGGGAGAACGGTGTCCAGGCCGGCGCTCACCGGCATCCCGCACGCCGACAGGTAGGCCGCGGTCACCGTGGCGGCGAACAGCAGGTTCCGAGACCCATCTCAAGGCACGGGTTTCTCGCCAGCTCGCACGCGGGCGGAAAGCATTCAGCATGAGCCGAACTACCGAACGTCCACTATCGGCCAATGGGACGGAGGCCAGTTCTTTGCCCACGTCAGTGCTGTTTTCGCAGGCCGGGACGTCGATAGCCGGGTACTGCGGTGCCGGCGTAGGCTTTGGGTGCCCGGGCCGCTCGGCGTCGCCGGCCGTCAGCGACAGCACCGGCGCGTACAGATCCCCGAGCCCGCCGGAGGCCTGGACGTAGAACGCGGCGACGGCCTCGTTGAACGGGTCCTTCGGGTCGTACAGCGCCGCGGCGGTCGTGTGGTCCAAGACGACCGCGATCCCCGCCACTACGCGGCCACCCGCGCGGGCTTTCGCCTTCGCCTCCGCCTTCCGGGCTCGGCGCGCTGCCAAGGGAACGCGTGTACAACGGGGTGAGAGCAGCCTCCGGGACGCGTTTGTCGCTTCCCAACGGCGAGTTGGAGCAGTCCTAAGGTGGAGGTCGGCTCGTATCTCGCAGCGAGTGCGCAGGCGTTGGAACCGGTGGGGCCCAGCTGGCCGCCGAGCACGGCACGACCATCCGGAGGCCAGCTCGGCGCGGGCCAGCTCGGCCGCTCGGCGTACTCCGCTTGCGTGGGCGTTGGCCTCAGGTGGTGGGGCTACTCGCACCTGCAAGCCTGCGTCGCAGCCGCAACCCAAGGGACAGGTCCCGGGATGCCAGCGGCCGGTGGCGGCACCTCGCACGCCTCCACCGGGCCATAGCGGACCCCCCGCCGATGCCCCCCACCCGCGTGGAGCAGAGTCCGACCGGTCATGCCGGCCCGAGCCGCGAGAACCTCCGCACTCCTACCTCAAGCGCACATCCTGCGTACCAAGCGCGTCCAGGCCGCGCAGCCGGGGGGCGTCTCAGAGCCGATTCACCCGCTGGGGGCGGGAATGAGGCGCTGATGAGGGTAGAGCGCCTCGTCGACGGCGGGTCTCTCCGAAGCGCTGCCTTCACAAGATGGAGCTGATGAAGCGGCGCACCCTGGTCGGTGTCGAACGGGGCGATTCCAACAAGCCACCCGCCGAGTGCCATATGACGTGGCTGGAAGACGCCGTTGGGCACTCCCTGCTGGTGCTTTACCCATGTGAACTGAAGACAGAAGAAGTCGTTACCGGCCACCTTCAAAAGCAAGGCCTCGTAACAATTTGCCTTGCTGCTACGTTGGATCCACCGCGCACAGGAATGGGAGCCCGTACGAAAGTCCGCCACCGCCGTTTGACGATTTATAAGGGGACGTCCATGAGGAAGGTCAACGGGACGAGAAGGCGCGTCTTAACCGCCGTCGCCGTTTGCGGGATGGCTGCAAGTGTCCCGCTCGTTGGGGTGGGCACCGCGTCGGCGGCCGCAGATGCGGCCCCGCCTGGCTACGCGGGCCCGTTCCTGGGCGATTGCAAGGGGCACTGGGTGAGGACACTTCCCTTGCCGGATGGTGTGGCAGAGATCAAGATCTGGAAAGATCCCGCTGGGAGCGGCACGTACTGTGCCAAGACCTATGACAACCGGTCCGGCGACCACAACATGGAGATCCGCCTTCGCCGCTACGGGTGGACAACCTCGTGGAACGACACGGACGTCTATTCGACCTACGCCGGTGGAATCTACGTCTCTGGGGCCAATACCAACTGCGCCTATGCCAGCGGGTGGGTGGAGGTCGGCGGCACCCGGTATCCTCTGGGTGAAACTTTGGTGTGCGAGGACTAACCCCGATCTTTCATAATGGGCTGCCGAACGGCGGCCCTTCTCCCGTTACGGAGAGTCTTGACCGCTGCATCCGGAGTCGTGTTCCCCGGCGGGCCGATGTGGTCGGCGTTCCGGAAGCCGTGTGACCGCGGCACTCACTGCCAGCCCGAGCGGGGGATCGGGACGCCAGTCATGCAGAAGTATGCGATCGTCCAGCACATCACACGGTTCTTCCGGCCACCGCGTGGTGCAAGACGGCAGCCGCCCACGTTCGCCCGGCAACTGGCGGGGCTCTGGCTGTTCGCGCTTGTCCCTGATGCCGGGCTCACCGCGATCGGCTGGGACGCCGAGTTCGGCATGGCACTGCTGCTCCTCTTCTACGGCGACATCATCGGCGGGGTGCGGTACCGCTGGACGGCCATACTGGCCGCGCTAACAGTCCTGTCGGCTGCCAGCCCGCTCACAAGAGCCGTCCTACCTGGCTCCCTCGACGACGCCTGGGCACATAGCGTTGGCTGCGCTGTCGGTGTCACGGGGTAGCCGACTTAGGGGCTCCAGCACTGAGGCCGGTCCCCCGGGGCGCACGGGTAGGCCGTGGCCCCGTGGCCCACTCACCCTGCAGGGCGGGCGGCCACCTCCTGCCGCGCCTGGTGCCGTGGTACCGGCATTGACCACAGGCTTGAGCTACTCACCTGAATCTTCAGCCCGACCAAAGTGCTGATGAGAAACGAGGAACCAGGGGATCGGCCGCGAAAGCGAGCAAAAGTTGAAGGGCGGGATCGCCCAGCGGGTCGTCGCTGATCTCGTGAGCAGGGCGCTGATCGCCGTCGTCGTCTGGCCCGGTCGCGATGCGGAGGTCGTTCGGCCGCGCCTTTCGGCCTGGAGATGTCCGGGTGAGTGTGAGTTGGCTGGATGTGTAGGTGCGGCATACCCGGAATGGGGTGTACCGCGTGTTGTAGGTGGTCGGTGGGGAAAGCGGGGGTTTCACGCCGTGATCATGAGGGTCGGGCGCTGGCTGAGGGCGCAGACGCAGCTCTCGGGGGAGTGAGTGTGTGATGCGAGTTCTGGGACGGCTTGCGGCGGTGGCGGCGACGGGCGTGTGTGCGTTGAGCCTGGCCGCATGCGGCGGGAGCGACGAGGAGGCGTTCGCGGGAAAGTCTGCCGACGAGGTGGCCGACCAGGCCGTGAAGGCGACCCGACAGGCCGACTCCATGCACGTCAAGGGCCGTGTACGGCAGGAGGGCGGTGATTTGTTGGCGGTCGATGTCGCGGTCGACCGTGACAAGAACTGCGAGGGCACGCTGGAGCAGCAGGGTGCCACCGCGCAGGTGCGGCACACGAGCGCGACGCTGTATCTCAAGGGTGACGAGAAGTACTGGCAGACGAGCCTGAAGCAGCAGGCCGGCGCGGACAAGATCGTGCCCAAGGTGGCCGGCAAGTGGGTGAAGGTGCCTGCCGGGGACGAGCAGTTGAGCGGGCTGTGCGACAAGCAGGGTCTGCTGGCCGCGCTGGATGAGGACAAGTCCGAGCGCCAGGGCATGTCCAAGAAGGGCAGCACCTCAGTGGACGGTACCCCTGCGGTGAAGCTGACCAAGACGTCGGACGGGAAGACGTGGACGCTGTACGTCGCCTCCGAGGGCAAGCCCTACATCCTCAAGGCGACCACCACCGGCGGCTCCCAGCCCGAGTCCACGACGTTCAGCGACTACAACAAGCCCGTCAGGCCTGAGCAGCCGGCTGTCGGCGACACCGTCGACCTCAAGGAGCTCGCCGCGCAGTAGCCGTGGCGGCCGGCGCCGACGCCTGAGACATGAGGAATCCCCGCATGTGTCGGTCACACCCCTGGCGACGGGCACCCGTCAGGACCCGTCCACTCCACGGGTTCAGCCACAGCAGCCGACTGGCCCGGCGGAGTGTCCCGTCGTCTGGGGCGGCGACGTGCGTGAGCCGCACCTCGGCCGGCATGTTCAGCAGCCAGTGCACGAGCTCCGCGGCCTCCGCGCTCGGCCGGGCGTCCGGTGCGGCCGGCTTCAGCTCCGGGCCCTGGAGGCGAGCACAGCCCAGCGGTGAGCGGGATGTACGTCATGGGCACGCACCGTACGGGCGGCAGGGACGTGCGTCGCGGCACTCGGCGGAGGACCCGAGACCGCCGCACCTCGCGGCCGCCTGTACCGCCACCTGCGAATACTGGCCAGAAAGCGCGCCTCGCCCACCCGGCGAGCGGCTGGCACCAAAACGGCTACTCGCGCGGGCCTTGCGTTCTCCCGTTGCCAGCATGAGCACGCTCCCACCCGCTGGCTGGGCGCGAACGGCGGGCCCGCGAGCATGGCGCACGCACCTTTCCCGCGCAGGCGAGCAGCTGGTACGGGTGACTTGCGTTCGAAGCACGGGCATGGGTGCCTCACCGGCTTGGGCGGATGGGAGCCAGGTCTCACGCCGCTCCGCAGACCGGGATTCGTCAGGTCGGCCGCCGCATCGTGGACCCCGGCAGGACGCGCGTCGCTGCTGTCCGGGATCATTCGGTGTCTGCAGGCGGGAGTTCCGGCGGACCCTGCCTTCAGCGGCCCGGTCATAATGTTCCCTGCGTGCCGGGCCCGGCGCTCTGCGAGTGCGCCTGACCGGCGTCGGTTCGCGGATCGCAAGCGCGGGCCGCTCGCTTACAGCGTCAACCCGGAAGGCCCGAGCCATGAATGCGGCAGCCAGCACCACGACCGTCAGGACGAAGACGGGCGGGACCGCCATCCTGACGCGCGCCGCCGTCATGGAGGCATCCCGCACGGAACCCGACTACAACGCCTACGCCCCCAATGACGTTTGGGTCGTCGCCGACATCGGTGGCCGTCTCATCCCAGTGATCCCGTTGGTGCGCGCCGCCCTTGGCGCCGAACCGCACAACACCAATGAGGCTGAAGTCAGGATCAGGGAACTCGGGTTCCAGATCTTCATCAAGCGCCTGTAAACCCCGGGCGGGCAACCGGTCCGGCTCACGCAGACGCAGCTCAAGGACGCGCGCCCGTAACCAATCGAAGGCCGGCCTGCGGGACCTCGATGTGGTGGTGAAGCCCCGTCATGGGCCAGAGCGCCCGCGCAGATCTGCCCTCGGGCTACTGGCGCTGCACGCCGTACCGGGCCGGCCTGCCCCTGCCCGCCCCGGTATGCGCCCCTGTCCGGCCGGTCCGACGGAACGGTTCGCGCGGGCGGGGTCGCCGCCCCGCGGGTCGAGGTTCCAGTCACAGGCCGGGCACCAGGCGCTGAACCGGGGGTCGGACTGCGGTAGGGGCGTCTGACATCGAGGGCAGGCGGGGATGCATGGTCATCCATGAGGGATGATCTTGGCCCTGCCGGGACGGCGGCAGCAGGGCGTGATCCAGCCTTTACGAACCTTTGTACCTCGGTGAGCCGCCGGATCGGTCGTCGCGGCGGAGGGCAGGCAGCGGAGGCCGTCGCGGTAATGGAGTTGCCGTCGGTCGCGCCGCTCGGTGAGGCTGCCCGGGGTGACCGCCGGACCGAGCCTTGTGGGGATTGCCGATGCTGATCGACGCCGAGATCGAGTCGTTCGTCGCGGACGGTTTCGTCCGTGTGCCGGGGGCCGTCCCGAGGGGCACGGCGGAGGGGCGCTTCAGCCCTTCGCTGTCGTGGGTGTTGCCGGCGGAGACGCCGACGAGGAGGGGCAGGCCGTTCGCGTCCGACAGGATGTGCATCTTGGAATCCGGCTTGCCCCTGTCCACGGGGCTCGGACCTGTGTGTTCGCCCCCTTTGTAGCCCTGACGTGGTCGGTGTCCAGGACGACGCGGGTGACGTCGGTGAGGCCGGCGTCGTCGAGCTGGTGCAGCACGGCCTCGTGCAACCGCCCCCAGAGGCCGGCTCTCGACCAGATCAGGAACCGGCGGTGGGCGGTCGACTTCCCCGTCACTTCAAGCCCCAGCGCCTCCACGCGGACAAAGCCTACGACCGGGCCGACCTGCGGAAATGGTTACGTGGCAAACGCATCGGAGTACGGATCGCGCGCAAAGGCATCGAGTCCAGCGAACGATTGGGCCGCCGCCGGTGGGTCATCGAGCGCACCATGTCGTGGCTGTCCGGGTACCGCCGACTCAGCCCCCGATACGAGCGCGACCCCCGCAACTACCTGGCCTTTCTCGGCCTCGCCGCCGCCCTCTGCTGCTACAAACGACTTCTCCGCCTCACCACGTAGGACACAGTCTGAGTGCACAGGTGTGGTGCTATCGCTCGATTGGGCGGTACTCGGTCAGATCACGCGTCCCGCCATCCTTGTGGGGCAACCGCCGCTAAGGTCCTGGTCATGCCACAGATCATCTTCCTTCCGCATGAGAAGCACTGCCCGGACGGCAGCGTTGTTGAGGCCGAGCCCGGCAAGTCGATCCTTGAGGTCGCGCACGACCATCACATTGAAATCGAGGCTGCATGCGGCGGTGTGTCTGCCTGCACCACATGCCATGTCATCCTGCGTGACGGCTTCGACTCTGTGCCCGAGGCGGATGAGCTGGAAGAGGACTACCTCGACAGGGCCTGGGGCCTGGAGGCCACATCCAGGCTGTCGTGTCAGGCCCGCGTGGGAACCGAAGCCCTGACCGTCGAGATCCCCAGATACAGCCTCAACCACGCCGCGTCTTAGAGAGCATCTGATCTAAGTAGTTGGTAGTTAGGGATGATTTTGTGACGCCAGGTGCTGGCGGTCGTTAGGCCGGGCGTGAGTGTGCGTCGTCCT
>NZ_JBVIYZ010000068.1:0-7088 GCF_055592085.1 Streptomyces sp. NPDC041135
CGCTGACGATCACTTCACGAGACGCGTTCCCCACCACACGACCATGATCGACGATCGAGAACTCGACGCCTCACCGCCTACCGTGCACCAGCTCGTTAGGCACTGCTCACGCTGGTCCACCTGCGCTAGAACGAGAGGTTCGCCCAGCTCGGCGCCGGATTCGCGATATCGCAGGCCACCGCTTGGCGCCATGTGGACGAGGCCCCAGGTGTGTTGTCCCGGGACGTTGGTGACACGCGTGCTGGGTGCTGAACAGGTGAAAGCCTTCTGGGTTCGGTGTGGATTGCGACGTCTACGCGCCTGACCGCATGAGGCCCTCGTGTCCCACCGTAATGCCCCGCTGACGCCGACCGGGAGGCTGCGTCTGGCCCGGTGTGTCGTGGACGACGGCTGGCCGCTGCGGCGGGCCGCGGAACGCTTCCAGGTCAGCCACACCACCGCGCCCGCTGGGCGAGCCGCTACCGGCAGCACGGCAAGGCGGGCATGCACGACCGCTCCAGCCGCCCGCACCACAACCCGCTCCAGACGCCCGCCGGGGTTGAACAGCACGTCGTGCGGCTGCGGCGCGAACACCGCATCGGGCCGGTACGGCTGGCCGCCAGGGCCGGTATCGCCGCTTCGACTGCCCACCGCATCCTGGTCCGGCACGGCCTGCCTGCTCTGGCGGCCTGCGACCGGGCCACCGGCGAACCCGTCCGTTGCTACGCACGCGCCCGCCCGGCGGGCTGATCCACATTGGCGTCAAGAAACTCGGCCGCATCCCTGATGGCGGCGGCCACAAGGTCCTCGGCCGTGCGGCCGACAGCCCGAACAAGGACCGCTGCAACGGCGCCGGCTACGCGTACTTGCACATCGCTCTGGACGACCACACCCGCCTGGCCTACACCGAGGACCTGCCCGACGAGGAGGCCGCAACCTGCGCCGGCTTCCTCACGCGGGGCGCGGCCTGGTTCGCCCAGCAGGGCGTCCTCGCTGAGCGGGTCCTAGTACTGCAACGGTGCCTGCTGTGACTGATGGCCAGGTCGGTCGTTGGTGTGGGTATGGGTGGGGACCTTGCTGGTGTCAGGTTGTGGGCACGTGAACTGGACGCGGTGCACGAGCGGTTCGTGCACCGTTTCAGCAGGTCGGAGCCGCGTGAGTCGGCACTGGCCTATATGCGAGGACTGATCGCTCCGCTGCAACGCAAGAACGGCTGGACCGTGGCAGAACAGGCCGGTCATGACGGTCCGGACCGTATCCAGCGGATGCTGAACCGCATCGAGTGGGACGCTGACGAGGTCCTCGACGACGTCCGTGACTACGTGATCGAGAACCTCGGGGATCGCGAGGCGGTCCTGATCGTGGACGACACCGGATTCCTGAAGAAGGGAACGCGGTCGGCCGGCGTTCAGCGGCAGTACTCCGGCACCACCGGACGGACGGAGAACTGCCAGGTCGGCGTGTTCCTCGGCTATGCCACCGACCGAGGCAGAACATTGATCGACCGCCGCCTGTATCTGCCTACTTCCTGGACGGATGACCGCGAGCGGTGTCGTCGGGCCGGCATCAGTGACGAGGTGGCGTTCGAGACGAAGGTGGCCATGGCCAAGGCGATGGTCCGCAAGGCCATCGCGGACAAGATCCCGTTCGGTTGGGTGACCGCGGATGCCGCCTACGGCTTCTCCAAGGGCTGGCGGTTCGAGCTCGAGCAGGCGGACGTCTTCCACGTCATGGCCACCACCCGGCACGACACCGTCGTCACCCGCTGGGCGATCGACCACCCTGTCCACGACCTGTTCACCGGCCTTGCCCGGCAGAAGTGGAAGCGTCGTTCCTGCGGAGCGGGAGCCCACGGCCAGCGGGTCTACGACTGGGCTCGCGTCGAGGTGCGGCCCTGGCACCGCGAGGATCGCCGGCACTGGGTGATCGCCCGCCGCAGCGTCCACCGGCCCGACGAGATCTCCTACTACATCGCCTACTGCCCCGCAGAAACCACCCTCGACCAGCTGATACGTGTCGCGGGCAGCCGGTGGGCCATCGAGGAATGCTTTCAGACCGCGAAGCAGGAATGCGGCCTGGACGACTACCAGGTCCGCCGCTACCCCGGCTGGCACCGCCACATGACCCTCGCCATGGCCGCCCACGCCTGCCTGACCGTCCTGCGAGCCCGCGAGCTGGACACCGGGAAAGCAGAAACGGATCCTCCCAGCTCATCCACCTCAGCCTCGCCGAGATCCGACGCCTGATCACCCGCCTCACCGACCGCCGCCCCACGCCCGTCGAGCACATCCTGCACTGGTCGACCTGGCGCCGACGACGACAACACCAAGCCCGCACCAGTCACTACAAGCGACGCGGACACAGCCTCTGACCTGGCCATCAGTCACAGCAAGCACCGTTGCAGTACTAGTAGGGTCCGTCTTCAAACGGATCTTGCCCAGAGCAGGAATGACGCCAGGCTGACCGCTGCCTCGTGTGAGGTGGCGGTCTTGTCGCGTTCTGCTGCCGTCCGGCCGCTGTTACTTCGGCCGGACGGCAGCAAGCTTCAGCGGCTACTGCTTGGTGGTAGAGCAGGTGCTGTCACACGTCTCCTGACAGGTGTGGCTGCACGGCAACAGCCCCTGCGCTTCGTCGCCCGGCAGCATCTCGAGAGCCTCGAGGTTCAGTTCCATTTATGCCTCTTCATGTATGGGTAGTTTTTTAAGTGGTGCTCGTGAATTAGGTTCAGCCTGTGATGTTGCAGCTGTAGCCGCACGAGTTGTTACAGGAGATGCTGCAGGTCGGGTTGCAGGGCCAAAGCTCACTCTCCTCCGTGGAGTCGAGCAGTTCGAGGGCGTTCAGGTCGACTTCCATTGCGTGTTCTCCTCTAGTTCGATCCCACCTCTTACGTTAGAGGTGAGCATTTGTCCGGCGGCTTGGTGCTCGCCGGAAGTCAGTTATTAGTCAGTACTCAGGCCGTGTGCGCAACCGTGCGAGTTCCGTCTCCGCAGCAAACTGAAGGTCGATCGCCCGTGTCGCCGCCGCCCATTTCGTCATCGTGGCCGCCGATTCCAGTGCGGACGTGACGAGCGGGTGGCTGCGCTGGCGTACCGCCCGTTCCCAGAGCGTGCCAGCTGGTTCCTCAAGCAGGCTGCCGACGGTGCCTTCGTAGATGGGCATACTGCGCACCCTGCCGTCTGGTTCGACCTGCATCATGTCGGTGATGGCCTCACCCCGTGCAACGAGTTGAGGACTCAGCTGCAGGGCCCAGCCATCGAAGGTCTGCACCACCACGGAGGGTGGGAGGAGCGCCTGGAGTCGGCGCCGGTAACCATCATCCCGAAGACTCGTAAGCTGCTCGTCGTTAAGAAGTTCCTTCACCGCGAAGCCCGGACGGCTGGCCAGGCCGGAAGGTACAACCGCACCGAACGACAGGAAACTCATTGTGGGAAAGCGCGCAGCCAAGGTCGTGCACATCTCCTCGATTTGGTGCGCATTACTGGCCATGACGACGCAGTCGACGCCGAAGGACCATCCTGGCGCCCCGTTTCCCGCCGCCATGCTCGCCGCCGCTTCGAGCAGGGAGAGCGCGTTCATCGCCCGTTCGAAGGAACCGCGTCGCGCGCGGATGCGGTCGTGGACAACGTCGGTGGCGCCGTCCACGCTCACGTGGATGCGGCTGAAGCGCTCGGTGATAGTTCGAAGTGCAGCTTCGTCGAGCAGCCAGCCACTGGTGTATAGGTCCACATCAATGCCGGCGGCACGGAACCTATCAACTACAGCGGGAAGGCCGCGGACGAGGAGAGGCTCGCCACCACTGATCTGGACAGACCGCGGCCGGAGCGAGACGAGGGAGTCCGCCACGCGCAGCATGTCGTCGGTTGAAAGCTGTCGGGAGGCCCTTCTGCCTGACTCCGAGTAGCAGTGCACGCAGCGCAAAGGGCAGGCGTAGGTGAGGTCCCAGTTGATTTCTCTCGGGCGCTGGATGGTGTGGGTCAAGGCATGGTCCCTTGCTGCGCGGTCTGCGGATGCGCCATGGCGCTCCAGTGACCGGTGAGGTCGGCATACAGGTCGGACGTGGCGAGGAGTTCGTCGTGTGTTCCATTGACCGCGGCGCCGTTCCCGAGCAGGAGCACCCGTTGGGCCCGTCGTGCGGAACTCAGGCGGTGGGCGATCACAACCAGCGTCCCCGCACGGGCTGCGAACGCCGCTTCCACTCGGGCCTCAGCCCCCGGATCAAGGTGGCAGGTGGCTTCGTCGAGTACCACGATGGGGGCGGACGTCATGTATACCCGAGCAAGTGCGATCAACTGGGCTTCGCCGCCAGAGAGTTCGATACCTCCAGCACCGATTTGGGTGTCGTAGCCGCCGAGCCGCCGGATCAACCCAGTCATGCCCAGAGCCGAGACAGTCCGGTCGAGGTCGATATCGGTGGCAGCCGCTTGCAGATAGGTCAGATTTTCTCTGACAGTACCGGTGAACAGGTAGGACTCCTGCGGGATGAGCACCACGCTCCGGCGCAGCCATGCGGGGTCGACCGCGCCGATCGGCGTGCCTCCGAGCAGGATCCGCCCGCTCTGCAGCCTCATGAGGCCGGCTAGCAGGTGGGCCAGCGTCGACTTGCCGATGCCGCTGGGACCGACGACTGCGAGATGGTCACCATGGGCGAGAGTGAGCGAGAAGTCCTGGACGATTGGCTCTGCGTGCGGGGCATAGGCGAAGGTCACGCACTCAACGTGAAGGTCGAGCCGCTCCGGCTCCGGTGCAAAGGCGACGGTGTCGGGGATTTCGGGAAGGGCGGAGGCTTCAAGCAGTCGGTGGGCGGTGACGCCGAGTTGTCGTCCCCATGTGCCGACCGTGCTGACCAGGGTTCGTACCGCCGGTTCGAGAACGGTGAGCAGATAGGTAGTAGCACCGACCAGCTGACCGACTGTCAGCCGCTCGCTCGATACCAGCCACGGGGCGGTCAGGAGGACGACGGCGATCGGGGCCTGGCCGGCGACGGCAACAATGGCTGTGCGCACCGAAGTGGCACGCATCAAGCGGAGGCGCACCTCGGCGTGGGCGTTCACCGATGCCTCGATAGTGGCGAGCGCCTGGTCCTTGCCCCCACTGGCCGCGATGTCGCGAATGCCGCTGAACACGGCGCCGCACTTCGTGGCGACATCCTCGTCCGCGAGGAGGGCGGCACGCTGCAATGTGTTCAGCCTTCGGAGCGTGACGAGGTATCCGCCAAGGCCGAGCACGATCAGAGGGACGACCATCAGGGCTACGACGGGGGCCAGCGCCATCAGTCCGGTCAGTCCGAGCACGAGGGAGACGACCGTCCGTCGCAGCATGCGCAGCATCGCTGAGACCAGACCGCGGACGGATTGCACCTGGTCCGTCAGTCGTGCGACGGCAGAGGTGTCTGGGCGGTCGGTGCCTGCCACGGATCGAAGAATGGTGCCTGTTACGACCCGGGTCGCGAAGGCGTCACGCAGGGGCTCGACGGCTGCGCCGAGCCAGGGCAGCACCTGGCGGGAGGCAACAATCTGCAGGACCAGGAGCAGACCGAACAGGCTCAGTGCGGCAAGGCCGATGCCGGGCCTGCCTACCAGGAAGCCGCGGTCGACGGCGGCGGCGATGAGAGCTCCTGCGAACAGCGCCGGGGTGGCCTCTGCAGCCATCCAGCTCAGCGCCTTGAAAAGGGCGGTTCGCTGGCTGAGTAGGTCCGTGGTGAGAGTGCGCCAGGCGGCTCGGCCGAGCGTGTGGTCTGGGCTCAGGCTCCGCCTTGCCATGCCGGTTCCTCCTGTCCAGGTGGTACGGATGCTTCGGGTACTGATGTGTCGAAGATCTCCCGGTAGGCCGGGTGGTCCCACAGCTCGTGGTGCGGTGCCAGGGCGCGCAGGCGTCCCTCGTGCAGCCACACCACCTGGTCGGCGCGGGCTGCGGTGCTGGCCCGGTGGGCGACGACGATGGTGGTACGGCCGGTCGTTGCCTTGACCAGGGCTCCACCGATCTGGGCCTCGGTGGCGGTGTCGAGGCTGGAGGTGGCGTCATCCAGTATCAGGAGCGGACGGTTGCCGAGCAGTGCCCTGGCGATCCCGATCCGTTGGGCTTCGCCGCCCGACATGGGGGCGTCGGCCATGGGTGTGTCGTAGCCGTCCGGGAGGCGGCGGATGAAGTAGTCCGCGCAGGCCATGCGGGCGGCCCGCTCGACGTCCGCGCGGGAGGCGGTCGGCTGCCCGTAGGCGATGGTGTCGTGCACGGTGTCACCGACGAGCACGGGCCGACCGAAGGCGTAGGAGACGTGGGCGCGCAGCGCGCGTTCGGCGACGCGGGAGAGGTCGGCGCCGCCAATGCGGACAACGCCGTCTGAAGGGGTGGCGAGGCCGCCAGCCAGAAGGGCCAAGGCGGTCTTGCCGCTGCCGGACCGTCCGACGATCGCTGTGGATATGCCTGGGCGCAGGGACAGGTTGAGGTCGTGGAGGACGGTCCGATCGCCCACCTCAACTGTGACGTGATCGAACTGGATGATGCTCGGGCCGGTGGGGAGAGAGTCGGTGCGCATTTTCGCGCGGGGGTTGCTGAGGGCGAAGACTTCGTCCAGGCGTTCTGCTGCGGACCGGATGCGGGTGATGTCCATGAGGCCGTCGAGCTGGCCGAGGAAGCTAAGAGCCAGGGGCACGTAGCGCACTGCGGCGATCAGTGAGCCGGCAGACAGCCGTCCGCCGGCCACGCCGTACCCGGCGACGGCCAGGACGACAATTTCGGTGGCGGGGGCGAGCAACAAGAGGCGCCAGCTATTTCGGGCTTGGCTGACCCAGATTTGGCGGCCGGTTTCACTGAGCTCCGGCAGTGGCTGCAGGATCCGCTGAACCTCGCGGTCCGCCGTACCGTTTGCTCGGATCGTCCGTATCCCCATCAACGTGTCGGTCAGGCGGCCCGCCAGTGTGCCCTGCAAGCTCTGGTAGCGGCGGTACAGATCGGCCGTCCGGGTGACGAAGGTTTTCATGAGGATGAGGCCGACGGGCACGGAGAATGCGAAGGCTAAGACCGTGTCCTACGTGGTGAGGCGGAGAAGTCGCTTGTAACAGCAGAGGGCGGCGGCGAGGCCGAGAAAGGCCAGGTAGTTGCGGGGGTCGCGC
>NZ_JBVIYZ010000069.1:0-7073 GCF_055592085.1 Streptomyces sp. NPDC041135
GTGCCTGGGACGCTCCCGCGGCGGCTTCACCACCAAGATCCACCTCGCAGCCGACGGACGATGCCGGCCCCTCGCTGTCCTCCTGACACCCGGACGCCGAGATGATGACCGGCCGCCACGGCGACCGCCTCGAAGAGTGGATCACTGACGTCGAACAGGACAGCCTGGCTCCGCTTGCGGGCTTCGCCCGCAACCTCCGCCGCGACTTCGACGCCGTCCGCAACGGACTGTCGCTGCCCCACAGCTCCGGTGCCGTCGAGGACAACATCGACCGACTGAAAATGCTGAAACGCCAGATGTTCGGCGGCGCCGGCCTCGATCTTCTTCGCAAACGCGTCCTGCTCACACGATGAGCCACAACCAAACCGGATCACAAGATCGTCGACAGAACCCGGATCTTCACGTGGATCGCGTCGATGAAGATCACCGGATAGACCGGGTCGAGGGGCCGGTTCTGCTACTCGGCCATGCCGTCGATGACCTTGTCGGTGATCGTAGAGATGGCCTGGCGGGAGACCTCGGCGCCATAGACCTGGGCCAGATGGGCCTGGACCTCACCGGTCATTAGGCCCTTCGCGGACAGCTAGATCATCATCTCGTCCACGCCGGACAGGCGCTTCTGCCGTTTCTTGACGATCTTCGGCTCGAAGCTGCCCTCGCGGTCGCGGGGCACGGCTATCTCGACCGGGCCTACGTCTGTCAGTACGGTCTTGGCCCGGGTCCCGTTGCGGCTGTTGCCGCCGTTCTTCCCGGCAGGGTCGTGCTTGTCATAGCCGAGGTGGCCGGTGATCTCGCCTTCGAGGGCGGACTCCAGGAGCCGCTTGGTCAGCTGCTGGAGCAGCCCGCCCTCGCCGGTCAGCTGCAGGCCCTCGGCCTGGGCCCGGCCGACCAACTCGTCGATGAGCTGGTCGTCCACCGCCTTTGCCGGCTGCGGCTCAACGGCCTCTACAGACTCGGCCTCGGTCACGTTGTCGCTGGTCATCGATGCATCTTCCTTGATCAGGAGTTACACCGATCGTTTTACGGTCCCGCGTCTGCAGGGCTGGATTAGCCGTTGAGGATGGTGCCGAAGTTGAGTTCGGCGACGGTGGCGCTGCCATACCAGCCGCGCCAGCCGCAGGTGCGCTGGTAGATCTTGCCGTCGGTGCCCACTTCGGACTGGACGCCCTCGCAGGCGACGTCGGTGGCGTTGTCGTGGGCGCTGTAGATGCCGCGTGCTTTGGCGGTCTTGCCGTCGGCGGACACGGCGACGAGGGGGCCGCCACTGTCGCCCTTACCGCCTTGGGAGTTCAACAAGAGCTGCTCAACGCGGGTCATGTAGAGGTGACCGCCGATCATTTCGTTGAGGCCTCTAACCACGATGCCGCACATGCTGCCGCTCATAGAGCCGCTGGAGCAGACATAGTCGCCGAGGTGGTTCTGCTCGGAGCCGGTGATCTGGGTGTAGTACTGGTTGGCGGGGTCGGTCGCGGAACCGTTCCACATGTAGCCCTGCGCGCTGGTGTCGATGGAGGCGACATCGGTGGTGCCGTCGGTCTTGGCGGTGGGGCCGACAGCGGTGCCGCCCCAGGTCTTCCACTGGTCGCCGACGCTGGAGCAGTGGGCGGCGGTGAGCAGGCGCTTGAGGCCGGTGGTCTTGTCGGCGATGCCGAAGCCGCTGGTGCAGGTCGCGCTGTTGTTCTGGTTGACGAGGCGGGCGCCGGCCCAGTGGGGGGCGGTGTCGTGCCAGCGGTCGAGGCCGGCGGGCAGGGCGGAGGAGGTGTTGCTGTTTGTGGGCAGGACGGGGGTGGCACCGGGGGTGCCAGTGTCTTTGACGGGGTTGACGCCGGTTTCGATGGTGACGGGGATGGTGGTGTTCTGGAGGGCGGGCAGGGCGCGTGCCTGCTCTTCGTTGGTGTTGTTGATGGACACGCGCAGGCCGGAGGCGTCGGGGAGGGTGCCGACGAGGGTGATGCGGGTGGCGGCCGCAGGGTCCTGGGTGTCGATGGTGGCGGCGATCTTCGTCTGTGCGGCGGCCAGCTCAGCGGCGGCGTAGGCGGCGGGGTGGACCTGAGCGGTGAGGCCCTGTGCGCCGGCACCGGCGAGGAGGGTGGTGATGGGAGCGGGGACGGTGCCGTGCCAGTACAGGTGCAGGGTGGACTTGGCGGGGTCGACGGTGAGCGAGCCGAGGCCAGGGGCGGCTAGGGTGGCGTCGGCGGCGGTGATCTGGTCGGCGAGGCGGTCGAGCTTGGCCTGGGCGGCCATGATTGGCTCCCAGGAGGTGAAACCGGCGGGCAGGCCGCCCGGCGGAACCGCGGTGGAGCCCCACGGGACACCGGCGAGCTTGTCACTGGCCGCGGTCGCGGTCAGTACGGTGCCAGCGGAGGCGGGGCCGGCGATGGCGGTGCAGACCGGGCTGGCGATCGCGATCGCGGCGGCAACAACGGCGAGTCGTCTACGGACGGACATGGAGGAACACGAGTCCTTTCGAGAAGGGATGGGGTGTCGGGCGGCCGGGGGGCTGCCCGGCCGGTGAGGGGCAGTCAGGCTTGGGTGACATGCCGGTAGGGCCGGTTTGCCGTACCGGACGGAGGGTTCGGTGCAGGGCTTGCATCGAGGCCGGGTTGGCCGTCTGGCCGGGCTGGTGGGTCCGGTGCGGGCCGGGGTCGTCCACTGCTGCACCACTTCACGGGACACAACCTGGCGGCCGGTGATAGTGGCGTGGGTGCCGACTTGCGGCCGTCTGGTCAAGTTGGCCCTGGTGTGAGGTAGGGGGTCAGCCGGTGATGAGGGTGTCGCCGGTTTCTTCGAGGACGGTGGTGATGGGGATGAAGCCGACGTGGTTGTAGCAGGGGGTCTTCTCGAACCAGGTGCCGTTGTCGTACTTGGTGTATCCGCAGGTGACCTGGTAAGAGCCGTAGCTGAGGATGCCCTTGGCGATGACGCCGTCGGCGTTGCTGGCGCCGAGGGGGCCGAAAGCGGGGCCGCCGCTGTCGCCCTTGCCGGCGGCGACGGCGGTGGTGTTGTTCTCGGGGGAGGCGTCGGCGAGGCCACGGCGCCAGACGTTGTTTTCGTCAAACCACTTGGTCACGTTGACGGCGTTGACCTTGAGCATGCAGTGTTCGCCGGTCATGGCGCCGCCGGTGCAGATGTAGTTGCCCTGGTAGGTGCCGTAGGAGCCCTTGGTGGGGCTTGCGATCTTGGAGCCGACGGGGCCGCGGAAGATGGCGTTGCTGAAGCTGGTGCTGGAGCTGGCGGGCTTGTAGCGCGCCCAGTCGTGGACGACGCTTGCGCCGTCACGGAAGGCGGTGTTCACGCCGTCCTGTCCGTTGCGCATCTCGGTGACGTACTCGCCGGAACTGCCCTCCATCTTGCAGTGTTCAGCGGTGAGCATTTCGTTGCGGGTGATGTGGTCGATGGGGTCGGTGTGGGTGACGGCGAAGCCGGTGGTGCAGCCGCTTTCGCCGAAGCCGTTTTCATGGATGTACCACCAGCCGCCGCCGAAGTAGGAGGGGATGTCGTGGTCGCGGTTCCAGTCCAGGCCGATCTGCTGGGCTTCTTGGTCGGGGGTGATGGTGGTGGGGATGGTGGAGCCGAGGATGGTTTCCATCTGGCGGGCGGTGGTGGTGTTGCCGGTGATGCCGATGGTGAGGCCGTCGGCGTGTTCGTTGGGGGTGATGCTGACGATGCGGGTGCCGTCGGCGGCGGGTGTCTGGGTGTGAAACTGTCGGTGGCCTGCTGGAGTTCGGTGCGGGTGTAGGGGGCGTCGTGGACCTGAACGGTGTTGCCGGCAGGCAGGCCGGTGAGCAGGGCGGTGACGGTGGAGGGCATGGTGCCCTTCCAGTACACGTCGATGCGGTGGGCGGGGGCGGAGACGGTGATGTTGCCGAGGTGGTCGTCGGCCGGATCGGCCTTCGCGGCGGCCGTGATCGCATCCGCGCGGGCGTCGAGCATGTTCTGCACCGTCATCAGCTCATCCCAGGAGACGAAGCCTCCCGGCACCGGGTCCGGGATCTGGTAGGTCTCGGTGGTGGTCTTGTCCTCGTCCGCAGCGTGGGCGGGCAGTGCGGCAGAGGCGAGGGCGGCGGCCGTCATGGCGGCCGCGGCGGCCAGGCGGGCCTTGTTCCCGATCTTCACGGGGAGAGCTCCGTTCCGAGCAGTGTTCCAATTCGAGCTGACGTCGGGTAAAAAGCTATCCCCCGCCGGCGGCGCTGGTTGAGTATTTTCTTCTCGTCTCGCTCCGCAGCGGGCGTTCTTGCGTGAGCGATCCGTCACATTCCAGGAACGCGGTCGGCTGAAGGCCACTCCTGTTCCTCGGATTGCGTGCAGCTGGGTATTCGGAAGGCAGAATGCGGCACCGCGCGGAGCGAATAGCCCCGAGCGGCAGCCCGCAATGAGCGTGCGGCATGTGGTGCGCGCCAAGGAAGTGGCAGTGATGGGGCGCCAGGACTGTGGCAGTGAGCGCGACATCCGAGGTTGCTGGTCAGCCAGCTGATGGATGACTGCCGTGGCTTGCCGTTGTGGCACTGCCGCTCTTGTCGTCCTTGCAGGTCGCGGGCTTGTCGTCTGGTAATCCACCCTCCGCCCGGCGCCCTGCTGGCCTTGCCCCCTTCGACTGGGCGTCGGGCTGCCCACCACCTGGGCTCGCCGACCCACCTGGGTGCCGACGGCCACCCACCCGTCGAGAGCCCGCAGTCGGCCCTTGCGGCCTCGAGAGCCACTGAGCCTTTTCCAACCTCACGTCTATGCTGGTCAAAGGCGTGTCGGGCAGCGACAACGCCGACCAGTGGCAGGCCTGTAACCAGCAAATCCACAGTCGGCCGCCGCGCCGCGAACGCCCCGCCGGCATGGTCGACGTACCCGGCGGCCAGGTTGGAAAAGGCTCAGTGTGTCCACGGAATCTGCGGGGATGAGGAAGGCGGTGTCGGTTCAGCACTCGTCGGCAGTGGCGGCCAGCTTGTGCAGCCTGTTGGCCCGGTGGTCCGCGTGTGCGAGTACGGGATTGTCCTGGGCCGATAGGCGTCGTGGCGGTGTGTCAGCGAGGGCGGGAGGTTTGGGCCTTGTTCAAGGGCTTCGAGACCAGGCGGGTTAAGGTCGATGAAGCATCCTCACCTGCGGCGATGGTTATGGGGCAAGCACATCGGCGTCCGAATCGCCCGTAAGGCATCGACTCCAGCGAACGGCTCGGCCGACGCCAGGCGGGTCATCGAGCGCACCATGTCCTGGCTGACCGGCTACCGCCGCCTCAACCACCGCTATGAGCGAAAACCCCGGCAATTACCTGGCCTTTCTCGGGCCGGCAGTCACTCTCTGCTGCCACAAACGCCTCCTAAACTGACGTGTAGGACACGGTCTAAGTATCTTCGTTCCTGATTTCTAGGCACTGGGAAAATGGCGTTGACGGGCGCTGGATACATGTTTGTGCCCGCAGCGAAAACCGACTGGCGAGATGATGCTTTTAAGCCAGCCGCGTTGGATGCCTGAATTTCAGGATCATTGTTCTCTGCCTGCGTGATAAGCACCGCTTTGGTATCGTCGCTATGGGCTTCGGGCATCAGGATCGGCGTAGGTGCGGTCGTTTAATGAACTCGATGACCTCGCCATCCAGGCCGTAAACGAAGGCGACCTGAACGGTCATGGGGAGGACTCCCGTGGTCTCGATCTGCGCTGGAGCAATAAGCGGTCGGGCACCAGCATCAATTGCTCGCTGAAAGAGCGCTGCTGGGTCTTCCGTTCGGATGGCGAAGTGCACGAGGGTGGCAGCCTGGGCACGCTCCTCGTCGCACGGACGGTATTTTGCGTTGATTGCCTTGGCCGAACCGCCGGGCGGGGTAGAGCTGGCGTCAAAGAGTTCGATCACCCTGTCGTCACCGGCGTCGAGGAAAATTGCGCGCTTCACGCCCGCCTCCGGCGCACTCCACTCGTGGAGGAACTGGAAGCGCAGAGCTTCGGTGTAGAACCGCGCTGTGGCGTCGATGTCGTAGGTGTGCAGGGCGATGTGGTCGAGGCCTAAGTTGAGAACGATCGAAGTCATTGTTTTCTCCTGTTGATCTGTCGCTCGCCGTAGGGGAGGGGGGTATGCTGTGGTCGGGGTGCGGCGGTCGTGGTCCCTCGCACATGCCGGTCGCCCCGTCCAGTGGGTCAATTCGTCAACAATGATGAGCTTAGTACTCCAGCAGCGGTTCGTGTCCTGAGCTGCGTTTCCGGTAATGACAGTGGCGGGTGACGGCCTGGCGGCGTCTTCTCCAGGCGGACCAGTTCAGTGTGTGGGCGGTGGGCACGCGGGTGGGGCAGGAGAATGCCGGGAGCCGCCGTATCTCTGCCCACGGTGAGTGGGACGGAGGCTGATCCGTTTCTGCAGCCCCCTTTGCGGCATCGCCGCCGGCCTGGGCTCGTGCTGCGATTGCGGTCAGGACGGCATGGGCGAGCATGGCCAGGGTGATGTGCCGATACCAGTCGACATAACGGCGGACCTCGTACTCGTCCATGCCGCATTCGTTCTTCGCGGCGTGGGAGCATTCCTCGATCGCGCAGCGGCTTCCGGCGATGCGGGCCAGGTCGGAGATCTCGACACCCGAAGGAGCGTAAGCGAGGTAATAGGCCAGGTCAGCGGGGTCTGACAGGCTGCGGCGGGCCATCACCCAAGGGTGGCGGGTTGGCGGGTCGGGGTCGAAGGTGATGTTGGCGGGTAGCTTGGCCGCGGCCCAGTCGTAGACCCGTGGACCCTTCGCCCCGTCACCGCAGGACAGCCGCTGCCAGGCATCAGCAGGAGCATCCTTGATGAGTTGGTCGATGCGCCAGATCCCGGCCAGGGACTTGATCTGCTGGGACTTGGGCACCGCCACCACGTAGCCGATGTCTACTGAGGTTTCAGGGTGGGGTCGGTGGGTTGATAGTCAGGCCGACGGCAGCGAGGCAGCCGTCGATCAGGCAGGGCTGGAGCTGGAAGGCCGGGCCGTGCAGTGCTAGCCAGCTGTTGGCGCCCTGGCGAGCGAAAGCTTTCAGGCGGTGGTGCGGTTGCCCTGGCGTGCGGCGAGCGCGGCGTCGGCGCTGGGAAAGGCGGGCAGGAAGGTGTCCATCCCGGTGACGTTGAG
>NZ_JBVIYZ010000070.1:0-5912 GCF_055592085.1 Streptomyces sp. NPDC041135
CGCTCGTTTACGCAGCTCAGCGGGGTAGGAGGAAGGGCGTGCCATGACTCGATCCTTTCACGGAATCGAGTCTCTACCGAACCCGGAACGGTTCAGTAAGTAGACAGCGGATCAAACGTGTCGCCAGACCCCAGCGAAACCATTCCGGTTCCACACAGACGCGGTCGATGTCGACAATGTTCTCTCCATCTGGGATCTGCCAGGCGACAAAAGCAGCGATCTGTCCGCTCTCCGCGACGGCTCCGAGCCAACGCAATGGCTGACCTCGCATCTCGTCCATGCTCTCGTGCAAAGCTGGGATCCCGTCGAAGCCGATCAGCTCAGCCTCGATCGCATAGGCACGGCGCCCAATCCGATGCACGCTCGCGGCCGTGACATCGTCTGCCAACTGCAACTCACACACTTCGAAGGCAACTGCACCACGATCAGTGAACTTGTTCGGTACGGGAAGTGTCATTCACCGATAGTAGTCTTCGTCCTCGAGCAGTGATGAATACTCCTTCCACCCTCCGCTTCACCTGCGGATCTCAGACAGTTACTCAGGTGCTGTCATCGGCGGCGAGGACGGTGCGGCTGGCCTCGAAGAGCCGGGCGCAGCGCTGGGTCATGGCTTCGGGTGACTGGTCGGGGTGGTTGATCCACCAGCGGACCAGAGCCGTGCACAGGCCGCGCCATGCGTACGTGAGGGCATCGGCGTCGAGCGGGTCGCTTGTTCCGGCGGTGTGCAGGAGGTCAGCGGTGCCGATCGCGGCGAGGTCGTCGATGGCATCGCGGTAGTACGCCGCGCGGTGGGCGGCGCCGCTGCCGGGCGGCAGCGAGGGGTCGTACAGGACGAACCACATCTGGCGCTCTTCATTCAGAGCGGTGAACAGGGCGTTCAGCACGCGAAGGGGTGTCGGCGCCGCACCGGTGCCACGTTCGGCCATCGCGGCGTGGATGGCATCCACCAACCGGTCACCGACCGGATTGAGGCACGCGAGGTAGAGGTCTTGCTTGCTGCCGAAGTACTGATGCAGCAGCGGCTTGGTGACGCCCACACGGGCGGCGATGGCGGCCACGGTCGTGGCCTCGTAGCCATAGCGGCCGAACTCCTCGGTGGCCGCGGCCAGGACCTGCCGTTCGCGGTCGACTCTCGGCACGCCTTTGGTGCCGGCCTTGGAAGGGAGCGTCGCCATGGATCGAATCTTACCCTAGGATAATTTACCCCTGGGTAAATTAATCCCACCCGTTGGAGCGCACCCATGCCTACTCCCACGACCGATCCCGGCACCTCCCGCACCCGCTCCTGGTGGGGCTGGGGCTACACGGACGCTCAGCCTGATGACGCCGAGTGCGCCGCAATGGGCGCCCTGTTACCGGGCACCCTGGAACGTCCGCTGCCGATACCCTGCATCGCCGACCTGCCCATCGTTCGCCCCGCCGTGACTCCCCCGCCCTCCCTGGCGCACCTGCTCACCGCCGCTCCGCAGGCGCGCGCCGCCCACGCCAGGGGCAAGGCTTACCGCGACGTCATCCAGGCCCTGCGCGGCCGGCCCAACCGGATTCCCGACCTGGTCGCCCACCCGACCGAGGACCAGGAAGTGGCCGACTTGCTGGACTGGGCCGGCAATCACAATGTGGCCGTCATCCCCTTCGGCGGCGGCTCCTCGGTGGTCGGCGGCGTCGAGTACCGCGGCGGCGCCCACCGCGCCGTGCTGTCGCTCGACCTCACCTCAATGAACCGCGTCCTGGAGATCGATACCGCCAGCCGCTCGGCGCGCATCCAGGCAGGGGCCCTCGGCCCCGTGTTGGAAGCCCAGTTGCGGCCCCATGGCCTGACCCTGCGCCACTTCCCGCAGAGCTTCGAGTTCTCCACCCTCGGAGGCTGGCTAGCCACCCGCGCCGGCGGCCACTACGCCACCGTCCACACTCACATCGACGACTTCGTGCAGTCCCTACGCGTGATCACCCCCATGGGGACCGGCACATCTTGGCGGCTACCCGCATCCGGCGCCGGGCCGTCGCCCGACCGGCTCTTCCTCGGATCCGAGGGCACGCTCGGCATCATCACCGAGGCATGGATGCGCCTGCAGGAACGCCCCCGCCACAAAGCCTCGGCGTCCGTGTCCTTCACCGACTTCCACCGAGCGCTGAACGCCGTGCGCGCCATCGCCCAGTCCGACCTCGCCCCGGCCAACTGCCGCCTGCTCGACCCCGGCGAGGCCCTGTTCTCCGGCGCCTCCCAGGACGGCTCCAGCGTCCTGGTGCTGGGTTTCGAATCCGCCACCAGCCCCGTCGACGACCGCCTGGCGACTGCCGTGGACCTGGCCCGTACCCACGGCGGACACGGCCAGACGCATGAGGCCGACCGCGCCGCCCCGGGCGACTCAGCCGTGAGCGCCTGGCGCTCGGCGTTCCTGCGCATGCCCTACCTACGCGACGGTCTGGCCCGCATGGGGGCCGTCGTCGAAACCTTCGAAACCGCCGCCACCTGGGACACAATCCCCGCCCTGATCGACGGCGTCCGTACCAAGGTCGGCGCGGCCGCCGTCAAGGCCACCGGACACGCGGCCACCATCAACTGCCGCCTGACCCACGTCTACCCGGACGGGGCCGCCCCCTACTTCACCGTGGCCGTCGCCGGTCGCCCCGGCCACGAAGTCGAGGTCTGGGACGACATCAAAGCCGTCGTCGGCGAGGTCCTGCACCACCACCGCGCCACCATCACCCACCACCACGCCGTCGGCCGCGACCACCGCCCCGGCTACGACCTCCAGCGCCCGGAGCCCTTCGCTCTGGCCTTGCGCGCCACCAAGGACGCCCTGGACCCCCACCGCATCCTCAACCCCGGCGTCCTGCTCGACTGACCTGGCCACCGGGCGGTCGAGCGAGAACGACGCCTTGCTCTTGCCGTGGAACCGGGGGGAGGTAGAGATCCCCCAGTTCTTCGAGCAGGCCGGTATTCCCGCGACCGCCAACCGCTTCGTGAACAACCTCAGAACCAATTGACACGGATCACGCAGGAAGTGGACGCCAGGTATCCGGACAGCACCGACCTGACCATCGCCCCGGCCGCGGGCGAGCCGTCACTCAAGAGGCGTGTCGGCGACGAGTGCACCGCCCCCCGCGGCGGCGCTGGAGGCCGAGCTGGACCGGCGGCTCCCACCGCGGGGCATCCTGAAGCACCTCGCCCGGGCGGCGCACTGGGCCGGCTGGTGGTACCGTCTCGGCCCCTTTGTCGGGTGCGGATCCGGAGTTCAAGGCCTCTCCCGGGGTGCCTGGTCACCGCGTTCGCCTACGGCTCCGGCCTCGGTGCGACGCAGGCCATCCAGCACATCCGCATCGCCTCAGCGTTGGAGCCGGCCATCCCGCGGGGTCGGCCGCGCCGTTCGCACGGCCGTGCTGCTGCGGTAGTTGCCGGATCCGGTGCCGCGGGAGCAGAGCCAGTGGGCGCCAAACAAGGCCGCGGCCTACAACCGGTTCACCGAGTGGCTGCGCTCCGGCAACGCTGGCTGGCTAGCCAGCCGCGATCCGGAGCTGCAGGACAAGGCGGTAGATTCCTCGACCTCCTCGCCGCCAACGTGATCTTCTCCACCGCCATCGACATGACCCGGGCCCTGCGCCGGATAGCCCGTGAGGACTGGACCCTTACACGCGAGCGACCTGGCTGTGCTCAGTCCCTACCGGCGCAGAACTCCTCCGCTTCTGTGACTACACCACTGACCAGCCCCGCGATCCCCCACCCGCCTATAACGCGGGACTCCACGCCATCACCGATAAAACAGGCGTACGCCTCCGGGTTCCATGATCGACTAGCGTCGGCAGAGGGATGGGCCCACACGCTGATGCAGGTATCGCCGTTCGGAAGCCGAGGCGGCAGACGGCTCCGCTTAAATCTCCCGTTCAACCATATATCGCATGAGGGATCTTGCCGCAAGCCCCCTATATCGGGCGAGCATGGTCCTCCGCGTGACGAGGCGCGGCAGGAAACGGGGAGTGCACATGCGGGTGCTGTTGTCCACGATCGGCTCGCGAGGAGAAGTCCAGCCGGTGATCGCCCTGGCCCTGAGGCTGCAGGAGCTGGGACAGGAAGCCGTGGTGTGCGCACCGCCTGATTTCCGGGAGTGGGCGCAGTCACTGGGGATCACCTATGTTCCGGTCGGCCCTGAGCTGCACACCACGGCGAAACGGCCGGCGGGGACTGTGACCACGCCCGAGCAGCGACGACAGATGATCGAGGGCACGGTTGCGGATCAGTTCGCGGTGGTGGGTTCGGCTGCCGAGGGATGCGATGTGATCGTGGCAGGCGGTGCCCTGGCGATCGCGGCTCGCTCGGTCGCCGAACGGCGAGGCATCGGCTACGTGTACGCCGCGTTTGCACCCATGACGCTGCCCTCGCCGCACCACGCGCCGCCCGTCTTCGGATTGCTGGGAGACAAGCCGACGGACGGCATCATCGACAACCAGACTCTGTGGGCCCAGGACGCACAACGCTGGAATGCCATATGGGGCGCGGCTCTCAACGCGCAGCGCGAGGCCGCAGGGCTCGCCCCGGTCGGCGACGTCAGACGCCACATCTTCACCGACGCCCCCTGGCTTGCCGCCGATCCCATCCTGGCACCGTGGCCCGAGCCGTCGGAGCTGGATGTCCTGCAGACCGGGGCGTGGACGCTGACGGACCACCGCCCGCTCCCTACCGAGCTGGAGGAATTCCTCGACGCCGGCGAGCCGCCGATCTACTTCGGATTCGGCAGCGTACGCGCCCCCGAGGGGATCGCCCGGACGATGATCGCGGCCGCCCGAGCGCTCGGCCGCCGCGCAATCCTCGCCCGCGGTTGGGCCGACCTCTCTCTCGACGAGCCCGCTCCCGACTGCCTGACGGTCGAAGAGGTGAACCAGCAGACGCTGTTCCGCCGAGTCGCCGCGGTCGTGCACCATGGAGGGGCAGGCACCACCACCACGGCCGCCACAGCCGGGACACCCCAAGTACTCGTCCCGCAGATGTTCGACCAGTTCTACTTCGCTCACCGCGTCGACCAGCTCCAGATCGGCAGCGCCCACCTGGGCAGCAGCCCGACGGCCGACTCCCTCACCACAGCGCTGCGACACGCCCTCACCCCGCAGGGGGTGCAGGCCGCCCACACCCTGGCGGGCCACATTCGCACCGACGGTGCACTCACCGCAGCCCGCCTACTGATCACCAAGGAGAACTGACCCACGCAAAGCCCCCGCCGCGCTGTCCTGTTGGCTTGCCAGCGCTGGCCGGGACCGCCCACGCCTGCACCTCAAGGATGATCGCTCTGCTGATCTCGCTCGCACTGCCGGGACGGTGTCACGACCCAACCGCGGCTCGCACGCACCGGATCATCCGGATCTGCGAGCGTCAAGGCGTGCCCGTCCGCACCGACGGGCCTACCAGGGCATCGGCACCTCGGTGACCGTCGGACTCAAGGGCCACCCGGTGGCGGACTCCCCCCGACCAGCGCACCGTCAACCGCGCTCTCGCTACGGCTCGCGCACCTGTCGAACGCGGCATGGCACGACTGCATCCTGGCGCATCTTCCGCAGGTCACGCAGCAGCTCGAGTCGAATGACGTCAATGGTCAAGGCCATACTCACTCTCGATCGGCAACGCTGAAAGAACTCAATGGTGCCCTGGGAGAGCTATTCGGCGCGGGCCTGGAACTGCCGGCCCTTTGAAGCTGGACCGGACGGTGCCTCAGGTCAGGCTCCACGTGCAGGGCGAGATATGCGCCTGGATCGCCGAGCGGGTGGGCCCGACCAGATCCCGGCTGGCGGGGCTGCTGGTGGTGCCGAACGGTGAGCGCCGCAGCCCGTTACTGACCTTCAAAGCGTGGTGTCGTAGGGGCTGACGCTTCGTGATCCCTGCGGTAGGCCGACTGCATGAGGTATCCGCAAGGGGGTGGGCTGAC
>NZ_JBVIYZ010000071.1:0-5710 GCF_055592085.1 Streptomyces sp. NPDC041135
CTACGAGCGCAAAGCCGAACACTTCCTCGCCTTCACGAGCCTCGCATGCACCCTGATCTGCTACCGCAGGCTCGCCAAATGAGATGACCTCTAAGCCTTTTCAGCGTGGCCACCGACCCGGGCGGTGGCCTTGGGCCCGCAACTCAACGGTCCCTGTCCTGACCCACTCAACCAGCGCATGAGACAGGTCGAGGACCCGGCCTGGCTCTTGCCCTGTCGTGGTGCTGTGGTCTGGTCACAGCGGGCGGCGGCCTGTCAGATCGGCCCATGCGGTGCGGGCTTCATCGAGGGCTGCGCGTGCGTGCGGCAGCGCGGTACGCCCCCGACGGGCACCCCGCTCGCATCGCCCTCGACGACGAGGCGCTCTACCTCGTCAGCGCCTACACCCCCCAGCGGGTGAACCGGCCCTGAGGCGCCCCCCGGCCGCGCGGCCTAGAGAGTCGGTGCGGGTTCCGCTTTGCGCGGTGTGGACCGCCGCCTGTCCCGTAAGACGTACGCGTACCGCACGGAAGACGGATGCAATGCGTTCGCTCCGGGTGCGGCAGCAGGATTCGGGAGGCCGCCGGGCAGCGTCCGCTCGCTCCGGCGAGTGCCCCGACTCCGTGCGCCCCCTCTCCTGCCGCGGTCTCAGCGGCGCGTCGACACGTGAGCGGCACGGCCCGAGAGCGCCGGGGGGGTAGGTCGTACGCTCACCCGATCTTTCCTCGTCAGGGGCGTGGCATGCACGTGCGCCCCACCGGCCGGGCCGCACCGGGCCCGGCCGGCCGCTCCCTTTGCGGGTCGCGCGGGTCAGCCGATGTGGTAACTGTCCCCGTACACCTTCCAGTCGAGCGGGGTGTTCAGGTCGAGGTTGCCCTTGCGCAGGAAGACCCGCTGCGCGGTGTCGACGCGGCTGGTGTCACTGTGTGCCTCCTCCTGCTTCATGGCCCACACACGGGCGTCAAGGAAGGCGTTCAGGTAGGTGGTCTCGTTGCCGCCCTGGGCCGGCGGCTTCGCGCTGCGCAGGGCGCGCTTGCGGATGTTGCGGAAGCTGGTGGGGTCGTCGCCGTCGCCGTGCATGACGAGGGCGTCGTAGTAGCTGAACTGGCCCAGCGCGCGCAGGCCGTCGGTCCTGCCCTGGGTGACGGCCGGGTTGAAGTAGACGCGGTCGCGTTCGTCGTTCTGGGCCTGCTGGAAGGCGCTGTCCTGGGCGGCCTTGCGCCAGTCCCTGGGGAAGTCCGGGTCGAGGCCGTCGTGCGAGTCGCTGCCGTCGACCCGGCGCAGGGCGGGCAGGTACTTCGCCAGGACGTTGCCCGGCTTGCGGTCGGTGTAGAGCTGGACGAGGTCGAGCATGTCGCCGGTGCCGGAGCAGAAGCCGATGATGCCGGCGGTGTAGCCGCGTCCGTCGTTTATGTCCTCGATGTACTTGTACTGGGCCTTCCAGTCGAGCGAGGAGTTCTCCGCGCTCGACACCAGTTGCATGGCGATCTCCTTCTTCGCCGGGTCGTCCAGGCCCGGAGCGGCGGCCGAGGCCGTACCCGCGCGGGAGACGCCGAGCAGGGTGCCCGAGGCGACGGCGCCGAGCGCGGCGACGACGGTCCGGCGGGAGAGACGGGCGGGGGCTGCCGGATCACGGTGTGCGTGTACCACAGGGGCTCCAAGTGGGGGGTGGGCGTGGGCGGTTCGGTCCGTACCGCCCACTGGTAGGAAAGTTTCCTATCAAAGGCGGCGTGACCAAGTAACCCGGCGCGGGGGAAGTTCGTAGGATCGGACGACCCCCGCGGCGCCGGCCCTCCCCGCGGCCGACCGCCCGGCCGAGACCGAGCGGCTGCGCCGGGCGCTGATCGACGCCGGCGAGGTCCAGGCCGCCCGCGCCTGACAAAACCGGACCGCTGCCCGGTGCACCGCCCATCCGACGGAGGACGACCTACCGTCCGGCGGCCCCCGCCAACGCTGGTGGTGGGCGCCCGCAGGCGGCAGGCGTGTGCCCTTTTCCGCCAGTCAGGAGGCGCAGGCGGCCGCAGCCGGTCGCGGCGGCGGCCCGGGCCCGGCCCGCGCCGCTGGGACGAAGCGGGTCCGCGCAACGTGCGAAGGAAGCGCGGGACCGCAGGCCGCGGCCGTCCTGTCGAACCGGGCAAGGGAACCGTAAGTCACCCGCCGCTGGTACTCTGCGCGGCACTCCGACGTCCCGCCGCATCCGGGCGGAGCCGCGACGGGCCTCAGTGCGCCACCCGGGCGCGATGGTCATTGCGGCGTGGCGTGATGCCCGACGAAGTCTGCTGGCTCCGCTTGGACTGCCTTGAGCGAGAGCCGGATGGCAGTCCCGTGCTCCTCCACGACAACCACAAAGCCTTCCGGCTGGGCAGACGGCTCCCGATCGCGAAGGTGACCGCGGCGGTGATTACCGTTCAGCAGGAACGCGTACGTCGGCGCTTCCCCGACGCCCCCTCACCCGAGCTGAAGCTGCTGCCCTCTCCGGTCGCCAACCCGTGGGGAGCCAAACCCATCTCAGGAATCTGGGAACAGCACCGGAACTGGGTCCGCGCCCTGCCGGTCTTCCTCGTGCCCATCGAGGTCGAAGTGGACGGCGAGCTCGTCACGAAACTCCTGCCATTCGACAAGGGAAAGATCTTCCCGTACGCGTACCGGGCAGCTTCGCGCAACGGCACGCTGATGGCGGCGTCAAGCCGGAAGTCCTCAAGGACCTCATGGACCATCGCCAGCTGCAGACCAGCCAGGCGTACTACCGCATCGGCCAGGACAGGCGGCGTGAAGCCATCGACCGGGTCGCGGTCATGCAGTTCGACCGGCACGGCAAGCGGGTGTGGCGCCGGGTCCAGGGGCTATTGGACTCCGAGCACGTACGGCGTGAGGTCGCCACGGCGTACGGCGTGTGCAGGGAATTCACGAACGTGGCGGCCGGCGGGCACAGCTGCCCCACTGCGCTTTCGCTGCCTGGGCTGCGAACACTTCCACACTGACGTCTCCTACCTGCCTGACCTGGAGGCGTATGACGCAGACCTCTTGCGAAGCCGCGAGAGGTCGATGTCCGCATTCGAAGCGGACGACTGGGCACGCGCCGAGGCCATGCCGTCCAAGGAGGAGATCCGCCGGGTCCGCCGACTGATCAACCGCGTCAAGGCGGACCTGGACGACCTCACCGAGGAGGAGCGGGCGCAGATCCAGCAGGCCGTCTCGGTCATCCGCCGCGGGCGCAGCGTGATGCTGGGGATGCCTCGCATCGGCCAAGCCCTTGCCCTGCCGCCGCCGCGGGATGCGTGACCCCGAGCTGGTGGTCGGGGACGGCGTCATGGGCCTGTGGCGTGCGCTCGCCGAGAATTTCCTGGCCGCACGGCACCAGAGGTGCTGGGTTCACAAGAGCCGTAACGTCACGAACTGCCTGCCCAAGTCCGCACAGCCTGGCGCGACGAAGGCGATGCAGTAGATCTACAACGCCGAGGACCGTGGTCATGCCGAGCGGGTGATCGAGGCCTTCGCACGCGCCTACGGCGCCAGGTTCCCGAAGGCGGTCGCGAAGATCACCGACGATCGGGGGGAGCTGCTCGCCTTCTACGACTTCCCGGCCGAGCACTGGATCCACCTGCGGACCACGAACCCCATCGAGTCGACCTTCTCCACGGTCAAACTCCGCACCAAGGTCACACGAGGCTCCGACAGCCCGGCTGCTGCCCTGGCGATGGTGTTCAAGCTCGTCGAGTCCGCTCAGGCGCGATGGCGCGCGATCACCGGCGCCCACCTGGTGCCGCTGGTCCGCGCCGGCGCCCGCTTCGAAAACGGCGTCCTGGTCGAGCGGCCCGAGGTGGCAGCATGAACGACATGTTCGAGGCACTCGAAGCTCTGAGCGACCGCGATCCGGATCGTCGGGACGTCGCCGCCGACATCCTCGGGGACCTCCTGCGCGGCGCCGCACTCGACGCGGACTCCGCTCGCCTGGTCGTCGGACGTCCGGTCAGCGTGGCCGTCAACGAACCGGTGACCAAGGTGCGCGAGTCCGCCCTGAACTCGACCAGCGAGGCGTTCGACCACTACCGCCTGCCTCTGGCCCTCGTCGAACCGCTGACCGCAGCCATGCCGACGATGGAACGCCAACTCCTCGTCCACACGCTCTACGTCCTCGGGGCCACCCACGACCCGCAGGCCCGGCCGCTGATCGAGCACTTTCTTGATCACCCCGACCCAGAGGTTCGCGAGGAGGCTCGGCTCGCAGCATCCGAGCTCACCGCTGTCGAGCAGAAGGGCCTCACCCACAACTCTTGACTATTGCGTCCCTGCTTTCGACTCAGCCAGACCTTCCACGAGGGGCTCCTCGCGGAAATCGGTACTGCAGTGCCACCCGAGGTTCGCCTGCCCGCCAACTGGCTTCCCGCTGGTCCATAGAACCAGCCCACGCTGGCGCGCTGCGCGGCTGAGCGCGCCGCCGACCTGCTGCGGCCGGGTCCGGCGGCGCCGGCGGGACCCCTCACTGCGGCTCTGCGGTGCGCGCGGGTTGTTGCGGAGTCGGGAGTGACGAGTGTCGGTACGTCCATCGCGGCTCTGCGCGGGTCGCGTGACCCGCTTGCTACCCCTTCCCCTCTCCCACGCGGGCCGGCGGCCGACGCCGCGTGGCGGTGGCTCGGGCGGGGAGCTCGCCGCCCAGGGGCGGTGTACGTTTCGCGGCGCGGCTCACGATCGCGGTCTCCACCTGGGTGATTCCGAGCCCGGACAGGTCGCGGGAGAGGAAGCCGTAGAGCGCGGTCAGATCGGGGAAGTATGCGGCGGCGTGCAGGTTCGAGGGGCCGGAGGTCGCAAACGCGCCGTGGACGGCGGGGTGGTCTGCCAGGGCCTGTCCTGTGGCGGCCAGGTGGTCGGGGGCCACGTGCAGCAGCAGCTTGGCCTCGATGGGCAGCCCGAGGCGGCGAGGGTCGACCAGGACCTGCGTCACCAGCCGCCCCTGCGCGGTCAGTTGGGTGACGCGCCGGCGCACCGTCGTCTCCGGGTGGCCCGTGCGGGCGGCCAGCGCGGCGGCGGGGAGCCGGGCGTCGGGGGTGAGCGCGTCAATGAGGGACTGTTCCACGGGATCGGTGTCGATGCCGTACGGTCCCGGGGAGCCGGCGGATGGCCGCACCCGCGCTGTTGCCGGCTCCGCCTGCGGATCGGTCCGGGACAGAGCGGTGCGCTCGGCGGGGCTCAGGACGGTGTGCCGCCACTCGGAGGTGAGCCGGAAGACGTGCAGGATGGTGGCGCTCTCCAGGGAGGTGACCGCCTGGGTGGAAGGCAACTGGCGGAACACCAGCGGGTCGCGCGAGCCAGGCTCGGTCCGGGCCACCGCGAAGATCTCGTCACCGGCGGTGGTGACGTCGATGAACGGGATGTCCTCCCGTGCCGCGAGCGCGGCCACGATCGTGTCGAGCTTTCCCCGCAGCACCCGGATCCGGAGGAACAGGGCGCCGGCCGAGCCGCCGTTGCGCGGCCGCGCGACCGGGGAGACCACCACCCGCACGGTGCCGTCCGCCGTGAGCGCGTGCAGGCGCCGGCGGACCGTGGCGGCGCCGAGGCCGAGCACCTGCGCCGCCCGCTCGGCCGGCAGACGCCCGTCGCACTGCAGGGCGGCCACCAGCCGCTGATCGGTGAGGCTAAGAGGTCATCTCATTTGGCGAGCCTGCGGTAGCAGATCAGGGTGCATGCGAGGCTCGTGAAGGCGAGGAAGTGTTCGGCTTTGCGCTCGTAGCGA
>NZ_JBVIYZ010000072.1:0-5568 GCF_055592085.1 Streptomyces sp. NPDC041135
TCAGGCCTGGGCGCAGGGGGTACCGGTCGACTGGTCCGCCGTCGCCCCGCCCACCGCACACCGCGCCGACCTGCCCACCTACCCCTTCCAGCACCGGCACTACTGGCTGACCGCCCCCGACACGCAGGGCGACGCCTCCTCCATCGGACAGGCGGCGGCCGGACACCCGCTGCTCAGCTCCGTCGTGGAACTGGCCGGCTCGGCGGCGCTCGTGCTCACCGGACGGCTGTCGCTGCGCACCCACGGCTGGATCGCCGACCACGCGGTCGCGGGTCGGGTGCTGCTGCCGGGCACGGCGTTCGTGGAACTGGCACTGCGCGCGGCCGACGAGGCCGGCTGCGAACGGATCGGCGAACTGACCCTGCTCCAACCGCTGGTGCTGCCCGAGCGCGGCGGCGTCCAGCTGCGCGTCGAGGTCGGCGAACCGGACGCCGAGGGGCGCCGTACCGTCGGCGTGCACTCCCGCGCCGACGGCGACGCGAAGGGCATCACCTGGACCTGCCACGCCACCGGCACCCTGGAGGGCGAGGCCGGCGAGGACACCGCCGCGCCCGACCTGACGCAGTGGCCGCCGGCCGGTGCGCAGACCGTCGACCTCGACGGCCTCTACCCGCGCCTGGCCGAGCAGGGCTACGGCTACGGGCCCGCCTTCCGCGGACTGCGCGCGCTGTGGCGGCGCGGTGCGGAGGTGTTCGCCGAGGTCGCCCTGGACGAGGCGCAGCGCGCCGACGCCGCCGCCTTCGGCATCCACCCCGCCCTCCTCGACGCGGCCCTGCACGCCGTCCTCGCCACCGGCACCGCCCCGCGGGACGGGATCCTGCTGCCGTTCTCCTGGCAGGGCGTCAGCCTCCGGGCGAGCGGCGCGCAGACCCTGCGGGTCGCCGTCACCCCGGCCGGCACCGACGACGCCGTCACCCTGACCGTCGCCGACGCCGCCGGTGTGCCCGCGGCCACCGTCGACACCCTGGTGTGGCGCACCGCCGACCTGTCCCGGCTCGGCGCCGCCGACGTGGCCGACGCACTGCTGCGCACCGACTGGACGACGCTCACCGCCGACGGGAGCACCCAGCCCGCCGCCTGGAGCCTGCTGGGCCCCGACCACCTGGGCCTGGCGGACGCCGGGGCACCCGAGCACCGGTTCGCCGGCCTCGCGGACCTCACCGCCGCCCTGGAGCGGGGCACCGCCGTGACCGGCCCGGTCCTGCTGTGCCGCCCGCCCCAGGAAGGCGACCCGGCCGACCCGGCCGCGGCCGCCCACACCGCCGTACGCGCCACCCTCGGCCTGATCCAGGAGTGGTTGGCCGACGAACGGTTCGCCGGGCTGCGGCTCGCCGTGGTCACCCGGGGCGCGGTGGCGGCGCCGGACACCGGCCGGCTCACCGACCTGGCGAACGCCCCGGTGTGGGGCCTGCTGCGGTCGGCGCAGGCGGAGAACCCGGGCCGGTTCCTGCTGCTGGACGTCGACGCCGACGAGCGGTCCGCGGCCGCGCTGCCCGCCGCCCTCGCGGCCGGCGTGTCGCAGCTCGCGCTGCGCGACGGCGACGTGCTGGTGCCGCGGCTGGCCCGGGCGGCGACCGGCAAGGCCCTGGTGCCGCCGCGCGGCCGCCCGTGGAAGCTGGACGTCGTCGGTCAGGGCATGCTCGAATCGCTGTCCCTGGTGCCCTGCGACGAGGCCGACCGGCCGCTGCGGCCGCACGAGATACGCGTCGCCGTGCGCGCCGCCGGCCTGAACTTCCGCGACGTGCTGATCGCGCTGGGCGTCCACCCGGGCGACGCCGACATGGGCGAGGGCGCGGGCGTCGTCACCGAGACCGGCTCCGCCGTCACCTCGCTGCGCCCCGGCGACCGGGTGCTCGGCATGCTGCCCGGCGCGTTCGGGCCCGTCACGGTCGCCGACGCCCGCTGGGCCGCCCGCATCCCCGACAGCTGGAGCTACGAGCAGGCCGCCTCCGTCGGCATCGTCTTCGCCACCGCCTACTACGGCCTGGTCACCCTCGGCCGGGTCCGGCCCGGCGAGTCGGTGCTGGTGCACGCGGCCGCCGGCGGCGTCGGCATGGCCGCCGTGCAGCTCGCCCGGCACCTCGGCGGCGACGTGTACGGCACCGCCTCCACCGGCAAGTGGGACACCCTGCGCGCCGGCGGACTCGACGACCGGCACATCGCCAACTCCCGCACCCTGGACTTCGAGCACGAGTTCCGGGAGGCGACCGGCGGACGCGGCATCGACGTCGTCCTGGACTGCCTGGCGAACGAGTTCGTCGACGCCACCCTGCGGCTGACCGCGCCCGGCGGCCGGTTCGTGGAGATGGGCAAGGTCGACATCCGCGACCGCGACCAGGTCGCCCGCGACCACCCCGGCGTCGACTACACCGCCTTCGACCTCATCCAGGTCGCCCTGCACCGGCCCGACGAGTACCAGCGGATCCTGCTCGCCCTCGTCGAGCTGTTCGAGCGCGGCGCCCTGACACCGATCCCGGTGCGCGCCTGGGACGTGCGCGAGGCACCCGAGGCGTTCCGGTACCTCAGCCAGGCCAAGCACATCGGCAAGATCGTGCTGACCATGCCCCGCCGGTGGGACCCCGAGGGCACCGTCCTGATCACCGGCGCCACCGGCACCCTCGGCCGGCTCGTCGCCCGTCACCTGGTCACCGAGCACGGCATCCGGCACCTGCTGCTGGTCAGCCGGCGCGGCCCGGCCGCCCGGGGCGCGGCGGAACTCGTCGCGGAACTGGCCGCACTGGGCGCCGAGGCCACCGTCGCCGCCTGCGACGTCACCGACCGCCCGGCGCTGGCCGCGCTCCTGTCCACCGTTCCCGCCGGGCGGCCGCTGCGCGCGGTCGTGCACACCGCCGGCGTCCTCGACGACGGGCTGGTCTCCGCGCTCACCCCCGACCGCGTCGAAGCCGTGCTGCGGCCCAAGGTCGACGCGGCCTGGCACCTGCACGAGCTGACCCGGGACGCCGACCTGACGCACTTCGTCCTGTACTCGTCCGTGATGGGCGCCCTGGGCAACGCCGGCCAGGGCAACTACGCGGCGGCCAACGTCTTCCTCGACGCCCTCGCCCAGCACCGGCACGCCCACGGCCTGCCCGCCACCTCGCTCGCGTGGGGCTTCTGGGACGAACGCAGCGAGATGACCGGCGAGCTGGACGAGGTCGACCTGGCCCGCATCACCCGCAGCGGACTGGTCCCGCTCACCTCCGAGGAGGGCATGGCCCTCTTCGACGAGGCCACCGCCGCCGGCGAGCCCGCCCCGGTCGCCACCCGGCTCGACACGGCCCGCCTGACCGGCCGCGCCACCGCGGGCACCCTGCCCGAGGTGCTGCGCAACCTGGTCCGGGTCCGCACCCGGCGCACCGCGGGTGCGGGCGCCGCGGCCACCGGGGCCGGCGGACGGTTCGCCGGGCTGGCTCCGGCCGACCGCGACCGCGCCCTGCTGGACCTGGTGCGGGAGCACGCGGCGACCGTCCTCGGCCACGCCTCGTCCGCCGCCATCGGCGCCGACGCCAAGTTCAAGGAGCTGGGCTTCGACTCGCTGTCCGCGGTCGAACTGCGCAACCGGCTCACCGAGACCGTCGGGGCCCGCCTGTCCTCCACGGCCGTCTTCGACTACCCCACCCCCACCGACCTGGTCCGGCACCTGCGCGGCGAACTCTTCGGCGCCGAGGAGGAGACGACGGCCCACGCGGCCGCCGCCCCGGTACCGGCGGCCGCCAGCGGCGACGCGGCGGACCCGGTCGCGATCGTCGGCATCGGCTGCCGGCTGCCCGGCGGCGCCGACTCGCCCGAGGACCTGTGGCGGCTGGTCGCCGACGGCGTGGACGCCATCGGCGCCATGCCCACCGACCGCGGCTGGGACCTGGACAACCTCTACGACCCCGACCCCGACCGCTCCGGCAAGAGCTACGCCGTCGAAGGCGGCTTCCTCTACCGGGCACCCCGGTTCGACGCCGAGTTCTTCGGGATCAGCCCGCGTGAGGCGGCGGCGATGGACCCGCAGCAGCGCCTGCTGCTGGAGACCGCCTGGGAGGCCCTGGAGCGTGCGGGCATCCTGCCCGGCGAACTCAAGGGCAGCCAGACCGGCGTCTTCATCGGCGCCCTGTTCCAGGAGTACGGCTCCCCGCTGCACGGCGCCGACGAGAAGGTCGACGGGTTCCGGCTCACCGGCAAGACCACCAGCGTCCTGTCCGGCCGTATCGCCTACTTCCTGGGCCTAGAGGGCCCCGCGATCACCGTGGACACCGCCTGCTCCTCGTCCCTGGTCTCCCTGCACCAGGCGGCGCAGGCGCTGCGCCAGGGCGAGTGCTCCCTGGCCCTGGCGGGCGGCGTGTCCGTGCTGGCCACGCCGGGCATCTTCGCCGAGTTCAGCCGCCAGCGCGGCCTGGCCGCCGACAGCCGCATCAAGGCGTTCGCGGCGGCGGCCGACGGCACCGGCTGGGGCGAGGGCGTCGGCGTCCTGGTCCTGGAGCGGCTGTCCGACGCCCGCCGCAACGGCCACGACGTGCTCGCCGTGATCCGGGGCAGCGCGGTCAACCAGGACGGTGCGAGCAATGGTCTGACGGCGCCGAACGGGCCGTCGCAGCAGCGGGTGATCCGCCAGGCGCTGGCCAACTCCGGTCTCACCGCGGCCGACGTCGACGTGGTGGAGGCGCACGGGACCGGCACCAAGCTCGGTGACCCGATCGAGGCGCAGGCGCTGCTGGCCACCTACGGCCAGCGCGGCGACGCCGAACCGCCGCTGTGGCTCGGCTCGCTGAAGTCCAACATCGGACACACCATGGCCGCCTCCGGTGTCGCCAGCGTGATCAAGATGGTCATGGCCCTCAACCACGACGTCCTGCCGCGCACCCTGCACGTCGACGCGCCCACCCCGCACGTCGACTGGAGCCGGGGCGCGGTGGAACTGCTGACGGACGAGCAGCCGTGGCCGGAGCTGGAGCGGCCGCGCCGCGCCGCGGTCTCCTCGTTCGGGATCAGCGGCACCAACGCCCACCTGGTCCTGGAACAGGCACCCGAGCCCCGGCCCGAGCCGGCGCGGGAGCCGGCGCCGCAGACGGCAACGGAGCCCGCAGCGGCCGCCGCGTGGGTCATCTCCGCGCGCACGGACGAAGCGCTGCGCGACCAGGCCGCGCGCCTGGCCGCCTTCGTCGAGGCCCGGCCCGCACTCACCCCGGCCGCGGTCGGCCGGGCCCTGGCCACCACCCGGACCGCCTTCGAACGCCGTGCGGTCCTCGTCGGCGCCGAACGCGGCGAACTCCTCGGCTCCCTCTCCGCGTTCGCTTCCGGTGAGGTGGTGGGGGGTGTGGTGTCGGGTGCGGCGGTGCCGGGCAAGACGGTGTTCGTCTTCCCGGGGCAGGGGTCGCAGTGGGTGGGGATGGCTCGTGGTCTGTTCGCGTCGTCGCCGGTGTTCGAGGCGCGGTTGCGTGCGTGTGGGCAGGCGTTGTCGGAGTTCGTGGAGTGGGATCTGCTGGATGTGCTGCTGTCGGGTGACGGCGCGGTGCTGGAGCGGGTGGATGTGGTGCAGCCGGCGTTGTGGGCGGTGATGGTGTCGCTGGCTGAGGTGTGGCG
>NZ_JBVIYZ010000073.1:0-5380 GCF_055592085.1 Streptomyces sp. NPDC041135
AACGGCCGCTCCAGATACGGGTCGACCACCGCGCACACCGCGTCGAAGGCCTCCGCGAACACAGGCTGGGCGGCATACAGCTCCCGGCCCATCCCGACCCGTTGGCTGCCCTGGCCCGTGAACAGGAACGCCGTGTGTCCGGCATCGGTCACCGTGGCCGGCGTCTCGCCCTCGGCCAGTGCCGTCAGCCCGGCCAGCAGCTCCTCGCGCCCACCGCCGAAGACCACCGCCCGGTGCTCGAAGGCGGCCCGGCTCGTGGCCAGTGAGTACGCCACGTCGGGTACGCCCAGCGAGGCATCCGCCGTGACGAACTCCCGCAGCCGCGCCGCCTGCTGCCGCAGCGCCTCCGCCGACCGGGCGCTCAGCACCCACGGCACGACACCCGGAACCTGCGCACCCTCCCCGGCGACAACCGTCTCCACTTCCGGGACCTGCTCGATGATGACGTGGGCGTTCGTGCCGCTGATGCCGAAGGACGACACCGCCGCCCGGCGCGGCCGGTCCGTCTCCGGCCAGTCACGCTCCTCCGTCAGCAGCGACACCGCCCCCGCCGACCAGTCCACGTGCGGACTCGGCGCATCCACGTGCAGCGTCCGAGGCAGCACCCCGTGCCGCATCGCCTGGACCATCTTGATGACGCTGCCCACGCCTGCCGCGGCCTGGGTGTGGCCGACGTTGGACTTGAGCGAGCCGAGCCAGAGGGGCCGTTCGGGGCTGCGCTCCTGCCCGTAGGTGGCGATGAGGGCCTGGGCCTCGATGGGGTCGCCGAGCTTGGTGCCCGTGCCGTGCGCCTCCACGGCATCCACGTCGGCGCCGGTCAGGCGGGCGTTGGCCAGGGCCTGCCGGATGACCCGCTGCTGAGCCGGGCCGTTCGGGGCGGTCAGGCCGTTGCTGGCGCCGTCCTGGTTGACGGCGCTGCCGCGGATCACCGCCAGGACCTCGTGGCCGTGGCGCTGGGCGTCGGAGAGGCGCTCGACGAGGAGCATGCCGGCGCCCTCGGAGAAGCCGGTGCCGTCGGCGTCGGCGGAGAAGGCGCGGCAGCGGCCGTCGGGGGAGAGTCCGCGCTGCCGGCTGAACTCGATGTAGATGCGGGGGGCGGACATGACGGTGACGCCGCCGGCCAGCGCGAGGGAGCACTCGCCCGTGCGCAGGGCCTGGACGGCGAGGTGCAGGGCGACCAGGGAGGAGGAGCAGGCGGTGTCCACGGTGATCGCCGGGCCCTCGAGGCCGAGGGTGTAGGCGACGCGGCCGGAGGCCACGCTGGTGAGGACGCCGGAGCCGACGTAGCCCTCGACCTCGGCGGGGACGTCGTGGACGCCGGGCGCGTAGTCTTGGGGGATGGCGCCGACGAAGACGCCGGTGTCGCTGCCGCGCAGGGTGTGCGGGTCGATCCCGGAGCGTTCCAGCGTCTCCCAGGCCGTCTCCAGCAGGAGCCGCTGCTGGGGGTCCATGGCGAGCGCCTCGCGCGGGCTGATGCCGAAGAAGTCCGCGTCGAACTCGGGTGCGTCGTAGAGGAATCCGCCGTGCCGGGCGTAGGAATGTCCGGCGGCCTCGGGGTCGGGGTCGTAGACGCGCTCCAGGTCCCAGCCGCGGTCGGTGGGGAATTCGTCGATCGCGTCGGTGCCGTCGGCGACGATTTTCCAGAGTTCCTCCGGGGAGGCCGCACCGCCCGGAAAACGGCATGCCATGGCGACGATCGCGATCGGCTCCCGGTCCCGCCCCTCCACGTCGGCCAGCCGGCGGCGGGTCTGCTGCAGGTCGGCCGTTACACGCTTGAGGTATTCGCGGAGCTTCGCTTCGTTCGGCATGTAAGAGCCCATCCCCCTCGGACGATCAGGTGCCGGCGCCTCGGACGTCGCTGACATGCGCTCACTCGTTCGCACGTCACACTTTCGCGGTGGGGCTTGATTACCTCTTTTTCGACGCTAAAGCGGCTGGTGGAGAGGGGCCGTCACAGGTGGGGGCGGTGCGCTCCCGGCTTTCGGTGAAAGTTTTTAGTGGGAGTTTAGGAATCATCCATAACCTGCCCGCGAATCACGCGTGTTCAGAGCAGCGATCGGAGCGGAGGGTCTGTTCCCATGACCGAGGGCGAAAAGCACGAGGAACCGTCATTTCCGATGGCCCGCTCCTGCCCTTTCGGACCTCCGACGGAATACGCGCGGCTGCGCGCCGAGCGGCCGGTCTCCCGGGTGCGGTTGCAGAACGGCCGTACGGCCTGGCTGCTCACCCGGCACCAGGACGTACGGGCCCTGCTGAGCAACCCGGCGACCAGCTCCAACCGCGCCCACCCGGCCTTCCCCGCCACCGTCGCCAACACCCAGGCGTTCGCGCAGAAGGGGTTCCTGCTGTCCATGGACGCCCCGGAGCACGCGCTGCACCGCCGCATGGTGACGGGCGAGTTCACCGCCAACCGCGTGCGCCGGCTGCGGCCGCGCATCCAGGAGATCGTCGACGAGTGCGTGGACGGCATCCTGGCGGCCGGGTCCACCGGCCGGCCCGTGGACCTGGTGCAGGAGCTGTCGCTGCCGGTGCCCTCCCTGGTGATCTGCGAACTCCTGGGCGTGCCCTACGAGTCGCGGTCGATCTTCCAGAAGAACACCGAGGTGCTGCTGAACCGCACCAGCACGGCAGCCGACCGCGAGGGCGCCTTCTCCGCGCTGCGCTCCTTCCTCGGTGAGCTGGTGACCAGCAAGGACACCGAGCCCGACGACGCGCTGCTGAGCCGGCTCGCCGTGAAGTACCGCGAGGCCGGCCTGTACGACCACGAGCACCTGACCGGTTTCGCGATGCTGCTGCTGCTCGCCGGGCACGAGACGACCGCGAACATGATCTCCCTGGGCGTCGCCACCCTCCTCGACGGCGACCCGGCGGACCTCTCCGCGCTGGCCGCCGACCCCTCCCTGATGCCGCAGGCGGTCGAGGAACTGCTGCGCTACCTCAGCATCGTCGACTATCCGACCTCGCGCGTGCTGCTGGCGGACACCGAGGTCGGCGGCGTCACCATCCGCGCGGACGAGGGGTTCGTCGCGTCGGGGGCAGCCGCCAACCACGACCCCGAGGTCTTCCCCGACCCGGACCGGTTCGACCTGCGCCGCAACACGGCCGGCCATGTCGCCTTCGGCTTCGGCGTGCACGCCTGCCTGGGGCAGAACCTGGCCCGCGCGGAGCTGGAGATCGCCTTCAACACCCTCTTCGCCCGCGTCCCCGGGCTGCGCCTGGTGACCCCGGTGAACCAGCTCCCCTACAAGGACTCGACCGTGTACGGAATTCACACCCTGGAGGTGACCTGGTGACGTTTCGCATCGTCGTCGATCAGGCCGAATGCTGCGCCTCGTCCATGTGCGTCCTGGTGGCGCCCGACCTGTTCGACCAGCGGGAGGAGGACGGCATAGCCGTCGTGCTCCAGCCGGAGCCCGGCCCCGAGCACCACGCGGAGGCCCGCGACGCGGCCCGCCGCTGCCCGTCGCTGGCGATCCGGGTCGTCGAGGACTGACGCGACGCGCTCTTCGCGGTCCGTCGTGGCCGGTCGCGCACGACCGGCGCGAGCGGTACGGCACCTACGACTCCCGAGTTCTGACGCATCCGTCCGGCTGCCCGAAAGGTTCTCCGCAGTGGCCAGCAACGAAGACAAGTTCCGCGAGTACCTCAAGCGGGCGACCGCCGACCTGCGTCAGGCCCGCCGCCAGCTGTCCGAACTCGACGCCAGGAACCACGAGCCGCTGGCGATCGTGGCCATGGCCTGCCGCTACCCGGGCGGGGTCCAGTCGCCCGAGGCCCTGTGGGAGCTGGTCGCCGGCGGCGTGGACGCGGTCGGCGAGTTCCCCGCCGACCGGGGCTGGGCCGAGGACCTGTACGACCCCGACCCGGCGGCGACCGGCAGGTCCACCACCCGGCACGGCGGATTCCTGTACGGCGCCGCCGAGTTCGACGCGGACTTCTTCGGCATCAGCCCGCGCGAGGCGCTCGCCATGGACCCCCAGCAGCGGCTCCTGCTGGAGACGGCCTGGGAGACGCTGGAGCGGGCCGGCCTCGACCCGCGCACCCTGCGCGGCAGCGACACCGGCGTCTACGCGGGCGTCATGTACAACGACTACGCGTCCCGCCTCTCCCCCGCCCCGGAGAGCTTCGAGGGCTATCTCGTCAACGGCAGCCTCGGCAGCGTGGCCTCCGGCCGCGTCGCCTACACCCTCGGCCTCGAGGGCCCGGCGATCACCGTCGACACCGCCTGCTCCTCCTCCCTGGTCGCCCTGCACCTCGCCGCCCAGGCACTGCGCAAGGGCGAGTGCTCCCTCGCGCTGGCCGGCGGCGTCGCCGTCATGTCGACCCCGAGCACCTTCGTGGAGTTCAGCCGCCAGCGCGGCCTGTCCGGCGACGGGCGCTGCAAGGCCTTCGCCGAGTCCGCCGACGGCACCGGCTGGGGCGAGGGCGTGGGCCTGGTCCTGCTGGAGCGCCTCTCCGACGCCCGGCGCAACAACCACCCCGTCCTCGCCGTGCTCCGCGGCAGCGCCATCAACCAGGACGGCGCGAGCAGCGGCCTGACCGCCCCGAACGGCCCGGCTCAGCAGCGGGTCATCCGGCAGGCCCTGGCCGACGCCCGGCTCAGCGGCGCCGACGTCGACGCCGTGGAGGCGCACGGCACGGGCACCAAGCTCGGCGACCCCATCGAAGCGCAGGCCGTGGTGGCCACCTACGGCCGCGAGCACGATCCCGAACGCCCCCTCTGGCTCGGCTCGCTCAAGTCCAACATCGGGCACACCCAGGCGGCCGCCGGCGTGGGCAGCGTCATCAAGATGGTCCAGGCGATGCGGCACGGGGTGCTGCCGCGCACCCTGCACGTCGACGCACCCACGACCCACGTCGACTGGTCCGCGGGCACGGTGTCCCTGCTGACGGAGGAGCGTGACTGGCCGGAGGCGGACCGGCCGCGCCGGGCGGCGGTGTCGTCCTTCGGCATCAGCGGCACGAACGCCCACGTCATCATCGAGCAGGCGGCGGAAGCGGAGACGGAGCCTGAGGCGGTTGTCGCCGGGCAGGTTCCGGGTGTCGTGCCCTGGGTGCTGAGCGCCCGGTCGGCGGAGGCGCTGCGGGAGCAGGCGGTGCGGCTGCGGGAGTTCGTCATGGCGGATGCTTCGGCGGGCGTGCTGGATGTGGCCCGGTCCCTGGTGGAGACGCGGACGGTGTTCGAGCACCGGGCGGTGGTACTCGGAGCTTCACAGGACGAGCTGATCACCGGGCTCGGAGCGCTGGCCGACGGTGACCTGCTGACCGGGGTGGCGGACTCGGGACGTACGGCGTTCCTGTTCACGGGGCAGGGCAGTCAGCGGGCGGGGATGGGCCGGGAGCTGTATGCCGCCCAGCCTGTGTTCGCGGAGGCCTTCGA
>NZ_JBVIYZ010000074.1:0-5294 GCF_055592085.1 Streptomyces sp. NPDC041135
CGGTAACGCCATCCCACCTCCCCATGCCAGTCGAAGTCGTCACATCCGACCAGCACAACGAGCAACCCGGCAAACGTTCCCGGTCACAGCACTAGGTCCCTCGGGATGGGAGGCGTGGAACGGCCGAGGCTACAACGTAGCTCCTCGAGCCTTGGCGATCACAGCGTTGATGAGACGCTCCAAGCCTCGCGGATAGTCTTTGAGAAACAGATTCGGCTCGATCAGCTCCAGCTCCATGACCACAGGCTTCCTGTTGTCATCGAGGGCCAGATCCACCCTGGCGAACAGCGGGGACCCCGGTGACGGGACAGCTGCCAGTGCTGCCAGCGCAGTGTCGAGCTCTTCGGCTGACGGCACATATGGGGTTATGTCGGGGTGCGGTACCCGGTCGTTGTCGATCACCCCGGGCTCGGTCAGTACGGGTCCTTTTCGGATCGCGTGGCTGAACGTGCCTGAGACGAAGACCAGGGCGCGTTCCCCCTCTTGCACCAGATGCAGATAGGGCTGGACCATCACGACGCGGCCCTGGTCCAGCAGAGTCCGGGCATGCTTCTCGGCATCGGCGTGCCGGCCGGGCTCGTAGCGTGCGGTGTCGACTGCACCCGCGGATATGGCGGGCTTGACTACCACCCCGCCGACCGCGCGGAAGTCTTCCTCGCTGTACTGGCTGCCCGGTTCGATGAAGCGCGTGGGCACGACAGCGATGCCCTGCTCTGCGAGGTCCAGCAGATAGCGTTTATCGCTGCTCCAGCGCACTACCGACGCCGGATTCCACAGACGTGTGAGACGAGCCGTCGTATCAGCCCATGCCAGATACTCGCCGACTCGTTCCGCATAGTCCCAAGTTGACCGGATGACGGCCAAATCGAACCTGTCCCACGCCACGGCCTCCGTATCCCACGGCACTGCTTCGGCCATCGATCCGCTCTCGCGCAACCCCTTCACGATCAGCTGCAGATCCGTGTCCCAGAGCATGCCAGCCTCGCTCGTTACGACCGCGATCCTGACAGCGTCCACGTGATTCTCCTGACGTTAGCCCGACAGACCTGTCCAGTCCATGGGGTGGCCAATCGCAGCGTAGTCGCGCTCCGACTATGCCGCCTGAGTACTGATTGCTTCATCCCGTCGGGCGTCAGACGGACACGCAAACGCACCGTCAGCCAGCCGATGGGCGGCAGCTTCATGCGACCCGGCGGTGAGACGCCACCGATGTGCCCGTAGCCCTGGTGGAGCCAGATCAACTTCCGTACTCATTGGAGCACTCGTCATTGACGTACTGGAGCCCGCGCCGGCACGAACTGCTTACAAACAGTCTGTCTCTGCGTCTCCGTGTAGACGCCGACTCCGACACCGTCAAGATCGAAGTCATGCGTGCCACTTGTGTGCCGATTACTCATGTCGTCCGGTGCCGGACGGCTAGGATCGCTCAGGGACAAATTATTTACGTCCTGCCTGCAATATAGAATCCAACCCACCTACTTTTGGATCTCTTATGACCTCAATGGGAATGCATTCCGCTGCGCAAGAACTGAAGGAAAATTTAAAGGGCCCCCTCTATAACAGGATCATCAAGAAGAATGTGGGTGACGGCAGTCTGGACTATGAGTTGTACGTGCGGACTCCCGAGCTCCTCGACCTTCAGCTCGAGGAGTGCTCGCTCTGCTCCCATGACGAACTCATGTTCCAAATGGTGCATCAGGCCCAGGAGCTGTGGCTGAAGCTGGCCACCCACGAGATGACCGCGGTGCTAGACAGCCTCGACCGTGATGACCTGTGGCAGGCCTCCGCATCACTCGAGCGCCTGGTGCGCATCGTCGGTTGCCTGACCCGCGAACTGACCGTACTGGAGACGCTAACTCCGGACGCCTTCTTGGTGATCCGGCGTAATCTCGGCAACGGCAGCGGCCAGGAGTCTCCGGGGTACAACCGATTTATGCTGGCCGCCTCCTATCTTTCCCAAGCGGTGGATCGTCTTCTCGAGCGCAAGGGACTTAATCCGGTTAGCGTCTACATCGACGTGAACGCCCACGCCGCCGTTAAGCGTGTTCTCGAACAACTCTTGGATGTGGACGAGTCGGCGCAGTCATGGCTGATCCGCCACTACATGCTCGTACGCCGGACCATTGGCATCGGCCGCGACACGGCCGCGCTCGACGGCATGCCCACCACCATTCTTCCCGCGCGCATGACTCAACCCCTCTTCTCCCAGTTATGGAAAGCGCGTGAAGGGCTGACCGCGGCCTGGCAGCGCCCGGGTGGGTACGCGCCGGGGGAGACACGATCCGAGGCCGCGGCGTGAAGCCATACGAGGCCCGGCGACACTTTCCCGTACTGAATACGGGCGTGTACCTCAATAGCAACTCCACCGGCGCCGTTCCAGCGGGTGTGCAACAGGTACTGGAGGAGTACTGGCGCACCCTCGGGCAGTGGCGCGACGAGGTGTGGGAGGACTGGTTTACTGCGATCGACGCGTACGCGGACGCGGTCGCCCTGTTCATCGGGGCACCGCCGGGATCCGTTGTCACGGATATCAGCGTCAGCAACCTCCTGGGGCGCATCGCGTCAGCCTTCGATTTCGCCGGCGACCGCGACACCGTGGTCACCACAGCTCTCGAATTCCCCACAGTACCCGCAATTTGGCGCGGATTCGGCCGCTACGGCGCGCGGCTCCTCCAAGCGGGAGGTGAGGGGCCCGCGGCTGACGAGGACGCCCTCATCGAGGCCATCGATGAACGGACCCGACTCGTCTGCGTGACCCACGCGGCCTACCACACCGGAGCGCTGCTTGATCTGAAGCGGATCTCCGCTCGGGCCCGCGAGGCGGGAGCTCTGCTGGCCGTCGACGCATACCAGAGCGTGGGAACCGTGCCCGTGGATGTCGAGGATCTGGGAGTCGATTTCCTACTGGGTGGCGCCCACAAGTGGCTCTGCGGGGCCAGCACAGCGTTCGCCTACGTCCGCCCAGACATTGCGGCCCACCTGCGGCCCGCCGCCACCGGCTGGCTAGCAGGTGGCCAGGGCCTCGGTGCCGGATCACCGGCTGGATCGGCGCAACGTGCCCACGTCCTGCGCTCCGGGACGCCTCTCGCCCTGGGCCCTCTCATGTCCCGCATCGGGATGGACATGATCACAAGCATCGGCATCGAGTCCATTCGCGCGCATTCCCTCGCGTGTACCCGCAAGATCATCGATCGTGCCGCGGAACTCGGGCTCGGCTTGCTCACACCGCGTGCCGATCACCGGCGCGCTGGGATCGTGGCGCTCTCCTTCCCCGGCGATGAGCAGGCCGTTAAGAACCTGGCTACTCGCGGCTTTGTTTGCAGCTGGCGGGGCTCGTTGCGGGTAGCCCCACATTTTTACAACACCTTCGACGAAGTGGATGCGTTCATGGATGCCGTGGCGGAGCTGGTTTAAGTGGTGGATGACGGCAACTCCGTGTGCTTCGGCCAGCGCGCCTTCCTTAACCTCCTCGCGAACGGGGAAAAGCTTTCGGACGTCTTTCGGACTGCACTCTACCTGCGGGTCCTGCAAGACCTCGACGCCAGCCCTCGCACCTTCGACGAGATCAGCGACCGCACCGGGGTCCTGCCAGGCAGGCTCCATAAGTTCATGGAGTGCTTAGAAAGCGCCGGAGTTGTCTGGCACACCACACCAGGTGATGACGGGGTGCTCACGTACCACGTGGTCCCGGGGATGACAGAGGCGGTCCTGGCAGTATTCGGCCCCGGATCACAGTACGAGAACAGGGACCAATACCCGTGGCGCCACTTGCAGGGAAGGCTTGAGGCAGTTCTGCGCGGAGAAGTGTCCTACGAACCCGAGCAGTTCAGCTGGCCGCCCTGCGACGCGTCGGCACTGGCCGAGTTCGAGCAGAGTATGGCGGTCGGTATGCGACACATGGCTAAGTCCTTTGTGGTGCACGCCGAGCAAATCTGGCCCCGTCCAGGCCGGCTGCTGGACGTGGGCGGCGGGGATGGTACCCTCGCCCGCGCCCTTATCGAGCACAGGCCCGGGCTCTATGTAGACGTCTTCAACCTCCCTGCAGCGGCCCCCCTGGTCGAGGCGACACGGGAGACATGTGCTGACAAAGATCGCTTGGGATTCGTTGGTGGAGATTTCCTCGCCGAGGAGCTACCTGACGGATATGACTCCTTGTCCCTCGTCCGGGTGCTGCATGACTGGCCGGTGCCTGAAGCACGGGAACTCGTCCGCAAGGCATACCGTGCCCTGCCGCCAGGAGGACTGCTAATCATTTGTGAGGAGTTCCGCAACCGCGACCGGCTGGCCGATCAGCTGTTCTGGTCCTACTTTTTGATGGGCACGGACGACTGCACCAGCCGGTTGTACTCGATCGAGCACTACCGCGCTCTGCTGGGAGCGGAAGGGTTCGAGCAATTTCGAGTATGGCCGGGAGAATTCGAAATCCTCAGCGCGCGGAAACCTGATGCGCACGGCTCTTGCCCTCTGCTCGCTGTCTGAGGCCGGCCGCCGCCCCACTACTTGATCTTTCCGTGGGTTCGGTGGGTGTGGTGGCCGTGTGGGTGGGAGGCTGCCGGCGTGGCCTCTCAACCTTCTCCTTCGGATGTGACTCCTCCCTTCCTCTCTTGTTGCGGCTTCAGTTGAGCTTCTTCAGCAACCACACAGAGGGGTGAGGGGCTTCCTGACGTTGACTGCCCTCCGGCTGCAGCAGAACCCAGCTCCTACGGACCCAGCCATCACCGATCAGTCCCCTCTCTGGCAGAGCTCAGTTGTCGGAGGCGCGTCGTGTTCGGACAGTCGACTTGTTCGAGAACGGCGTCCGCATCCGGAGATCACGAGGGCGGTGGCGCCCGCTCGGCCAGCGGCAACCGCCACGGACGGCCCAGCCGCACCCTTGGCCGCGGCGTTCCCCCGCTGCCCTCAGCAACCGACCGCACTGATTTATCCGCAGACCGGTGAACGTCTCCACCCACGCCCGCTCGGCCCACAACACCCCAGCCATACAACGGAGAGGCTGGGTCACGACTTCGCGCAACACCCTGTACTGATTTTCCCGTAAGTTCGGTTGGCTCGTTGGGCTCGAGGCGGGGTGCGTGGAGTTGGATTGTTTCGGACGGGTCGTGAAGATCGCGGAGTCGCTGAGCCCACGCGTGTCTTGAGTCTCATCGCTCTGCGGCCGCACCTTCGATGATCGCTCAGCAGCGGCAGCGACGCCGGACCCTTAGACCGTGTCCTACGTGGTGAGGCGGAGAAGTCGCTTGTAACAGCAGAGGGCGGCGGCGAGGCCGAGAAAGGCCAGGTAGTTGCGGGGGTCG
>NZ_JBVIYZ010000075.1:0-5231 GCF_055592085.1 Streptomyces sp. NPDC041135
ACACTCGTAGAGCTTCGGCCGACCGCTTCGGGTCAGCTCGTCCAGGTCTTGATCTGAGCGGCGACCTCCCGTACCGGGAGCCCGTCGCGGGCGGCCCGGGCCAGCGGGAGAACGGTGTCCAGGCCGGCGCTCACCGGCATCCCGCACGCCGACAGGTAGGCCGCGGCCACCGTGGCGGCGAACAGCAGGTTCCGCATCTCAAGGCACGGGTTTCTCGCCAGCTCGCACAGCAGCGCGGCGGCCTTGTGATGAGGCTCGGGATAGACCTCGTGGTCAAGGATCTCCGCCCGGTGGCGGGCTTCCGCCGCGACCGGGACGCCGTAGTCGACGACCTGGGGATCGCCCGGAATCTGCTGGGCCACTGCCAGGATCCAGGCGAGATCGATGCGGAGATTCACGCAGCGTCCCTCGGTGCTGCCTCTGCCGGGGTGCTCGGCAGGCCGGGGTACCGGTCCTCACCGACTTCCGCGTCGAACACATCGGTGTAGGCGGCTAGGAACGATGAGGCGCCGGCCATGAAGGCCGCGCGGGACTGGTTCACATCGGCCTCGATCAGATCAGCCACATACCCCTGCAAGCTCAGGCCCCGGCGCTTGGCCCGCTCCTCAGCGGCCGCCTTGACGGCTTCGTCCAGTCGGATGTTCGTCTGCTTTCCCATGTCCACCACCATAGCTAGCGGCCGGTACCGCCGACTAGCACTCGCCCGTGAGGGGCCCTCCTGCCACACGGTCGGCCCGGACGCGTCAGTGTGTACAGCACGGTGCGCGTGCAAACACGGAGCCACCGCGTCCACCAGCTCGTCGCGCCGTGCGGTCAGGTACTCGTAGAACTCTTGCTTCCCCTGGCGAACAGTGCCTGGGTCCCGCACTCGTCGGGCACGGCGGGCACCGGCCGACACACGGCCGCCTCGACCAGGTTGAGCGGGGCGGAGTCGTCGAAGTCGGCGCGCTTCATCCGGGTCCAGTCGCGACCCTCGGGTATGGCGGTCACATAGGGCCTCCTGTCTGCGCTCGGGGCCGGGCGCGGGCGGCGCGCCCGGCGGGACACGGGTGCCCGGGGCAGTGCCGTGCTGTGCTTGCGCCGCACGGCGAGCTTCGCCCACAGCCAGATCGAGAGAACGCCCACAGCCTGTCCCACCCGGCAGCCGCGCTGCCGAGGAAGCTGCCCTCCCTCCCAGACCGCGGGCCAGAGGCGGGCCGCCCCGGCCACAGGCCGCCCGCCCGTTGAGTCCGTCGCTTAATCTCGCCTGAGGTGGGGGTGGGCATGGAGTAGATGGTTGTCGAATCCGTCTCGTACGTCGGTGTGTGTCCCGACTGCGGTGAGCAGATGGAGTGTCGGGGGACGCAGGCCTTCGCCGGCGGCCGCTTGCGGTGGGACGTCGAGGCAACGTGTTCCGCCTGCGGAGGTGCGGCAGCGGTGTGCGGTGGCACGGTGCCGGGCGAGCGGCGGCACCAGATGCTCTCCCGCACGGACCTGCGCGGCTGCGCGTGAGCGGTTCGTCGGCCCCGGTTGTCGCGGTGATGCGGGTGCTGCGGGCTGAGCTCGGTATCGACCTGACGACGGCGAAGGCCGTGGCCCGTCGTGTGGTGACCGGTGAGTACAAAGGGACGCTTCCGGAGATGGAGCACCTGGCTCGCAAGCTGAGGAAGGCCGGCATCACCGCTGCAGCAACGCGCGAATGATCACGGCTCAGAGTCCGTCCGACGGTTTCGCGCGACGGGCATGGGCGCGGGCGGGGTACCTTCAGGGTCCTGCTCGGCCCGCGTCCGGGGCCCGCGGCGACGCCGCTGCCGCCGGTGCGGCATCCGCCGGGGACAGCACCGCGGCCGCGTGCGGGCACCCGGCCGCGGGACAATCCCCTTTGCCCTCACGGCAGACGGGTGGCACATAGTGAACCTTGAATCTGGACCTCTTCCCTCAAGAACGGACGGCCCTGCGTGACGACCGCGCACCCTGCAACCCCCATCGAGCGCGTCCCGGGGCGGACCTGGACGGTCCGCCTCACCGGCTACGCCGACCGCTCCGCCACCGTCTCCTGCACCAACCCGGCCTGCAAGATGCCTGCGAAGTCCAAGGACCTGGCGGCCCTGCGCAGGTTCGCCGCCCAGCACGCCGCCGCCCACGCGAAGGCCGCCAGCCCCCGCCCCCACGCCTGGTGCCACTGCGGCTCCATGCGCTGCGAGGCACACCCGGACACCAGGACACACTGCGCCGGCGCCGTGACCCTCATCCTGCGGCACGACCCCACCGTGGGCCGCGTCTGGAACATCGAAGAAGTCTGCGCGGCCTGCGCCCCGCTGCTCGCGAACACCACCGTCGTCGCCCGCGCGGCCAGACCCACGCGCGGCAGCGAACAGCCTCCCGCGTCAGGGCCGGCCGCCCGGACGGGCGTTCCAGGCGGCTTCTCCTCAGCTGCAACCGGTCCGGCGGAAGCCGCGGCCGCGCCTCGACGCAGGCCTGCCCGCGCCTCGCAGCGGCCTCACCGCCGGGGCACGAACAGCGGACGCTGAGCGCCGCCCACCCTTCTCGTCGGTCCCTCACGCCAGCGCGGGCCACGGGCCGTGTCCCGCCGAGCGGAACGTTCCGTCCGATGCCCCCCGTCTATTCCCGCCTTGCGGGCCAGACCCAGGCGGTCAGCCGCCGCACCCGCTCTGCACGGGCATGCTGCCGCCAGCCGCCGTCCCCGGGCCGCGCGGCGCCCCCGACGCCGAGCAGAAGGTTCCCCATGAGCGAAGACCCCACCCCCGCCTCCGACGAGCGAGGAGCGGACGCGTACGCGCTGGCCTGGGTGAGCGAAGGGACAGGCGCCGTCGGCGTGGACGCTGCCCCGGCACCCATGGTGGGGGAGAGCGGGATCGCCGCGGGTGCCTGCCCAGCGTCGCGGTGAGCAGGCCGCCGGCCGCAGTACCGGCTGCCCGGGCGAGGGTGGTGCTGCGGCCGTTGTGCTGAAGTCCCGTCGTTGTACCGGCCGAGCAGCAGCGTGCGGGGTGCGGCCGGGGAGCCGGTGACCGCGTCGGCGAACGGGTCAACGCTTCCCGGCGGGATGGGGTCAGGCGGTGTTGAGGCTGGCCAGGGCGCTGTGGAGTCGGCGGACCGCGTCTTCGGCTTCCGTGTACTGCTGTGGAGTCGGCGCAACGGCACCGAAGGTGGGGCCGCCTCCGGCAGGCACGGCGCGCCAGTGAAGGACTGGCGTGAGTGCGGTGGCAGCTGCGCCCAGGAACCAGGCCAGGCGTCCATGAACGTGGGCGAGGGCGATGGCCACAGCAGCGAGTGCTTCCCGCAGGTGCTCCAACCGGTCGACCTCGGACAGGGTCTGCTGGGTCTGCGGGGCGCCCACGGCGGCGTGCAGGTCGGCGGCGGCCTTCGCCGCGACGGTTCGGTCAGTGGGTGTCAGGACCCAGACCTGATCACGGATCAGCCGTTCGGCTTCCTCCGCAAGGGCTTCGATGGCCCTCCGCATGTCCATACCCGTCATTCTACGGTTGAGCGATCTTGCGCATCGGTGGTGCGGCTTTCGTCGTCCGCAGAGTCGGGGAGCGGGAAGAGAAGGTCTTCGAGGGCGTCCAGGGCGAACAGGGCCGCCATCATAAGGATCGGCATCACGAGTGCGAGGACGAGCATGGGACCCTCCCCGTGACTGCGGGCCCAGGGCCGATCCGATCAGGGGGCCGGTCTTCAGGGTGCGGCCGAACGGTTGACGCCGCATGTCGTACCGCAGCCGCGGGGCGGGCTTTCGCGCGGCCGCACGCCCTCTACGCGGACCACCGCGCCCTGCGCACCCGCGGCCGGGGGACAAGCGCCCCGCCGCTGCGGGACCGGCGGGGTACTGGCGGTGCGATCTCGAACGCCCTACGGGCGGCGGGGCTCCTCGCCGGGCCCGATGTCGAGCGCTCGACAGCGCCGACCGCATCATCACCCGGTGCCATACCGGCGCCCGTGCCGACCCGATACCGCCCGGGGCCTGCTCGACTGGTCAACGGGTGAAGGCGCTTCCGGTGTCACCGCGTGGGAAGGTAGCCGGCACCCCTCAGTCCGCCGGAGCGGATGGCACGGGGTACCGGCCAACAGGGATCCACAAAAGGGGAATCTGCGGCCAGCATCGCCCGCTGCATGAGAGCCGCTTGTGCGCCGCGCTGAGGGCCCCGGACGCCGCTCGGACGCCCTCCGGGAGGCCACCACGGCGCAGCGAGCGCACCAGTGCGCAGCAGAGCCCTTTTCCGGGGTGGATGGGGCGGGGCGCGCGACCGGCCGCCGCCTGCCACGCGCCAGGGGCACCGGGCCGGTCGCTGCGCGGCCCCTGCGAGCGCTGCGCACTCGGCGCGTGCTGCGGGAGGTGGCTGCCGCTGCGCGGCCCCCCTTGCCGGACACCGCTGCGTGGCGACCGGGCCCCGACGCCTCATCCAGTGCCTGCCACGAGGGTGGAGCGCATCGAGCAGCGGAGCCCGCTGCTACCGGGTGCTGCACATGACGTAGAGGTCCACGTCGATCGGCTCGTAGAAGCTGCCGGCTTGGACCCACCAGCCGTCGCGGTCGGCTCCTTCACCGGTCAGACCGGGCCGGGACGCCCTGAGCGCCGACTCCTGGGTGTTCGCGGCGGCGCCGCCGCTGGTGACCCGTCGCCCGTTCAGGCAGGTCAGGAACCCGCCCGAGGGCTGGTTCTTGCTGACCTTGTAGGTCGACCACTGGTTGTCGGCGATGGGATCGGCGCACGCCGCGTAGCCGGCGACGCCGACGTTGCTCAACTGGTTGTTTCGCCCTTCGACCGTCCACTGCGTCGGCCCGGACGAAGTGACGGCCGACGGGTAGCTCCTGGTGAGGGTGGTGTACTCGCCCTGGATCTCACCTCCGCCGCCAGTGACGGGCGCTTCCGGGTCACATCGCCTGCATCACGGTGTACGAAGAGACGCTGTTCGAGGACCACGGCCTGGCCGCACCGTTGACGCCGTGCCCGTCCGAGGTGTTGCGGGACCGGCCGGAAGTGGACGACATCGTGGGGGAGTGCGTGGCATTGTCACGTTGGCTGACCGCGAGCGCGTACGTCCGTGGGTCACGAGCTTCTTCCGCATGCTTCTGGACCGGCTGCTTGGCGGCGCCTCCCGAGCGACGCTCGGGCGTTCGGGCGTTCGGTAGGGTTCGGAGGTGCTGGCTGTCTGGTCGGTGCCTTCCTGGGGGGGATGACGAGACGAGGAACATGCCGGAGCAAGCGAGCCCGCCTGTGATAGCACCGAGCG
>NZ_JBVIYZ010000076.1:0-4912 GCF_055592085.1 Streptomyces sp. NPDC041135
GTCCGGGAGCAACGGCTCGATCCGCGTCCATTGCGCATCAGTCAACGGCACACCCGGACCAACGACCGACTGATCCAAACGAAACTGCCTAGGCGTCGAGGGCGGGGTTCGATGTTCACATCTGCCGTGCCGACGTCAGGTCCGCGGTCCGCTGGTGGGACAGCAAGCCTGCGACGGTGGCCCCGTGCCGGAGGTGCACGAGGGTGGTGAGGAGCCCGTCGACGAAGACCAACCGGTGCTTCGCTCCGGCGGCGTAACCACCAGGTGAGACGCGTGGAGGTGTCGGCGTACGACCTGAGCTCCCCAGCTGCGTACGGATGAACGTCCCCAGTTACGTTCGCGGGTCCGGCTGGGGAGATTCTGGTTGAGACCGACAGCCTGCCCCAGGACACTCACACGATGAAACGGAGCATGTCGGTCATCGAGGTAGTGGAACAAGGTTGGGATGCGCCCTGGCACCGGGCCCGCACGGAGGCATTCGAGGCATCGTTCCTGACCAGCCCGGACGAGGACTTGGACTCGGTGTGCAACGTCGATGTCTTCGTGGATCTCCAGGACGGCTCCCGGTGGACCGCGACTGTGTTCACTGCCGCAGAAGTTGAACGCCTGATGGAGGTCTGGGCAGAAAGCGGCGAGGCTCTCGGCGGCCGCTACTTCTGGGTCTCAGACGGCCTGATCGTCCGAAATCCCGGCGTCAATAGCATGAGTCAGGTGATCGCCGGACTGATCGAGACCGATGAGTTCTCCACGGTCTTCCAGCGGCTCGAGGACGACTGATCAGGGCCCCGGCAGCCGACTCGACGTGACCTGTCAGGCCACGTCTGTGTCCCGCTCGATGGCCTTGAGCCGATTCTTGAGGCGGTAGCTGGGGCCGTTGATGGAGATCACGTCGCAGTGGTGGAGGAGCCGGTCGAGGATGGCGGTGGCCAGGACCTCGTCGCCGAACACCTGTCCCCATTCGCTGAAGGTCTTGTTCGAGGTCAGGATGATAGATCCCTTCTCGTATCGCTTTGAGATCACCTGGAACACCAGATTCGCTTCTCCGCGTTCGAGGATCTCGTAGCCCACCTCGTCGACCACGAGGACACCGGGCCGGAGGTAGGTGCCGAGCTTGTTGGCCAGACGCCCGGCTGCTTCGGCGGCCTTGAGGTTGCGGACCATGTCGTCGAGGCTGGTGAAGTAGACCGAGTAGCCGGCCCGGCAGGCCGCGACCGCGAGAGCGACGGCGATATGGGTCTTGCCCACCCCGGGCGGTCCCAGGAGAGCGACGTTCGCCTTGGCCTCCACGAACGAGAGCGTCGCGAGGTCCTTGACCTTGCGGGGGTCGAGGTCGGGCTGGAACGAGAAGTCGTACTCATCGAGCGTCTTGTGGTGCGGCAGCCTGGAGAGCCGTAGGCCCTGGCGGAAACGGCGGTCGTCGCGGACGGCCAGTTCTTCGGAGAGGACCAGGTCGAGGAAGTCGAGGTAGCCCATCTTCGCTTCACCGGCCCGATGGGCGAACTCGTTGATGGTCTCCGCGAGGTGGGGCAGGCCGAGCTTGCCGGCCGTGGTGCGGATGCGGTTGCCGGTCAGCTCACTCAAAACGTTTCCTTCGTCGCTCGATGGGTGGTGAAAGGGCGGGTTCCGGTCAGCTCGTCATAGACCGACAAGGGACGGCGGCCGACCTCGACCTGAGTGGCGGCAGCCCGGTTCAGCAGGGCCTGCAGCGGGCTGGTGTCCTGGCCCGCAGACCGATCGTGACGAGGCTGGAGTGGGACGTCTCCGGTCGTGGTCCGGCGTCCCTTCCCGGTGGGCAGGCCGTCCCAGTGCGTCTCGTCGACGACACGGGCCCCGCGGCCGACGGCTCGGGAATGGACGGCCAGCAGCGTGCTGCCACCGGTGGCGGTCAGGGTGGAATGCAGCATGACCTGGGACTTCGTCGCCCGGATCTCGACCAGCTGGCGGGGGCGGACCCTGCAGGCCGGCACCGAGTAGAGGTTGCCGTCGAAGGCGACCAAGCAGTCCTTGCCCACGTGCCGCAGCTGCCGCTCGGCCACCAGATACGGAGTCGGCGGCAGCGACTTGAGAGCCGCGTGATCCCTGGCCGCCCGTTCCGCGATGACCTCACGGTGGGTCTTGTGGATCTGGGCTCTCCGTCGCGGCACCCATGCCAGGAAGGCGGCGTCCATCTCCTCGATGGACGAGAAGGAGCGGCCGGACAGGACGTGGTCGCGGACGATCAGGACCTGCCGCTCGACCCGGCCCTTGCCCTGCGGCCGGTAGGCGGCCAGGACGTCGATGTCGAAGTCGTAGTGGCCAGCGAAGCCGACCGCTTCCGGATGCAGCGGGACCGCCTCGCCGGGTGCGACGTGGCGGCGGACCACCGTCTTGGTCCGGTCGTAGACGATCGTCATTGGAGCCCCGCCGAAGTGAGCGAAGGCCCGGCGGTGGCAGTCGAAGAAGGTCTGCAGGTCCTGGCTGGTGGTGAAGCAGCAGAACAGGTCGCGCGAGTACGACAGCGTCATGTGGAACGAGTAGACCTTCGCGAAGCCCATGTGAGCGAGGATCTTGCCCTCGTCACCCCAGTCCACCTGAGCCTGGGCACCCGGGATGACCTCAAATCGGCGGTGCATGCCCGCCAACTCCTTCGGCGTGATCCCAAGCTCCTCGGCGATCCTGGGGCGGGCTTCTTGGACGTAGAGCTTGGTCCGCTGGTAGTTCCCGGTGAACCCATACTCCGAAGCCACCCGCTCGTGGATGACCGCCGCCTTCATCAGGATCTCCGCCCGGAGCATCGAGTCAATCACCGGTGCGAACTCGTCAATCACCCTCGCCCGCGACCGCCCGCTCGGCGAACGGCGAGGAGGAGTCGCCGGACCCGGTGCCGACAGGTACTTGCGGACCGTCTTCCGATCCAGCCCTGTCTCCCTGGAGATCTCCGACAGACTCATCGCCCCGGACTCGAGCAGGCCCCGGAACCTTCGAAGATCCAGCCAACGCTGCGGATCCAAGACCACTGCCAGCCTCCTCCGCCACCCGAAACGACCAAGCAGCAGAGTGCCGAGCAACGGACCTCACCGCATCAACAACTGTCCTTTTTCATCCGTACGAAGCTGGGGACGTTCGCGTGTACACCGACAGGAGGACGACCACGGACCCGCTTGCCGCTCAGCGGCGGCGTATGGACACGAACAGGCGATGGAAGATCCGCGTGATCGTGTCCCGCTGCTTGCGCGGCGTGTCCCAGATCCCCCTGCAGCCCTCTCGATCACCGCCCTGTACGGATCCAGGGGAGTCGGCCGCGACGGCAGCTTGCTTCCTCGGCTCGGCCCAGACCGAGCCGAGGAATTACCGACCGTCCGCCACGCCACGTTGTACTTGCGCTCAATTCCCCGCCCACGGTCCAGCGGCGGTGGGCCCGGCTGGCTTCCCCTCTTAGCGACTTGACGTGCGAAGAGTTGACCACGCAGCCGGATCAGAGCAACCCTAAGGTCACGTTTAGCTCGGCCAGTAAGGCCTAAAGGTCATCTCATTTGGCGTGTTCGATAGCCTGCGGGTGTGGAGATCGTTGAGCGGCTGGTGCCGGATGAGTTGTGGGAGTTGTTCCAGCGGGTCGTGCCGGAGGCGCCGACTCGTCCGCAAGGCGGCGGCCGACGTCGGCACGGAGACCGGGAAGTGCTGGCCGCGATTGTGTTCGTCGCGACGTCGGGCTGCACGTGGCAGCAGCTGCCGTCGGCCTCGTTCGGACCGTCGGGAGCCACGGCTCATCGGCGCTTCGCCGAATGGTCGAAGGCCAGGGTGTGGGCGAAGCTCCACCGCCTGGTCCTCGATGAGCTGGGTGCTCGCGGTGAGCTGGACTGGTCCCGCTGCGCGATCGACTCCGTGAACATGCGGGCCCTGAAAAGGGGGAGCTGACAGGCCCGAATCCTGTGGACCGGGGCAAGTACGGCTCGAAGATTCACTTGATCACCGAACGCACCGGTCTGCCCCTGTCCATAGGTATCTCCGGCGCCAACGTCCACGACAGCCAGGCCCTGATCCCACTCGTGCAGGGCATACCCCCGATCCGTTCGCGGCGCGGCCGACGACGGCGCCGGCCAGGAAAGCTCCACGGCGACAAGGGGTACGACTACAACCACCTGCGGCGTTGGTTACGCAGCCGCCACATCACGCCACGGATCGCCCGCAAGGGAACAGACTCCAGCCAACGCCTCGGCCGACACCGCTGGACAATCGAACGCACCATGGCCTGGCTCGCGGGGTGCCGGCGTCTCCACCGTCGCTACGAGCGCAAAGCGAGTCACTTCCTGGCCTTCACCAGCATCGCATGCACTCTCATCTGCTACCGCCGACTCACCAATTGAGATGGCTTGTAAGGGCCTGCCGGGAAATAACTTGCGGGTTCTGCAACTTGACATCGCAGGTCAGCGCACCACGCGCCCGCATCTTGTTCCTCTGCAGGCCCTAACGAGCTGGTGGACGGTAGGCGGTGAGGCGTCGGGCTCCTGATCGTCGATCATGGTCATGTGGTGGGGAACGCGTTTCGTGAAGTGATCGTCAGCGACCGGAGGATCACCGGCCTGTCGACTGGCGTGATAGCTGAACTCGTGGCTGAGGTCGGTCCGTCGTGGCACGAGAGACACCAGGCCAGGCTCGCGTCCAGGCCGCGGGAGCGGGCTGTGGGCGCGGGTGCGAAGCACCGGCTGGTCTTCGTCGACCGGCTCCTGGCCACGTTCATGCATTTGCGTCATGCCGTCACTCGTGACGTGCTGGCCTGCTGGTTCGGTGTGGACCGCTCCACCATCACCCGTGCCATCGGCGAGGTGCGGTCACTGCTGGCCGAGCGGGGGTGCACCATCAGCCCGGGTGTGCGGCTGCGGACCCTGGCCGAGGTCGTCGACCACCTGGGGACCAGCGGGAAGACCGGCATCAC
>NZ_JBVIYZ010000077.1:0-4904 GCF_055592085.1 Streptomyces sp. NPDC041135
GACCCCCGCAACTACCTGGCCTTTCTCGGCCTCGCCGCCGCCCTCTGCTGTTACAAGCGACTTCTCCGCCTCACCACGTAGGACACGGTCTAAGGTCAGCCGCCAATCGATGAGCGAGAGTGCGATCACACCGCCCAGCGAGGTCACGGCCGCGACGGCCGGTTGCAGTACGGACGTCAGGGTCTCAGCGGTGTCGGACGCGCTTGCCGTGATCCTGCTCGTCGCGTCTCCAGGATCCAGGCGGTACTGGCCAGGTGCGCCGGCCTCGACCACGGTGGCCGCCAGGACGTAGCGCAGGGTTGCGGTGACGCGGGCCTGACAGATCGACGCCGTCCAGACGGTGGCGACCTCTTGCAGGAAGCCGCAGAGGAGCAGCAGAGCAGCGAGGAGTGCGGCATGGCCCCCGTCACGGCCCGAGACAGCGGCGTCGACGCTCGCGGCCAGCGCGGCGGGCAGGAGGAGCACGGTGACAACACCGACGGCCGTAACCGCCAACAGACCGGCAGAGGCCAGTGGCGCACAGCGCACCGAGTACCACACGAGATGACGCACGGTGGGGCGGACGGGCGGCGCCAGGAGGCTTCGTGACAGCGACGTGCTGTCCTGGACGGGCGCGGTCACGGGAGCATGCCTTCGGGAGTGATGTCAGCGTTTTCGGGGAACTGCTCTTGGGCGAGGAACCGCACGATGCCGGCGGCGACCGCATCTCCGTGCGGGCCGGTCAGCGGGTCGTGTCCGCTGCCGCCAACCTCCAGGTAGGACATGTCGAGCCCAGGGCGGCGGCCTTGGCTCACGAGCCGGTCCCGCAGGCGCCGTGAATGCGACACCGGAATGATGTCGTCCTCGCTGCCGTGAACGATGAGCAGCTGCGCCGTGATCCGGGCGCTCAGCTGGTCGAGGTCCCTGGGACCCAGGTCATCGCAGAGCCGTACGCACCCGCCGAGACGGTCCAGCATGGCGCGGACCGGGGCGGAGGCATGTTCGTACAGGGCGGTGCCGGAGAGGAACGGCGCCACCGCCGCGCAGCGTTCCCACAGCGCCGGCTGTGCGGCTGCAGCGAGCAAAGCCAGGAAGGCGCCGTAGCTGACGCCGTAGAGCGCCGGCGGCCTGGAGCGCTGGCCACGCTGGTGCTGAAGCCACTGCCCGATGTGGCATATGTCGTCCAGGTCCGGGCCGCCCCAGGCACTATGGATGGCCTCCCGGTGAGCGACACCATAGCCGGTGCTGCCCCGCTGGTTGGGAGCGACGACGGTGAGACCGGCCGCTGCCATGCGCTGGAACACGGAGTTGAACGAGAACGGCCAGGCCGCTTCCGGGCCGCCGTGCAGGGCGATGACGACCCGTTCGGCGCGGGAGAGGTCGTGCTCGCCGTAGACGATGGCCTCAAGGGGTCCAGACTTACCCGGCAGCTTCGTCAGCCGTGCCCCCATCCAAGAGGTATCCACGTCCTGCATGGACGCCGGGAAATGGCACTGCCACGACCCGGCGGCGTCATCGGCCACGAGCAGGGTGGTGGGCCTGCTGGGAGTTGAGAAGGGTACGCACAGTCCACTGGCGCTCCAGCGGGCAGCGCCCTGGACCGTGCCGTCCGGGAGAGGCAGTTCGGTGACGTCAGGGGTGCCGGGCGTGTGAATGGCGAGCGTAGACACGGCTCCGCGGGCAATCCGCAGGGCCACTCGCTTGCCGGCAGGATCGACGGCGACGGGGAGAACCGTGCCGTCCAGCCGGTCGAGATGGCTCAGCAAAGTCAGCTCGCCGGGGTGCTCCAGGCTGGTGTGGGCGAGGTGCGTCGCACCGTTGACAGCGGCTGCAAGGACCAGGAGCCCAGACTTAGGGCTTGCCAAAAGCACGTGGGCGCCGACAGGCAGGCCGCTCATCGGCTCGACGGTCTTGTGGTCCAGGTCGATGATCACCGTGGCGGGCCCGGTGCCGTCCTCGCGGACTGCGCCCAGGCGCCGACCCAGCGGATCAGCCCAGAAAGTGCGGCCGATCCTTCCGGTCAGGCTCAGCACATGGTGGAGTCCGCTCGAGTCCACCGCCCAAATGCCCGAGGTCGTGCCGTCGTTGCTCACGGCCAGGGCCAGCATCGTGGTGTCGGGCGTCGCGAGCAGGCGCAGGCCCGGTGACTCGACGGTTCCGATCGGTTGCTCCCGCAGCCCGTCCGAAGTAGCGATCACCAGAGCTATGTGGTGGATACCGCGGGTGGGTCGGGTGACGACCATCCTCCCGTCCGTGAGGCACAGAATCTGAGCGAAAGTCGTCTCACCTCCAGGGCGGGTCAGCCGCTGCGCGCGGACCTCGCGTCCCGTCAGGTCCCAGTGTTCCAGTGCGAGGGGTCCGTGCTCCTCCGCTGTGAAGAAGGCGGCTTGCTTCCCGTCGGGGGCTATGGAAAAGCTGATCCGCGTCGGCGCGCTGTGGCGGGCCTTCGTGTGCGCGCTCATCGAGTTGTTCCCGTTGGGTGGGTGCGGCGCGCTCCCGCAGCGACCTCCGGGACGAGGCCGTCGATCATCCACCACCGGGGGCCGCCGTGCCGCAGTCGCAACAGAAACCCGACGACGCCCGCTAGGCCGGTGTTGTAGCCGTACAAAATCTCAGAGGGATCCTCGCCGCCGACGATTACGCGGCCGTCCCGCAGCCCGTGACGCACATATGCGGCTGCGGCGAGGTCCACCGCCCAATTGCGGTACTCGTCGTCGCCCGTAGCCGCGGCAAGGTCGAGCAAGAACTCCCCGTCCCCCGCCAGTCCATGGCATGCGGCAGGCAGGGCATGGAAGCGTCGGCGGTGCACCTCGACCGCTGCTTGGTGCGCCAGGTCGCGGTGGTTGTTGTCACCGGTGGCCTGCCATAGACGGATTAAAAAGGTTCCGATGCCCGAGGAGCCGCTGCACCAGTGCCACATGTGCCGTGTCCGGTCCGGGGCGGTGTCGGGGCCGGCAGCCCAGGTGGCGGCCCCGTGTCCGATGATCGCCGTGGCTGCCAGGGTGTCGCCCGCCGCCCGCGCGGCATCCAGGTAGCGTCGGTCGCCAGTGGCAGCACCCGCGCCGAGGAGGAAGGTCCCCACGCCGGCGACACCGTGTCCGAAGCCATAGTGGACAAGACCTGCCAGCGTCGAGTCGAATTTTTCCGGAATCGGCCAGACCATCTTGCCGTCCTGGACTCGGGCTGCGGCGAGAACCGCATCGGCGCACCGTATTGCGCGCTCACGCAGTACGGTGTCTCGGGTCGCTTGCCACATGTGGAGGTGCGCCATACCGGCGCCGGCCAGGCCATGGCAGACATCGGGGTTCTGCCACTCCAGCGGGAGTTCCTTCAGCAGGGCCACCGCTCGGCCAGCCAGCTCCTCATCGTTCAGGGCCCGTGCGGCATCGAACAGGGACCACGCGGTGCCGGCACGGCCGAAGTACAGACCTGGCAGGAGGCGGGGCATCGTTAGGCGACGCGCATCAACCCATTCGGCGACCGCGCGTACACCGGTCCACAGCTCTTTCGTGTCGAACACCGACACCGCGCGGGTGAGCACGCCGAGCACGCCTGCTGCCCCCTGCTGCAGGTTGCAAGGGTCCGCCGTCGTTCCGAATGCGCTGTCCGGCCACAGGCGCACCGCGGTCGGCTCCATGGTCTCCAGGAGGACAGACAGCCCGTCCCGGATCGCTCGATCCTGGGCGGCCGACGTGAACCCGCTTCCCTCGGCGGCTGGCCCACCGCCGGCGCTGTCCTCGTCCTCGGCGATCCTGGCAACCGCTTCGCGTACCTGTCTCAGATTCCAGCGACATGCGGGCGCATCGGCAGCGAGTCCGAGGATTACGGGGAGGAAGGCACGGAGCGTGGGATTCGACCCGGCGATCAACGACATCATTGCGTCGAGACGGTCTCGGTGAGACCTCGTCTCCGGACGGTCCGGAGTCAGGACCGGGTCAATTCCTGAGAGCAGGTGGAACAGGGTCATGCCAAGGCTGTACAGGTCCGCCGTCGTGTCGGGGGCAGGACCAAGGGTGGCCGTCGCCGCGTACTCGGGCGCCGCGTAACCTCGAGTGAATGCGCGGCTGGTGAAAGTGCCCGGCGCGATCGCGTGCTCGAGGTCGATCAGACGGAGCTCTCCGTCCGGAAGGACCATGATGTTGTTCGGGGTGAAGTCGCGAAGGACCACGCCAGCCGCATGCGCCGCTTCCATCAGAGAGACCAGCTGATTCACCAGAGGAACAGCTTCGACAAGCGAGAGTGGCGCTTCCGACGGGCCCGCGAAGATGCGGTCGCTCACCCATTTCCGCAGGTTCGATCCCGGGAGAAGCTCGGTAGCCAGGAACAGACTCCCTTGCTGCTCGAAGAGGGCGACCTTCTTCGCCACTACTCCTCGTGGCTGCAGTCGGTCGATCACGACGGCCTCGTTCCGGAGCAGGTCGCGAACGTCAGTCCCCAGCAAGGTGGAGCCCACGTGAGGTCGACCCCGCTTGATGATGACGTCCGCGCCACCGGTGCGGTCGTAGGCTCGGTACACCCCGCCCTTGTTCGAATGCCGGATGGCGCTGACCACCTCGAACCGCTCGTCGAGCAGGACTGCGGATGGCTTGGCAGCGGGCTTCAGTACAGGTTCACTTTCGATCGGAGACCCGGCCCATGACGGGGGGCTGAACCAGGCATTGCGCTCATCTTTGAGAGGCTCGCCCTCAGGGCTCAGTATTACGGATTCGAACGTACCGTCGTTGGTCAGTACCGACACACCACTGAAGGTGCCGTAGCGGAAGTGGACCAAGCTGTCGTCGCACCACTGTCGGTCGGAGAGGATCTTCGGTCCTGGCAGGCCACGGGTCACTAAGACCGTGTCCTACGTGGTGAGGCGGAGAAGTCGCTTGTAACAGCAGAGGGCGGCGGCGAGGCCGAGAAAGGCCAGGTAGTTGCGGGGGTCG
>NZ_JBVIYZ010000078.1:0-4799 GCF_055592085.1 Streptomyces sp. NPDC041135
CGATCCAGGGCCGCGATTCCCTCTTCCCCACGACAAAACCAACGAGCAACCGAGTCGACAGTCACATGATCAACAACTTCTGTTAGGACCTCTTACTCACAGGTACTCGGTGCGAATACCCTACGCAGTGCCATGTAATTTCGTGCGCAGAACGTGATGTCGTGCGGCGCGGTTGCCGGTCCTGCGCCCCGGCAACCGAACGCAGGCTGGCCTCCATCGGGGCCGGGGGACGACGCTCCGACGTGCCAGTCCGCCAACTCGTCTGGGGTCGGCGAAGAGCCGGCCCATGGGCACGGAGACCCCGTGCTCTCCCTCGATCCTCACACGCAGTTCCATCGCGAGCGCGGAGCCGAAGTCCTGTGTGTTCGCGGGACGTTGTCCGTGGACCCGGTGCGGATGCACGCCTAGGTTGTGCCCCGTCTTCCCGCACGAAAGTCAGGAGGTCTTCGCGCTCAGTGCCGGACGAAGGCCCCCCGGACACCGCCGTATCCTCTTCCACCGCCGGCTCGTGGGATGCCGGGTGCTCCGGCGGCGCCTCAGCTGTAGAAGTTCGCCGCCGGACGGGCGAGGTACCTCGACGGAGAGCAGCCCGTGGAAGAGGGTTGCGGCGGCCGTACCGGCGTTCCTGCGCGCCACCGAGCCCAGTCGCCGGCCCATGGATGACCACACTTCTCCGACGCCCACCCGGCCGCGACCTCACGACCAACCCAGCACGTCGTCGACCATGCGCTGTCCACAGCCCGGGCAACTGATTACAGTAAACCCCTCATGGTGGCTCAGAAAAATAAGGAGAGGTTACTTAGCCGGTGGCGTCACTAGGAGTTACCTTGAAGGGGTTGCCGATTAAAACAGGGAATTTCTAGAGCTGATCTCCCACACGACAGGCGGCGCTCCCCCTCCCTAATCCCTCGAAAGGACTCGTGTTCACCCATGTCCGTCTGTAGACGATTCGCAGTTATTGCTGCAGTAATCGCGATCGCTAGCCCGGTGTGCACCGCTAGCGCCACTCCTGCCGGTGGCGCACCGCCCGCCAGCGCGGGTAGTGACAAGCTCGCCAGTGTCCCGTGGGGCTCCAACGTCCTGCCACTGGGCGGCCTGCCCGCCGGTTTCACGTCCTGGGAGCCGATTATGGCCGCCCAGGTCAAGCTCGACCGCCTCGCCGACCAAATCGCCGTAACCGACGCGGCACTTGCCACTCCCGGCCTCGGCTCGGTCACCGTCGACCCCGCCAAGTCCACCCTCCACCTCTACTGGCACGACACCGTCCCCGCCCCCATCACCACCCTCATCGCGGGCGCCGCTGACCAGGGCCTGACCGTCAAGGTCCACCCAGCCGCTTACACCACTGCTCAACTGGCTGCCGCCCAGGCTGCCATTGCCGCCACCATCGACACTCAGGGCCCCGATGCCCCCACCCGCATCACCATCGTCGGTATCCCCCCCTGACGCGTCTGGTCTGCGCGTCTCCATCAACAACACAAATGAGACACAGGCCCGCACCCTGCCCGCCCTCCAAAAGACCACGGTCCCCGTCACCATCGAAACCGGTATCAACCCCGTCGCCGACACCGGCAACGCTGGAACCACTCCCGTTCTACCCACCAACAGCGGGACGACCTCGGTCCTGCCGGCGGGCGTCGACCGTTGGCATGACGTGTCCCCCTACTGGGCCGGCTCCCGCATCGTCAATCACACTGATTCGGCGTTGCCTACCTGCACCAGCGGTTTTGGCATCACAGACAAGACCACCGGTCTCAAGCGCCTGATCACTGCCGCCCACTGCACCAGCGCCGGCGACCAGTGGAAGACCTACGGCGGCACCACCATCGGCCCTACCGCCAGGACTGACGGAACCACAGACGTCGCCGCCATCGACACCAACGCACAGGGTTATGTGTGGAATGGCTCCGCCACCGACCCCGCGAATCAGTACTACACCCAGATCACCGGTGCCGAACAGAATCACCTCGGTGACTATGTCTGCTCCAGCGGATCCATGAACGGCACCATGTGCGGCATCACGGTGCAAGCCGTCAATGAGATGCATGGTGGTCGTGCATACATGATTCGCGTCCAGCAGATATTTGGCTACTCCCAGGGCGGCAAGGGCGATAGCGGTGGCGCCCTCATCGCCATGTCCGCAGATGGCAAGACAGCCAAAGCGCGCGGTGTCCACAGCATGGGTGACAGCAACACCGTCGTCCCCTGCGAAGGCGTCCAGTCAGAGGCAGATGCCAACGGAATCGTCCACCAGCGAATTTGCTCCTCCGTCGGCTGGTACGGTAGCGCCATCGTTGCCGAACAGAACTTCGGTACCATGCTCAACGGCTAACTCACCGTTTTCTTTCCGTTCGTGTGGTCGGCCTGCATGCAAACGGGCTCCTGGAGCGGGTGAACCGCTCCGGGTCTGGTGGAGGCTCGATTGCTGAGAGGAATCGAGGCATGGCATGCCCGTCCCTCTGCTCTGCTGAGCTTCGTGAGTGTGCGGTAAGTCAGACAATTCTCGCGGCAACTGCATCGCGAAGGCGTACTGTGGCCTGCTGCACCGTCGCCCGGATGATGCGAGGTCTGGGACTGGAGGGCGCCCGGAGAGCGAAGAAGAACCGCATCACCGTCCGGGACGACGGCCATGAGCAGGCACGTATTCTCCCGGGCGATCGTGGTCTGGTCCACCCGCCGCCAGCAAGCGGGCCAAGCTCGCCCTCGAAGCTCTCGGCATGGCCGTGCGGCGTCGCGTCGAGACCGCTGCGGAAATTCCGCTGGACCGGGCCTCGTCCATCACCTCCTCGACGCCGGCATCGACGCCTCGATCGGAACGATCGGGGACGCCCTGGACAATGCGATCATGGAATTCCATAGCGGCCTCTATAAAACAGAGCTGATCAAACCCGCCAGCCCTGGTGCGGCATCGCCGACGTCGAACTCACCACCGTGAGCGGGTCATCTGGTTGAACCAACGCCTCCCACACCGCGCTCGGGGACATCCCCCCCACGAGCACTCGACCAACTATTACGCTCAACACCAGCCCCGACCGGCGTTGGAGTGAACGCATAGAGGCTCCACCCATCCCAGAACGGCTCACGCAAACCTCCGCATGCGGTGCTCTCCACCCGATCCCTGCGTGGGCAACAGAGTCGCTGCGTTCAGACCGCCCATTCCTCAAGCCATGACTTCAGATGCGGGACACAAGAAGGTTGGCTCGCAGGCCCTGCAGCACGGATTGGTCCAAGCCGAGGCCCTCGGTGAGGAAGGCGTCGAAAGACGGCCACCCGGCCTCGACTTCAGCGAACGCCGCCTCCAAGTAGGCGGGCTCGGCCCGGTAGACCGGCCTGATCAGCTCCGGTTCCTTGACCACACCACGACTGCTGAGGCCGTCCAGCAGGTGTTCTACCAGCGCTGCAAGTCGCTCGTTGGTGAGCAGGTAGTCGTAGAAGACGGTGTCCCGGTCAACTCCGAGCGCGGTCAGTAGTAGTGCGGCGGCCCATCCGGTGCGGTCCTTACCGGCCGTGCAGTGAAAGAGCAGCGGTATGCCGCCAGGTTCGGCGAGCAGTCGCAGTACCTGGGCGTACCGTGTTCGGACCACCGGATCGGTGACGAGCCACCGGTAGAGCCGCATCATCAGCCGGGCGGCGTCGCCGTCGCCTGGCAATGCCTGCGACGAGGTCGGTCTGTGCCCGGTCAGCGCATCCTTCAATGTCGCATAAAGGTCGAACTCCCGTGCGTAGATCGGGAGGTGGTGCAGAGTCACTCCGCTCCGCGAGTATGGACCGATGGTCATGGGTGTGCTGGCGTTTTCGGACGCTAGGCTATCGGGCACTTGCCGCCCCGGCAGTCGGTCGGCTCCGTTCTCACGGATCTCCACCGAGTCCCGTAGGTCCACCACTTGACGCAGGCCGAGGTTGGCGAACACCAGCACATCCGCCTCGGTAAGGCGGTGCAGGGCGTCGCTCCGAAGCGCCACCCGGTCCCTTATCACGCGGCCGTCAGCGGTGCGGTATCCGCCGAGATCACGGGCGTTGAGAACACCGCTCAGGCTGAGGCTCCTCGCCACGACGTGGTCAGCAGTCGGGTACTGCGGCTCGGGCATGGTCATCCTCCGCATGGGATGGACTGCGGGTGCATGCGATGCGCCGTGCCTGCCGGCGATGCCGGTCCGACATCCGGCCGCCGACGTATGCGGGTGCTAGGTGCAGGCGGCATGCGATGTGAACAGGTGTCGCGGTCGAGCTCACGAAAGATGCCGCGGTCGGTCCCGCCTTCATGGTGCACGCACAAGGCCCAACAGGTCAGCGCGAGGCGCGCACCATGTCCACGAAAAGTCCATGGACCCGGTGATCACCGGTCAGCTCGGGGTGAAAAGACGTGGCCAGCAGGCGGTCGTGACGCACGGCGACTACCGTTCCGTCGCGGAGCCGCGACAGCACGTCGACGTCCGTGCCGGTCGACTCGACCCACGGCGCCCGGATGAAGACGCCCGTCACCGGTCCGCCGCCAAGACTGGCGACGTTCACGGCGGCCTCAAAGGAGTCGTTCTGCCGGCCGAAGGCGTTGCGCCGCACGGTCATGTCGATGCCGCCGATCGTTTCCTGGTCGTCACGACCGTCAAGGACTTTGTCGGCGAGCATGATCATGCCTGCGCAGGAGCCGTAGGCGGGCATCCCGGCTCGGATACGCTCGCGCAGCGGTTCCAGCATGCCGAAGATGACGGCCAGCTTGGAGATGGTGGTGGACTCGCCGCCGGGCAGCACGAGGCCGTCCACCTCGGCGAGTTCCTCGGGGCGCCGCACCGGCCTGGCCA
>NZ_JBVIYZ010000079.1:0-4653 GCF_055592085.1 Streptomyces sp. NPDC041135
CGGTCCGGGAGCAACGGCTCGATCCGCGTCCATTGCGCATCAGTCAACGGCACACCCGGACCAACGACCGACTGATCCAAACGAAACTGCCTAGGCGCGTGGATGCGCTCACGCCCTCCTGAGCGGTCCGTGTCGGGCGCATAGACAAACGGCCACGTACGTTCCTGAGAACCGACAGCTCGGCGGCGTGCGACCTGTGCTCGGCGTTGTGCAGACCTTTGCACGCTTCTCGTACGCCTGCCGTGCGGGGGACGACGATCCCCGGCCCCGCCCGCCCCCACGAGCGGTTTCCTGAGCGACGACCCCGACGGCTCACCTCCGCCAGAGCGGAGGTGAGCCGACGTGGGCTCGGACGATCGTTCGGCTGAACCCCTTCAGAGCTGATGACACTCCCCTTTCGCGGGTTTAGCCCCGGCCGGCACGCCGACCGGGGCTCTCCCGTCTCAGCCGATGCGGGACGTGCCGAAGGCCGGCCTTGCGCTCCACAGCCCGCAGCACCGCGTCCGGACGGCGAACGCCTCGCGCCCGACACGACCCGGCAGTTTCCCGGCCCTCAACAGCCGGCGCACTCGAACGTCGCGCGAGGTGACGTGACGCGGCCTGAGCCGGGATATCGCGCCACGTCACCTCCTGCCTGCATCCCGCGGCGTCCGCAGCGCCGGCCGAGGCCGGGATGTAGCGCAACCGCAACGAATACGCCCCGCAGCGGCCCAGGTGTCGGTGTGTGCTGCCGGGTGCCTGGTCTGTGCGGAAGCCGCAGACCGGTTCGCGGCCATCCGTGCGGAGTCGGTGGAGCAGCGGCACCGCCTCGATCAGCCCGACCGGTACCCCTACCAAGCCCGTCAAGCCCGAGCAGCCGGCCGCCGGCGACACCGTCGACCTCAAGGAGCTCGCCGCGCAGTAGCCGTGGCAGCCGGCGCCGACGCCTGATACATGAGGAATCCCCGCATGTGTCGGTCACACCCCTGGCGACGGGCACCCGTCAGGACCGGTCCACTCCACGGGTTCAGCCACAGCAGCCGACTGGCCCGGTGGAGTGTCCCGTCGTCTTGGGGCGGCGCCGGTTCGCAGCGGGGCTCACGCTGGCTTGGAGATCAGCGCGGCCCCCACCCCACCCCTTCGCGGGGCCACGCCAGTCGGCCTGGGCAAGGGCGTCGATGATGCCGTGTTCGCGGGCCGCGCGGATGTCGTGGACAGCTCCTGGCAGGGCTGGCGAGGCCCACAGCAGTCGGCCGAACGGATCGGTGAGGACCTGCACGTTCATGCCGTGTCTCTTGTGCTTCCCGGAGTAGAAGGGCTGGTCCGCGGCGATGCGGTCTATCGGCAGGAGGGTGCCGTCTAGGAGGACGAACGCCTTCGTCGACGCGGCGCGGACTGCGTCGCCCAGGGTGGGTGCAAGGGCGGCCAGGATGTCGACGGCCTCGGTGACGTAGCGATATGCCGTCGTGGTCCCGACGCCGAACCCGGCCGCGAGCTGGGCGTAGGTGTGCCCCATGCGCAGGTGGGCCAGTGCGAGGAGGGCCTGGCGGCCGGCGCTCAGCCTTCGCCAGCGGGAGCTGATCGCACGGCGGTGCCGCCGCAGATGCCCGGCGAGGAAGCGAAGGGAGGAGCTGGACACGTCCACGCCGGACGGGTAAACAAGCATGCAAAGCCTCTGGTGGACACGGTTCTCTTGGTCGAAAACCCATCTACCAGGGGCTTCGCCACGCTGTCACCCCAACTGCACAATGACACTGGCAGGTTGGAAAAGGCTCACTGTTGTGGTGGTTGTCGCCGCATGCTCCCCGGCCGGGCCCGGGATTATTCCCGGGCTGCTAGCGCCGTAACGGTTCGATGATGTGCACTCGCAGAGTGCCTGGAATACGTTAAGACCAGGCCATGACGACTGCCGCCCCGTCGTGGGCTCACTGCGGACAGGGCACCGCTCCAGGCCATCCCCTGTCGGGATGTACGGGGGTGCATGTCGCAGCCTCCGGTCGATGCCTCGCCCACGCCGATGCCGCGGATCAGGTCGCATATCTCATGTCCCTGTCACCCGGCTCTGACCTGGACTTACGAGGTACAACCCTCGACGAGACACTCCTCGGCCGCGTGCTCACCGCAGTGACCGATCCGGCAACCGATCGGCCGATCATAGGAGACGCCCGGTTCACGTCGGCCACCTTCACCGGGGACGCCGACTTCACCTCGGTCACCTTCACCCGGAGCGCCAATTTCGACTCGGCCACCTTCACCGGGATCACCATGTTCAGCTCGGCAACCTTCATCAACAGCGCCTGGTTTGGGTTCACGACCTTCACCCACTGGGGCGTCGGGTTCACCTCGGCAGTGTTCGAAGGGGCGGTGAGGCTGGGGCCGCTGGTGTGCGCGAGACGGGTCGACTTCTCCGGTGCGTCGTTCGGAGCGGCAGTGACGGTGGAGGTCGCGGCGAAGGAGGTGCGGTTCCACCGGACGCGCTGGGCGCAGCCGGCTGCGGTGTGGCTGCGGTATGCCGACGTAGATCTGTCCGACGCCGTGGCCGAATATCCCGTGACGGTCGCCGCCCGCCCCGGCCGCTTCGATTCCGGCGGCCGTCTGGTGGATGAGTCCGTGCTGGCCGGGATGCCGACCGATCGGGTACGGGTGCGCTCGCTGCGGGGGGTGGACGCGGCGCAGGTGGCTCTGACCGATCTGGACCTGAGCCAGTGTCTGTTCGTCGGCACGGTCCATCTGGACCAGCTCCGCCTGGAGGGCGACTGCCGTTTCGCCGGCGCACCGGAAGGTGTTCACCGCCGCGCTGGGTTGCCGCTCGTCCGGTACACCCGGCGCAGCACGGTGGCCGAGGAACACCAGCGGCGCCACAGCCTCCCCCGTGCCGTTGCTGGCTGGCAGCCGCCCCTCTTCTCCGGAAACGTAATGCAGCCGCGGGCCTTGGCCGCCGTGTACCGGGCGCTGCGCAAATCGTACGAGGACGCCGGTAACGAACCTGGCGCTGCGGACTTCTACTACGGCGAGATGGAGATGCGCCGCGCCGACCCCCGCAACGCGCCGACCGAACGCGCCCTGCTCACTGCGTACTGGGGGCTGTCCGGATACGGCCTGCGCGCCACCCGCGCACTCGTCTGGCTCTTGCTCGCCTTTGCCCTCACGATGCTGGTCATGATGCTGTGGGGGCTGCCCCAGCGAGACACCCCTTCAATCAGCACCGGTACGCTCACCGGCTACCGCATCACGATGACCACCGACAACCCCGACCCTGAAAACCCCACCGGACCGCTCTCTGACCGCCTCACCACCGGCCGTTTCGAGAAGAGCCTGCGCGTCGTCGTCAACTCCGTGATCTTCCGTTCTTCCGGCCAGGACCTCACCACCGTCGGCACTTACACCGAAATGACTTCGCGTCTCATCGAACCCGTCCTCCTCGGCCTGGCAGTTCTCGCCGTCCGCGGCCGCATCAAACGCTGACCCTTGGGCAGAGGTCACGAGCCGGAGGACGCCCCGATATTTCGTCACCCACCACAGCTCATTTCGTCGGTGCCTCCTGGTGCTGCAGGAGTGTCCGCCTGAGCGTGGCCGCCGACCTGCACCAGTGGGCGCGCGCCGCACTCGGCCCGGCCCCCTCCTCCGACGAGGTCGACCGGGCCCTGCCCGCTGGCTGCGGTCCCGGCGCACGCGCCGCAGGAATATCAGTGACCAAGCTCAGGCGGTGCGTCCCGCGGAGAGGGCGGGGTCGGTCGGCTCGAGGGCCAGGTAACTCTCTGCCGTGGCGGCTTCGAGGAGCAGGGGCTTTTCGGGGTCGTCCACGCGTACGGGAAGGGGCGGGGTCAGGTACGGCATCAAGCTCTCCTTACGATGACCGCCGCGCGACTCGCGGCGTGCTCCTCGCATGGTTGACGTGCGGTCCTGTGGACAGAGGACGGAGAACTCTCCAAGCTGAGGTGGCGGCGCGGCGTGGGACGGCGTAACCGCTGCACCTTCCGACAGTTATAGCGACGTGATCAAACACATCGCCGCTACTGCGGCCCTCGCCACCATCGCTCTCGGAGCCTTCTCCGCCCCTGCCCACGCAGCCGACGGCACCCTTCCCGTCGGCTCCGTCATCGACACGGCTAGCACCGTCGTCGTCGTCGTGACGCACGCCGTCACCGTCGTGCTGCCCCCCGGTGCTTTGCCGGTCTGACCCGGCGCATGAAGCTACTGGTCGGCTCGCCGCCCTTGCGTTGTCGCCACCTATACGAGCGCGGAAGCACCGAAGGCTAAGGTTCAGGACCCACCTATGAAATCGCAGCCGTCCCCAACATGCTGGACGTGGTGAACGTCGACGTAAGGTGACCTTCTGAGATTCCCACCGCCCCGGTATGAGCCATTCAAAGCCCATGCCGGGGCGACGTGCTTGCCCGGGCCGGACCGGGGACTCCGGTCCATCCGACAAGCCCTAGTGGCCAGCCCCGCAGCAAAGCACCCTGGCCCCCTTGTCCAGGGTGGTCGGCCCGACCACGAGCCCGACTAAGACCCCTTGTCCACCTCTGCTACCGCCCCGCCCGCCGCCGCGTTTCTCCTTGACCACGCCCGCTACCGGCTGTCGGTGAACTTCGAAAGCTGACCCGGTGCTCGACTCCGAAGATGGACCCCCGGTCGGTCAGTTGATGTTGTTCATTCCCCTGCGTTGGCGGG
>NZ_JBVIYZ010000080.1:0-4549 GCF_055592085.1 Streptomyces sp. NPDC041135
GAGACGAACGCGCGCCGTCCGCCGCGGCCGGCCGGCGGTCGGCGGACCTGGATCTCGGTGGCGTCCAGCCGTAACTCGATGCCCTCGGCCTGGGCGTAGGCGAACACATCGGCCAGGGTCCGCAGCCGCAGGCCAGGATGGTCGGGGACCGCGCATCCCCGCTCGGCCAGCAGCGCTCGTACTTCTGCGACTGCGCGGGTGATGGTGGAGCGGTCGACGCCGAAGAGCAGCCCCAGCACCGCGTACGGCAGGTCGTGCCGCAGGTGGATCAGCGTGGCCACCAGCCGGTCGGCGAACACCAGCTGGTGACGGGCACCCGCCCCCGCGGCTCGCTTGCTTGCATGGAAGAAGGTATCGACCGCGTCTGAATCCCACGCTCCGCCAAGAGCCCTCTCGAGGAACGACATGACGTGGTCACGATCCATCGGTGCCGGATCGATGCGGGCAGCAGAATCCCCGGAGTCGAGTGCCCTGCCGGAGGGGGGTCTCTCGCCGGACCGCACGGTACTGATGATGCGCACGATGCCCGCATCGAGGAGCTGGCGCAGCAGTACCTCGGAAGCCACGTCCAGATGATGCAGGTCGTCGATGAGCACCATCCAGCTGGCCCCTCGCCCGGACAGGTGGTCCGCGGCGGCGGAGAAGACGTGGACGGGGGTTCCGAGTTCCGTCGGGTTGCCCCGGGAAGAAGTGTGCCACCGCGCTCAGGGACATGGCCGCGCTTTCCGGGACGGCGGTGACGCGCAGGGTCCGGTGCCCGCCCCGTGCTGCGCGCACGAGGAACTCCTCCGCCAGCCGCGTCTTCCCGACGCCGGCCGGACCGTGAACCGTCGCCGCCCGTCGCCCACCGCCGATCAGCTGGGCTTGCAGGAACTCGAGTTGGCGCTCCCGTCCGACGAACGGCCAGACAATCGCAGCCCCTTCCCGTCGCTCGTTCATGTCGCCACCCGTCGTCGCCCTCAGAACCAGCCTTCATGGTGCCTCCTCGGTCGCCTCTGGTGAAGAAGAGGACAGAGGCGACCGTGCGGGTGGCGGAAGCTGCTACGGGGAACGGACTCCCTCTGCCGTGGGGCGGGGTCAGGGTGTGGGCAGCCGGCGCCGGTATGACGTGCCCGGGCGAGGCCCGGTGCGCAGACGCGTGCTGGGGGCAGTACCACCGGGCCGCCTCGATCGAGAGGGCGGATGAGCTTGAGGGCTCAAGGAGCCGCGTCCATTACTACGACCTCGTATTGAGGAGCCGTCGGCGGCAGTTCAGCTTCACCCTGGGCGTTCTTCGTGATGTGGGAGTTCACTGCCGCGAGTTTTTTTCCGAACAGCCCGATCGTGCTGGGGGTGTGGAATTGAGGGCTTTGGATCATCCTGGTGATGCATCCTTCAACCACGTGCCCCTGCGTATCCATGAGGAGTCGCACTTCCGCTATCTCGTCGCTGAAAGCATGCGAGACGTACAACGTGTCTCCTCTGCGGATAATTCCGTCGGCGCCGTTCGGGAGGCTGACACCCGGAATTGTCGAACTCGCTCCAGTGATCGGATCGACTTTGTTCAGAGCGCCTTCCCCGGTATGGCCGACGATGAGAGTCCCGTCGGGCCCGGCAACGATTCCGTTGTTGTTGAACTGGGCGCTGGTGTCCGCGGCGGGACCGCTGAGTCCGAGGGTCTGGGGGATGCCCGGTTGTCCGCTACTATCCACCGGGATGAAATACAATTGCGCTTTAAATGAGTCCGTGAACCATGCGCCTGCCTCGGTGAGCGCCACGTCGTTGATGCCTGCGCCGGCACCCAGCGGGAAATCGGCCACCTCCGCTCCGGTGTTCGTGTTGTAGACCCGCGCGGTACCGTCCAGACCTCCCGCGACGAAGAGGAGGTCGTGGTCAGTGTCGGCCTTCATGCCGACAGCCATCTTCGTGCCGCCGTCGAAGATTCCGTCCGGTACGTCCACGAATTTTTCGATATCTCCGGTCCTGATGTCGCCGCGGTAGATGTCGCCACCGAATTCATCATCCGTGAAGAAGGTCGATCCCTTCCCCATGGCGATTCCTTCGGCGGACTTTGCGCCCGGAATGACGAAAACTTGCTCGGTTCCCGGGAGGGCTGACAGGGCAGGCACGGCTGTGGTGTAAGTGAGTGCGCATGCGAGAAAGAGAGGGGCTGCTATCGCTGCTGCTTTGTGTCGCTTTGACATTTTCTGCCTCGCTACATGGGTAGCCGTCTTGTTTCGCGCTGCGACGGGCGGGTTGCGTGTGAGGGGAAGAACGCATTCAGGAACATCTCAGTGCGTACGTAGGTGGTCATGAGTAATCGTTGCTCGCACGTGAGACCGACGAGCGGTGGCACGTGGAGAGCCGGCGTTGCGGCGATGGCGGTGCGGCGGCCGGTGCCTGTAGCGGTGATGGTCTGGCCTTCGGCGGGCGGCGTGGCTGTGGTTGACCTTGGGTCCGAGGGTGGTGTGCTCAGCCCAGTGGGCGGGTACCGAGTGTGATCGGGGTCAACGATTTCGTCCTGTGCCAGCGGCACCGCTATGCCACCGTGGTAATCGACGCCGAGACCCATGAGCGGATCGAGTGCTGCCCGACGGCACGGCCGCTACGCTGGAAGCGTTCAAGTGACGCCTGGGGCCCGCCCTCCGCGAGCCGTCCTCAGCGAGGTGGCGACGCACAGCAGTTGCCGGGCCACCGGGCTGGACGCCCCATCTACGACGGGCCACGCGCCCGAACCATCCTGGAACGCCGGCACCGGGCCCATGCCCTGATCAATCAGGGCATGGCCGGCTCGAATGCACCCGCCGCCTGATACTGACCCTGAACACCGTCAAACGCTGCGCACGAGCCCGCCGGCCCGAACGGATGCTCCGCGCCACCAAATATCGCGTCAGCCTCGTCGGCCCCTACCGCGAGCACCTGCGCACACGACACGCCGGGCTGAGGATCCCGCCGTCCCCGTAAGTGCCTCTTAGAAGAGATCAAGGCCCTCGGCACCGAATGAGTAGGGTGAATGGTACGAAGGCAAGCTGCCTCGGCGGGGCTCACAAGCCCAAGGCATGCGCGCCGCTGGGAGGCTGTCGTGGATATGCAGTATGTGTCGTCGCGGTGGCCCTTGCTGGCCTGGGACGGCGAACTTGAGAAGTTCGTGGCGGCCTGGGCGAACCGGCACTGTCAAGGGTTGGTGATCTTCGGACCGGCTGGCGTGGGCAAATCCCGGCTGGCCGAGGAGTGCCTGGCCGTGGCCATCCGTAAGGAGTGGAAAGCAAGGAGGGTGACGGCCTCCGCGGCTGCCGCGACGGTCCCTCTGGGGGCAATCGCGCATCTGATCCCGACTGGAGTGGAATTATCCAATCCGGTGAAGAGCTTCGCGGAGATCGCCCGGACGTTGGCGGGACCGCAGTGGAACCGCCGGTGGGCGGTGCTTGTCGATGACCTGCATCTCCTGGACGGTGCGTCCGCAGTACTGTTGCGGCAGCTGCTGGATGCCGGGGTGGTGCGGCTGATCGGTACGGTTCGCACTGACGAGCCGGTCAGCGAGGCCGTTGACGCCCTAACAGGCAGGGACGCGATACACCGGATTGACCTGTCGGCGTTCGACCGGGAGCAGGCAGAAGCGGTGCTGGAAGCCGCTCTGGGTGCTCCGGTCGGGCGGCGCACTCTGCGCGGCCTGTACACCGCCTCCGGTGGGAACGCGCTGTACCTACGGGAATTGGTACTGGGTGCCCTGCAGACCGGGAGTCTGGTCAACGACGGGGAGATTTGGGAGATCGCCGAGGATCGGCTGGTGGGCACACCCAAGCTGACCGAGCTGATCGAATCCCGGCTGGCCGCAGCGGATCTGCGGGCCCGTCCCGTGCTGGAGCTGCTCGCTCTGTGCGAGCCGGTACCACTGGCCGATGCCCAGAGTGCGGCTACCGCCGAGATACGGGCGGTCCTCGAAGAGGCGGGCCTTGTCCGGATTGTCATGGACCAGCGCCGCACCACCATCCAGCTCGCGCACCCCCTGTACGGCGAAGTCCTGCGCGCCGGCATCCCTGCCGCGCGCCAGCGCACCCTCCTGCTCGCCCAGACCGAGCGCACGAAAGCCCATGGCATGAGGCGGCGAGACGACACGTTGCACACCGCCGCATGGCAACTGGCCGCCACTGGCACCGCAGAGCCGATACTGCTCATGCGAGGAGCTGTACTGGCCCGCCACGCCCATGATTACCCTCAAGCCATCGCCCTTTTGCAAGCAGTGCCTGCTCAGCACTTCACCGCCGCAGCCCGCTTCACGCTTGCTGAGGTGCTGTTCCAACTGATGCGTTGGGACGAGGCCGAGATTGTACTGGCAGAGGCTGACCACTCCGCCACCAACGAGCAGGAGAAGCTGGCCGCAACACTGGCGCGAACCACTAACGAGCTGGTGCGTGATAGCGGGTGAGGCATCGTGGCTGGCAGGTGGCATGATCCGGCTGTGGCGATCACGGTCGATCGGGCGGTGCTGGCGCATCGGCTGTTCACGGGGGTCTCTCGTCGGCATCTCGCGTGTTTGGTCGATGAGTTGGTGTTGCCGTGGGAGGCTGAT
>NZ_JBVIYZ010000081.1:0-4530 GCF_055592085.1 Streptomyces sp. NPDC041135
CGGACCGCCAGGCAGTCGCGGTCGAGACGCCGAAGCCGGCCGCGAGCTGGGCAAACGTCCCGTTCTTTCGCAGATGAGCCAGCGTGAGGAGAGCCTGCTTGAAGCAACCGAGCCGCCTCCATGGCGAGTTCAGTTCACGCCTTCGGGCGTAGACCAGCCAGGAAACATGCTCGACCAGCTCGTACGGGACGTCGAGCATGGAAGGATAAGGAACCAACAGAGCCCCCGGGCTGTCGGCAGTGTCGAGTGGAATCAACACCGCCAACGACCGGGGGCTCTGCCACGTCACCACCCCAGCTGAGCAGACTTTACAGCCCTTCAGGGGCAAGATGAAAAAGGTCTAGTGACCTTCCGGCGGCCGCATCAAACGGATTACTCGAAGTGGATGGACCAGCTGTTCAGGTAGCCGACATCACCGGACAGGGTGTCGGTTATCCTCAGCTTCCATACGCCGTTCCGGGAGACGCTAGAGGAGAAGGCGAAGGTTCCGTACGAGCCGATCAAATTATCGGCGTACTGGTCGTTCTGCGGGTTCTTGAGGACAGTGGAGGCGCCGTTAGGAGCAATCAGTTCGAGCTTCAAGTCGCCCCGGTAGGTGTGCTTGATGTCGACCCAGACCCAGACGTGCTGACTGGCGGGGGCGGGTGCGCCTTGAATGCTGATCGGGCTGGAAATGACGGGCGAGTTGGTATCGGGAATGGGGACGGTTTGGTTGTTTCGTGCATAGGTGACTGGAGCAGCGGTGTCGCAGGCAGTGTCTGTTCCGCTGATGTTGGTCGTGACGTTGACGGCCGACCAGGCACGCTCGACGGCCTTGTACTCGGTGCTGCAGTAGCCGTAAAGGTCGCGTGCGGCGCTGAGCGTGCTCTTGCGCGCCCGGTGGAAGTCCTCGTCGGGGACCATGTAAGAGGTCAGTGCTCGGAACCAGATCCGTGCTGCCTTCTCGTTACCCAGGGGGGTGAGACCGCTTGAGCCGTTACAGGTCGGGCTCTTCCCGTAGGCGCTGCTGTTTTCTCCTTGGGCGAGGAGGTAGAAGAAGTGGTCGCTGATGGCTGCCCCGATGTGCTCATTCTGAGTCCAGACAGTGGGGGTCCAGCAGTCCGGATAGAGAGAGCTGACATCGGAGGGCTTGCGCATGTCGCGAATCACCTTGCCGCCGCCCTTGACCAGCTCACCGATGACATAGTCCGGCGTGTCTGACGGGTTGTTGGCGTAGAACTCCGACATGGTGCCGAGAATGTCCGAGCTGGACTCGTTCAGCGCCTGCGACTCGCCGCCTGCGTGCAGGCCGGCGGTGTGCTGGATCAGGCCGTGCGTCAGCTCATGTCCCAAAACGTCCTGCTCGGCGAGGGAGGCGCTGTCCGCCTGGCCGTCACCCACATAGATCTGTTCGGTCCCGGCGTCCCACCTCGCGTTGGACCAGTTGTGGTCATAGTGAAGGTTGACAGTGGGCTTTCCGCTGTTGTCCCAAACGCCGTTGCGACCGAGCACGTCCGTTACGTAGGAGAACCACTGGTTGGAGCTGAACTGGGCGTCCACAGCCGCTGACTCGGGGCTGGAGTTCGAGCCATTACCCCAGTCCAGGTCCTGGCCGTCGAGGAAGTACGCCACACCATTCGATCCGGTGGCAGGGTTGTAGCCGGCCTTGAGGTTCTTCCAATTGGTGACCTTGTCGAGGCGCTGGTTGCCCCCGCCCACTGCGGTGCTAGTGACCGGGACGTTTCCCGTGGTGACGCCGTGGCCGGTTCCCACTGCAGTGTCGTCGACCTGCCACGAGCGGAGAAGCGTGCCCGTCTGCGCGTCGATGAGCAGGTGCGAGTCGGCGAAATCCGACTCGGTGCCGTGCACCAGCACGTCCCACACGAGCCGGGGTTCGCGGGAACGTTGCCCGCCCAGAGCGGCCGCGTCGACCGACAAGACCGGAGCCTCAGCTGAGCTATAGGCGTGACCGAATGCCCCGATGGCCGTTTCCCCGGCGGCGCTGGCCGTAACCGCAGGTGCGGTCCCAAGCGACATCGGCGCCGGTAGCTGGGTATCGGCCGATACAACGTTGCCGTCTTGGTCGAGCCTGATCAGAATTTCCCCACCGATGACAGGCAGGTCCTTGTAGACACGAGCGAGCCGGACTGCCCGGTCGCCTTCTGGAGCCACCGCGACCGAGATGCTACGGAACGACTCATTGGTGGACACGTGCACCTCCGTCCGAAGCGCTTCCACCGCAGACAGCGCAAGGCGTTCCGCCTGCTGGTTCGCGGCAATTTCTGCCTCCTTGGCATCGGGCTTGGTGCTCACTTCCGCCGCGGCGGCGGAGTGAACCGGTAAAGCCAGGAACTGGATACCGCAGGCAAACGCCACGGCCAAAGATGAAGCGGTGGCTAAGCCACTGACACGACGACTGAATCCTCCGGAACGCATGGTCAACTTTCTCTTAAGCCCAACAAGAGGGCATAATCTTCAAATGCAGGGCGCAGCGCTAAATCGGCAATAAGAATACAGCCAAAACTTACATATCATTGAGTATGCACTTCTCTATTCGGGGACAGGGGAAACTTCACTGATCCTTTTCACCCGGTCTCTGCAGTGCAAGACGGCAGGTCAGCGGGAGTGCACACGAGACCGGTCCCGAGCCGCTCCATGATCGACTCCCGGCATGACCTGCTTGAGCGTGTTCCCTGGTTCAAGTGAGCGCTCGGGACGCCTGCCCGTGGCCGGACTGATCGCGATGCGGCCCGGCTCCCGCACCCGGCTGTGCCACCGCCGGCGTGGCCACCCCGCGGGCGCGCAGGAAGGCGCCGCAGTATGGGCGAGCGCGCCTTCGTCGCGCTGATCGACGGCGTCCATCAACTCGTCAAGGCATCGATCGTGCTGGGGTGGCACTGTCTGACCACCACGTCTCTCACGCCATGCGTGAGCTGATCGCCGGCCGTAAATGGCTGATGGTGTTCCTGCTGCCTGGCTACTCACCCGACCGCAACCCCGTCGAGTAGGTGTGGACGCACGTCAAGCGCAGCCCGGCCAACCTCGGCCTGGTCGCCATCGACCGGCTCGAAACCCTCGTCCGCAACAGGCTCAAGCGCCTCCCATACCGGCCCGCCACCCTCGACGGCGTGATAACGGGCACCGGCCTGGCCCTGGACGGTCCAGAGCCACCCTGACAAGCCGAAGTCAGTGATATGGCCGTGGAGAACACGTGGACCCCGGCCCATCAAGCGGTGGAGAACGAGGACGCACAGACCTTGGTTCAGCTGCCGGCCACGGGAGTCGCCCTGACGCTCCTGACCCACGCCGTCATATAGAGGGCGATGGTGCCGTGAAGAGCGGTAGCCCGCTGACGGTGCATATCACTGCTCTTCTCCTGTCTTTGGCGCTGACCTACGACTTCAGGGCCCGACGGACAAGCGCCGATGGATTTCGCCGTTCACTACGGCCATGATGTGGTCGTCAGGCTGTTGCAACGGCACATCAACGGATGAATTAGCGCAGGAAGGTAAGGGTTCAGGCGATACTTGTGAAGGCGCGGAAGTATTCGGCTTTGCGTTCGTAACGGCGGTGCACGCGGTCACAGCCGACCGGCCATGAGACCCACAGCGGGAAGTTCTCCGCCAGCGCGGTCAGGACCGGAAGCCAGACGCGGACGGTTCGTTCTATGCCCCAACGGTGCCGACCCAATCGTTGGGAACTGTCCGTTGCCTTGCGAATGATGCAGGGCTGGGGCCACGTGCCGATAACCCTCGTCGCAGGTGGGCGCAGTCGTAGCCTTTGCCTGCGTGGCGTTTCGCTGGGCGGCGTCTGCGAGGTCCGCGACGGGACGGATCGGCGGGGCTCCCGCACGAGCGGGACCGTGGACATTGTCCCCGGAGATACTGATAGACAGGGGCAGACCGTTCCGGTCGGTGATCGCGTGAATCTTCAAATCGTACTTGCCTCTGTCGACAGGAATCGAACCTGCCAGCCCCTTTCGGAGCCTCAGCCAAGAACTACCGCTACTCCACCAACCACCAGGTCGTCATCGACGCCGACACCCGCCTGGTCGTCGCCGTCGGTCGGCCGCTGCCCGGCAACCGCAACGACCGCCGGGCCTGGGAGGAGTCCGGCGCCAAGGCCGCCGTCGGCACCACTCCCACGGTGATCGCCGACGGCGGCTACCGCGGCACCGACCTGACCATCCCGCACTACCGCCGCCATAAGGACGAGGAACTGCCGGCCTGGAAGGAGGAGCACAACGCCTCCCACCGCAAGGTCCGTGCCCCCGTCGAGCACACCTTCGCCCGCATGAAGAGCTGGAAGATCCTGCGCGACTGCCGCCTGAAAGACGACGGCGTCCAGCACGCCATGCTCGGCATCGCCCGCCTCCACAACCTCGCCCTCGCCGGATGACCGGGAAACAACGCTGGTCAACCAGCACGTCGTAGATCATTTACGGGACAACCTCTAGCGAGCTGGTGCACGGTAGGCGGTGAGGCGTCGAGTTCTCGATCGTCGATCATGGTCGTGTGGTGGGGAACGCGTCTCGTGAAGTGATCGTCAGCG
>NZ_JBVIYZ010000082.1:0-4355 GCF_055592085.1 Streptomyces sp. NPDC041135
ATCCCACTCCGCATTCGTCAGGTCTCCGCGTCCCATGGAGCCAGCCTGCCCCCAACACCCCACCCCAGGAGGGAGATCCGAGAAACAGCGCCTAGACGTTGACCGTCTTCTCGACCGCCTGGCCGAGGTTGGCCCACAGGTAGTAGCGATCCGCGACCTGTTCGGCCTGCGGCGCCCCAACCCGAGCGCCCTCCGCGTATCCGCTGGAACGGTCCCGGCAAATGACCGTCACCTCGGGATGATCCCGGAGCCAGGCAGCAGATCCTCGCCTTCGCGGCCGTCGTAGAGGTGCAGCGGCCGGTGGGTGGCCATGTCGATCAATACCGTGCCGTAGTGGCGGCCCTTGCGGAAGGCGAAGTCGTCGACGCCGAGGATCTCCACCTTTCCGATCTCCGGCTCGGGCAGGGCCCTGACCAGCCGCAACAGGGTGTCCTTGCCTATAGTGACGCCAACCGCGGACGCCAGTCGGGCTCCTGCGCCGCGAACACGGCGAGCTGATGACCATGCGCCTGTACTGGGAGCAAGCCGCACTGGCGGGGTGCGCCTGGCCCGGGAAGAGGAAACCAGCTGGGAGTACGCCCTGATCGGCCTCACTCAAGACCAGGTGATCCTCGCCGAGCAGATCGACGCGCTGCACCGCATTTACGCCGCCCCCGAAGAGGTCGCCGAGGTTACCGAGCGTATTGTGCGCACCTGGTGACGCCCGGCCAGCGACTTCCACCGGGAGTGGGAGCAGGCAGCCCGCACCTGGGCCGCGATCGACGTCTTCCGCAGCCCCATCAACCGGCTGAGAAGGAACACGCCAGAGGTACCGGCCGCGGCGTGACCCGGGCTGCGGGGCGAGGCGGTGCCGTCGGCAGGTCAGGCGCGGTTGAAGACGCTGGCGATTGGGCTCCCTCCCACAGCAAAAGCATCCGCGTCCAGTCGCCGAAGTCCTCGGCGCCGGCCACGGCGATGTTGCCGCAGCGCAGCTCCTCGACGAGGTAGCTGAAAACTATGGCCTCAAAGGGCCGGCGCACCAGCATCCCCGACCGGCCCTTCGCATACACCGTCGCACGCCACTGAGCGGAGGCGAACAACAGATCCAACGCCGCGCCGTCACCCATGCCGGCGGGGATCAGCTCGCGAGTGAGGTGTCGGTGGGCAACGGCGCGCCCCAAGGCGTCGAGCACACTACGGTCACGGTCCTGGGAGGTTGGCGCGAAGGTGAGGATCCTAGCGAGCTCGAACATCGTCGGCCGATCCGGGCGGAAAACCGCTCCACCAGCGGTGTCCAGTTCCCGCCCCGATACGCCGCCAGCGCCCCGATCTCCGCCAGCTGGGCCTCGAATCCGCCACCGCTCTCCACCGTCTCGCGGACGCACTTCACTGCCAGCGTGTCGTCCAAGCCCCCTGACCGGTCTTGTCGGCCTGCTCGTCGACGACGTGGTCCTTCAGGACCGTGAGCACGTCCCGGTAAGCGATCAGTAGTTGTTCGGTGGATGGCTCCGCGTAGCCCCGACCGCCATCTCCGGGGCGCGGACCGCAGTGAGCGGCGGCCGAGCCGGTTCGGCGACGTCGCCCTGGTCCTGGTGGCTCTATGAGCAGTTACTACTCAGGCGTCGTCAGTGCGTGCACATGACACTGAGTCAAAGGCTCACGGTATGACCGTAAATCTCTACCATTGCGTGCTCGATGCCGCAATGACCGGTGTGTTTCCTACATCGTTGTTTCAGCGAATGGGCTGGCTATGGTCCTGATTCTCTCACCACCTTACCGCCGCAAGCCTTCGTCCACGGCTTCGTCGCCTCCCTGCCCACCGGGGAGATCAACACCTTCGGGCACCACACGCTGCCCGACGCCGTCATCGTCAAGCTGCGCACCACCCGTCCCGTCAGCTTCGTCGCTGCCCCCGCACCCCGGGCAACCGCTGCCCCCAACGTCCGACGCCGCCTCCACCCCGGCAGCGGCAGGGGCCACACCGATGAGCAAGCACGAGCCGATGAATGTGGCGGTAGTGGGCGCCGGCATCATGGGGGCCTGTATCGCCTTCCACTTGGTCCGGCTCGGGGTCCGCGTACACTGCGTGGAACGCGGACGCCCCGGCGGCGGGACAACCGACACCAGCTTCGCCAGGCTGAGCGCCTATCAGCAACCCACACCCACCGGCTTCCTGATCAACACGACGGGCATCGCGGAGTACACACACCTGGCCCGAATCCTCGACCTCAGCCCCTTCTGGCATCCCTGCGGAAGCATGGCCTGGACAGGCGACGACTGCGACCAGGCCGACGGCAGGACGTTCCACGACTGTATCGAGCAGATGCGGGAGAGGGGCTACCAGGTGCGCTGGTGCGACGCCCAGGAAGTCAACCGGTCCCTCGAACCACGCATCCGCTTCCCCACCCCGTCGACGCCCGTCGCCCTACTGCCGCAGGAGGGCTGGGTCGACGCACCCGCTCTGGCCGAGGCCCTGCTGCGCCGGCGGGCTGGTCTGCTGGCAGTGCAGCACGCCGCCGAGGCCGTCGTCTGCGAGGCCGGAAGGGTCCGCTCGCTCCGCCTCGACGACGGCACGCAGCTGCCGGTCGACGCGGTCGTCAACGCGGCCGGCCTCGGCGCCCTTGCTCTGGCCAGCACCGCACCCGCACCCGTGCCGGCTCTCGCGCAACGCAGCAGCCTGGTGGTCGACCTGGCAACGACGGCACCAGCGCCCCCATGGGTTCTACGGGCACCGGACGTGCAGATCCGCAGCGCCGGACCGGGACGGTTGCGAATCCGTTCCGACCAGGTGGACAGCCAACTCGCCGATCCACCGGTACATCCCGGGCCGATACCCAGGGCGCTGGTCGACGACCTGCTGGACCGGGCACGGGCCTGCCTGCCCGATCTGGCCGAAGCGGAGACATCGAAGGTCCGGATTTGCACCGCCATGTTCCCCCACGACGGCCTTCCCGCTGTCGGCGAGGTGTCCGCTGTCCACGGCTACTACGAGGCCGTGACGGACCGCGGTGTCACCCTGGGTCCCTTGCTGGGCAGGCTGCTGGCGGAATTCATCGTCACCGGGAACCGCCCGGACCTCCTGGCCCACTGCCGCCCTGACCGGCTCCGGGAACCGGGCGGCAAGACGCGATGAGGACGCCACGCCAACGATTCCGCCGCCCCTCCGCTGCTAAGCCCACCGCTGCGGCCAACGACTGAGACACCTGCGGCCTCCCCGGCCACCCGCCCCCGGGCCCTTCCACGGCGCGCCCCCGGCCCGGAAGAGCCAGACCGATGGAAGGGAAAACGACATGCGACAGATCGAAGTCCACTGGTCCGAACTGGACATCACCGTCACCGCAGACCTGGACCCACGCAACGCCGAGCTGTGCGACGCCGTATGGAACGCCCTGCCCTACCGCAGCCTGCAAGGACACGCCCTCGTATCGGGCCAGTACCTCTACCACGTTGCCCCTATCCCCGACCTCCTGCACGTGCCCGGGCCGTGCACCGCAGACCGACGCTTCGAACCCGACGGCATGCTCTACTGCACACGACTGCAACACGTCGGCATCAAGTACGGCGAAGTCACCGAACCTCTGCCGATGCTCCCCCTGGCCCGCATCCAGCCGAAAGACCTCGACGCACTGCGCAACGCCGGCCGCGAGATCTGGAACGCCGTCTACTCGACCAAGCAGGTGATCACCGCCGAAGTCCGCCGCGCCGGAGAAGACAGCGGCCACCGACTGCCCCGCCTGCACGCGACCGCACACCCCGTTGACGCCCTCATCGGCGACATCCACTCCGAGACGGAACGCATCTGGCTGACGCCTCCCCGCGAACTGGTGGAACTGCACCAGGGACTCATCCCCTCCCGCGCCGGCAGCTACGGCACAGCGCTGACCACAATGCTGTTCGTCAACGGCGAGACCCGACCGCTGGGCTACTCCTGCTACGGCGGGCTCGTACGCGCCGCCGGCGGCGGAATGCCGCTGGACGTACTGCGTCAGATGACCGAGATGATGGCGGTCATCCCCGCCCAGTTCCTCGGCTACTGCGGCCTGAAGAAACTGTGGGAATTCACCGAGCGCATCATCGGATGCCTGGACGGCATCCACGAACTCGAGGACTTCACCGCTCTCATGTCCCAAATAGCCCTCTACATCAACTGCCTTGGCGGCTGGAACCTCCAACTGTTCCCCTGGGAAGCCGGCGACCACCTGCGTCGAACAACCTGATGGCCCCTGTCCCCCGGACCTCAGCAACGCCATCGATGGCCATCGCCGGGCAGGCGGAGCGGCACTAACGAGCTCGTGCACGGTAAGCGGTGGGACGTCGCGAACTTCAGCGTGGCCCGAGTTCACGTCTGCCGTGCCGGGTGCAGGTCCACAGTCTGC
>NZ_JBVIYZ010000083.1:0-4181 GCF_055592085.1 Streptomyces sp. NPDC041135
CCCATGTATTGGGACAGGACCGTGTAGAGAACGTTCCCCCGGCGTGTGACGAACAGCGTGTTGGTGGCGGCTCGGAGGTTTTGCCAGTCGTTGCCCAGGTCGGCTTTCCACACTTCGAGCACCTTCATCCAGTGGGCCACCTGGATAGCAGAGGCATTCTCGAAGCACCAGGCGATGTGTGGGCCGCAGGACCGTACATCGCCTGCAGGGCGTCGGAGTCGAAGCGGGCGGTCATGCGGGTTTCGCCCAGGTATTCTCGGCTGAGTGACAGCACGCTCTGCATGGCGTCCATCTCACACTGCGTGGAGGCGAGCCGCTGCATCTGTTGCTGAGCGTGCTTGCATGCATCCTCAAGGTGCTCGAATACCCTTGGCTCCCGAGCACGACCGCCACTGGGCGCGTCGAAGCTGAAGGCCGAGTAAATCCCCAGAGGAACGTGCGCGACCGCCTTCAAACACTGGTAGGCGACGGGAACTCGGGGGGATTCTCTGGGCACGCCGCCGGAACGGTGCAGAATCATATAGCCACCCTCCCCGTTGAAGAGTGCGAGGAGGATCGGCTTGCTTTCCAGCATGCGCTTTTTGTATCTCGCCAGAGCCTTGCCGTATGCATTCAGGGTTGCAGTGTTCAGGTCGATCAATGCTTCGGCATCCATATGTCCAATCCCTGCAGGAAAAGCCCGACCCCACTACGTCACACTGCCTGCGGACGGGACATCCACATGATCAGCAGGACCTTGAATCGGCCCTGCGTCCGATGATGAGACTCATGGCTTCCTGGCGAGTGGTGCCATCCCGAAGTTGGCCACGAACGGCTGACGTGATGGTTTGAGACCCTGGCTGTCGAACCCCCCGAACCGACATGCACATGTGCTCACACTCGATTACCACGATGACGCCTCGCGGCTGAAGGATGCGCATCAGGGAGTCGGCTATCTGTGTGGTAAGTCGCTCCTGCACCTGAGGTCGGCGAGCGAACACCTCTACCAATCGGGCCAGCTTCGAAAGTCCGGTGATTTTGCCGTCCACGGAAGGAATGTATCCGACATGCGCAACTCCGAAAAAGGGCAACAAGTGATGCTCGCAGGTCGACTTGACCTCGATGTCCCGCACCAGCACCATTTCATCGTGACCGAGGTCGAAAGTCGTCGTCAGCACGTCCTCCGGCCTTTGGCGCAGACCTGCGAATATCTCCCTGTAGGCCCTGGCCACTCGGGCCGGCGTTTCTGTCAGCCCTTCTCGGTCCGGGTCCTCGCCCACCGCGATCAGCAGTTCACGGACGGCAGCCTCAGCCCGCTTCTCGTTGAACCCAGTGGCGGGAAATGTCTCAATTATGGCTGAATCAAACATAGATCCTCATAACTAGCATGGTAGCGAGCTGGTGGGCGTAGTGGCGGACATCGCGATCAATCGGCACGATTCTCGTGTACACGGCTCCGATTGATAGTGACCGAAGCATCCTCGAAGAAGACGGAGATCGGTGCACACGGCTTGTGGACTGTCACCTCGACCTCCTCCACCGGCTTATTACTGAGACACTGCTCGGCAATGCGTTGAGCCAAAGTCTCAATGAGATTGACCGGATCTCCGGAGATGATCGCGGCGACTTGCTCCGCCACAACTCCGGTATTCGCCGTCTGATTGAGGTCGTCTTCCGCGGCAGCCAGGCGAGAGTCGAGGTACAGAACTACGTCTACGACGAATACCTGCCCGCCGATCCGCTCATGCTCGAAGACTCCATGAAAGCCCCGACCGCGGAGGCCCTTCAGAGTGATACGGTCCAACATATAATCCACTGCTCCTGTTCGGCTCACTCAATGATCTTGGTATAGATGTACGCCCCTCAACCGGCTGGGGCATAGACAATGTTGAGGTGCATAAGAACATTTGGCTGCGGACTCAAAATACGCGATCACTTTCGAGCCTTCTTCGGGTTTGGCCACGGGCTCTCGATACCACCAATACCGCTCGGTCCTTCCCGCCGAAGTGCTTCGTTGACCTATTCCCGAGGAATCCCAGGCCGCGCGGAAGGCGACCATCTCCCACGCTGCGCCACCCCTTCGGGCGCGCACAGGAGTAGTCACTACTCACATGGACGCTTGATCACGGTGGAGTACTGAGGTTGAACTCGTCATGTCGTGCTGTTTGGTCAGGCGGGTCGGACAGCCTGTGGCCGGTCTCGGCGAGGCAGGTGTCTGTGAGGTGGGTGCGGTACCGGAGTGCCGTAGGCCGGGTCGGGTGCGCACGCCGAGCTGCTGATGCGCGGCAATCGGCAGGACGTCGTAGTCGCGCCAGGAGATGCCCTGGCAGCCGTCGCGCCGGCCGTCGTTCCGACGCGGCCGGTAGATCAGCCGATGTCGGTGGCTGGGCTTGCCGCATGTCAGCGCGGCGATCGACACTCGTCTGCGGGAACGGCCCCACCCCCACGCTCTTCCGTTCTAGTGGTCGTTGCAACACCCCAGGTCAAGGGGTGTGATGAACTTCAAGACCCGGGGGAACCGGCAGGAGGCCGTGGGCCGTAGAGCCCTGGTCCGTGAGCGAGCTGAATACTTTCGGCTCATGGACCAGGGCTTCAACAACACAGAGGCCTGCCGGATCGTCGGGATCAACCGACGGACTGGCACGCGATGGCGGCACGGCCGCCAGGCCACGGGAGTGACACGGGCTGCTCCACCGATTTGCAGACCGCTCTCGCCCGCCGGCCGATCACCGTCTTGACCCCCGACAGAATCCAACGCCGGTCTTCCCAGCCATGCGCGGCCGACCCCTGGCCAACTCCGCCTCCGGCTGTGTGAACTGCTCTTGCTTCAGCCTCGGAAGAAACGCCGGTCCCTGCGACCGCAGAGCCCGCGGACCGCCCGCGTCCCACATCTGTCGCCATCGCTGCACCGACCGGACTCCGACCCGCAGGTCGTTCGCAATCGTCGAACTCGCCTCGCCCTGGGCGGACCTCTCGGCCGCCTTGCGCCGTAACTCTCGCGGAACTCGCGGGCGCCCGAGCAACCGAGGGGGTGGCCGAGGGCGAGCCACCGTTCAGCGGTCAGCCCGTCCCCTTGTGGATCCCGCCTGCCCCGGTGATACCGCATGGGCGATGAGTCGGCAGCCTCAACGACACCAGGACTGCAACCTCAGCAAAGGTGTCGGTGGCGAACCTGTGGATGTGCGTGCTGAGCTGATCGTCAGCTGCCATCTGAGCTCTCCGTCCTGCCGCAGGTCGGCGGGAGTGAGGCCAGCCGCGGTGGCGACGGCTGCAGATGCCTTGTGGCCCGGGTGGATATGGGCGATGACCGTGCGCACTGGGTGTTTCCGGAGCCAGGCGACAAGTCCTTGGGCGGCTTCGGTGGCGATGCCGCGCCGCTGCCACGGGCTCCCTACTACCCAGGCGATCTCCGCAATGGCTCCGTGGTCGTCGACGATGACCGTTGCTTGGACATAGCCGGTCAGGCAGGCCGCTTCGCGGAGTTGGATCACCCAGTTGCACCAGGACTCGCCGGGTCGGGGTGGACCGGCCGCCAAACGTTCGTAGCGGGCACGCAGGTCCCGGGTAGTGTCCGGGGTGCCACCTGTGAAAGCGTGCAGGCCGGGGTCGGACAGCACCGCGGCCATCTCGTCGGCGTGCTCGGTGTGCAGGGGAAGCAAGGCCAGCCGGTCGGTATGGATGATTTCGGGCTCAAGGGTGATCAAGCTGCCTCCTGGTTGAGATGTTCGACGAGTATGCGCGCTGGAAGCGGGTGTTGGCCCGGACGAGTGCAACGAGATGCGGTGCGTCCACCGACGCCAGCCATTCTGGTCCCACTTGACCAGTTCGGAGATCACTGCGACGGCGGCGGCTCGAGAGTCGAATTCCGTACTGAACTCGAATGCGTGATGTCGTCGGCCGGGAAGGTCGGTGCCGGTCGGTGAGGCAGCCATCGAGGACTCGTGGCGGTACTGAAGCTGGCGCAGGCTGCGGCGGACCGCAGTGATCAGGTCAACGGCGTGAGCCGTACCGAGTGCCGTGAAGCGAGGCGGACCGCCGGGCTTGCCGCTGGCAGTATTGGTTGGATCACGATGCACCGACGCCTCGCCTGGGACTACGAGACCCTGCCCGCCAGCTCCGAGGGCCATGATCCACGTCGCCTCAATCGACAACCTCGCCAAGCGCATGACGGACGAGATGACACCCACTCGGCGAGGAACTTA
>NZ_JBVIYZ010000084.1:0-4141 GCF_055592085.1 Streptomyces sp. NPDC041135
ACCCGCTGGAACAGATCCCACAACTCGTCCGGCACCAGCCGTTCAACGATCCCCACCACAACCGACAGCCTACTCAGCCAAATGAGATGACCTCTTAGGTACGCCCCCTTTCTGTGCCCGATCCAGCACCCAGAGCCCCGGAGCGTTCCGCGGTTGCCCCAGTTGAACGGGGACCGAGCAGGCGCTGACCTGAGAATGAAGCGAGCACGGCACCCATAGTCCATGGAGTTCTTCACGCTTCAAGATTTTCGAGGGTGCCGTGCTCGTCGCTCCATCATCCCCACGCTCCTGGCCGAGCTCACCGGGCCCATCCTGGAGTGCGGGCCAGCGCGCGAGCCGCTGCCCGGGCGGCCGGACGAGCCGCGGGCCTGTTGTCCCACCTGTCGCAGATCCCGACCCCAGGGACCCCCGCGGAGTACGCTACCCGCTGGCCACCCTACTGGCGATCGGCGTGTGCGCGATGACCGCACCCGGCCACAACTCCCTGGTCGCGGTGGCCGAGTGGGCCCACCGAGCGGGGGACGCGGTACTGGCCCGGCTCGGCGTCCCCCCTGCGACCCGTTCACCGGACGGGCCCGCATCCCGTACGAGCGCACCCTGCTGGAGACCTGCAGCAATCCCGGATCAAAACCTATCGGGAAGGGTGACGTTGACCTCGTTGCCGTAGCTGTAGAGGTTAGCGATGTTGCTGGTGGCACCGACGACGAGGCGGATGCTTTCCCCGGCCTTGCGCTGTCCGCGGACGAGAATGTCCTTCACTCCGTCGTCGGTCTTGAAGGTCTCGTACTTCCAGCTCCCCGAGGCGGACTTGTGGCCGAACGTCGCGTGCTGCTGCGTAAGGGCGCCGCCCTGGGTGCTGGCATCCAGGGATCCCCGGACCGCGTACTGGGTCGGCCCGTCCGCCCAGGCCTGGCCGGTGAAGCGGACGTAGTACGAGTTGTTCCCATTCCCGTCCATCTTCGTGTACGTGGCCACGACCTCTTGGGGCGGGCCGCCGGCGACCACCGTCGCTGCCGACCCATACTGGTAGTTGCCCAGGGCCGTGACGTTCGCGCCGATTCTGAAGTCGACCGTCTCGTTGGGCAGCCGCGTCCCCTCGCCCTCGACCTTGATGGAGTCGCCCGTGATACGGAACTCCAACGTGTTCCAGTCGCCCGAGGTAGCGCCGTGCTCTACCCGCACCGTGTTGTCGAAGCTCTCGCCGGAGCGGTTGAGCGGGCAGTGCCCCGTGACCGTCCCGGCGAACCAGTATCCGGTGGCACCCCTGGGCTCTACCGCCCCTCCAAATGCGAGGTCGGTACCAAAACCGTCGTTGAACTGCACCCTCACAAGCCCCACAAACCTGCTCCTCTCACCGGGTTCATGCCCGCCTCGGCCCTATCCCGACATATTCACAGAGCAGGCTGGAGGGGGGCCGCCGAACAGGGGGGCGAGCCCCCCGATCGGGTGAAACTCGGTGGCTTCCCGGGGGCGGCACGCCCTGAACGCCCCGAGCGCCGCATCGGTCGCGCGCTCGGTCTGCGGTCTCGTTCGCATCACGACGGCGTCAAAGTGGGTGCGATCGCGCCGATGAGAAATGGCGCCGAAATGGCGCCGGCAGTCGTCTGAGTACCGTCCGGTGAATGCTGGGCGCGCCTCAAGGGAGATGCGACGGGATGAGACCACTTCGATACTCGATCAACGTCACGCTCGACGGCTGCTGCCATCACGAGGCAGGGCTCCCCCCGGACGAGGAGTCGATGCGCTACTGGACCGCTGAGATGGAGCGAGCCGATGCCCTGCTGTTCGGCCGGGTGACCTACGAGATGATGGAGTCGGTGTGGCGGAAGCCGGCCACGGGCACGTGGCCTGACTGGATGGATGAGTGGCAGATCCCGTTCGCCGAGACCATCGACCGGGCGAAGAAGTACGTCGTGTCGAGCACGCTGAGCGGGGTCGATTGGAATGCCGACCTGGTGCGAGGCGACTTGGGGCAAGCGGTTCAGCGGCTCAAGCAGGAGTCAGGCGAGGGCCTGTGGGTGGGTGGCGTGACGCTCCCCCTGGCGTTGGCAGATCTGGGACTGATCGACGAGTACGAGTTCCTTGTTCAGCCGGTCCTTGCCGGACACGGGCCGACGTTGCTCGCCGGTCTGCGCGAGCGCATCCAGCTCGAGCCCGTGGACCGCAAAGAGTTCCGGTCGGGGGCAGTAGCCCAGCGATACTGGCCCACGCGAGTTACGGCGTGACGTGATTTTTCCTGGCACGTTGGCCGCTCCCTCGCGACGGAACGACGGCTCGGGGTCGCCTTGGCCGACGGCGCCGAGGAGCGCCCGGTGCCCCCGCGCCCGCACTGGCCGTGCCCCCGTCACCGGTGGTCAGATGAGCCGTGTCGTCGAGAGAGAACGAGCCTGCGTCGCTCCCGGTCGATCTCAGTGACGACGACCGTGACCTCGTCGCCGGCCTGGACGATATCTGACGGACTTTCCACAGGCGTCGATGTGAGCTCTCGCAGGTGGACCAGTCCCTCGATCCCGTCGGTGACCTGGACGAAGACGCCGAACGGGACCAGCTTGGTGACCCGTCCGTGCAGTTTCTGCCCCACCGCAGTGCGGTCGGCGAATGTTTGGAAGGGGTCTGGCTGTGTCGCCCGCAAGGACAGTCTGGCCTCCAGGTTCCATGTGTCGAACTGCAGGAACTCGGCTGAGAGGCGCTGTCCGACCTGCACAACGTCGTGGGCGCTTTCGATGCGTCGCCAGGACAGTTCGGGGATCGTGATGAACCCAACGCCGGGGAAGACCGGGTGGCCGGGGCCGTCGTCCAGCGACACGAACACGCCGAACCGCTCAATCGCCGTGACGGTGCCGGAAAGGATCTCCCCGCAGTGCAGTGATTCCAAGAACGCCCAGAGTTCTGGGTTCTCGGACGGTCCGCCCATCATGCTGCCAGCCTTTCATGAGGAGTTGCGCACTCGGTGGGAAGGGCGGTCACGCTGCAGTCTTGAGGGGACGTCCGCCCCAGCGGATGCCCTTCTCGCTTCGGATGCGGGCGCGTTCCTTGCGTTCGGCGGCCAGGACGCCGCGGTGGCGGGCGTTGGCGTTGCGTCACCGCGGGTACGCGTGCAGGGCCCGGGTCTGGACGGTGTGGTTGGGGTGGTTGGAGTTGGCGATGGTGAACTGCCTCAGCGGTCCGAAGTGGGCCTCGATGGGGTTCGCCCATGAGGCGGAGGTCGGGGTGAAGCACAGCTCGACCTTGTGTTTCTTTGCCCAGCGGCGGATGTCGGCGCTCTTGTGGGCGGACAGGTCGTCCAGGATGACGTAGATCGGGGCGTCGTCGGGCCGGCCAGCGCGGATCGATGTCAGCGCGGCCAGCGTGTTCGCGGCCCCTTTCTCGCGGCGGTTGACGCCCCCAGGGGTGTCGTCGCAGCAGCCGTGGAAGTAGCGCACCCCGTGAGTGCGGTGGTAGGTGGCCGCGTACTCGGTCGGGATGTTCGCGTGGGGCCCAGCCCGAGCCTGCGGTGGTACGGATTTGGAGCGGTCCGGACTCGTCGAAGGCGAACATGCGGCGTCCAGCTTCGCCTCGCGGTCCGGGTCGGGGGACTTACAAGCCGGTGCGCGTGGCCGTCGGCTGATCCCCTTCGGTCCGGCGGTCCCGTGACCGAAGGGCCCCGCTGCCGGGGAGGCTGGCGCGGGGCCCTTCGTCGTGTCGTCGCCTGGTCGTGCTCGGGGGAGGGCTGGACCAGGCGGCGGTGTTGCGGAGCGTGGACACCAATCAGGGCACGGGAGGGCCAGGAGCCCGGACCGTGCCGGTTCGCGCGCACGTCCGCCCTGGCGGGTGTCAGCGCGGCGGGGTCCAGCGGGGGTCATCGGCGGGGGTGAGGTCTGGAAGCGTGCGGGGTGCCGCCACTGGCCGCCGGCGTTGCGGGCAACTGCGATACCGACTTTCGCCCCCAGATCGGGCTCGACCAGCGTGACGGACGGCGCCTCCTAGTTGCCCCATTCGGCAAAGAACGTCCACCCCGTCCACGGGTGCCTGCCCAGCGTCGCGGTGAGCAGGCCACCGGCCGCAGCACCGGCTGCCCGGGCGAGGGTGGTGCTGCGGCCGTTGTGCTGAAGTCCCGTCGTTGTACCGGCCGAGCAGCAGCGTGCGGGGTGCGGCCGGGGAG
>NZ_JBVIYZ010000085.1:0-3839 GCF_055592085.1 Streptomyces sp. NPDC041135
ACCCATCCTCCCGGTCTGGCTCAACGAGCCAGACCCCGGAAGGGGGTCAATTCTCAAAGTCGGAGACTGGTCCACTTTTAGAAGACCACCGACACGTGGGGGCCCGACTACAACCAGCGCCCTCCCGGGCGTCAGGTGCCGCCGCATGGTCGCACCGTGATGTTGTGCGGTCCTGCCCACGCCTACCCGCCCGTCGGCTGTCTCGGACAGGCCGCAGCGAGGCTGCCCTGGAGCGATAGTACAGTTCGCGTGCTCGATACTCCGGCAGGTGCCAGCTCCGTTCACGGGCATCGGCCCACTCGTGATGGCCCCTCGACCGAAGCCGAACCGCCGGTCCTGCCGGGTGGAGGCGACGCGTCCGGCACCCGGCAGGGTCGAGCACGGCAGCCCGTTCACCCGGATCGACCTGATGGCGCCCCGCCACCACCGACGGTAGAGGGAGCGCAGTACCTTGGCCCTTTGACGGTGCGCGGTGGAAGCTCGAAGAACGGATCGACCACCGAAGTAGCCCGCAACCCAGATCACCCAGCACCGCATGCCCGAGTGATTGATCCACTAAGCATGCCTCCCGCCCCCGGCCTCACAGCACAACCTGCGCGAACACGTCAAGGGCGACACCCGGGCCCACCCCTGGCCCTTCAGCCAAGACGGCCGGTGGACCACGGCCGACGACCATCCGGAAGCACCCGACAACCGCGAACCTAACCGCGAGTGACATCGCGTGCCACGTTCGGGTGCCGCGTGGTGAGGATCATGAGGGGGCGGACCGGGGGCCGGGGAACCCGGTGACCAGCCGGGAGCAAGACGCGGTGCGTCTGCTGCTGCTGATCGACGAGGCGGGCGAGCCGCTGACAGCAGCAGAGCAGCAATGCCGGCGCTGGAACATGCCGTGGGTGTCATGCGGACGCAGGTCACGCTGCAGAAGCTGGACTTCTGGTGGCGCAACCCGGACTACTTGGCCAACGAGCTGCTGAGACTGGATACGAGAGCGAGCGTGAAGAGGCGCTGCTTGACGTCGCCGGCCGCATCTTGCCGTCCCGAGGAGCCACTTCACGCCCGGGCCTTGGGTGAATTATTCGGTCTGAGCTTAAGCGCCGTCACCCGCGACACCGCCCTGGCGACCAAAGCCTGGAATCGGCTGTTCGCCGTAGCGGACTGGGCCTTCGCCCGTGAAAAGGAACAGCAGCACAAGGCCACCCCGGCCTTCACCTGGAAAGTGCTGGCGGGGCAGGTCAAGGACTTCGTCAGCTTCGCCGTGGAGCAGGGGAAGATCAACCGTATCAACGAGCAGTGGACACCAAGTGAGTACCTGCCTGGCAGCGATGCCTTCGACAACCACCCCGCCCGGCAAGGCTCGGAACGCCTGCTCATGTGGTGGGTGCGGCGAAACTATGGGTCCAGGAGCGATCTCACCACCCAAGATGCGCACGCCAGGCACGGCAACGCTGTACGCAGCGAGATCCGCCGGGCCTACGAGGCCTACCCGCTGAATGACTTCAACATCCTCTCCGTCGCCCACGACATGCCCGCCGCCTGCACCGCGCCAGCGGACCGCCGGCCACCGTCTCCCTCCGATGGATCCGAGAAGACGTCAACGCCCATCCCAAACCGGAGCCGTGGCCGGGCGAATGGCGACTGTGCACGTGGGAGCCATGGCACCTCTTCGCACGCTCCAGCAGCTGACGTCTCGGCGGGTTCAGGCGTACCGGAAGTTCTCATCGTGGCGCACCGCTGCGTGCGGAAACGGCTGCAGAAGTCGGCTGAGCTGTCATGGTCGGGTCCAAGGGACGTCGACCATGACAACGCGATCGCTCGCCGACCCATGCAGACACGACGGGGATAACCCGCACGCTAGATACACCGAAGGGGCGGCACGGGCATGCACAGGTGACTACCGTTTCTTCTCCGGTGATCAACAGGGGGCGGGGATGAAGACGACGTTGCTGCGTAAGGGCGAGAACACGGCGTTGCAGACAGCGCGGACGGTGCTGGCGGTGGCGGTGCAGGGACTGTCGGCGGATGTGTCCGCGCTGCTGCTCGGTCCTGACGGCAAGGTGCGTGGCGATGATGACTTGGTCTTCTACAACCATCCAGCCCAGGACGGCGTGTCCGTCGAGGGCGCGGCGGTCACTGCGGAGCTTTGTCGCCTGCCGGCAGGCGTGCACCGTGTGGTTGTTGTGGTGAGTGCTGATCCGATGCAGCCAGGCGCCGTCTTCACCCGGGCACCTCAGCTGACGATTACCCAGAGCGGCGCCCCTCTGGTGTCGTTCACCGCGCCGGACTTCACGTCAGGGGAGACCGTCGTGGTCCTGGCGGAGCTATACCGCCGTGGTGACGGCTGGAAGGTCCGGGCCGTGGGGCAGGGGTACGCTTCCGGCCTTGCGGGACTGGCGACTGACTACGGCGTCGATGTCGATCCCAAGCCCTCTGCCGCGCCGCTTCCCGCCCAGACACGCACTACGACAACCGCCGCGGTGGACCTGACGAAGGTGGAGCGGAAAGCTCCGGGCCTGCTAGCCCCCGCGCGACAGGCCAGTCAGGTTCTCGCGAGTCGAGGGATGTTCGGGCGACGAGCTGCCGTCTACCTCATCCTGGATCATGACTGGCACATGGAAGAGCTGTATGAGTCGTTCGCCGTGCAGGCCTTCGCCGAACGCGTTCTGGCCCTCTCTGCCAATCTCGACGACGATGGCACGGTCCCCGTGGTCTTCTCCAGTGGGCGAGAGCCGTTTTTGGAGGAGATCCGGCTGGACAACTACCGCGGTCGTATCGGGCAGCTGCATACTCAGATCGACTGGGGTTGGGGCAATGTCGCCGACGCTATGCGCCGGGCGGTCAGCCACTACCAGGAGTCCGGCGCGGCAGACCCCGCCTTCATCGTGACTCAGGTCGGTGACGAGCCCTGGGACAAAGCTGAGGTTCGCTCCATGCTCCAGAACACCGCCTCCCTGGGTGTCTTCTGGTTGTTTGTGGGCTTCGGCCGCGGCAAGCTGGCGTTCTACAAGAACCTCAACGCCTCAGCCTCTGCCACCTTCACCAATGTCGCGTTCTACGACGCCAGCAAGAATCCGGGATCGGTGCCTGGCGAGCGGTTCTACACAGGACTTGTCGACGCCTTCGCTACCTGGATGCGGTCGTGAGGCCCCGTTGAGCTAGCCGTAACTGCCACTCAAGCAGTCGCCACAAACCAGACCGAACCCGGACTCGCGCAGCGTCTGGATCACCCCGGCTGATCGAGTGTTTGCTAGACGGGCGCACCCTGTATGCGAGTTCTGTGGTTCTTGATTGGGCAGCTGGGGTAGCGTGTCGACCAGCGTTCGTGGCGTTCCCTCCGCGCCGCCTGCGGCGGGGCGCCACGCATGCTACCGACACGCCGAGCGGATGTCGCCGGCAGGGGCGGGGAGTGTTGGTTCCAGATTTGATCCAGGTTTCTGTTTGAAGCAGGCTGGGTTCATCCGTCCCACGCACCGCGCTGCACTCGCCCGTCGGACGGCTTGTCACTGTTCCGTATGCACGGAAGGCACCTCCCACCCTTGCTCTCCACCTGCTTGACGGACCGCCATCCCGGACTAGGTGCTGCTGCCGTGGGCCGCAGGCCCGTTGGGTGGGCCGCGCGGAGCGTGGCGCACCTTTCGTGACGCGGAGCGTCACAGTGGCTGGAGCGCAGCGGAGGCCACGGGCAGGCCGTGCGGGGCACTTACTCCTGGAGCGCAGCGCAGGGAGTACAGACGAGACTGCGAAGCAGGCTCGTTCAGCAGGGAGCGCAGCGAGCTGCTTCCCGCTCACGCGGAGCGTGAGCGAACCACCCGCGCGCAGCGCGGGTGTACCCGCTCCGCGGG
>NZ_JBVIYZ010000086.1:0-3589 GCF_055592085.1 Streptomyces sp. NPDC041135
TCGCCGGCCTCGTCTCCGACCGCACCGCCACCGGCTGACAACAGGCCACGACCAGGCCAAACACGCCTCACCTGCTATCACGCACCAGCTCGTAACTGATCGTTTCAGAATGAGTTTGGTTCAGGGACTTGGCGGTTGGGCTGGTGGGCGGCAGAGTTCTGCAGGTGTCGGATGATCTTGTGCCTGATGATCTGTGGGAACGTGTCGCCCCACTGCTCCCTCCTCGCCCGCCGCGGCGTCGGCGCTATCCGGGTCGGTTGCCGGCGGATGACCGTGCGGCTCTGCGCGGGATTGTCTACGTCTTGCGCACGGGTGTGACCTGGGCGGATGTGCCGACCGAGACAATCGGCTGTAGTGGGGTGACGTGCTGGCGGCGCCTGCGAGACTGGACCGATGCCGGGTCTGGCCCCGCCTGCACGAGATTCTTCTCGCCGAACTCCGCCAGGCGGGACTGCTCGAGATGGACGACGCCGCGATCGACGGTTCGCATGTCCGGGCCCTGAAAGGGGGGCTCACACCGGACCTTCGCCGGTCGACCGCGGCCGCCGGGGCAGCAAGCACCATCTGATCACCGACCGCCACGGGACACCCCTTGCAGTGTCCCTGACCAGTGGAAACCGCCACGACGTCACCCAGCTCGTACCCCTGCTGGACGCGATACCCCGCATCCGTGGCCGGGTAGGCCGGCCCCGCCACCGACCCCGGCGGCTGTTCGCCGACCCGGGCTACGACTACGACAAGTACCGGCGGCTCCTGCGCGCTCGTGGCATCACGCCGAAGATCGCCCGCAAAGGCACCGCCCACGGATCCGGCCTGGGCAAGACCAGGTGGGTCGTCGAGCGCACCTTCGCCTGGCTCCACCAGTTCACACGCCTGCGCACTCGCTACGAGATACGAGCCGACCTCCACCTCGGACTGCTCCAACTCGCCTGCAGCATCATTTGCTTACGACGACTCCGAACCTCATTCTGAAATGGTCAGTAAGTCAGCGGGCTCTGAATCGATCTACTGCACGTTTTCAACCCGTCCTCGCACGGAAGCAATATTATTAATAGTCACCGCTGCCTGTCCATCGATCTCAACATCGTTGGCTGCGGCGATGACACCTGGATCGTTTGAGTACAGGTGAAAACCTGTTTTCCACTGGTATACACCTTCAGAGTAAGCGGTTACACTTATAGGGGCGTTAGGAAGGTAGCCTTTCTGAAGAAGAGAAGTGTCCAGAGACTCCTGCGGCACATCGATCCCTTTGATTTTCAGGATCCCAATAGACTGGAATCCGGGGGCTCCAGCAGGGGGCTGCATCAAAGGCGGCAGATTATCCAGTTGACTTTGTATTGCCGGATAGTGAACCCATTGCACATTCACGTTTGGATACTTATTGTCTATGTTGTTTCCGATCTTTGCGAAATGATCGTCACCGAAGAGAATCACCACAGGCCGTTCTCGTTGTGCTACCGGGAGTCCCTGCGTGTAAGCGATCAGCTCATTCACGATGTCAGCATCCCTTTGGGGGTCTCCGGGAGAGCGAACCGATTCCTCCTTCACGACGTTAGCGTACTCCTGATCACCGCTGTACATGCCTCGCTCTACCACTACGGTAACCCTGTTGTCGCCGAATAGCTGCTGTATCACAAGTTCTCTTCGGTGTGTGTCAAAGTTCGCGGAGTGATCTTCCCCAACGAACAGTATCAACCTTGCAGGACCGGCACCTGCAAAGGCTTCGTTCGCCACATTCGCTGCATCATTAATTAGATTCCAGGAAGTCTGCCGCGATAGCTGTACAGTGATTGGCATGATTGTCCCTTCAATCGCATAGAGCGCTTCCAACGGCATCCAGTTCAGGTATCCGAGTGGGCTTTAAGTGCATGGCGGGATGGGGATACTCCGAGCCTCCGCTGTACAGGTGGGGACCCGCGAGAGAGCGCGCACGCGACTGTCGGTCGCGAGCGCCGCGCTCACCCACTTAAGTGGGCAAGTTCCAAGAAGAAGACGTGCGGCGCAGGAGCAGGGCATGAGAAGGAAGCAGGCCGGCTGGCTCCAACCGTGTCGTGACAGTGAGTCTCCTTACGCCCCGATAGCCGCACATCCTCGGCTAGGCTGGCCCTCCGTGCCGCCCAAGCATGCTGGGCTCGCTAGCTTCTTTGCACAGCCGCGGCCAACGCCCCTTACCCTGTGCATTCTTAAGTCCTGAGGCGCGACTGCGCTCCAGCGGCTGCATTGTGAATCGAGCTGCAACAGTCTCTATTTGACTGTGACCCATCTCCGTGCCATGCCATCCTCTTGCTGTTGTGCTGCTGCAGCAGCAGCAGTGACATGGGCAAGTTTGATCGCGCGAGCACATACCACAAAGGCACGCTGTGAGGGCAGTCACCGCGGGACCGGAGGAACGTCCACAATATGCTGATCAGCACGACGGATTTCTCACACGCCTGCAACACGCTACAGCTAGGCCCGCCGGTGCCCACTAGAACACACAAGGCGCGGTAACGACATGCGGGGAGGGCAAATGCCCATCACGACCGTCCACTGGCCTTTTACTCTACAGCTCACCCTATTGATAACTTGTTGGATGACAGCAACCACGATCGGGCTTGCTGTTTTCAGTCGGGCTAAAAAGGCAATGAATGGACCAAGTGACGAAGCGATAAATACCACACTTGGGCTGTATGGAGCCATCTATGGAGTGCTACTTGCGTTTGTGATTGTTACAGCATGGGGGATACATGAGAGGGCTGAAGAGAATGTCAGTAATGAGTCCGCCGCCTTGTCAGCAGTGATCCATGACAGTGCGGGGCTGCCTCCTACGCTGCGTGGCAAAATCAACGACAATGTCAAACGGTATCTTCACTATACTGTTGACCGAGAATGGGAACGAATGCGTAGCGCTCATGAACCGTCAGCCTATAGTGAACCACTTGAGGAAATGATTGCAGACGTGTACAAGTATCATCCGGATGATCCAGTCGGTGTCGTGACATATCAGCGGGTTCTTGACGATTTAAGTAACGTTCTATTGAACCGGAGGATGAGGATAACAGATAGTACCGAGAGAGTCCCAGATATGTTGAGTGGGCTACTTTGGGGCGGTGCAGCATGCATCATGTTACTTACATTTTGCTATCGCGAGAAACGAAAAGCAGATCAATACCTTATATCCTACGGATTAGGAATTTTGCTGGCTTCCAGTTTATTGATTGTAGGTGACTTGAGCTTCCCATTCTCGGGTGCGATATCTGTTCCCTCGTACGTATTTAGGCAGGGCGTGTTGCGCCAGTTTTGGTAGGGGGAACGGGCAAGATCGCGCACGCTGTGGCCCAGGCTGTTGCGGCAGAGCCGACGGATACCGTTACTCAGCCTTGAATGGCTAGAGGTTGTCCCGTATGAGGTGTGAGTTATCCAGTGAGAGCCAGGTTGTGCAGCCGGGCGATGCCGAGCATGGCCTGGTGGACTCCGTCGCCCTTGAGCCGGCAGTCCCGCAGGATCTTCCAGTCTTTCAACCGCGACAGGGCGTGTTCCACGCGCGCTCGTGCCCGGCGATGGACGGCGTTCTCTGCCTCCTGCGACGGGCTGAGGCGGCTCTGGCCTC
>NZ_JBVIYZ010000087.1:0-3465 GCF_055592085.1 Streptomyces sp. NPDC041135
GCGATGGCGTCGGGGGTGGTGGCGACGCGGTCTTCGATGAGCTGGTGGATGGTGGCGGTGTCGGGGTAGGGGCCGGTGACACCGTTCCAGTCGACGAGGATCTCCTGCCGCTCCCGCTGCGTCAGCATGTTGAGGTCGCCGATGCGTGCGTCGGGAGCGCTCACCACGGAGGTCAGCAGGCTTTCGAGGTGGCCGGCCATCCTCTCGATCGTCTCGGCGTCGAAGCTGCTCCGGTCGTAGACGAAGCGGAACTCCAGCGCCCGGCCCGCCGACGCGACCAGGGTCAGCGGGTAGCCGGTGCGCTCCACGCAGTTGACCAGGCGCCGGGTCATGCCCTCGGGGAAGTCTGACGGCTTCTGCACCACCGGGTAGTTCTCGAAGACCAGGATGGACCGGAACAGCGGCTCACCGCGCGGGATATTGCTGTGCTTCTGCACGTCGACGAGGTGGCAGTACTCCCACTGCCGCATCTCCAGCTGCTCGTCCTGAAGCTCCCGCAGCCACTGGGAGACGATCAGGTCGCCGGTGAGCCGGCCGCGCACCGGCAGTGTGTTGATGAACAGGCCCATCATCGACTCGACGCCGGGCAGGTCGATCGAACGGCCCGAGATGGTGGAGCCGAACAGCACCTCGTCCTGACGGCTGTACCGGGAGAGCAGGATCGACCACAGGCCCTGTACCAGCGTGTTCATCGTGATGCGCTGGGACCTGGCGTAGTCCTGGGCCCGTGCGAACAGCTCCTCGGACGCGTACACCTCGAACTCGCCGACCCCTGTGTCACCGGTGTCCCGGTCCACGTGCAGGGCGGTGGGCTCGGTCACGCCCGCCAGGTAGTCCGACCAGAAGGCCGCCGACCCGTCGTCGTGCCGGGAGTTGAGCCACTCGATGTAGCGGCGGTAGGGGACGGCCGGCGGCAGCTGGGCGGGGGTGCCGTCGAGCAGCGCACGGTAGAGGGCGAACAGCTCCTTCTGAAGGATCTGCACGCTCCAGCCGTCCAGCAGGATGTGGTGGAACGACCAGACGACGATCCGGCGTTCCTCCGCCATCCGCAGCACGGTGACCCGCACCAGCGGGGCCCGCGACAGGTCGAACCCGCGGTCCCAGTCCTCCGCCAGGAAGGCGTCCAGCCGCTCCTCCTGTCCGGGCAGGCCGCGCAAATCCCGTACCTCGAAGGGCAGCGGAGCCCGGCGCTGCACCACCTGCACGGGCTCCGACACTCCCTCCCAGACGAAGGCGCTGCGCAGGTTCGAGTGCCGGTCGACGAGCTGCTGCCAGGCGGCGCCGAACAGCGTCTCGTTGAAGGGGCCTTCGACCTCCTCCGTCATCTGCACCATGTAGGGGCGGGTGTCCGAGGTGTCCTTCAGCGAGTGGTACAGCATGCCGAACTGCAGGGGCGAGAGCCCGTAGACGTCTTCCACGTTGTGCGCGCTCATATCGAGAACCTCTTCAGGATCGCGGCCATGTCGGCGTCACCGACATCGGTGAGGGGAACGCCGGGGGTCTCCCGGCGGGCGTCGGCGGCTCCGTCGGCACTGCCGGCGATCAGCTCGCGCAGATGGCCGAGGACACCGTCGGCCAGGCGCTCGACAGTGCGTCGGTCGTGCAGCGCGGTCGAGTAGTTGATGTACAGGCCGAACGTGTCGCCCTCGACGGCGGCGGTCACGTCCAGCACGTTCCAGCGCATGCCGTCCGGGCTGATCGAGTGGCCCTTGGGCTCATCGGGACCGGCGTACCGCCCGATGCCCGGCAGCTCCTGCGTGAACTGTCCCAGGTAGTTGAAGTTGACTTCCGGAGTGGGCTGCCGACGCAGCACGGACGCCATGTCGGGGGCGCCGAGGTGGCGCAGGATGCCGTAGCCGACGCCCTTGTTCGGCACCCGTGCCATCTGCTCACGGACCGGTTCGAGCGAGGCGACCGCATCGGCGGCGTCCGGCGCCAGGCGCAGCGCGATCGGGAAGACGGACGTGAACCATCCGACCGTCCGCGACAGGTCCACGTCCGGGAACAGATCCTCCCGTCCGTGTCCCTCCAGACCGATCAGCGTCTCGTCGTCCCCGGTCCAGTCCCGCAGGGCGTGCGCCAGCGCCGTGAGCAACGCGTCGTTGATCTGCGTGCCGAAGACCCGTGGCACGTCCCGCAGCAGGGCGCGCGTCTCCTCGGCGCTGAGCGTCGCCACGACGCTGGCGGCGGACCCGAGGTCGTTACGACCCTCCCGGTCACGCGGCACCCGTCCGTCCGGCTTCGGCTCGGCCCAGTAGGCGAACTCGGCGCGTGCCTCCGGGGAGGTCGCGAACCCGCGCAGCCGCTGCGCCCAGGCCATGAACGACGTCGTCTTGGCCGGCAGTACGGGCGCCAGTCCGGCAGCCCGCCGCTCGTAGCAGCTGCCCAGGTCCTCCAGCAGGATCCGCCAGGAGACACCGTCGACCGCCAGGTGATGTACGACGATGAGCAACCGCTGCCCCCGCGTCGGTCCCAGCTCCAGCAGGGCGCCCCGCATGAGCGGACCCTTGGCCAGGTCGAGGCTCCGCTGCGTCTCCTCCGCGATGTCCAGCGACACCGACGCCAGTGACTCGTCCGCGACCGCGGACAGGTCGTGCACGTCGAGGATGCGGGTGTCCACGGACTCGTCCAGGTACTGCCGCCAGCCGTCGGCCCCGTCCACGCAGCGCAGGCGCAGGGCGTCGTGGTGCTCGATCAGGTCGGCCAGCGCGAGCCGCAGCACATCGGGTACGAGTCCGTCGGTGACGAGCAGTTCGGCCTGGTTGAAGTGGTCGAACGCCGGCAGCTCCTTCTCGAAGAACCAGTGCTGGATCGGCGTCAGCGGGACCTCACCCACCACCCGGCCCTGCTCGGCGTCGACCGGCGTGGCCGTACCGGCGTGCGCCGCGATCTCGGCGATCGTCTGGTGCTTGAAGATCAGCCGCGGAGTGAGGTGCAGACCGAACTTCTTGGCCCGGGCGATCATCTGGATGCTGATGATCGAGTCGCCGCCCAGCTCGAAGAAGTTGTCGTGGATACCGACGCTGTCGATACCCAGGATGTCGCTCCACACCGATGCGAGGGTGCGCTCGGTGTCGGTGCGAGGTGCGGTGTAGGTGGTGGCGAGGTCGGGTCGGTCGTGTCCCGGTGCGGGGAGGGCCTTGGTGTCGACCTTGCCGTTGGGGGTGAGGGGGAGTTGCTCCAGGGTGACGTAGGTGGTGGGGACCATGTAGTCGGGGAGCTGCTGCTGGAGGTGGGCGCGCAGCTCGTGGGTGGCGGGTGCGGCGCCGGGAGTGGGGACCAGGTAGGCGACGAGTTGCCTGTTCCCGGGGGTGTCTTCGCGGGCGATGACGCTGGTGGTGTGGATGTGGGGGTGAGCGTTCAGGGCGGCTTCGATTTCGCCGAGTTCGATGCGGTAGCCGCGGAGTTTGATCTGGTTGTCGATGCGTCCGATGAATTCGAGGGTGCCGTCGGGGCGCCATTTGA
>NZ_JBVIYZ010000088.1:0-3279 GCF_055592085.1 Streptomyces sp. NPDC041135
CGCCCCGCCGGGGATCCGGCCCTGCGCCCCCGCATCGGCTACGTCACCCAGGCGCCCTCCGTCTACACCGATCTCACCGTCCGACAGAACCTCGACTACTTCGCCGCCGTCCTGCACCCCGGCCGCGCCCACCGGAACACCCGCCGCGACGCCGTCGCCCGCGCCATCGGGGACGTCGATCTCACGAGCCGCGCCGACGCCCTCACTGGTGCGCTCTCCGGCGGCCAGCGCAGCCGGGTCTCCCTGGCGGTCGCCCTCCTCTCCACCCCGGACCTGCTGGTCCTGGACGAGCCGACCGTCGGGCTCGACCCCGTACTCCGCCGGGACCTCTGGGACCTCTTCCACCGCCTGGCCGCCGACCGCGGCACCGCGCTGCTGATCTCCTCGCACGTGATGGACGAGGCCGAACGCTGCCACCGCCTCCTCCTGATGCGGGAGGGCCGGATCCTCGCCGAGGACACACCCGAGGCCCTGCGCCGCCGCACCGGCACGGAGACCGTCGAGGACGCGTTCCTCCACCTGGTCGACGAAGCCGCACCCCGCACCGAGGGAGTCCGAGGATGACCGCCACCGCCGGCCGCGTCCTGCGCCAGCTGACCCACGACCCCCGCACGATCGCGCTCCTGGTGGTCGTCCCGGTCCTGCTGATCACCCTGCTCCGGTACGTCTTCGACGGCGCGGCCGGGACCTTCGACTCCACCGGGGCCTCCCTGCTCGGGATCTTCCCGCTGATCACGATGTTCCTGGTGACCTCGATCGCCACCCTGCGCGAGAGGACCTCGGGCACCCTCGAACGCCTCCTGGCCCTGCCGCTCGGCAAGGGCGGCCTGATCGGGGGGTACGCCCTCGCGTTCGGCGCGGTCGCGGTCGTCCAGTCGGCGTTCGCCACGGCGGTCTCCGTCCTGCTGCTGGGGCTGGACGTGGCCGGCTCGGCCTGGCTGCTGCTCCTGGTCGCCCTGCTCGACGCCCTGCTCGGCACCGCACTGGGCCTGTTCGTCTCGGCGTTCGCCGCCTCCGAGTTCCAGGCGGTCCAGTTCATGCCGGCCGTGATCTTCCCCCAGCTCCTGCTCTGCGGCCTGTTCACCCCGCGCGAGGCGATGCACCCGGTCCTGGAGGCGATCTCCCATGCCTTGCCCATGTCGTACGCCGTGGACGGCATGAACCAGGTCCTCCACCACACCGGGATCACCGGCGACTTCGTGCGCGACATCACCGTGGTCGCGGGCAGCGCCCTCCTCGTCCTCTGCCTCGGCGCGATCACCCTCCGCCGCCGGACACCGTGAACACCCCGATGCGAGGATGACGGGGAAGCAGCACGGTCCGGCCCAGAGCACAGCCCAGCACCGCCCGGAGGGTGAACGCATGACCCAGACAGTCGCAGTCCTCGGCACCGGAAAGATCGGCGAGGCCCTGCTCAGCGGGATGATCCGGGCAGGCTGGCGACCGGCCCACCTGCTGGTGACCACCCGCCGGGACGAACGCGCCCGGGAACTGCACACGCGGTACGGGGTCGACTCCGTCACCAACGCGGAGGCGGCCAAGAACGCCGACGTCCTCATCCTCGCGGTCAAGCCGCAGGACATGGGCAAGCTCCTGGACGAGCTCGCCCCGCACGTCACCGCCGACCGGCTGGTCATCAGCGCCGCGGCCGGCATCACCACCGCGTTCATCGAGGACCGGCTCGCCTCCGGCACCCCGGTCGTCCGGGTCATGCCGAACACGCCGGTCCTCGTCGACGAGGGCATGTCCGTCATCTCCGCCGGCAGCCACGCCACCGGCGCGCACCTGGCCACCGCCGAAGAGATCTTCGGAGGCGTCGGCAAAACCCTGCGCGTACCGGAGTCCCAGCAGGACGCGGCCACCGCCCTTTCCGGCTCCGGCCCCGCCTACTTCTACTTCCTGGTCGAGGCCATGACCGACGCGGGCATCCTGCTCGGCCTGCCCCGCGCCCAGGCACACGACCTCATCGTCCAGGCCGCCATCGGCGCGGCCGTCATGCTCCGGGACAGCGGTGAGCACCCGGTCAAGCTGCGCGAGGCCGTCACCAGCCCGGCCGGCACGACGATCAGCGCCATCCGGGAACTGGAGAACCACGGGGTACGCGCGGCCCTCATCGCCGCCCTGGAAGCGGCCCGCGACCGCAGCCGCGCCCTGGCCTCCGGCAACGGCTGAGCCCTGCCCGGGCGCACCGCCCGCCCCCGGCCGCAGGCGCTACCGGCCGGGGGTTGACACGCCCAGGACGCATCCGTAGTGTGCTCCGAGTTGTCCGACGTGAGCGCCGACCCCGGTCGGTCCCCGGACAGCCATTCCGCAGTAACCACGACAGACACGCGACTTCGGGTCGCATGTCTTTTCGTGCGCCTATGCGAAATGAGGAATCCACGTTCGAAGGAACGCACCCCGATTAGCGTCGGGGCGCAGGAATCCGCTAAAGTCTCACTCGTCGGAACGGCCCAACGGCCGGGAAGACGAATCCCGCTGACTGGGAATCAGGCCCGAAAGGATCTGATAGAGTCGGACTCGCCGGAAAGGGAGAACGCGGAAGCGGGGAACCTGAAAAGCGAAAAGGCAGGGCCCGCTTCGACCGGGAATCGGACACGGAAGAGTCTGATAGAGTCGGAAACGCAAGACAGCAAGACAAAAAAGAAGTGAAACGAAGGGAAGCGCCCGGAGGGCCCCGGTGAGACGGGACCGAAGGAAGCGTCCGTTCCTTGAGAACTCAACAGCGTGCCAAAAGTCAACGCCAGATATGTTGATACCCCGGCCTGCACCTGGTGCAGGTTGGTGGTTCCTTTGAAAAGTCCCATCGGTGCCGTTTCGGTGTCCGGTGGGCGATGACACAGCGAGGACGCTGTGAACAACGGGTCTTATTCCGACCAGTTGTTCCGCTCTCGTGATGTGTGCACCCGATCACGGGTAAACATTCACGGAGAGTTTGATCCTGGCTCAGGACGAACGCTGGCGGCGTGCTTAACACATGCAAGTCGAACGATGAAACCCTTCGGGGTGGATTAGTGGCGAACGGGTGAGTAACACGTGGGCAATCTGCCCTTCACTCTGGGACAAGCCCTGGAAACGGGGTCTAATACCGGATAATACTCTGTTCCGCATGGGACGGGGTTGAAAGCTCCGGCGGTGAAGGATGAGCCCGCGGCCTATCAGCTTGTTGGTGGGGTAATGGCCTACCAAGGCGACGACGGGTAGCCGGCCTGAGAGGGCGACCGGCCACACTGGGACTGAGACACGGCCCAGACTCCTACGGGAGGCAGCAGTGGGGAA
>NZ_JBVIYZ010000089.1:0-3188 GCF_055592085.1 Streptomyces sp. NPDC041135
TCCGGCGAATGCTCCTGCCCATACGTCGCCAGCAACGCCTGCGCCTCGATCGGGTCACCCAGCTTCGTACCCGTCCCGTGCGCCTCCACCACATCGACGTCGGCAGCGGTGAGACCGGAGTTGGCCAGCGCCTGACGGATCACCCGCTGCTGCGACGGCCCGTTCGGCGCCGTCAGACCATTGCTCGCACCGTCCTGATTGACCGCACTGCCCCGGATCACCGCCAGCACCTCGTGGCCGTTGCGGCGGGCGTCGGACAGCCGCTCCAGCACCACCAGACCCGCACCCTCGGCCCACGCCGTGCCGTCCGCCGACTCCGAGAACGCCTTGCACCGCCCGTCGACGGCCAGACCCTGCTGCCGGGAGAACTCCACGAACATCCCCGGCGTCGCCATCACCGCCGCACCACCGGCCAGCGCCAGCGAGCACTCCCCGCCCCGCAACGCCCGCACCGCCAGATGCAACGCCACCAACGACGCCGAACACGCCGTGTCCACCGTCACCGCCGGACCCTCCAACCCCAGCGCATACGAGATCCGGCCGGAGGCGACGCTGGCCGTGCCGCCGGTGAGGAGGTAGCCCTCGAAGCCGTCGGCGGGCTCGTGCAGGCGCGGTCCGTAATCCTGCTGCATGATGCCCGCGAAGACGCCGGTGTCGCTGCCGCGCAGGGTCTCGGGGTCGATGCCGGCGCGTTCGAGGGCCTCCCAGGCGGTCTCCAGCAGCAGGCGCTGCTGCGGGTCCATCGCCGCCGCCTCACGCGGACTGATCCCGAAGAACTCGGCATCGAACTCACCCGCGTCATAGAGGAAACCGCCGTGCCGGGCATACGTCTTACCGCTCACACCCCGCTCGGGATCGTAGAGACCCTCCACGTCCCAGCCCCGGTCGGCAGGCATACCACCGATCGCGTCCACCCCGTCCGCCACCAGCCGCCACAGCTCCTCCGGCGACGCCACCCCACCCGGATACCGGCACGCCATACCGACCACCGCCAACGGCTCGTCGGTGATGTCGGTGGCGGTGTAGGTCGTACGGGGCGTGTCCGTGGTGCCGAGCAGTTCGCGGACCAGGTGGGTGGCCAGCGCGTTGGGGGTCGGGTAGTCGAAGAGGAGGGAGGAGGGCAGCGGCAGTTCGGTGTCGCCGACGAGACGTCCGCGCAGTTCCACCGAGGTCAGGGAGTTGTAGCCGAGGTCCTTGAAGGTCAGCGCCGGGTCGATCTCGTCCGTGCCGTCGTACTCGAGGATCTCCACGGTGTGCCGTGCGACGAGGTCCGTCAGCCTGGCGTGCCGCTGCCGGTCGGTGAGACCGGCGAGCCGTGCCGCCCACTCGGCGCGCCGCCCCGGCTCGTCGTCCTCGGCGCTGCCGGGGGTGACGGTGGAGGTGACGCTGGAGGTGGAGGTGGCCACCGGGGCGACAGCCGGGTGCGGCTGGTCGTCCGGTACGTCGATCCAGTGCCGCTTGCGCTGGAAGGCGTAGGTCGGCAGCGGGACGCGGCGGCCGGTGGAGAGCAGGGTGGAGAAGTCCACGTCCGCTCCGGCGGTGTACGCGGCGGCCAGCGCGGACAGCAGCCCGCGCTCCTCACCCCTGCCCTTCTGCAGGACGGAGGCCGCGGTGAACTCCCCCGCCTCCAGGATGCCCTGGACCATCGAGGTGAGGACCGGGTCGGGTCCCAGCTCGAGGTAGGTGCCGATCGCCTGGGCGGCGAGGGTCTGGATGCCGTCGTGGAAGCGGACGGTGCCACGGATGTGCCGGGCCCAGTAGCCGGGGTCCGTCAGCTCCTCGACCGTGGCCAGCCTTCCGGTGACGTTGGAGACGATCGGAATGAGTGGGGCGTGGAAGGTCAGTGTCGAGGCGAGCTGGGTGAACTCCTCCAGCACCTCGTCCATGTGCGGGGAGTGGAAGGCGTGGCTGACGGTGAGCCGCTTGACCTTCACACCCTCCGCGCGGAAGCGTTCCGCGATTTCCTCGACCGCGTCCGCGTCACCGGAGACGACGACCGCCGCGGGACCGTTCACCGCGGCCAGATCCACCCGGCCCGCATACTCACCGATGACCGGGGCGACTGCGGCTTCCGGTGCGGCCACCGCGAGCATTGCCCCGCCATCACGTGCGGCCTGCATCAGCCGGCCCCGCGCGGCGACGAGCCTGCCCGCGTCCTCCAGCGACAGCACCCCCGCGACGTGCGCGGCGCTCAGCTCACCGATCGAGTGCCCGATCAGCACGTCCGGGCGCAGCCCGAACGCCTCCACCAGCCGGAACAGCGCCGTCTCCACCGCGAACAGCGCCACCTGCGTGTACTGCGTCTGGTCGAGCAGGTTCGAGTCGCCGAAGACGACCTCACTCAACGGCCGCTCCAGGAACGGGTCGACCACCGCGCACACCGCGTCGAAGGCCTCCGCGAACACGGGTGCCAGGTCGTACAGCTCCCGGCCCATCCCCACTCGCTGGGCGCCCTGCCCGGTGAACAGGAACGCGGTGCGGCTGCTGGCCGTCCTGCCCCGTACGACTCCAGGGCGGGCCTCGTCGTCGGCGACGGCGGCCAGGCCGGCCAGCAGCTCCGCGCGGTCGGTGCCCAGGACGACGGCACGGTGGTCGAAGGCGGTCCGGGTGGCGGCCAGCGAGTAGCCGACGTCCACGGGGCCGAGAGTGTCGTCGGCGGCCGTGTGGTCCCGCAGCCGTGCGGCCTGCTCGCGCAGTGCCGTCCGGGTCCGTCCGGACACCAGCCAGGGGATCAGCCGGCTCTCGTCGGCGGTGTGCCCGTCGTCGTCGGTGCGGGGTTCCGGTGCCTGTTCGAGGATGAGGTGGGCGTTGGTGCCACCCATCCCGAACGAGGACACACCCGCCCGCCGCACCCCCTCGACCGGCCACTCCCCCAGCCCGGTCTGCACCCGCAGCCCCCACCCCGCCAGATCGATCTCCGGATGCGGGGACTCGAAATTCAAACTCGCCGGAATCCTCCCCTCCCGCACCGCCAGCGCCGCCTTGATCAAACCGACGACACCCGCCGCACCCTCCAGATGCCCCACATTCGACTTCACCGACCCCACCACCAACGGCACCGCCCGCCCCACCCCATACACCCGACCCAGAGCGCGCGCCTCCACCGGATCACCCACCGGAGTCCCCGTACCGTGCAACTCCACAAAACCCACATCCGCAGCCGACACCCGCGCATCCGCCAACGCCGC
>NZ_JBVIYZ010000090.1:0-3091 GCF_055592085.1 Streptomyces sp. NPDC041135
CACCCATCCTCCCGGTCTGGCTCAACGAGCCAGACCCCGGAAGGGGGTCAATTCTCAAAGTCGGAGACTGGTCCACTTTTAGAAGACCACCGACACTGCAGGTCAGGCCCGACGGACAGGGGGTCGTCGCAGGTCCGACCAACCCTCATGTGGCGAGGCGTCCCAAGCACAGGAGGACTTCGACCGGGCCTCGACGCCGGGAGCTGCTGCAAGTGCTGGGGATCTTCCAGAGGGCTACGCCCGATCAGTTGTGGAAGCTGACCCGTCCGGACAACCAGCACGACAAGCTCACGCGGGACAACCTCCTGGATCTGGAGGACCACCACCTGGTGAGGATCGAGTCGGTGCAGGAGGACCAGCGGCAGGTGTGGGTGCTGCCCAAGCGCGGACACGGCGAGGCGAAGCAGTTGCTGGAGCCGAAGGGCATACGGGTCTGGGTGCTGCGCGAAGAGAAGTACGACCCGGTCACGGGTTAGCCGCTCGGCGCCGGCTACGACGACCACGCCGCGGCAGTCACCTCGACGGCCGCCGAACTCCACCGCGCCGGGATCGGCCACCGGCTCGGATTCCAGACCGAGATCGGGCACCGGCTCGGCAACAACTACGTGCAGCGGGCGGACTTGGTGGTGCGGGCGCCGGAGGCCGGGGTGCCGGTACTGCTGCTGGAGATCGACCGCCGCACCGAGGACGCGCACGACCTGGTCACCAAGCTGCGCCGGTACTGGGAGTGGGGCCGGCTGCTCCCGAAGGACGCGGACAAGCGCACCGTGGACCGGGTCCGTTCGCGGCCGGACGCGATCGAGCACGTCGACCACGAGAAGCGGCTGTGGCGCCGGGTCTACCCGCCGACCGGCCGGGAGGGCCTGGTGCCGGTGGCGTTCGTGTTCGCGGACACCACGCAGGCGAAGGTCGACAACACGGTCGACGTGCTGGAGGAGGCCGGCCGCGACTACTGGGCGCCTCGCCGGTACGAGACCTACCACCGGGGGATCACCGCGCGGGACTACGGCCAGGCGGTGCCGGTCGTCGTCACCACTCTGGAGCAGCTGGCGGGGCACGGCGCGGACGCGGCGGTGTGGCGGCGCCTGGGGCGCAAGGACGAACAGACGCTGACGGCCGCGCTGGACAACCCCGACGGCGATGTTCTTTTCCGCCGCCAGTACGCCCGCGCCGAAGCGGAGGACGAGCGGCGTCGTGCCGCTGAGCGAGAGGCGCAGCGCCCCGTGTGCAAGCGGTGCGGAGGGAAGTTCACCGACCAGCGCTGGGAGGAGACCACCGCTCACCGGACTGCCTGGAACGCTGGGGACGTGTCCGTGTGCGGCACCTGCCACGCCGACGACGTCGCCCGCGAGGAAGCCGCCGCCGAGGCCGCCCGCCTCCAGGCCGCCGCACCGCTGGAGCCGGAGGACGACCAGGGCAGGCCGCGCCGCTTCTTCGGCCGGCGCTCCGGATCCCGCCCGGCGACGCCGCTCCACCCGCCGACCGCGGGCGGGACGGCGTCGCCGGAACACAGCTGGTGACCGATCCGGCCCGAGTAGTTGCACGGGGTCGGTCATGTCTCTGACGTGCCGGTTGACCGATCGCGGGAGGTGGATCGGTCACGCTCGGCCCGCCGACCGGTCATCGGTCACCGGCCCGGTGGTTGGGCAAGCCCCGCCGCACGAAGGGCTTGCCCGGCGTCCGGCCCGCAGCGCGGGACGCCCCCCGAGATCGTGGCGCCAGCATCTGGGAGGCGAAGGACCGGACCCGGCCGACACCACGTCCAGGCCGTAGACCGGAGCCATGAGACGAAACAAGCAAGACAGCCCGGCCTCGCTCGGGCAGAGTGATCCGGGGGACATGTGGCTTGCCCTGGCACGCCTTCACGCGGCCCACCCCGACCCGGTCGGCCGCCTCGTACCGTTCGAGAGAGCGGATGCGCTGCTGTTCCTCGCCGAGCCGGACGACATCGTCCTCACCGCGCGGGTGGAGCTGTCCGGTTCGGAGACGATGGGCCACATCCACGGCCTGGATCAACACGGTCACCCGCGGTGTCACCAGCGAGCTGGGCTGCGCCGGGACCGGGGTTGCACTGGAGGTCCTGGTTGGCAAGCGCCACGAGGGGTTCCTTAGGAGGGATCTTATGTGGGGTCCGCTTCGCTGGCGGGTTCCCAGGTGATGAGTCCGTTGATGTGGGCGCCGCCGTTCAGGTCTGGGGGCAGGACTGCCGTGATGGCACCCTTGGCCGTCTCGTTCGGCCCGAGGGTGTCCCACTTGCACTTGATATCCCCGCCGGCCTCCACCTCGCAGTTGGGACTGACGTTGCTCACCGTCAGCTGGGGGGTGATCTTGTGGGTCAAGACGACCTTGGACACCGGCGCATCGCCGGTATTCACCACACTCCACTCCCAGGTGATGCGATCGCCCGCCTCGCTGATCTCCGGCGCATCGTAGGTGAACTCAGCCTTCCCCTCCGCGCGGAGGGGGAGACTCTGGACGGTGTGCGCCCCGGCCGGCGCGGACAGCATTGTCCCTGTGGCGGACATCATCATGATCATCAATGTGCTGAGCATCGCTTTACGCATGCACTTTTGCCCTTCCGCGGCGTCTGAGGTGGAGGGCGCCAGGTAGGAGGCCCCCGGTCAGATAAAGACCAACGACGCGGATAGGCACGATCTCGACCGGCGAAGCGACTGGCGCGGCTCAGTGCGGTCCCGTTGGCGTAGCCATCACGGAAGTGCTGTCAGGACCAACTGCGGGGTTCTGGCCGCGCTGCCGTGAAGGGTCCGCCTGCCGCCGGCTTCGAGTCCCTTCCCCCGACAGAGCCCCGCGCCGCTCAGACGGTAGTGCGGCGGTTGCCGGGCCTGGACGAGGGCCGTCCCTCTGCCGTAGTCGTCACGGGAGCTTCTTCTGGACATTGCGGCAGGCTGCGACGGCACCGCGGTGGAGTTCGCGCCGGCCCCGCGGGCAGGGGTGCGGCGTGACCGTCGCGGCCGGTGTTGATGGCCTGTGGGTGTTTAGAGGTCATCTCATTTGGCGAGCCTGCGGTAGCAGATCAGGGTGCATGCGAGGCTCGTGAAGGCGAGGAAGTGTTCGGCTTTGCGCTCGTAGC
>NZ_JBVIYZ010000091.1:0-2914 GCF_055592085.1 Streptomyces sp. NPDC041135
TACATCCCCGAACTGCTGCCGGACGTGCTGTCCGGCGCGATCGACCCGGGCCTGGTCTTCGACCGCACCGTCGGGCTCGACGGCGTGCCGGACGGTTACCGCGCCATGCACCACCGTGAGGCGCTGAAGGTCCGCATCGCCTTCTGAGAAGCGGAGGCGCGTCCGCCACCCTTCTGTCCCGTCCGTATGCCCGTCCGAGGAGAGTTCCATGAAGATTGTGATCGCCGGCGGCCACGGCCAGATCGCCCGCCGTCTGGGCCGGCTGCTCGCGGGCCGGGGCGACACCGTCGTCGGGATCGTCCGTAACCCGGAGCACAGCGGCGACCTGCGAGCCGACGGAGTCACGCCCGTGGTCTGCGACCTCGAACAGGCGTCGCGCGAAGCCGTCGCTGAGGTCGTGGCCGGGGCGGACGCCGTGGTCTTCGCTGCCGGTGCGGGGCCCGGCAGTGGTGCGGCCCGCAAGGAGAAGGTGGACCACCAGGCCGCTGTCCTCCTGACCGAGGCCGCTGTGCACGCCCGGGTCCAGCGGTACGTGATGGTCTCCACCCGCGGCGCGGGAAGCCCGCCCCCGGCCCACGCCGACGCCGTCTGGGTGGCCTACGTGCAGGCCAAGACCGCCGCGGACGAGCATCTCATGGCCCAGGACATCGACTGGACCGTCCTGAGGCCGGCCGCCCTGACGGACGACCCGGGCACCGGCACCGTCCGCCTCACCGCCGAGCGGAGCGTCGGCGAGGTCACCCGCGACGATGTCGCCGACGTCCTGGTCGCGTTGCTCGACAACCCCGCCATAGTGCAACTATTCAGGCCAGGACAGTGCAGGTGGGCCGACGTGGGGCCGTTGCGTCGCATCGGCATTCCGGTTGACGAGGTGACCTTGGCCGTCACTCTCCAACTGGAGCCTCGACGTGCCGCCAGATCGCCACCTGCCATCTCGCCGCCCCATCGGCATGTCAACTCGGCAGCGGCGCCGACCCGGTGGAACGGGCGGCGGTGCTGGCGGATCCGCACGTCTGGTGTGTGGTGCCGCGCTCTCCGTAGCACACGTCGCAGGCCAGCTTGTGTCGGGACTCCTGCGCGGTGAGCTGCCGGTTCGTCTGCTGGCGGTGGGCGTCGTGGACCGAGACCACGCGGAGCAGTGCTCGGTCTTGGCGATCCACCCGTACTCGGCGAACGCCTGCCCCAGCGGGGTCGGGTGGCCTTCGCGGCCGAACATGCGCAGCAGGTCGTAGCTGGTCCGGACCGAGGGCAGCGGTCGAGGCGACGGTAGCCCGGGCGATCAACGTAGCCCAGCCAGAGCTCAGTCCCCTGATATGAATTCACAAAGCTGCGCACGCGTTTCTGATTCCTAGTTTCGAATAGATTGCCTGCAAGTGGTTCGTCACTGTTCGCGACGACAGGCAGAGCCGAGCGACTATTTCCTTGGGAGGAAGGCCGGAAGCTGTTAGTCGGGCAATCTCTGTCTCTCGTGCAGTAAGCTGACGCGCCCGCCGTACATACTTCAGCAGGGGGGTCTGGGCGTCCTCGCAATTGACTCTCGCACTCTCTGCGGCCACAAGAGCCCGAGTGGCTTCCCGAATGCGACCCGATGCATCGAGGGAAAGAGCTGCTTGAGTATAGGATTCAGCAGCCATCAAGTCCACCCCCATGGCATTTAGGTCATTCCCTAAGCGAATCAATTCGTTTGCATCGAACCGCAGTAAAGCGTCACAGAATTCAGCCCGCTTGAGAGCCATTCGACCGTCACACTCTTCCAAGAGACGAGACAGCCTTTGTCCCGCCTCTGACACCCCTCCAATTCGGCTCATCTCAGATAGAAGCATGGATTCAGTGGCGAATGCCCCTCGTTTCTGTGCAGCAAGTGCGGCCTCTTTGAGCTGATCTATCGCCATGGCAGGATTCTCTCGCGCTACCTCAATCCAAACAGCACCCAGACACTCCTCGCCCGCCAGCATCTTAGGCACCGGGTAGTCTTCAGCCTCGCTCCACAACAACTGAGCCTTGTGCAAGTCACCGAGCTGCGCTGCCACTGCAGCCTGCCCCGAGAGAGCGGTCCTCAGAGCCATCATATGGAAGTTGTTGCGCGCAAGGACGGCCGCTTCGCTATACCACTTCCCCGCAGAGATTGGATGGCCAGCAAGCCATTCAGTTCGAGCGAGGAGCAGACACGGTCACACTCTATTTCTCGGCGCCCTCGCTTTCAACAGAATATCGAAGGAACACAAACCGGTAGACCGAGATTCCTCTATCTGACCGAGCTCACCAAGAGCAAAAGTCATGGCGTTAAGGTGCGAAGTCGGATGGGGTGCCGTAGCTTGATCATTTAGCCGAGAGTGAATCTCGTAGGATTCGCTGGATAATCTCATTGCAGATTCGCTCTTCCCGGCTAAGGTAAGTGCAATGCCGTGCATAATACTGCTTATTATTTTCGCATTGATTTGCATCGGTTCATTCTCCACCACTTCCATTCGATCGATCAATCTGATCCCCTGGCCAATGTTTCCCTGCATGATGAGAAGCGTGCATGCATTAACATCCAGCAGTTGCCTCAGGGCGGGAGAGTCGATCGAATTCCTCGCTTCCCTATTCACCTCCACCGCTGTCTCCAAGTCAGCGGTTCCCAGTCCCAGGGCCATCGTCCTCGCCAGTGTCACAGTGGTGCGTTCCTCATCTGTTCCAGCTCTTGCATAAGCTTTAGAGAATTCGTTCTCGGCTAGTTCCCACTTTCCTAGCTCAAGGAGAGATTCGCCGTGCAGCAGACGTGACGCGTGCGTTTTTTCCTTTTCAGCAACTGCCTCCAACAGCGACACCACCTGACCTTACGAGCTGGTGCGTGATAGCAGGTGAGGCGTGTTTGGCCTGGTCGTGGCCTGTTGTCAGCCGGTGGCGGTGCGGTCGGAGACGAGGCCGGCGA
>NZ_JBVIYZ010000092.1:0-2447 GCF_055592085.1 Streptomyces sp. NPDC041135
TCGCCAGCCTCGTCTCCGACCGCACGGCCAACATCTGAAAACATGCCACGACCAGGCCAAACACGCCTCACCCACTATCACGCACCAACTCGTAAAGGTCCTGCGTGAGAGCGACCCCGACTTCGTCCTGCTGGACGGCACCCTCGCCGAGTGCGACCGGGTCGGCGACTCACGCGCGGACTACTCCCACAAGCACCGTCGGCACGGGGTGAACGTGCAGGTGGTCACGGATCCGGACGGCCGACTGCTGTGGCTCTCACCCGCGTTGCCCGGCCGGGCTCACGACCTGACCGCCGCCCGCACCCACCGGATCAGGCCCACCGGACAGCCACCCAAAGTCGACTCCGTGACCTATTTGACGCGATCCTCTACGTCAACCGCACGGGGATCACCTGGAAATACCTCCCGCACGACTTCCCGGGCCACGGCACGGTCTATTTCTACTACGCGGCCTGGCGAGATGAGGGAATCTTCGCCCAGCTCAACTACGACCTCATCGGGCTGGCCCGCGTCAGGGAGGGCCGTACACCCGAGCCGGCCGCCTCGGTTACTGACTTCGGCTTGTCAGGGTGACTTTGGATCGTCGAGGGCCAGGCCGGTGCCGGCTATGAAGCCGTCGAGGGTGTCTGGCCGGTACTGCAGGCGCTTGAGCCTGTTGCGTACGAGGGTCTCGAGTCGGTCGAGGGCGACGACGGCGAGGTTGGCGAGGCTGCGTTTGACGTGCGCCCATACCCACTCGACGGGGTTGAGGTCGGGTGAGTACGCGGGCAGCAGAAACACCGTCAGCCATTCACGCTCGGCGATCAGCTCGCGCATGGCGTGGGAGACGTGGGTGTTCAGCCGGTCCCACACCAGCACGATCGGCGCCTTGACGAGCTGGTGAACGCCGTCGATCAGCGCGATGAAGTCCCGCTCGCCCATGCTGCGTCGCTTGTCCTTGCCCGCTCGGTGGGTGCGCAGACGATGGCACAGCCGGGTCCGGGAACCAGGCCGCATGGCGATCAGCCCGGCCACCGACAGGCGCCCCGAGCGGCGGCCACTGACGGTCACGACCGGGGTGTGACCGCGCCGACCCCAGGTTCGTCCTTTGGGCGGCCGCCGGGTGAACCCGGCTTCGTCTTCGAAGCAGAGTAGCCTCCGCAGGCCGCCCGGGCTCTTTTACCTCAGCCCAGGTCGCCTCCTTCCACGCGGTCACGGCCTGCTCATCTCGCTCGGCGACCCGTCGCGCGGGCACCTGCGGGCTGAAGCCGAGCCGATGCATCAGCCTCGTTGCACCCGAGACGCTGTAGGAGACGTGGAACTTCCTGCCGATCAGCGTGGCCACCCTCGCCGCGGTCCATACCTGATCCTCCACCCAGCCATGCGCGGCCGGCCCTCGCTCGAGATACCCGGCGAGCTTCTCCAAGCAGCGCGGAGACAGACGGCATCGCGACCCGCCCGGGCCACGGGAGGCCAGAGCCTCACGACCGCCGTCCCGCCACAGCTGGTGCCACTGGTAGGCCGATTTCAGGCTCACCCGGAGGCGTCTTGCGACCTCCGGCAGCTTGATCTTCCGCTCGAACAGCTCGGCCGCCTGCATCCGTATAGTCTCCCGGCGCTGCCGCCCCGCAGCGGTCAGCCCGCCCCCATCCGCATACCTCACACAGCAGAGATGCAGCCACCGCTCCGGGCCCTTCAGGAACTTCGCGAAGATTCACCCTGACGAGCCGAAGTCAGTATCGACACCTAGAGCATCAAGACCTCCACCAACGTGCCCGTGGCCAGCCAGGGAACCGATGCCGCGAAGAAGATCGTGGGCCGGAAGCGCGGCATCCTCACCGACACGATCGGCCTGGTCCTCGCCGGCGCGGGCCTCTCCGAGAACGCCATGGGCATACGCCTCCTCGACCAGGTAAAAGAGACCTACCCGGCCATCGCGAAAAGCTGGGTGGATACCGGCTTCAAGAATTCCGTTGTCGAGCACGGCGCCCGCCTGGGGATCGACGTCGAAGTGGTCCACAGAAACCCCGGAGTTCGCGGCTTTCACGTAAGGCGCTGGGTAGTGGAGCGGAGTATCGGCTGGATCATGATGCACCGCCGACTCGCCCGCGACTACGAGACCCTCGCCACCAGCTCCGAACCCATGATCCACATCGCCTCGATCGACGCCAAGCGCATAACAGACGAGACCACACCAACCTGGCGAGGAACCTACTACTGACCTTGAATGCGTGATGTCGTCATGGTGGCTGGTGCCGGAGGCTGGTGCCTGTGAGGCAGCCGTCGAGGACGTCGGGGCGGTACTGGAGCTGGCGTAGGCCGCGCCGGACGGCGGTGATCAGATCGTCAGGGTCGGCGAAGGCACGATTGGCCGTGGTGGTGCGTCGTAGGACGGACCAGATGCCCTCGACCGGGTTGAGGTCGGGTGCGTAGGGCGGCAGTTGGAAGACGGTGAGCCAGTCGCGGTC
>NZ_JBVIYZ010000093.1:0-2418 GCF_055592085.1 Streptomyces sp. NPDC041135
CACCCATCCTCCCGGTCTGGCTCAACGAGCCAGACCCCGGAAGGGGGTCAATTCTCAAAGTCGGAGACTGGTCCACTTTTAGAAGACCACCGACAGACGGTCAGCGCACAGAGAAGAACGGTCGAGCAGCTTCACTGCATGGTCATGAACTGCAGGTCGAACCCGGAATCGGACGGCGCACCGCTCTCATCCCGGCAGGTGACGGTGACCTGCTTACCCTTCCCGTTTCCGTCCTGATATCCGGACGTGCCGTGCACCGAGCAGGCCCGTTCGCCGTCCAGCGGCGTGGCCAGCCCAATACCCCGGGTGATCGAACCGATTCCTTCGTTCTGACCTGGCAGGCGCACGGTGTACACGCCCGGAGCGGAGCCGCGGATCACGGTCGGGGCGGACCAAAAACCGCCGTAGAGCCGGTTGCGGTATTCCCTGGGGGTGGCCGTCCCGCTCGCCGTGATCGCCGGTATGGCCAGGTGGGCGTCGGAGTTGCGGTACAGCGAACCGATGATGTTGGCGTCGTTGGAGAAGGAGAGGGAGAACTGTCCGTAGGGGCTCGGGGTCGTCGCTGAGCGCGTGTTGAAGCAGTCGATGAGCACGAACTCGGTGACTCCTGGCACGGCCTGCTCTCTGCCGCGCACCGAGCAGATGTCGCCGAGTTGGTTCGAGGTCAGCTGAACGTTTTGTGGCGATAGGCCCGGATTGAGGTAGTGCAGCACGGAAAACTTGTTCACGTTGCCTTTGGAGCCCTCGAACCGGCCCATCGGCTTCGGTGAGGGGGAGGTGCTGGTGTAGGTGTCGGCCGGGACTGCGACACCTTCCAGCACAGGAACCGTAAACGCGCTCTGTTGGAGGTTCCCCTCCTCCGCGCCGCCTGCTGAGAACGCCAGCTGGAACCCGGTGTCGATCGCGTTAGCCGCCCGGTCACCGCACTGGATCTGCACGGCGAGAGCGCTCTCCTTACGCACGTCTCCCGGCCCGTAGGTCCACGAGAGCGACAGGGCGCCGGTTGCGGTGTTGACGCACTGCCCCGCGGAGCCGTCCCCGGCGGCCCTGACATGGGCGATGCCTCCGGTGGCTATGGCGGATTTCGGCTGGACGAGCAGCACGGTCCATTGCCCCTTCGCGTCGTGCTGCAGGTGCGCCGTGGTGAATTTGGTTACGCTCGCGTCCGCGAGGGTCGTCGTCGTCGCGCTCCTCGCTTCCGCCTGGCTGACTGTCACGTATGCGCTCGGCGTGGTCTCGGCGAGGTTGCCGACCGGTCCCGATGCCATTGTGGAGGCGTGCCCTGCTCCGGGCGCGGCCAGCAGGGCCACCGCTCCGATGACTAACTGTTTGATCATGTTCTCTCCAATGAGGATGGGTGAGTGAGCCTCCCCGTGGTTCCAGGACGCATTCGCTTGCCAGCATCGGCGCGCTGCTCCGGCGCGGATCCCACTCCATTCGGTACATCCGGAAGCTGGACCGTACGCATCGCGCTGCGTCAGCGCGGTCGGCTCCTCCTGAGGTCGGCGGCCTCGTCGAAAAAGGCGCGCACCGTGGCTGTCGGGTGTTGACGCTTCCCAGGCCGACTCTGCTTACTCCGCGTGGTTCGGGCGTCTCTCCAGTACGTCGGCCACGGTTCCGGCGTCGCACCTGGCAGGTGGCTGCAAGCAAGGGAAAGTTTGCCGGACGGTGCGCAGGAACAGCACCGCGATCTCCGGCCGCTTCCCCCGTCGAGGAGCTAGCAGAGGCTGAGCAGGTGCTTGGCCACCGGCCTGCGGACCCGGTGCGCCGGCACTCCGGGGTGCTGCGTCGTGCAAGCCCGGCTGGGGCAGTCGTCGCAGCAGCCACGCGTTGAACAGGCCCCAGCAGCCGGGGAGGCGCCGACGTCCGGGTGCGTCACCCCCCCCCCCGAGAATCTGCAGACGACCAGACTGCACTCGGGAAACGGCTCATGTGTCTCTCGCGTGTAGCTCCCTCGCTCATGCCCCCATGATGCGCACTGACCGAGCGGGCACGGATGGGCACCACTTACTCAACGGCGGATCACGCGGACTGCTCCCGGCATCTTGGCAACACACTGCCCGTCCTTACATCAGAGGACTCATCCACTGGTCCACTGCATGCCTCATTCAAATAGACTTCACGTCGTACAAGGCGGGCGATAGCGGGACCGTCCTGATTGCAGCTTTGCCGACCCGCAGATGGCACACCAGGCGCTGCACGAGCTCACCCCCGGCGACCAGCTGCGCGTCACCGGCTACCTCCGGCTGCTCCGCCCACACACGTACCGATGTGCCTGATCCTCACCGAGATGACGCTGTCCCCGCCCCACCTCCACGGACGCCTTAGAGGTCATCTCATTTGGCGAGCCTGCGGTAGCAGATCAGGGTGCATGCGAGGCTCGTGAAGGCGAGGAAGTGTTCGGCTTTGCGCTCGTAG
>NZ_JBVIYZ010000094.1:0-2228 GCF_055592085.1 Streptomyces sp. NPDC041135
TGTCGGTGGTCTTCTAAAAGTGGACCAGTCTCCGACTTTGAGAATTGACCCCCTTCCGGGGTCTGGCTCGTTGAGCCAGACCGGGAGGATGGGTGATCGACGTGGAGGACTGGGCGGAGATCCGCCGGTTGCACCGGGCTGAGCAGATGCCGATCAGGGCGATCGCGAGGCATCTGGGGATCTCTCGGAACACGGTGCGGCGGGCCTTGAACAGCGAGGCGGCGCCGAAGTACCAGCGGGAGCCGCGGGGTTCGATCGTGGATGCGGTCGAGCCGCAGATCAGAGAGCTGCTGCAGCGGTTCCCCGAGATGCCCGCGACGGTGATCGCGGAACGGATCGGCTGGAGTCGTTCGTATGCGGTGATCAGGCGGCGGGTCCGTGAGCTGAGGCCGGTCTATCGGGCCGCGGACCCGGTCTCGCGGACCGGTTATGAGCCGGGGGAACTCGCGCAGTGCGACCTGTGGTTCCCGCCCGCCGAGATCCCGCTCGGCTTCGGGCAGACGGGGAGCCCGCCGGTGCTGGTGATCGTGGCCGGCTATTCCCGCTGGATCATGGCGAGGATGCTGCCCACCAGGTCCGCGGCCGACCTGATCGCCGGGCACTGGCGGCTGCTGACCGGGCTCGGGGCGGTCCCCAAAGCTCTGGTCTGGGACAACGAGGGCGCCGTCGGGGCCTGGAGGGGTGGCCGACCTCAACTGACCGAAGACTTCGCGGCGTTCGCCGGTCTGCTGGGCATCCGGATCATCCAGTGCCGCCCGGGAGACCCCGAAGCGAAAGGGCTGGTCGAGCGGGCCAACGGCTATCTGGAAACGTCGTTTCTGCCCGGCCGGGTCTTCGCCTCGCCGACCGACTTCAACGTCCAGCTGGCCGACTGGCTGGCCAAGGCCAACCGGCGCATCCACCGCACCCTGCAGGCCCGCCCGGCCGACCGGATCGATGCCGACACCGCCCGCATGCTGCCGATCCCGCCCGTCGACCCGCCCGGCTGGTGGCGCTCCAGCCTGCGGCTGCCGCGCGACCACTACGTCCGCCTGGACACCAACGACTACTCCATCCACCCGCTGGCCATTGGCCGCCGCATCGAGGTCAAGGCCGACCTGGACCAGGTCCTGGCGTTCTGCGAGGGCATGGAGGTCGCCCGGCATGCCCGCTGCTGGGCCCGCCACCAGTCGCTGACCGACCCGGCCCATGCAGCCGCCGCTGCGGCCGGCCGGGCGGCAGCCCGGCAGAGGTATGTGCCTGCCGACGAACTCGAGGTCGAGCAAAGGCCGTTGGAGACCTACGACCGCATCTTCGGCGTCATCGACGGCGGACTGAGCACCGGTGAAGGAGTCGCGTGATGGCCTCGAACAGCACGAGCAAGGCAGGCAAGATGACCGGCAACGGCCGTGACGTCACCTCCGAACTGATTTATCTGACCAAGGCGTTGAAAGCTCCGGCCCTGCGGGACGCGGCCGGCCGACTGGCTGAGCGGGCCCGCGCGGAGGAGTGGAGCCACGAGGAGTACCTGGCCGCCTGCCTGCAGCGGGAGGTCGCCGCCCGGGACAGCCACGGCGCCGAGGGCCGCATCCGGGCCGCCCGCTTCCCCTCACGGAAGTCGATCGAGGACTTCGACTTCGACCACCAGCGGTCGATCAAGCGGGAGACCCTCTCCCATCTGGGAACCCTCGACTTCGTCGCGGGCAAAGAGAACGTGATCTTCCTGGGGCCGCCGGGAACCGGGAAGACCCACTTGGCCACCGGCCTGGGCATCCGGGCCTGCCAGGCCGGGCATCGGGTCGCGTTCGCCACCGCGGCCCAGTGGGTCACCCGCCTCGCTGAGGCCCATCAGGCAGGCAAGCTCAGCGACGAACTCATCCGGCTCAGCCGGATCCCGCTGATCGTGGTCGACGAGGTCGGCTACATCCCCTTCGAACCCGAGGCCGCGAACCTGTTCTTCCAGTTCATCTCGGGCCGCTACGAACACGCGTCCGTGATCGTGACCAGCAACAAACCCTTCGGACGCTGGGGAGAGGTCTTCGGCGACGACACCGTGGCCGCCGCGATGATCGACCGCCTCGTCCACCACGCGGAAGTCATCTCCCTCAAGGGCGACAGCTACCGCATGCGCGGCCGCGACCTCGGACGGATTCCACCCGCCAACGCAGGGGAATGAACAACATCAACTGACCGACCGGGGGTCCATCTTCGGAGTCGAGCACCGGGTCAGCTTTCGAAGTTCACCGACA
>NZ_JBVIYZ010000095.1:0-1913 GCF_055592085.1 Streptomyces sp. NPDC041135
GGGGAGTGGCCGGTCGAGGGGGTGCGGCGGGCGGGTGTGTCCTCGTTCGGGATGGGTGGCACCAACGCCCACCTCATCCTCGAACAGGCACCGGAGCCGGAGACGGCCACCGCCGCGGAGAGTGCGCAGACCGCCCGCGCCGTGCCGTGGGTCGTGTCGGCCCGGTCGCCGGCGGCACTGCGGGAACAGGCGGCGCGACTGCGGGAGTTCGTCACGGCGGATGCTTCGGCGGGCGTGCTGGATGTGGCCCGGTCCCTGGTCGAGACGCGGACGGTGTTCGAGCACCGGGCGGTCGCGCTCGGCAGCGGCCGGGACGAGCTGCTGGCCGCGCTGACGGCCCTGGCGGACGGCGACGCGCCGACCGGGGTCGCGGACTCGGGCCGTACGGCGTTCCTGTTCACGGGCCAGGGCGCTCAGCGGGTCGGGATGGGCCGGGAGCTGTACGACCTGGCACCCGTGTTCGCGGAGGTCTTCGACGCGGTGTGCGCGGTGGTCGACCCGTATCTGGAGCGGCCGTTGCGGGAGGTCGTCTTCGGCGACTCGAACCTGCTCGACCAGACGCAGTACACGCAGGTAGCCCTGTTCGCGGTGGAGACGGCGCTGTTCCGGCTGGTGGAGGCGTTCGGGCTGCGCCCGGACGTGCTGATCGGGCACTCCATCGGTGAGCTGAGCGCCGCGCACGTCGCGGGGGTGCTGTCGCTGGAGGACGCGGGCAGGCTCGTCGCCGCACGGGGCCGGCTGATGCAGGCCGCACGTGATGGCGGGGCGATGCTCGCTGTGGCCGCGCCGGAAGCTGTAGTGGCTCCGGTCATCGGTGAGTATGCGGGCCGGGTGGATCTGGCCGCGGTGAACGGTCCCGCGGCGGTCGTCGTCTCCGGTGACGCGGACGCGGTGGAGGACATCGCGGAGCGCTTCCGGGCGGAGGGTGTGAAGGTCAAGCGGCTCACCGTCAGCCACGCCTTCCACTCCCCGCACATGGACGAGGTGCTGCAGGAGTTCACCCAGCTCGCCTCGACGCTCACCTTCCACGCCCCGTCGATTCCGATCGTCTCCAACGTCACCGGGCGACTGGCGACCACCGAGGAGCTGACGGACCCGGCGTACTGGGCCCGGCACATCCGTGGCACCGTCCGTTTCCACGACGGCATCCAGACCCTCGCCGGCGAACAGGGCGTGAGCCGGTACGTCGAACTCGGACCCGACCCCGTACTGACCGCCATGGTGCAAGGCGCCCTGGAGACCGGCCGGTTCGGGGCAACGTCCGTGCTCCAGGCGGGTAAGGGCGAGGAGCGTACGGTCCTGTCCGCGGTGTCGGCCGCCCACGTCACCGGTGCCGAGGTCGACTGGCTGCCTCTGCTCAGCGGCGGTCGGCGCATCGCCCTGCCCACCTACGCCTTCCAGCGCAAGCGGCACTGGATCGACGGGCCGGACGCCGCCGCGCAGCCACCGGAGGAGGCGCCGGAGGAGACACCGGCCGCCAACGGGTGGGCGGACAAGCTCCGGGCGCTGACCGGCGAGCAGGGCGACCGCATCCGCACCAGGATGCTCGCCGCGCTGGTCTGCCGGCACACGGTGGAGATCCTCGGCTACGACAGCGTGGACGAGGTCGATCCGGCGCTGACGTTCAAGGACCTCGGCTACAACTCGCTGACGGCGGTCGAACTGCGCAGCCGTCTCGCCGCCGACCTCGACCTCGCCCTGCCCTCCTCGCTGGTCTTCGACTACCCGACGCCCAACGCCCTCGCCGGGCACGTCGTCCGGGACCTCCTGGAGCTGCCCGACCTGACGGCGCCCACGACCGGTGTTCCCGCGGACGTGACCGACGAGCCGTTGGCGGTGGTCGGTATGGCGTGCCGGTATCCGGGTGGGGTGGCGTCGCCGGAGGAGCTGTGGCGGCTGGTGGCGGACGGGGT
>NZ_JBVIYZ010000096.1:0-1863 GCF_055592085.1 Streptomyces sp. NPDC041135
CCGTCCGGCACGCCGTCGAGCCCGACGGTGCGGTCGAAGACCAGGCCCGGGTCGATCGCGCCGGACAGCACGTCCGGCAGCAGTTCGGGGATGTAGGCGCGGGCGGGGGCGACACCGCCGGACAGAGACACGTTGCGACCGAACATCTGGGCGATGTCGACACCCGCGCTGCCACCGTGCGGCACGCCGACGTAGCCGACCGCGCCACCGTCGCGTGCGATCGAAATGGCGGTCCGCATCGACTCCTCGGTGCCGACGGCCTCCAGCACGGCGTGCGCACCCTGTCCGCGGGTGAGTTCCTTCACCGCCTCGATCGCCGCTTCGCCGCGTTCGGCGACCACGTCGGTGGCGCCGAAGGCCCGGGCGATCGCGGTGCGCCCTTCGTGCCGGCCCATGGCGATGATCCGGTCGCCGCCGAGACGGCGCGCGGCGAGCACACCGCACAGGCCGACTGCGCCATCGCCGACCACGGCGACGGTGGCACCCGGCCGCACGCGAGCGGCGACGGCGGCGTGGTGGCCGGTGCTCATCACGTCGGACAGGGCGAGCAGGCCGGGCAGCAGCTTCTCCTCGCCCGCGGCCTCCTTCGGCAGCTTGACCAGCGTGCCGTCGGCGAAGGGTACGCGCACGGCTTCCCCCTGGCCGCCGTCGGAGCCGACCTCGCCCCAGAAGCCGCCCTCCGGGCACGAGGTGTGCAGGCCCTCGCGGCAGTGGTCGCAGGTACCGTCGGACCATACGAACGGGGCCACCACGAAGTCGCCGCGGGCGAATCCGGACACCTCGGAGCCGGTCTCCTCGACGATGCCGAGGAATTCGTGACCGATGCGCTGGCCGGCCACCCGGGGCGCCACGCCCCGGTACGCCCACAGGTCGCTGCCGCAGATGCAGGCGCTGACCACGCGCACCAAGGCGTCGGTCGGCCGCTGCACGACCGGGTCCGGCACGTCCTCGACGCGGATGTCATGGGGGCCGTGGATCACGGTGGCACGCACGGGACGCTCCTGGCGCTGTTCGGGGGTTGGGGCTGACGCCCAGGGTGTCCGCATATTCGTTCCCGTGTCCAGCTACATCTCCTGCAGCATGTCTTTAAGATGGGCTAATGCTCGATGTCCGACGACTTGTCCTCCTCCGGGACCTCGCCGCCCACGGCACCGTCACCGCCGTGGCCGAACTGCACGGCGTCACGGCTTCCGCCGTCTCGCAGCAGTTGCGGCTGCTGGAGGAGGAGACCGGAACCCGCCTGCTCGAGCGCACCGGCCGCTCCGTCCACCTCACCGGCGCCGGGCACCGACTGGCCGACGACACCGAGCACGTGCTCACCGCTCTCGAACGCGCCGCGAGCCGTCTGCGCAGTGACTCCGGGGAGCCCAGCGGTCCGCTCCACCTCGCCTGCTTCCCCAGCGCCCTCGCACCGGTGGCAGCCCCCCTCGGCGAAGCGCTGGAGAGCGCCCACGGAAAGCTGCGTCTGCACATCACAGAGGCCGAACCGGTTGACGCCGTACGGCTGTTGCTTCAGCGCCGGGTGGACACCGCCCTGCTCTACCGCTACACCAACCTCGCCACACCGACGCACCCCGGTGTGGAGACCCGCACCTTCTGGACCGATCCACTCGTCGCGGTCCTGCGCGACGACCACCCGGCACACCGCCCCGGACATCCCCCGGTCGACCTGCGGGACCTCGCGGACACCCGGTGGATCACCGCGCCACCGCAGACGGCCTGTGGTGACGCCGTCCTCCAGGCCTGCCGGTCGGTCGGCTTCACGCCACAGGTGCGGCACACCTGTACGGACTTCTCCGCCATGATCGCCCTCGCCGCGCGGGGCGGCCACACGGTACTCGTCCCGTCCATGGCCGCATCGGA
>NZ_JBVIYZ010000097.1:0-1772 GCF_055592085.1 Streptomyces sp. NPDC041135
GACCATGGTCGTCACGGACGAAAACGGCCGCGTGCTGTTCTGCAGCCCGACCAGGCCGGGCAGCTGTGCGGACATCACCCACGCCCGTCAGTTAGGGCTGGTCAAGTTCTCGGCCGACGGACCGATGGTCGAGATACTCGCCGACGCCGGCTACCAGGGTCTGGATGCGCAGACCGGCGGGCGCGTAATCACGCCACCGCACCGCAAGTTCAAGAAGAACGCTCCGGAGTGGTACGAGGAAATGCACGAACGCCAGCGCAAGGCACACTCCTCGCGACGCATCCGGGTTGAGCACGACATCGCCCACCTGAAGAACTGGCGGGCACTCGCCCGCCACCACGGTCGCCGCGAGCACATGAGCGACATCGTCCAAGCCGTCGCCGGCCTGCTGTCACATCAGCAGACCGCGGACCTGCCCCCAGAACGGCAGGCGTGATCACCAAGCCCCGCCGCACTCCTCGACGCCTCACCGCCTACCGTGCACCAGCTCGTTAATTCAAGCAGCCCAGCTTCCGCCAGCGGGTGATGCGTGCGCGGCGGTGCTCGTACAGCAACCAGGCAACATGCTCGACGAGCTCATGCGGGACGTCGAGCGTGGCAGGATACGGAACCAACAGGGCCCCTTTGGTCGCCTGCGTGCTGAGTGGAATCACCATGCCAACGCCGAGGGGCCCTGCCTCGTCACCACACCCACTGACCAGCCCCTTTCACGCACCAGCACAGGATGAGAAGAGGTTCAGTGAGCCCTTTCATAAGCTTCACGAACGCTGGCAGGGACGCGACCACGGTCACTTACTTGGTGACCGTTCTCTCGTGCCCACAAGCGTACTTCTTCGGCACTCGGCCCACTTGTCGCCTGCTTGCGCGGCTGGGTAGCTGTCCTAGTACGGCCGGTCTTGCGGCCGCTATCGATGAAAGGGGCTAGCGCTTCGTACAGCTTGTCATAGTTGTCTGAGACGAGGTCGATTTCGTAATTGACCCCATCGAGGGAGAAAGTATGGGTCTGCACCTCCTCTGATTCTGCACCGGTCAGGTCGTCCGAGAAAACGGTCACAATCTTCTGAGCCATAAGCGAATACTAACCACAACTATCGGCCAGTGGAAACCCGCTTCGGCAACGTCTGCTGCAACTACACGTCGCAGTCGTTGTGCTAGGACCGCTGTTGCCGGACCCACCCGTGCGTCCTCGTGTCCGAGCGCCTCTCGACGCCGGAGACGGGTCCCTCGGAGCGGGGCACGATCCGTCCACCCGGTGCTGTAGACGTCCAGCACAGGCGCATTAGCGCTACAGTCTGGCCTGGCCGCGATCCGTCGGGAAGCGCTACGTTTCGTACATTAGTTTTCCAGTGGCACTTTGAAGCACCCGAGGATGCCTGGCAGCGGCTGTCTGCGGCGTGGGCGCCAAGGGCCCACGGATCTATGATTGGGTAAGCGCCAGGTTGCCGGCGATCGGCTTCTTCGACGGCGACGAGCCACCCACCGCCGCTGGGCCCTAGTGCTGTGACCGGAAAGGTTTGCCGGAAAGCTCGCGGCGTCCGGTGCGGTGCATCGCAAGGCGGAGCGTCACCCGCGTACTGGATGTACTCGGGTGACGCGACAACGCGGCGAGGTGCCGTGCCGGGCGTCGCGAGCCGGTGAACCTTTCCGGTCGCAGCACTAGGCAGTTTCGTTTGGATTAGTCGGTCGTTGGTCCGGGTGTGCCGTTGACTGATGCGCAATGGACGCGGATCGAGCCGTTGCTCCCGGACCGGACGCCGAAGCGGGGTGGCCGC
>NZ_JBVIYZ010000098.1:0-1689 GCF_055592085.1 Streptomyces sp. NPDC041135
TAGTGCTGTGACCGCGAAGGTTAACCGGGTTCGCTGGCCGCTGCGACCGCTGGGCTGGTTGGATTACGGCCGACAATGAGGTGTTCGGTCCGGGGCGTGCAAGGTTCCCCCGCGATCCTGCGTCGGGAGGGCACATGCAGCGCGGCGAGGTCTGGTTGGCGGACTTTGACGAGCGGCGGCCGGTAGTACTGCTGTCAGGAGACGAAGCGTCCGGGTTCCGAGCGATGCAGGTCGTCGCTCCTGCGGGGACCGAGATCAGCGGTGTGGCCGTTGAGGTGGCAGTGGGGGCGCCCGAGGGGCTGCCTCTCGAGGGCGTCCTTCGAGTGGCGCTGCCACGTCCCGGTCTTGTCCCATGCACTTGGCTGTTCACGCTGGCCCAGGAAGATCTGACCGAGCAGGTGGGAGTCTTGTCGTCAGCGAAGCTCGGCGAGATCGAGGATGCCCTCCGTGCCGGTGGACTCGAGCAGGCGGCGCACCGGGCTGCTTGATCAGGCAACGAGCGGGGGTTGGCCTCCCCAGCGAAGGCCCTTCTCGCTGCGGATGCGGGCGCGTTCCTTGCGCTGGGCGGCCAGGACGTCAGGGTGGCGGGCATTCTTGTTCCGCCAGCGCAGGTAGGCGTGCAGGACCCGGGTCTGGATCGTGTGGTTCGGATGTGCGAGTTGGCCAGGGTGAACTGCCGCAGCGGCCCGAAGTGGGCCTCGATGGGGTTCGCCCAGGATGCGTAGGTCGGGGTGAAGCACAGTTCGACCTTGTTCTTTGCCGCCCACCTGCGGATTCTCCAGTTCAGGTGGGCGGAGAGGTTGTCGAGGATCACGTAGCTGGGGCCGCCGTCCGGGCGGGTGGCCCGGATCGATCGCAGGGCTGCCCAGGTGTGGTCGATGCCTTTGCGTCTGCGGTTGACGCCCCACAGTTTGTCGTCGCCGACCGAGTAGCAGCCGTGGAAGTAGGTGATCCCGTGGGTGCGGCGGAAGGTGGCCGGCAGCCGGTTCGGTTTGCCCTGCTTGGCCCAGCAGGATCCGGCGACGGGACGGATGCCGAGGGGACCGAACTCGTCGAACGCGAACGTGCGGTCTGGTCTTTCGTTGATCGCGTACTCGATCCTGGCGAGCTTGGCGTCGAAGGCCTGGTCCGGGGACTCCTTCCAGGTCTTCGTGCGCTGGAAGGAGATCCCCCGGCGGGCCAGCAGACAGCGCAGGGCTTCCCGGCCGATCAGCACTGGCCGGGAGATGTTGCGCCGCAGGTGGTCGGCGAGCTTTCTGACCGACCAGCGGGTGAAGGGCTTACCCAGCAGGGTTGGGCGGGTGGTGGCCATCTGGATGACGAAGTCCTCGTCGTCACGATTCAGCAGGCGGGGACGGCCTCCCGCCCACCGAGGGTCCAGGCATGCGAGCCCGATCTCGTTGAAGCGGTGGATCACGTCACGGACGGTGTCCTCATCCGCCTGGACCAACCGCGCGATCACCGGGACCGTGCTGCCGCCGGCCGAGGCCAGCACCATCATCGCCCGCCGAAACCGCACCGAGCTGGTGCTGCCCCTCCGAACGATCTGCTGCAGCTTCTGCCCCTCCTGCTCGGTCAGCCCACGGACCCTGACCGGTAACGCCATCCCACCTCCCCATGCCAGTCGAAGTCGTCACATCCGACCAGCACAACGAGCAACCCGGCAAACGTTCCCGGTCACAGCACTAG
>NZ_JBVIYZ010000099.1:0-1653 GCF_055592085.1 Streptomyces sp. NPDC041135
GACCCGCTGGACGCATCGGCGAGAGGTTCTGCCCGCCACCTACCGAGCCGTCGCCGGCCTCGTCTCCGACCGCACCGCCACCGGCTGACAACAGGTCACGACCAGGCCAAACACGCCTCACCTGCTATCACGCACCAGCTCGTAACCTGCTGTGGGGCAATGCCGCCCCCGTTCAAGCGCTGACACTCAACGACGCCGCTCTGGCCCACGTCGGCAACGTCGCCGACCGCCACATTCTGCGGATGAACGAGGCGTTCATCCGCACCTTCGCCGGTCAGCCAGTACAGGGTCTTGCCTTACTGGAGGAGATGGAATACGACATCAATGAGGCTCCAGACGTCGGCGTGTGGCTGCGAGGTGCGTTCAGCAAGACGACCGGGATGGCTATGGTGGGCCACACCGACAAGGCTGTGACGTGGGCCGAACACGCTTACGCCTCTCACCTGCGAGTGGACGAACATGCCCTGGTATCCCATTCCGCCATTCAGCGGATCCCGCTCGTGCTCGCGCTCACCGAAAACGGACGCCTTACCGACGCCGCTGACATCGGCGGACGCGCCTACTCCGAACTGGAGGGACGCAACACCCTTGTGGCAGTCTGGCTTGCTCTCGTAGTCGGCCGTGCCCAATGGCTGGCAGGCCACCCTGTTGCAGCCCGCCACTGGTACGCGGAGGCTGCCGCTCTCGCCCGCACCATCAACTACGCCATGGCCCTGCGACCAGCGCTCGGCGGCCTCGCCACCTGTGGGTTCCTGCTCGGGGACCCGGCCGCAGCCGAGACGGCACTGGCCGAACACCGCACTATGCCATCGCTCGCCCCCGGTTTCCTGCCCGCTGGCGAGGAATGCCTCGGGGAGGCTTGGTATCAAGCGGCTCGCGGCCGTTTCGGTGAGGCCCGGGCCATACTCGCTGAGGCCGTCCGAACTGCCCGGGACAAGGGCAACACCGCCTGCGAGGCGCTACTGCTCACCGATATCGCCCGCCTGGGCGGCGCCGAAGACGTCACCGACCGGCTGGCCGAGCTCGCCCAGCAATGCGACGGGGCCTTCGTTCCGGCCCGCACCCACCTGGCCACGGCTCTGGCCGACAACGACGCCGACGCACTGGGGGAAGCAGCCAGCGAGCTGGAGCAGATGGGAGCAGATCTGCTCGCTGCGGAGGCCGCCACCACTGCGGCGGAGGCCTGGCGGCGCGCGGTCCAGATACGCCGCGCCAGCGCGGCCAGCCGGCATGCGTCGAGGTGCGCGGCCCGTTGCCAAGGCGCCCGCACCCCACTTCTGGTCCGCGCCGAAGCCACCGCGTTGACCTCCCGCGAGCGGGAGATCGCCCTGCTTGCTGCTACCGGCACGGCGAGTAAGGACATCGCTGGAATGCTGCATCTGTCGGCGCGCACCGTCGACAACCACCTGCAGCACGCCTACGCCAAACTCGGCGTCACCACCCGTCGCGCCCTCGCCGACGCCCTCGGCACGAGCACCACCGGCGCGCAGTTGCGCGCCGCCGCGCCCAGCGCCGACCTGAGAGGGCGTATGAGCTAAGTTAATTGCCCTTTACCTATTACTGACCTTGAATGCGTGATGTCGTCATGGTGGCTGGTGCCGGAGGCTGGTGCCTGTGAGGCAGCCGTCGAGGACGTCGGGGCGGTACTGGAGC
>NZ_JBVIYZ010000100.1:0-1517 GCF_055592085.1 Streptomyces sp. NPDC041135
CTCCAGTACCGCCCCGACGTCCTCGACGGCTGCCTCACAGGCACCAGCCTCCGGCACCAGCCACCATGACGACATCACGCATTCAAGGTCAGTAACTACCAACTACCTAGATCAGATGCTCTCGGGCCTTGACCCCGGATCTTGGACACCCGAGAGACTGGATCTTGAGTCCAGGAGAACGGATGTCCCGTGGTTATGAAGCACTATCCGCCGCAGTTCAAGGCGGACGCGGTCGCGTTGTACGAGTCGCGGCCGGAGGCGACGATCAGGTCGGTCGCCGCTGATCTGGGGGTCAACCCTGAGACGTTGCGGAACTGGATCCGGGCGGCCGGAGCGGGCCGGCCACGGGGACGTCGGACGCAGGCGTCCGCAGAACCGCCCACGCCGCTGGAGGCGGAGAACGCGGCCCTGCGCAAGAAGATCCGCGAACTGGAGGAGGAACGCGAGATCCTGCGGAAGGCGGCGAAGTATTTCGCCGGGGAGACGCGCTGGTGAACCGCTTCCAGTTCGTCGCCGACCACCAGCGCCGCCACGGCGTGAAGCGGCTGTGCACCATCGTGGGCATCGCCCGCTCGAGCTACTACTACTGGCGCCGCACCGCCGGGGACCGGGCCGCTCGGCAGGCAGCCGACGTCGTTCTCGCCGCACGGATACGGGCCGTGCACCGCGCCTCGGACGGCACCTACGGCGCCCCCAGGATCACCGCCGAGCTCCGCGAGGACGGCGAGAGGATCAACCACAAGCGGATCGCCCGGGTGATGCGGAGCATCAATCTGGCGGGCGTGCGGCTGCGTCGCAGGCCGCGCACCACGATCGCCGACCCGGCCGCGGCCAAGGTCCCGGACCTGATCGGCCGCGACTTCACCGCAAGCAGGCCGAACACCAAGTACGTCGGTGACATCACCTATCTCCCCGTGGACGGCGGGAAGTTCCTCTACCTGGCCACCGTGATCGACCTCGCCTCACGCCGCCTCGCCGGCTGGGCGATCGCCGATCACATGCGCACGGAACTCGTCATCGACGCCCTGGACGCCGCGAGGCGTACCCGCGGAAGCCTCGCCGGAGCGATCATGCACACCGATCACGGAGCCCAGTACGTCAGTCGGGCATTCGCCGACGCCTGCCGCCAGGCCGGCGTCCGCCAGTCCATGAGCGCGGTCGGCAGCTCGGCGGACAACGCACTGGCCGAGTCCTTCAACGCCACGTTCAAGCGCGAGACCCTCCAGGACCGCAAGCGCTGGTCCAGCGAGTGCGAAGCCCGCCTCGAGACGTTCCGCTGGCTCAACCGCTACAACACCCGACGCCGTCACTCCCGCCTCGGACACCGCAGCCCGATCGCATACGAGACAGCGTCCGAAACAACATCAACTACGCTGACACAAGCCGCTTAACCCGTGTCCAGGACTCGGGGGCAATGCCCCTCTAAGAGGTCATCTCATTTGGCTGAGTAGGCTGTCGGTTGTGGTGGGGATCGTTGAACGGCTGGTGCCGGACGAGTTGTGGGATCTGTTCCAGCG
>NZ_JBVIYZ010000101.1:0-1514 GCF_055592085.1 Streptomyces sp. NPDC041135
CGCTGGAACAGATCCCACAACTCGTCCGGCACCAGCCGTTCAACGATCCCCACCACAACCGACAGCCTACTCAGCCAAATGAGATGACCTCTTAGTGAATGGCGCCGCGGCCTTTTGCCAGCCAGCAATCGAACTAAGGGCCGTCCCGGTAAAGATCTTGAAGTCGCCTCGTTCAAACGGGCCAGCCACCCTGCTGCCTACGACCTATCTGGCGAGGGCGAGGTTGTGCATCCGGGCGATGCCGAGCATGGCGCGGTGGACACCGTCGCCCTTGAGGCGGCAGTCACGGAGGATCTTCCATGTCTTCATGCGGGCGAAGACGTGCTCGACCCGGGCCCGGACCTGCTTGTGGGACTTATTGTGCTCCTCCTTCCAACCCGGGAGTTGGCTCTGGCCTCGCTGTCGGCGGTGCGGGATGACGAGTCCGGTGCATGGGTAGCCGCCGTCCGGCGATCGTGAGGGTCTTGCCGACGGCGGCCTTGGCGCGGGATTCCTCCCACGCTTTGCAGTCGTTGCGGTTCCCGGCGAGCGGCCGACCGACCACGACAACCAGGCGGGTGTCGGCGTCGATGACGACCTGGTGGTTGGTGGAGTACCGGTAGTTCTTCGACCGCTCGGCGATGGAGTGGTCACGGGTGGGGACGAGGGTGCCGTCCACGATGAGCACAGTACCTGTGGCGAACCGCTTGCAGGGCTGGAGTGCGAGCCGGGGTCCGAGGTGGTTGATGACTCGGCCGGCCGTGGACTTCGAGACGCCGAACAGCGGTGCGAGCTGCCGCAACGTCAGGTTCGTTCGCCAGTAGGCCGTAACCAGCAACACCCGGTCCTCCAGCGGCAGACCCCACGGCCGGCCTCGGTTGATCACATCTGCTCCATCGCGTCGGAGCGCGCTCAGCAGCTTGCCGAAGCAGCGCGGGCTCGGCCCCGCGAACGGGGTTATCCAGGACGGCTCCGACGCCGTGATCACACTCGCCACCCCATGATCACCACTCAGGCCAGCCTCATGCCGGGGCATGCCCACAGCTACGCTGATCGAGGCAGTCCACAGTGAGTAAAACCGGGGGAAACCGTGAACCGACCTCTGCTGTTCCTCGACGTGGACGGGCCACTCAACCCCTATGCAGCCAAGCCGGAGAGGCGTCCCGACGGCTACACCACGCTCCGGGTCCCCCGGAACGACGCCCATCAGGAGGACAGGGGCCTGTCGTCCAGACGACGCCCCCTGCGAGTCTGGCTCAACCCGGAGCACGGACGAATCCTGCTCCGGCTCGGCTTCGAGCTGTGCTGGGCCACCACATGGATGGACGACGCCAACCGGTGGATCGCACCGGTCCTCGGCCTTCCTGAACTTCCCTTCGTGAACTTCCACGACGTCCTGCTCCAAGAACGCCCTGATGGAGTCCACTGTAAGACCGGACCGCTAGGCAGTTTCGTTTGGATCATCGGGCGGACCAGAGGAAGATGCCCGCGATGTGGAGTCCGGCCAAGTAGATGGTGGCTGTCTTCTCGTAACG
>NZ_JBVIYZ010000102.1:0-1393 GCF_055592085.1 Streptomyces sp. NPDC041135
TGGGTCTGCAGGCCGCAGGTGACGTGCAGGGAGCGGGTGCCCTGGTCGGCGGAGACAGCGTGCCACACGCCGCGCGGCACGCGACCACATCGGTGACGCCGACTCCGCCGACTCCTGACCTGCCCCGCCCCACCGCGTGCGGCCCGGCGCGGCGGCGGTGTCGACGCGCGACACCGGCTGCCCGATGACGAGAGGGGTCAGCCGATCCGGCTCTGTCGGCTTCTCCCCGGGGCGCAGGCCCGCAGCAGCCGCGCGGCCGCGGCGTGGGCGCAGGCCCCTGCTGGGCCGGGGCCTGCCGCTGTCGGCCTTCCTTGAGCGGGGGGTCAGGCGGCCGACCGCGGGGCGATCTTCCAGCGCATGTTGGTGGGCGCGTTGGTTCCGGTGAAGTGCTTGAGGGTCACGTACACATCAGGGTGGGGGTAGTTCTGTGACTGCGAAGTGATCGCCCACTGCCGGAAGTTCACTCCGGCCGGGGTGATGGTGTAGGTCTCGGAGGTGCCGTCCTCGCGGACGATCCAGTCCTGTGCCGGACCGGCGTTGCAGCCGGTCACGGTCAGCGGGCCGTTGTCCTTGGCGTTGTCCGGGACCGTCAGACAGGCCGGGGTCGGGTTCTTGATCGGTTCGGTCTCGATGACGTAGTGGTCGCCGTACTTCTGCTTGAGTCGCCAGACCGACCCCGAGCCCTCATTGGCCAGCGGCCACGGGTACCACACCTGGACGTACTGCGGCCGGTTCTCATTCTGGGTGTCGGTCTGCAGGTAGAAGCCGGTCGAGGCGTTGCTGATGACCACCGCCTGGTCGCTCGGGGGGTAGCCGGGGCCGTTGGCCGCGGCCGGGGCGACCGCAGCCACGCTTGCGGAGAGTGCCAAACCGAGCAGGAGAGCGATCTTGCGCATGGACGGTCCCTTTCGTCGAACGGCATCAGCCAGTGGCATCTGTCGTCGGCATCCCTGCTCCATACGGTCGACTGCAAAATGCGCCCACCCTGAATGACTCCGAATGAGGGAGGGTGTTCGGATTGGCGTACGACTCGGCGGCTCGCCGGTTCTGCACCCACGGTAACTACTCTTGACCGACCCGGTGACATCACTGACGAGATGCGCCAAGCCGCGGACACGAGCCGGCGGCAGGGACTGCAGAAGGACCTTCACACTCTCGCGGCCAGCATCCGCGCCGACGCCGAAGGCCGACACGCCGGCGCGTAGCGCGGATGGCAGGCCGGAGTCGAGTGGACGCTGCTGTGAAGCGAGATCACCGCCACGCACTCCACCTCGCCGCCATCCTCATCTGGGCACGCCGATGACCACGGAACAAGAACCTAGACCCGTTCCAGCGGGCGGTGAGGGGGTGGCGGGTGCTCGACCTGGATGGAATCGTCGGGGCGGACGGTTCC
>NZ_JBVIYZ010000103.1:0-1387 GCF_055592085.1 Streptomyces sp. NPDC041135
CTGAGACCTGATGCCGAGCCGATTGTGGTGAAGTGGATGATCCTATGCTGTCGAGAAAAGCCTCTAGCGAGTTTCATGGCGGCCCGTACCCTAAACCGACTCAGGTGGTCAGGTAGAGAATACCGAGGCGTTCGGGTGAACTATGGTTAAGGAACTCGGCAAAATGCCCCCGTAACTTCGGGAGAAGGGGGGCCACACTTGGTGATCGGATTTACTCCGTGAGCTGGGGGTGGCCGCAGAGACCAGCGAGAAGCGACTGTTTACTAAAAACACAGGTCCGTGCGAAGCCGTAAGGCGATGTATACGGACTGACGCCTGCCCGGTGCTGGAACGTTAAGGGGACCGGTTAGTCGACCTTCGGGTCGGCGAAGCTGAGAACTTAAGCGCCAGTAAACGGCGGTGGTAACTATAACCATCCTAAGGTAGCGAAATTCCTTGTCGGGTAAGTTCCGACCTGCACGAATGGCGTAACGACTTCTCGACTGTCTCAACCATAGGCCCGGTGAAATTGCACTACGAGTAAAGATGCTCGTTTCGCGCAGCAGGACGGAAAGACCCCGGGACCTTTACTACAGTTTGATATTGGTGTTCGGTTCGGCTTGTGTAGGATAGCTGGGAGACTGTGAAGCTTGGACGCCAGTTCAGGTGGAGTCGTCGTTGAAATACCAGTCTGGTCGTGCTGGATGTCTAACCTGGGTCCGTGATCCGGATCAGGGACAGTGTCTGATGGGTAGTTTAACTGGGGCGGTTGCCTCCTAAAGAGTAACGGAGGCGCCCAAAGGTTCCCTCAGCCTGGTTGGCAATCAGGTGTTGAGTGTAAGTGCACAAGGGAGCTTGACTGTGAGACCGACGGGTCGAGCAGGGACGAAAGTCGGGACTAGTGATCCGGCGGTGGCTTGTGGAAGCGCCGTCGCTCAACGGATAAAAGGTACCCCGGGGATAACAGGCTGATCTTCCCCAAGAGTCCATATCGACGGGATGGTTTGGCACCTCGATGTCGGCTCGTCGCATCCTGGGGCTGGAGTCGGTCCCAAGGGTTGGGCTGTTCGCCCATTAAAGCGGTACGCGAGCTGGGTTTAGAACGTCGTGAGACAGTTCGGTCCCTATCCGCTGTGCGCGTAGGAATATTGAGAAGGGCTGTCCCTAGTACGAGAGGACCGGGACGGACGAACCTCTGGTGTGCCAGTTGTCCTGCCAAGGGCATGGCTGGTTGGCTACGTTCGGGAGGGATAACCGCTGAAAGCATCTAAGCGGGAAGCCTGCTTCGAGATGAGTATTCCCACCTCCTTGAGAGGGTAAGGCTCCCAGTAGACGACTGGGTTGATAGGCCAGATATGGAAGCCTGGTAACGGGTGGAGTTGACTGGTACTAATAGGCCGAGGGCTTG
>NZ_JBVIYZ010000104.1:0-1330 GCF_055592085.1 Streptomyces sp. NPDC041135
TGAACCGTTCCGGGTTCGGTAGAGACTCGATTCCGTGAAAGGATCGAGTCATGGCACGCCCTTCCTCCTACCCCGCTGAGCTGCGTAAACGAGCGGTCCGCATGGTCGCTGAAGTCCGCGGTGACCATCCGAACGAGTCGGCCGCGTTCAAGGCGGTCGCTCAGAAGCTCGGGATCGGTTCCGCCGAGACGCTGCGGAACTGGGTCAGGCGGGACGAGATCGACTCCGGGCAGCGTCCGGGGACGACCACGGAGGAGTCCGCCGCGATGAAGGCGCTGAAGAAGGAGAACGCCGAGCTCAGGCGGGCCAACGAGATCCTGAAGGCTGCTGCGTCTTTCTTCGCGGCCGAGCTCGACCGGCCACACACACGCTCGTAGCGTTCATCGACGAGCACAAGGACCGCTTCGGCGGCGTCGAGCCGATCTGCCGCGTGCTGACCGCACACGACTGCAAGATCGCCCCCTCCACCTACTACGCCCACCACAGACGGCAGGCGGCTCCCGCGGCGCGCACCCTGCGCGACGCCGAGCTGAAGACCCTGATCACCCAGGCGTACGAAGCCAACTACCGCGTCTACGGCGCCCGGAAAATCTGGCGGCACCTGAACCGCCAGGACGTCACGGTGGCCCGCTGCACCGTCGAGCGCCTCATGCGCGATCTCGGGATCAGCGGCGCGGTCCGCGGCAGGAAAGTGATCACCACCATGGCCGACGCGAGCGCGGAACGTGCCCCGGACCTGCTGGACCGCGACTTCGTCGCCCCGGCCCCCAACCGCTGCTGGGTCGCCGACTTCACCCACGTCACCACGTTCGCCGGCGTCGTCTACGTCGCCTTCGTCGTGGACACCTTCTCCCGCCGCATCGTCGGCTGGTCCGCGGCCACCTCGAAGGAGACCCGGCTCGTCCTGGACGCCCTCGAGATGGCCCTGTGGCAGCGCGATCGCGACCAACACCCGCACCAGAAGGGCGAGCTGATCCATCACAGCGATGCCGGGTCGCAGTACACGTCGTTCGCGCTCGCCGAACACCTCGACCAGGCCGGTATCGCCGCGTCGATCGGATCGGTCGGCGATGCCTACGACAATGCCCTCATGGAGTCCGCGATCGGCCTGTTCAAAACAGAGCTGATCAAGCCGGCCCGCCCTTGGAGGACGCTGTCCCAGGTCGAGCTCGCGACGGCCGAGTGGGTCGACTGGTACTGCCACCGCAGACTCCACGGTGAAATAGGGCACATCCCACCCGCTGAATACGAGGCCAACCACTACCTCGCCAACACGAAACCCCAGGTCACAACCACAATCTGAAGTCTCTACCGAACCCGGAACGGTTCA
>NZ_JBVIYZ010000105.1:0-1310 GCF_055592085.1 Streptomyces sp. NPDC041135
GCCGCCGCCACCGGGGTCTTCGACCTGCGGGACGCCATGTTCCGCGGTGAGAAGATCAACGTCACCGAGGACCGGGCGGTGCTGCACACCGCGCTGCGCGCGCCGCGGGACGCGGTGGTCGAGGTCGACGGCGAGAACGTGGTGCCGGCCGTGCACGCCGTGCTGGACCGGATGGCCGACTTCGCCGAGCGGGTCCGCTCCGGCGCCTGGACCGGTCACACCGGCAAGCGCATCCGCAACGTCGTCAACGTCGGCATCGGCGGCTCCGACCTCGGCCCCGCGATGGCCTACGAGGTGCTGCGGCCGTACACCGCGCGGGAGCTGACGGTCCGTTTCGTGTCCAACGTGGACGGCGCCGACCTGCACGAGGCGGTGCGCGACCTGGACCCGGCGGAGACGCTGTTCGTCATCGCCTCCAAGACGTTCACCACCATCGAGACGATCACCAACGCCACCTCCGCCCGCTCCTGGCTGCTGGACGCCCTCGGTGACGAGGCCGCGGTGGCCCGGCACTTCGTGGCGCTGTCGACGAACGCGGAGAAGGTCGCGGACTTCGGCATCGACACGGCGAACATGTTCGAGTTCTGGGACTGGGTCGGCGGCCGCTACTCCTACGACTCCGCGATCGGCCTGTCGTTGATGATCGCCATCGGCCCGGACCGCTTCCGGGAGATGCTGGACGGCTTCCACCTGGTCGACGAGCACTTCCGCACCGCGCCCGCCGAGTCCAACGCCCCGCTGCTGCTGGGCCTGCTGGGCATCTGGTACGGCAACTTCTTCGACGCCCAGTCGCACGCGGTGCTGCCGTACTCGCACTACCTGTCCCGGTTCACCGCCTATCTCCAGCAGCTGGACATGGAGTCCAACGGCAAGTCGGTGCAGCGCGACGGCACACCGGTTCAGTGGCAGACGGGGCCGGTGGTGTGGGGCACGCCGGGCACCAACGGGCAGCACGCCTACTACCAGTTGATCCACCAGGGCACCAAGCTGATCCCGGCGGACTTCATCGGCTTCGCCGAGCCGGTGGCGGAGCTGAGCGGTGAGCTGAAGGCGCAGCACGACCTGCTGATGGCCAACTTCTTCGCCCAGACCCAGGCGCTGGCCTTCGGCAAGAGCGCCGAGGAGGTCCGCGCGGAGGGCGTGGCCGAGGAGCAGGTGCCGCACCGCACCTTCCACGGCAACCACCCCACCACCACGATCCTCGCCCGCGAGCTGACCCCGTCGGTCCTCGGCCAGCTCGTCGCCCTCTACGAGCACAAGGTGTTCGTGCAGGGCGCGGTGTGGAACATCGACTCCTTCGACCAGTGGGG
>NZ_JBVIYZ010000107.1:0-1275 GCF_055592085.1 Streptomyces sp. NPDC041135
AGCCCACCCCCTTGCGGATACCTCATGCAGTCGGCCTACCGCAGGGATCACGAAGCGTCAGCCCCTACGACACCACGCTTTGAAGGTCAGTAACGCATAAGCAGCAATACGCCTACTTCAAACGCCCTCTAAAGGCTTTGCGCCTCCTGCGGAAACTCCGCTGCAGCACCAACCGGATCACCGACATCGTGAAGGCAGTCCTCACCCTCCACCACGCCTCAACATGAGGTTGGAAAAGGCTCAAGGCCACCGTGCCTCCCTTGGGTTGAACTGCCCTTTCACCAAGGACATTTGCACGGTGGCCTGCCTGTTCTCAGGGAGCATTCAGCGGCAGCCGATGCGCGCTGGAGCACGATGAGGGCGCACTTCCCAGCCAAGATCAGCTACACCACTCCGCGGGATACCATCTCGAAATGCAGAGCTGGTCATCCATGAGTAGAGAAGGTTATCTTCCAGTCGTCGATGTACCCAGTGTCTCCAGTGGCAAAGTCGGTCACAGCGAGTTTCCAGGCCCCCGAGAAATGATTGACGGGTAGAGGAAGGCGGTATGTCTCTACAATGTCGTCGCGATTGTCGGTCGGATTGGGTGAAAGGAGAGTATAGTTGGTCCCATCGGATCCGATCAGGTTTATCGCGAGGTCTCCTCGGTACGTGTGCTTTATATTGACATCAATTTTCACGTCGAGGGGCGGGATAATCGGCCAGGAGGCACTTATTAGTGAGATTGCCGGGACGCCACCTACTTGAGAATTAAAGTCGCCAATTTGAACGTCTTTTGGATTATCAAAGGTATGCGAAAAAGATTCGGAGCCGGTGGATGCCGCCGCGCTATACGGCAAAAGAAACGCTAGTGCAAGGCCGGTCGAAATGGTGATAAGTTTTCTGGATCGTGACATGTCAATTCCTTTGAATTAGAGACGCTGTTCCATACTTTAGGGTCGCGATTTTGGGTTGTCGTGAGTAAAAGGTGCTCGTAGGGCCCGTTCCGTGGTCTGCCAGAGCAGGAACGCACGGGTAGAACGCTGCGTAACGAGCTGGTGCGTGATAGCGGGTGAGGCATCGTGGCTGGCAGGTGGCATGATCCGGCTGTGGCGATCACGGTCAATCGGGCGGTGCTGGCGCATCGGCTGTTCACGGGGGTCTCGCAGCGACATCTCGCCTGCCTGGCCGATGAGTTGGCGTTGCCGTGGGAGGCTGATCTTGAGGGCCGTCGTCATGCTGCGCGGGGCGAACCTGCGGAAGCGAGCCGCGGGGGCGGGTGCCCGTCACCAGCTG
>NZ_JBVIYZ010000108.1:0-1217 GCF_055592085.1 Streptomyces sp. NPDC041135
TGACGATCACTTCACGAAACGCGTTCCCCACCACATGACCATGATCGACGATTGAGAACTCGACGCCTCACCGCCTACCGTGCACGAGCTCGTAAAGGGTGTTGCAGAAGGCCGTGATCACGCAGGCCGAAGCGGTGTCTGGGCGTGGGCGGTCATGCGGCGTGGGCGAGGTTGTGCATGCGGGCGACGGCCTGGACGGCGTGGTGGAGGCCGTCGCCGCGTTGCCGACAGTCGCGGAGGATCTTGTAGTTCTTCATGCGGGAGAAGGTGTGCTCGACGCGGGCGCGAACCCTGCGGTGCTGTGCGTTGTCCTCTTCCTCGCCTTTCAGCAGGGGGCGCCCGGGGCGTTTGCGGTGCGGGACGATCAGGCCAGTGTTGATGTAGGCGCCGTCACCCAGGACCGTCACACCTTCGCAGTGTGCAGCCAGGCCGGAGTTCCGCCAGGCTTTCGCGTCCGCCGTGTTGCCGGGCACCGGACGGGCGGTCGCCACCACCAGGCGGGTCTCCGCGTCCACGATGACCTGCACGTTCGCCGAGAACCGGTAGTTACGCGAAGACGCTCCGACGTTGCGGTCGCGGACCGGGATGAGCGTGCCGTCCACGATCCACAGCCGCTCGGCTGCATCGGCGGGGGCTCGTGCCGGCTCGAGTGCGAGGAGCGGGCCGAGGCGCTGGATCACCCGGCACACAGTCGCCGGTGAGACGCCGAACAGCGGGGCGAGCTGCCGCATGGTGAGATTCGTGCGGTAGTACACGGCCACCAGCAGCACCCGCTCGGCCAGCCGAAGCCGCCACGGACGACCCCACCCGCGGCCCTCGCCACCACGTTCCCGGACCGCTTTCAGCAACCGACCGAACTGGTCCGTGCGTAACCCGGTGAAGGTCTCAATCCACACGCGCTCGGCCCTCAACACCCCAGCCATACAACGCAGATGCCCAGTTCCCGGCCTTCTGCAACACCCTTTTAAAGGTTGTCCCGTAACCGGTGGGAGGGTTGGTGCGTTGGTCGGGCATGGGTAGGGTGATCTCAGCAGATGATCCGAAGTGGATCGAGCCGTTTGCGGGTCTGACCGAGGTGCAGTTCGCGAGGCTGGTGGCACTGGTACGGCGCCGAGGTGGCGACATTCAGCGTGGCCGGCCGTGGCGGCTGTCGCTCGAGGACCGGGTGTTGCTGGTGGCGACGTACTGGCGCACGAACCTCACGTTGCGGCAGGTGG
>NZ_JBVIYZ010000109.1:0-1102 GCF_055592085.1 Streptomyces sp. NPDC041135
GACGATCACTTCACGAAACGCGTTCCCCACCACATGACCATGATCGACGATTGAGAACTCGACGCCTCACCGCCTACCGTGCACGAGCTCGTTAGCGAGCTTCTGGGACGCAAACGGCAGCAACGGAGTCCTCCAGTGCCGTCAAAACTCGTCGAAATGTCGAGGCACAGTGAGGCCGGGTACGTATAGCGGCTCTGGGCTGGGCCGAGCATCGTCATAGCGGCACTCAGAGGTCGTTTTCATCTGTCTTGCCTGCTTATAGACGGATTCCCGATGGGTGAAGGTGCGATGCGGAAGAGGTAGCCGGTGTGGCTGGGGTCGATGAGTCCTGAGGTGTGACTGTTGGGGCGGAGTGCTGCTCGTTCCTGTCTCATCCCAGGATGCCCGGCTTCCCAGGCTGCGTGCTTCCATCGTCATCGCTGTGCGCCTGGGCGCACTCGTTGAGCGGCAGTACGCCGGAGGCATGCCAAGTCGACGTTCTTATCCAAGCGATCTGTCCGATGCCCGCTGGGAGTTGGTCGAGCCGGTCCTGGCGGCCTGGCGTTTCGAGCGCCGTGGCAGAGCTCTGGACTTCGGCCGGCCGCCCGAACATAACCTGCGCGACATCATGGACGCGATCTTGTACGTGGACCGCACCGGGGTCCAGTGGCGCTATCTCCCGCACGACTTCCCGCACTGGAACACGGTCTACGGCTACTTCGCGAAGTGGCAGCGGGAAGGTGTGTTCGCTCAGCTCAACGGCCTGCTCAGGCGGCAGCTGCGGGAGAAGGAAGGGCGGGACGCCGAGCCGTCGGCCTGTGTGATCGACGCCCAGAGCGTCAAGACATCCACCAGCGTCCCCGCCGCCGGCCAGGGCGTCGATGCCGGCAAGAAGATCGTCGGACGGAAACGGAGCACTGTCACCGACACCATTGGCCTCCTGCTCGCCGCGCTGGTCACCGCGGCAAGCGTGCAGGACTCCATCGCCGGCACCCAGCTCCTGGACCAGGTCGCCGCCGAACATCCCAGTGAACCGTTCCGGGTTCGGTAGAGACTTCAGATTGTGGTTGTGACCTGGGGTTTCGTGTTGGCGAGGTAGTGGTTGGCCTCGTATTCAGCGGGT
>NZ_JBVIYZ010000110.1:0-1069 GCF_055592085.1 Streptomyces sp. NPDC041135
TTTAGGGTACGGGCCGCCATGAAACTCGCTAGAGGCTTTTCTCGACAGCATAGGATCATCCACTTCACCACAATCGGCTCGGCATCAGGTCTCAGACTTCAATGCACGACGGATTTGCCTACCGTGCGTCCTACACCCTTACCCCGGGACAACCACCGCCCGGGCTGGACTACCTTCCTGCGTCACCCCATCGCTTACCTACTACAAGTCTGGTTCATCGGCTCCACCACTACCCTCAACTCCGAAGAGATCGGGCCGGCTTCACGGACTTAGCATCGCCTGATTCAGTACTGGGCGTTTCAAAGCGGGTACCGGAATATCAACCGGTTGTCCATCGACTACGCCTGTCGGCCTCGCCTTAGGTCCCGACTTACCCTGGGCAGATCAGCTTGACCCAGGAACCCTTAGTCAATCGGCGCACACGTTTCTCACGTGTGTATCGCTACTCATGCCTGCATTCTCACTCGTGAACCGTCCACAACTCGCTTCCGCGGCTGCTTCACCCGGCACACGACGCTCCCCTACCCATCACAGCGGGCGTTGGCCCTGTTGCTGCAATGACACGACTTCGGCGGTACGCTTGAGCCCCGCTACATTGTCGGCGCGGAATCACTAGACCAGTGAGCTATTACGCACTCTTTCAAGGGTGGCTGCTTCTAAGCCAACCTCCTGGTTGTCTGTGCGACTCCACATCCTTTCCCACTTAGCGTACGCTTAGGGGCCTTAGTCGATGCTCTGGGCTGTTTCCCTCTCGACCATGGAGCTTATCCCCCACAGTCTCACTGCCGCGCTCTCACTTACCGGCATTCGGAGTTTGGCTAAGGTCAGTAACCCGGTAGGGCCCATCGCCTATCCAGTGCTCTACCTCCGGCAAGAAACACACGACGCTGCACCTAAATGCATTTCGGGGAGAACCAGCTATCACGGAGTTTGATTGGCCTTTCACCCCTAACCACAGGTCATCCCCCAGGTTTTCAACCCTGGTGGGTTCGGTCCTCCACGAAGTCTTACCTCCGCTTCAACCTGCCCATGGCTAGATCACTCCGCTTCGGGTCTTGAGCGTGCTACT
>NZ_JBVIYZ010000111.1:0-1032 GCF_055592085.1 Streptomyces sp. NPDC041135
GGCGTGATCATGGACGTCGTCACGCCGGAGCAGGCGAAGATCGCCGAGGACGCGGGCGCCGTCGCCGTCATGGCGCTGGAGCGGGTCCCGGCCGACATCCGCAAGGACGGCGGCGTGGCCCGGATGTCCGACCCGGACATGATCGAGGGCATCATCGAGGCCGTCTCCATCCCGGTCATGGCCAAGTCCCGCATCGGCCACTTCGTCGAGGCCCAGGTGCTGCAGTCCCTCGGTGTGGACTACATCGACGAGTCCGAGGTCCTCACCCCGGCCGACGAGGTCAACCACTCCGACAAGTGGGCGTTCACCACCCCCTTCGTCTGCGGTGCCACCAACCTCGGTGAGGCCCTGCGCCGCATCGCCGAGGGCGCCGCGATGATCCGCTCCAAGGGCGAGGCCGGCACCGGCAACGTCGTCGAGGCCGTCCGCCACCTGCGCCAGATCAAGAACGAGATCGCCAGGCTGCGCGGCTACGACAACAACGAGCTGTACGCCGCCGCCAAGGAGCTGCGCGCCCCCTACGAGCTGGTCCGCGAGGTCGCCGAGCTGGGCAAGCTCCCGGTCGTGCTGTTCTCCGCCGGTGGCGTCGCCACCCCGGCCGACGCCGCCCTGATGCGCCAGCTCGGCGCCGAGGGCGTCTTCGTCGGCTCCGGCATCTTCAAGTCCGGCGACCCGGCCAAGCGCGCCGCCGCCATCGTGAAGGCCACCACCTTCTACGACGACCCGAAGATCATCGCGGACGCCTCCCGCAACCTCGGCGAGGCCATGGTCGGCATCAACTGCGACACCCTCCCCGAGACCGAGCGCTACGCCAACCGCGGCTGGTAAGCACCCCCTGAGGACTGCACCCACATGACCGATGCACCTGTCATAGGCGTCCTGGCCCTCCAGGGCGACGTACGGGAGCACCTCATCGCCCTGGCCGCGGCCGACGCCGTGGCCAGGCCGGTGCGGCGCCCCGAGGAACTCGCCGAGGTGGACGGCCTCGTGCTGCCCGGCGGCGAGTCCACCACCATCTCCAAGCTGGCCGTC
>NZ_JBVIYZ010000112.1:0-1018 GCF_055592085.1 Streptomyces sp. NPDC041135
GGAGCTGTCGAAGGTGGGACTGGCGATTGGGACGAAGTCGTAACAAGGTAGCCGTACCGGAAGGTGCGGCTGGATCACCTCCTTTCTAAGGAGCATCTAGATTCCGCAAGGAATCCAGAGCCACTACGTCGACAAATGTTCGACGGTGGTCAGCTCATGGGTGGAACGTTGACTATTCGGCACGATGGTTTGTTGTTCACTAGTACTGCTTCGGCGTGGAACGTGGGGAACAGGGCATTGTGTCGGGCACGTTGTTGGGTGTCTGAGGGTGCGGCCGAATTGTGGCTGTCCTTCTGATCCGGCCCCAGTGAACTCATCCGGTTTCGGGCGGGGTGATGGGTGGCTGGTCGTTGTTTGAGAACTGCACAGTGAACGCGAGCATCTGTGGCCAAGTTTTTAAGGGCGCACGGTGGATGCCTTGGCACCAGGAACCGATGAAGGACGTGGGAGGCCACGATAGTCCCCGGGGAGTCGTCAACCAGGCTTTGATCCGGGGGTTTCCGAATGGGGAAACCCGGCAGTCGTCATGGGCTGTCACCCGCTGCTGAACACATAGGCAGTGTGGAGGGAACGCGGGGAAGTGAAACATCTCAGTACCCGCAGGAAGAGAAAACAACCGTGATTCCGGGAGTAGTGGCGAGCGAAACCGGATGAGGCCAAACCGTATGCGTGTGAGACCCGGCAGGGGTTGCGCATGCGGGGTTGTGGGATCTCTCTTTCACAGTCTGCCGGCTGTGAGACGAGTCAGAAACCGTTGATGTAGGCGAAGGACATGCGAAAGGTCCGGCGTAGAGGGTAAGACCCCCGTAGTCGAAACGTCAACGGCTCGTTTGAGAGACACCCAAGTAGCACGGGGCCCGAGAAATCCCGTGTGAATCTGGCGGGACCACCCGCTAAGCCTAAATATTCCCTGGTGACCGATAGCGGATAGTACCGTGAGGGAATGGTGAAAAGTACCGCGGGAGCGGAGTGAAATAGTACCTGAAACCGTGTGCCTACAAGCCGTGGGAGCGTCGGA